>NZ_JAHLQM010000004.1 GCF_018919165.1 Amphibacillus sp. MSJ-3 | reverse complement strand
AATATGTGGAAAGTCTCTCTTTATCAATCGAGAACTTGCACTCTTATAAGCGTTAATGAACTTTGATAATTCAGAGTTAGGATGTGCTTTGAATAAGATGTGGATATGATCTTTATCGTGATTCCATTCTACTAAAGAAATTTTGTATTTACTTCCAATCTCAGTGAACATATCTTTTGCAAAATCAGATATTTCATTATCAAATACTTGTCTGCGATATTTTACAACCAGCACAAGATGATAGTGCAACAAGAACACTGAATGATTATTGTTATCTGATTTCATTGGTATATCAGTCCTTTATTCAGCTAAGACTGATTGTATCACAAACTTTGGCTAAAGCCAACCGAAATTCATCTCCCACTTACTCATTGGGCCTATCGTCCTTCTCATTCCTTGAGGATGGGAGACTTCTTTCGGAAATCCGTTAAAACTGATTGTAAGTTCATTTCAACTTGATTGATCCCTAAAATGGTACCACTTTATATAGAATGAACGTATCACACGCTTACTGATGATTTCCTTTGTGTAATTGAAATGGGCTTTAAAAATTAGCTAATCTGCAATACCCTTTAACTTATTTTCACCTACCATGAGCCCTAAACCATCGAATGCTCAAAAGTAATTAAGGACCACGGTATTACGCTGTCCTTTATTCTTGATCTAGAACTTCTTCGTACTGTTCTGGTGTCAATAGTTCATTAAGTTTTGTATCGTCTGTTGGCTCAGCGATAAGTATCCATCCCTCATCATAAGGAGAGTCGTTTACAAGCTCAGGGCTATCCTCTAATGCCTCGTTTACCTCAACTACAACTGCATCAATTGGTGCATATAATTCTGAAACGGTTTTTACTGATTCAACACTCCCAAATGTTTCAGTTGCAACCAATTGATCGTCAACCTCAGGTAATTCGACAAAGACAATCGAACCTAATTCATCTTGAGCATGGTCAGTGATTCCGATTTTTAATTTACCATTTTCCTCCTTTACCCAAACATGTTCATCTGAATATTTTAAATTATTTGGTACACTCATCATTTCTTCCTCCTATTTTACTTCCAGTTTTCTTCAAACTCTTCTTCTTTAAAACCAACTGTTACCTTTTCACCATCAAAAGCCAAAGGACGTTTCATTAACATACCATCTGAGACAAGTAAGGTCAGTTTTTCATCATCTGACATCTGGGCTAATTTATCTTTCAATTGAAGTTCACGATACTTTTTCCCACTTGTATTAAAAAATTTTTTTATAGGTAATTGGCTTTTCTCGATAATCAAGCTCATTTGCTCTTTAGTTGGAGTCTGATTAACAATGTGAAAATCATGATAGTCAAGGTTGTTATCATCCAGCCACTTCTTAGCTTTACGGCATGTACTACACTTTGGATAACAATAAAAATCAAGCATCCGCTTCACTCCTAAATTAAAATTGATCGTTAAGTACAGTATAGGTTTGTTATTACTTTTTGGCTAGCGAATTGCTTATTAATTTGATGTATATCTTTGCATTTTTAAGCCACATTATCAGTATTACCATTGTACAGGGAGGATATGAATATGCAACAAGTCAATCAACAAAGTAATGGAACAATGCCACAACCACCAATGATGATTAGCACGAAAGATCTGCTATATCTCACAGATATGATGTCATGGAATTTAAATGTAATAAAAAAAGCGCATGATCTAGCAAATCATTGTCAATTACCAGAAATCAAGCAGGCAATTGAACAGGTTGGAAAAATGCATCAGAAACATTATCAACAACTACTTAACTTTACCAAAAGTCAATCCAATCAAGCTAATCAATAAGGGGGAATAAAAGTGCATACAAGTAAAGTTCAAAATCCAGAAACACCTATCGAAAAGACACCAAAGTTAAATGATCGTGATATCATCAATGATTTTCTTGCAACAGAAAAATATATGACTGACGGTTATTCGACAGCATTAAATGAAGCCAGTAACCACACATTCTATGAAAATTTACTACAAATTTTTACTGAAACTCAAAATCAGCAACGCCATCTCTATAACCTCATGTTTAAAAATGGCTGGTATAGCCTAGAGAAAGCAGATCAACAACAGATTGATCAAGCAGTTCAACAATTTACTGGTTATCTGAATCAATTTCCAGCTAATTAAAGAGGAATTAAGAATATCCTAAAGATCGATTACCATCTATAATGGTGAACCAGCGAATCTTTAGGATTTCTCTTTTTTATCTAAAAACTTCATTTAATCAGGTGAATCTTCACTAACTGCATGACTTCCATCACTCAATATTAGATAAGGGACCAGAGCTTATTGACGATTGCTCCTCCACTTATCATCAAATGGTTTTGTTTATATGATTGAAGGGGATGGCTTAAAGTCAATTAATTCAACATAAACCGTAATCATTCCTATTTACAAACAACAAAAGATAAGTTACAATCGGAAATAGAAATACTTAATCGTTGCTTTAAGGATTGGAGGTAAACAATGACAGAGCCAATCGTAGAAATTAAGGATCTTCACTATGCATATGAAGATAAAATGGCTTTAAATCATATTAATATCAATATATATGAAGGGGATTTCTTAGGTTTAATCGGTCCAAATGGTGGTGGTAAAACAACATTAATCAAATTATTACTTGGTCTAATCACACCACAACAAGGATCCATTCGTTTATTTGGACAAAAGATCGAACATTTTAAAGATTGGAACCGCATTGGTTTTGTATCGCAGAAGTCAAATTCATTTAATCGTGGATTTCCGGCCACGGTTAAAGAAGTTGTGTCAACAGGATTAACTGCAAGTATTGGCTACTTTAAGTTCTTTACCAAGGCAGATCGAAAAAAGGTTGCTGATGCAATTGCGACTGTTGGGATGTCTGACTATATTAATCAAAATATCGGTGATTTATCTGGTGGCCAGCAACAACGCATATTTATTGCTAGAGCACTCGTCAGTAATCCTAAACTACTGATTTTAGATGAACCAACTGTTGGAATTGATACGGAAAATGTCCAAAAATTTTATCGACTATTAGATAAATTAAATAAAGAGAATAACATTACCTTATTGCTCGTTTCACACGATATTGGTACAGTTACTAAATATGTAAATGGTGTAGCTTGTTTAAATAAAGTGATGCATTTCCATGGGAAAACAGCTGATTTTTCTAGTTTATCGGAACAACAAATTTCGCAATTTTATGGTCACGATTTAAATTTAGTGACCCATCATGATTAAGGAAGTGCTTCATTATGTTAACACATTTTTTTCAATATGAGTTTTTACAAAATACATTATATACCGGGCTATTAATCGGATTAATCGCTCCATTATTAGGATCATTTATCGTTGTAAGACGACTTTCATTAATTGCAGATGGTCTTTCCCATGTTACCTTGGCTGGTATTGCTTTTGGCCTTTTTATTGAAAAAAAATATGGCTTATTATTTTTAACCCCCTTTTATTATGGCACGCTATTTTCTGTTGTTGGGGCAATATTAATAGAACGGTTACGACGCGTTTACTCAGCTTTTCAAGAATTGGCAATACCGATAATTTTATCGGCTGGAGTTGGACTAAGTGTTATTTTTATTTCATTAGCTGATGGTTTTAACAATGACCTATACAATTATTTATTCGGTTCAGTGTCCGCGGTTAGTCGTAACGATTTATATGGGATTTTAATTATCTCAATTATTGTCGTGTCAACACTTGTAGTCTTTTATAAAGAACTTTTTATGTTGTCATTTGATGAGGAACATGCAAAGGTATCAGGTATCCACTCACAAGGGATTCATTTTCTATTTATTATTTTAACAGCTTTAGTGATTGCTGCCTCGATTCGAATTGTTGGAGTTCTGCTAGTTTCTGCTTTAATGACATTACCAGTTGCGGCCAGCATCCGACTAGCAAAAGGATTTAAACAAACGATTATCTATTCAATTATTTTTGGTGAAATTTCAGTTATTGGTGGTTTAATATCTGGTTACTATTTAGAAATTCCACCAGGTGGAACAATCGTGATGATCTCAATTCTTATTCTACTATTAACGATAAGTGGTAAAAAACTCTTACTTAGTATAAAGAGAAAGAAGGCGATCTAATGAACATCGAAGAGGCATTATCTATACTAAAAAATGCAGGCTATAAATATACGGATAAGCGCGAGGTTATTTTAACCTACTTTCTCAAGGAAGATCGTTATCGTACGGCAAAGGATTTATTAAATTACATGAAATCTCATTTTTCAGGAATTAGCCTTGATACAATCTACCGAAACCTCAATCTTTTTCATGAGCTAGGAATTCTTGAGTGTACTGAATTGGCTGGTGAGAAACACTATCAGATTTCCTGTGCGGACCACCACCATCATCATTTCATTTGTAGAAAATGTGGTGTGACTCAAGAAATAAAGTGTTGTCCGATGAATCACTTATCTAAAGAATTAGATAACTTCATTATTGAAGATCATAAATTCGAAGTCTATGGTCTATGCCCAGTCTGCCACTAAAAACTCAATTAAATGAACAACTCCTTCTATAGAGTATACACTCTAGAAGGAGTTTTCTAATTTTCGGATAGGTTACACTACTTTAGACAGATCACATAAGGTCAGTTCACTAATCGCTCCGAGGAGACAAAATAATGACAAGAAGACACCACCTAATCTGATATCACTTTACATTTTTATTTTACTAAATATGAGCGGATAATCAATTCAAAGACTATTTAGAATCATCTATCACTTGATGGTAAAAGCTTGTCGTTCAATGGCAAAAACCTAGGGATTGGTAGTGAATTTCACCCTAATACTAGCTCTTTTATTATTTTCCACTATACAATAGGGTTAAACAAAATAATTGATCTGCCCTTACCATTGATTAGGGATTATCCTTACTTAACAATTAATACCGGGCATTCTACACGCTTAGCCACCTTGTGACTAACGCTCCCCAATACCATCTCTTGTAGCCTATTTAATCCTCTACTACCTATCACGCATAAATCAACATTATTTTCATTCGCATATTTGACAATTGTCGGACCTGGATCACCATGTAATATTTTAATCTCATAGTCTACTTCAGCTTTTTGTAACTTTCGTTCTGAAATCTCTAACTTTTCTCTTCGACTTTTATCTAATTCAGAAGCACTATAAAGATGTGTAGCATCAGCTTTCGATGTTGCTGCATCAACAACATATAAAATTGTTATTTTCGATTCTGGATTATTTTGAGCAAGATAAATTGCCTTCTCACTCGCACGAATTGCATATTCTGATCCATCTGAAGCTAATAAAATATGTTTGAACATGAGACCACCCCTTACCGTTTGATACATTAATTATATCAATTTTCCAAAGGATTTGTATGTCTTTTTGCAAGTATTGTACTTTCTACTTTAGAAAAGTTAACAGCAGATTTCTAAAAAACTTTAACTAGTTTCCGACAGCAAGCTCTTCTCTCAGATTTTACCGTAAATTAGGGAGTGAATATTTCAATACTTACTAATCGCCTCTTAAATGTGATGCAATTGTATAAAGGACGAGTTCATTTGCTTCAAAGATTTGCTTATATAAATGATTAGGAACGGGCCGTGGCCCAATAAATGGAGCAATCTCGATTGTGAAAGCCGGCCTTTTAAATTCGGTCAAAAACCAGTCAGTAAAACCACCACCACTAGGTGTCCCTTCAGGTTCAATCAATTGATAACAGGTTACTTCTGCTAACTTTTCTGCTAGTGATCGATGTTGATGAACTAAATGATCTGGTAATGTGTAACGCCAAAATATTTCTTCTCCCGAGGAATGATAAGCAAGGGCACAATCAAAATGATTTTGCTGTACAAATTGATATAAAGCTCGTGATTCAGGTTCTGAGAGTGGGCAATTCCCTTTATAGTGACTGGGGCTCGGTTTACCCGGGTCTGCTTGAATGGACTCCCAATCTGCAGGGTATTGTCGATTTAAATCAACTCCTCGACTATTCGCCTTCCAACTCGTAAAGTCTGTTGAGCCTTGATTCCAAGAGATTAATTCTTTTTGGTATTGTGACTTTTCACTTCCTTCTTGCACTAAAGTCACACCATCTGGATTAACCATTGGAATAAAGCAAAAGCTAACATCTGCTAGCCACTCTTCCCTCATCGTTAACCAAGGCCAACTACAATCTGTTAGCAGATGATCTATAAAATCCATAATTAAGTATGTTGTCAGCCATTCTCTAGCATGATGTGCACCATGGCAAAGGATTGCCTTTTTCCCCGTTCCTATTCTTAGTGCATATAGATTTCGCCCTTCCACAGAGGAACCTATCGTTATAAGATCAATTTGCTCCGGAAATTTCTCTTTTAAAGCTTCTAGATCTGCTTTAAGCTTTGAATAACTATAGATATCATCCTTTTTTAACCCATTTCTCATGAATAAACACCCCTTAATATGCCTATGCCATATTAAGGGGTGTTTATTACTATTATTCACTTAGGGCTCGCTTAGCTAAAATCTGAATCACCATGTCATCCATTGGTGGATTGTGCAAACCGGCTCTAACATCACGATAAAATTGTTCAAAACGGTTCTCTTTTGACAATCCCCTTCCACCAGCTATTCGCATCGCTAGGTCAACTACCTCATTTGCTACATTTGTTGCTACTGTTTTTACAGCTGCTAGCTCTGCGCTTATCTCTTGGCGGCCCTCAGGTGTCCGATTGTCCCATTCCGTTGCTATTTGATACATAAAGCTTCTGGCTTGCATTAATTTTAAATCCATTTCGCCAATTTTCTGTTGGATGTGCGGTACTTCTGCTATAGATGTTTTTAAGCTATTCGGCTTAAAGCTTTTAGCAAATTGAATAGCTTCATTTCTTGCAGCAATCGCAATACCTAAGTAACAAGCAGGGATATGTAATAACCAGCCCTTTGCCTTACGAGGATTTGCTTGATTATTTAACTCAACAAGCATTTCAAGATCTACTTCTACTTGATCAAAAATAACATCATCACTGCCTGTTCCACGCATGCCTAGTGTATCCCATGTTTTTTCAATCGATATACCCGGTGAATGACTTTTAACTAAAAATGAACCAACAGCATCTTTATCTTCAACATAAGCCGATACAATATAATAATCTAGAACCGATGCCATTGTACAAAAGGTTTTCCTTCCTGATAGGTAATAGTGGTCACCTTGTCTTACTGCTCTTGTTTCAGGTATACCACCTCGAGTTGGACTACCGGTCGCCCGCTCAGATGCGATTCGATTGACGATTACTTGTTTTTCAACAACTTCTTTTGCAAACTTTTCAAATATTTCCGGTTGCCAAATTTGCTCTTCAGCAAGTTCCTTGATAATTCCAAGATGCCACCCTACAGATAGTGCAGTAGCACCATCACCGACAGCCAGTCTTTCTTGAATTAACAGGAATTCATAGAGCGATAAACCTTCACCACCCAATGTCTTAGGTAGAGTCATTGAAAAGAAGTTTTCCCGACGAAAATCTTCAATCATGTCCACTGATAATTCAGCCATTTTCTCAGCTAATTCCCCTCGTTCTTGTGCTTTGTTAGCTAGTCTTTCTGACATTTCAAATAGCCTTCTTTGACGTTCATTCTTTATGTACATTTGATAAATCCGCATGGTTATAGCCCCTTTCTCCAACATTCTCTTAAATTCATTCTATGTTGTTTCACAGTAAGAAGCAATCTTTCAGTTTAATTGGACAAAAAAAGAAATGCACTCTGGCATTTCTTTTTAATCTAAATAAATAGGTCCGCGATATTTTTTTCAAACTCTTCTTGCATATCTTGTATTTCTTTAATTGATTGATTCAATCGTCCTGATGATGCATCTGCTTCAGCTATTCCTGCTGCTGATTCTTCAGATACACTTGCGATATTAGTGATGGAGTCATTAATTATTTTCGTATTGTCGAGAACCTGATATAAGCTACTAGATACACTAGCAATTTCACCACTCATATTATTAATGATGGAATTTAGATTTTTAATTGTATCCCCTGTTGTTTGGATTTGTTTTGAACCTTCACTAACAGCTTGATACCCTTCTTCTAGGGCAGCAACAGCTGATGAAGATTCTTTTTGAATCCCCGTTGTTGTCGTTGTAATATCATTGACTGACAAACTCACTTGTTCTGCAAGTTTGCGAACTTCATCTGCAACAACAGCAAACCCCTGTCCATGTTCACCGGCCCGAGCCGCTTCAATTGCTGCATTAAGTGCTAATAGGTTTGTTTGTTCCGCAACTTCTTGAATAACCGTAACAAGCTTAGTGATTTTTAAAGTCATATCATCTAGACCTTTAACTTTTTCCAACGATTGTTTGATCGTGTGATCGATAATATTCATTTTATCTACAGATTGATCCATTAATTCTTGACCCTCATCCGTTATCTTAAGCATCTTTTCAGACTCGCTTTTGATTTCTTCACCATTTACCGCAACTTGCATAATCGTTTCAGTAAATTGTTGCATTGTTTCAGTTAGGGTAGATGCTGATTGAGCTTGTTCATCAGCACCACTTGATATCTCTTGCAGCGTATGTGAAATATTGTCGCTATCATTCGTTAAACCAGCTACACTCGTATTTAGAACATTCGCTTGTTCATTAACGTGATCTGTAATCTTAGCAATAAAATGATACATTTTTTTGAAGTTACTGTGAGCACTAGCTAATTTTTCATTAAGCTTTTGTAGTTCTTTATCTTTCACTGTTCCCTCTGGGAAATCTAGTATTTCCTCGCTAGCTAAAATATCAAGACGTTTTTGTGTTAATTGAATATCTTTTGAATTTCTATTAGAAAAAAGTAAAGCAACGATAAGACTTAATATAAAAACGGCCACAATGATTAAGATACTATCTGCCTTAATATTTGTTAACACACCTTGTGAGACCAAAATATAACCAAGGGCGATAATATGTAGAACACTAACTATCACAGCTAATAAAAATAGATTCGTTTTATTTTTCATTAAAAACTCTCCCTATATAAATAGTTAAAACAATTAATCAACTTATATTGAATAGCTAGCTAACATTCACAATGTCACATCTATATTTAAATAATTTTTTCAATCGCTTGTTTAATTCGTTCCTGATCAAATGGCTTGACAATAAAATCCTTGGCACCAGCTTGAATAGCTTCTAATACCATTTGTTGCTGCCCCATAGCTGAACACATCACAATTGTTGCATCTGGATCACTTTTCTTGATTTCCTTGACTGCTTCTACCCCATTCATTTCAGGCATTGTAATATCCATAGTGACAAGTTCAGGCTTTAATTCATTATATAAGTCAATCGCTACTAAACCATTTTCAGCTTCCCCTACAACCTCATGTCCTAATGATTCAAAAATATTTTTTAATTGCATACGCATAAAAGCTGCATCATCTGTTACTAAAATTCGAGCCATGTCTCTATTTCTCCCTTATCTTCAATTCTCTTCTTCAACAACTTGTTTGACTTCTGTTAGTTCTTCATAATTTAATACATAAGATAAATCAATAATTAATAATAAACGTTCATCAAGTTTAGCCACACCACTTAGAAAATTCGTATCAATCCCTTTAATTGTCGTTGGAGCAGGTTCAATTATTGCATCATCAATATCAATAACATCAGAAGCAGCATCGACAAGAAAGCCAACAGAAACTCCATCAACTAATGATACAAGCATTCTAGACTGGTCTGTTTCGGTTGTTTTTTTCAAATCCATTCGAGTCTTTAAATCAATAACCGGAATCACATCTCCCCGTAACTTTGTAATCCCCTCAATAAAATCAGAAACCTTTGGTAATGGTACGATTTCTTGTAAACGTTCGATCGAAACGATCTGTTGAATACTCGCTCCATATTCATGTCCATTTAATTGAAAAACAATAAACTTTTCGGTACTCATATGCTTAACCCCTTTATTTCATTATAATATCTCTATCATCTAATAATGCACAACCAATTACCTAGATAACACGATAAAGTAAGCATAACCTTATTAATTACATTTAACAACTGTGACTTTTGTCAGGTTGATTACTATTTTATTGATTTAGTAACAAATGAATCACTAAATTTTTATCCTCTGAATATTCAATTTCAACTAGTAATGCACGTTTAAAGCCAGAAAGTTGCACGTCACCTTTCAAAACCGTTGGATGAGTGATATCTGTCTTTATATTCTTCTCAGCAAGATAGGTTGATAGACTTCCAGCAATCATGTTTCCTAGTTCACCAGCAAATGATTCTAACATATCATCAGAAAGGGACATACCAAACATTGTTTCTCCGATTTCGCTAATAAAATCAGTGTTCGACCGTAAAACAAGCTCTCCTTTTAATCCTCCGGTAAACCCAATCATTACACCAAAATTAACGGTTAAAGGTGGATTAATTAGTTGTGGTACACCTATATTTGGCTTAAGCGGTATTATATTCTTTACCGCAAATATCGTTCCATTGTAAACCTCTTTAATTAGCTCATTGATGTCAGTTGTTTTTACAGTCATAACTATCCCCTTCTCTAATAAAAGCTCAATTTAAATATACCTTTTAGCCCACAACTTTTAATCCATACTTGTATTTTCGGTTATCTTCGACTAGTTATAAAGTCTTTTTCTTAAATTTTTTTAAAAAAGATGGCCTTTCACTTAATTTTACTTTTCCTTAATACGATCATTAGTCCTTGTACGGTTGAAATGGGCTATACAGGCCGGTAAAGTGAAACTTCAATCAGTGGTGGGGTGGTGGGCTTACAGGACCTAGTGCATGTGGATCTCACCGTAGGGCTTAGTGACTTTAATCTGCATCCTCTCCCCCACTGAATGGGACTGCGGTAAATTCCAATTATGCTTTCTATAAGCAATGGATTTGTCGACAGCAAATCTTTGTTTAGATAAGAGAATTCTTTCTTCCTTGGGTTAGTCGGAAATTTAACGGGACTTTAGGAAGGTTTTTATCAATTGACGAAATACCTTTATGACCAGAGATAACAATAGAATAATGGCGTGACCATTCCCTTAGACATAAAGAATAAGCCGAACGGTAATATTAACAATTATCGCTCGGCTTTTTTTACTTAACTTATTTACTTTTTCTAAGTAGTCTAACCCTAGTACAGCTTCTTTTCTAAACTCCCCTACCATTTAATTAATAAGGACTGGTCAAAAAAGTACAAATAGGCTTGATCAACTTTTACCTGTAAGATTGTCTCAATCGCTTCTTTATATAGCTTGATCTGGGTATAGTAACGATCTTTTAGTCGACTTAATTCCCTATCATCAATAAGTCGGGCAACACGATCGGTTTTATAATCAATGATGATCCAACCTTCACTCGTTTTAACTAGAAGATCAATCACCCCTTGTAAAAAGACTTCTTCCTCCTGACCAGCTTGCCAATCCTGATAAACTTGGCCCGCCGGAATCATCACACTAAAAGGAACTTCACGTTCAATCTTTTCGGCTTTACTAATAACCTGGAAGGCCTCGCTATTGAAGAACTGTTGAATACCATGGATATCAATCGCATCTGCCTGTTCTTGTGTAAGAATTTCCTGAACGACTAACTGTTGGACAAATTTGGTGATACCGCTGAGGTCCCAATCTCGATCGAAGGAAATATGTTGCATAACCGTATGCATTGCCGTCCCAATTTCTGCTCTACTTAAGAACTTTTCCTTTTGCATAAAAACGGGTCGCTCAATAATTTGGCGCTGATAGGGTTGGATGATTTCGGTTGCCGCATTCTCATCAATCTCCTCATGTTGCCGTTTGATTTCTGTTACGGATTGTTTTGCACGGTGTTGCGTTGCTTGTATATGCTGATATTGAAAAGCCAAGCGTTCAGTAACCATTTGATCTTGAATTGGATCAAGATTTTCAATCATTTCTTCATTCATTATTTTATGTTTTAAATCAATTAACTCCTCTTTCTGTTGATCTGAATATATAGTCTGATAATCTTTAGCATGCTCTATAGTAATTTTCCATTGTGATTGATCATTAAAAATCTCTTCAGGAATCTTAACTTCCTGTTGATTTTCCCTTAACTTTTCCCCTTGTCGATGGCGAATTAAACTGGCACCTACCCAATCCATATAGGTCGACATTTCCAGACGCATCGCACTTGGTAAAATCCAATCTGGGTGATCAACAACTTCTAACCATCTTGCCTGTTTTTTCTCAAAGGAATTAACAGTTCCCACCATCAGGAGTTTTTCTTTTGCACGTGTTAAAGCTACGTAGAGAACGCGCATCTCCTCGGCCCAAAGTTCACGCTTCATATATTGTCTGATCCCATAATAGAGAAGGGTCGGATACATAATTCGATTGTTTGGGTCGATATATCGACTTCCAAACCCAAAATCCTTATGGAGGAGATAACGTTGGCGTAAATCCTGTTGATTAAAGGCCTTATCCATTGCTCCCAAAATAACAATTGGATATTCTAACCCTTTACTCTTATGAATCGTTGAAATTCGGACAACATCTTCCTGTTCACCAAGAGCACGAGCCGCTCCTAGGTCCTCACCACGATCTTCCATTCGTTCGATCATCCGTAAAAAGCGAAATAAACCTCGAAATGACGTTTGTTCATAACCTCTTGCCCGATCATAGAGTGCTCGTAAATTTGCTTGTCTCTGACGTCCACCAGGCATACCTGCAACAAAATCATAATAGCCTGTTTCCCGATAAATCTGCCAAATTAAATCTGACAAACTCCCTTGTCTTGCTAAGCTGCGCCAATTTGATAGTTGTTCGAGAAATCGGTTTAATTTAGCTTTCAAAGCACCTTCTGCAGAGGTTGATACAAACTTTTGTAATGCCTCATAGTAGCTTACCTTTTGATCTGCTAACCGAATTTGAGATAATTCTTCTTCATTAATACCGACAATTGGTGACTTTAGTACACTAGCGATCGGAATATCTTGCTTGGCATTATCAATGACTTTTAATAAATTTAACATGACTTTAATTTCAATTGCTTCTAAGTAACCTGTTGCTAATTCAGCATAGACAGGTATCCCCTGTTTTTTTAATTCTTCCATAATTGTTGATGCCCAAGTCATCGATCTTAAAAGAATAACAATATCTCGATATTGGGCTGGACGACTGATCCCCGTATCTTTATCGAAAATAAGCCTTGGTTCTGATCCGTTTGTCCCAATCCAATCTTTGATCCGCTTAGCATATGCACGAGCTTCAATTTCTGCTTTGGCTAGGTCAACTGCCGTCCCCTCTTCATCTTCGTCACTTTTCTGATCTGAGCGATCAATGATAACAAGTTCCGCTTCAACATCTGTTTGATTAGCCTCTTGATAACTCATATTACCGTAAATTAACTCAGCATCTTGGTCATAGCTAATCTCTCCAACTTCCTCATCTAAAATTTGTCTGAAAATATAATTTGTTGCTGTTAAAACTTGTTCTCTACTTCTGAAGTTTTTTGCTAAATCAATCCGTTTACCTGAATGAACCTCTTTTGAAAAACGTTTATATTTTTCAATAAATAAAGACGGTTCTGCATGGCGAAATCGGTAGATACTTTGTTTTACGTCGCCAACCATAAATAGATTGCCAGGCGCCTCTCTTGAGATTAATTTTAAAAGTGTTTCTTGAACCATATTTGTATCTTGATACTCATCAACTAATACTTCTTCATACTTGTGGCGTAATTCTTCAGCCACACTGGAGGGGTGTATTTGATCATTAGCCACTGTGTTATCACGTAAAATACTCAGTGCGTGATGCTCCAAATCAGAAAAATCAACCAAGCCTTTTTCCTTTTTTAATTCCTGGTAACGTCTTTTAAAATCTTTAACCAAAATTACAAGTTGTTTAATCGTTGGTTCTAATGCATGAATATCTTGAAAGTGGGCGTTAAGATCACGTGTAAATAATTGTTTGGCCAAATCATTTAAACGTTTTTTACTTCGATCACGAAGATGTTTCACTCGATCTTTTTTACCTGGCTCACAATCGACCTTTTTTCTTGATAATGCTTTAAATGATAAAGTCTGAAAAGCAACTTGCAAGTCGTCCCAACTCAGGGCCAGATTTGCCTTTAATTCCCGAATTAAAATGAGGTCTGAGTCTAGAGCTTCGGCATAGTGATAAGGCCCATCACTTTCACGGGTTATCTCTAACGCTTGCTCTAAATCAATAATCGATTGATCCAACTGATCGCTTACTTCTTGTTTTAAAATATTTAGCCAGGCCAATTCATCTTCATCTACTGAATCGACTAAATGATATTGGTCAACAATTTGATCAAGCCATTGATCCGGTTGAGGATTTTGCATCGCGAAATCATATAATTTCAAAATCAATAGCTCGACTTCTTGATCACTTCGATCACTTGAGAATCGATCGATTACTGCAAAAAAGGCCTCTTGTTTTTCATCTGATTCACCATACCAATCCTCAAATAAATCCTCAATCACTTCTTGACGTAAAAGATCTGCTTCAATATCATCTGCAATACGAAAACTCGGATCAATATCAATTAAATAACTATAACGTTTGACGAGTTCTAAACAAAATGAGTGTAAAGTCGAGATTGAAGCCTGTTGTAATAGTGTTAGTTGTTGTTTTAAATGCTTAGAATCAGGCTTTGCCTCTAAAGCTTGTTCAAGTGCTTGTGATACTCGATTACGCATTTCCTGGGCAGCAGCATTTGTAAAAGTAACAACCAATAATTGATCAATATTAATCGGATGATCCTCATTAATTACTTTTTGGATAATTCGTTCAACCAGTACCGCTGTTTTACCAGAACCGGCTGCTGCAGCGACTAGAATATCTTGCCCGGCAGTATATATAGCTTGCGTCTGTTCTTCTGTCCATCTTGTCATAATCGATCACCTCTCTCACGCATTTTATCAAGAACGATGTCATCTTTTAGTATAGGTAGTTTTCGATAGTGATGGCTTGGTAAACTTGGGTCAAATTGACAAACTGATTTAAATGGACAAAATTGACAAGCAACTCGATCAGCTTGCTGATATGGATTTAATTTCACTTCTCCATTTGTAATTGCCAAACCTGCATTAGCAATCATTTGTCGAACATGGTCTTGGAGCATTTGAAATGTCTCCTTACTTGCAACTTGCGAGCCACTTCTAAAACTTCCATCTTTTTTAAAACCGGCAGGGACTATCGCACTCATCCCTGACTCTAACTCTGTATCCATCATTTTGACAATCTGTTCTTGATCGATTAATAGACCCTGCATCTTATATTTTTTAAATCGCTTATCCTCAATCGCTGCCTGACTTAGTGCTTCCTGCTCACTTAAGAGTGGATCGTGAACATGAAAGTAGAGCATACCAGCCGGTGATGCTTTTAAACCAAGCCATTGCTCAGAATTCGTTAGAATAACATCAAGATATGCAAGCATTTGTAGAGCTAAACCATAATAAACCTCGACTAAATTTAAACCTTTCGTGCTTGATTTATAATCAATGATACGTAAATATAACTGGTCATCAATTTGTGCACGATCGACTCGATCAATCCGTCCTCTTAAAATAAGCTCAACATCATTTAGTAATCTCATACGAATAGGCTCAAGTGATTGCTGATCTAAGCCAAAGCCAACTTCTAAACCCACAGGTGAAAAATCACTTTTTCGTGCTTGCTCACTTAGTATATAAGTTGCTCGTGCGACAATTTGTTCTAGTTTTGTTTGCATATATTGATATCGATTTGAACTATGCAAAATTTGATGTTGTAGAACGGGAGCTAACTTTTTCATCGCGCGTTCTGCATAATCATTTGCTTGCTCTTGATTTAAATCACTAAAACTATAGCCTTCTTGAGAAATCCATTCTGTAATTATTTTTAATGCCTCGTGAAATAATTGACCGATATCAGGCGCATCAAGTTTATATGTTGGTCGATCACTTAATTTAAGTGTGTACTGGGCAAAGTGTTGATAAGAACAACGATAATACATTTCCATACGTGAAACACTTGCTTGGATTTTATTTTCATAAATTTTCCCTGTTGTTTCTGGAGTAAGATCTACAGGGTTATTCTGGTAAAATAAGCTTTGTAAAATATCGTGAATCATCGGATCCTGGTCTTTTCTAACTAAAAACCAGTTCAATGCACTCCACCAAATCGAATCGATTGGATAAGCACGTTGGTACTTGGCTAATTGTGATGTAAGGGCAGATAAGGTTTTCTTAGGGGTTGTCACAAAACGATCAGCCTCAATCATTTCCTCTGGATCCTGTAGCAAAATAGGGGGTGCTAATTGCGAAAATAGATTTGTTACTCGCTTAATAAGTGATGCAGGTAATTTCGCCTTCCCCTCGGTATCACTTAATGGATAACTGATCCAAAGCCGATCTGTTGCTAAAGTTACAGCTAAATAGATATAAAACCAATCATCGATTAATTGTTGGGTTTCACTATCAGCTAAGGTAATCCCACTACCTTCCAAATGATAACGTTCCTCTTCTGTCAAAATGGTATCTACTTGCGGCTTGGCTGGCCAAGTCCCTTCATTCACACCAAGTAATAAAGCTACTTTCACTCGCGTAAGTCGAGAACGGTCAATTGAACCAACAACAACATGATCAAGAGTTGGCGGAACATGACTATAGGTCAATGTATCCAAGCCAGCTTCTAAGGTTTGGTAAAATAACTTATTTGTTACCGACTCATCGCCAATCATTTCGACCATTTCATCTAATAAATTGATCACCGCTTGCCAGACCTGCTCTTGTTCGCGGGCTTGCTCTATTCTTCCTTCCTCATCTAACTGGGTTTGCCATTCTTCTAGCCTGTCACCCACACCTAACATCTCTAACCATTGATAGAGCACTGTTGCCTTTTCACGAACTGTATTTGCTGTACGAAAGTCTCGATCAAAGTCCGCCATTCCTGCAATGACTTGTGCACGATAGATATTAATTTTCTCTTCCATTTGTTTTTCTTGGTCTGTTTGTACAGCTTGGTCAAATCCCTTAAAACGTTGAAAGACCCATGGCTCCTTACTAAGCCACTGTGCCCGACCACGAATACCATATTCAAGTGCATAATTCTCTAATGTGTCTATTGCCTCTTGATCAAGAGGGAATTCTTCTTCAAATGCAGGAATAAGACCTGTTTTAAGCATTCTAAAGACAGCATCATAGCGCCAGTTTGTCAAAATAACATCTAAACCAGAACGAATAAGTTCAATTAAGGGATGATGTACCATCGCTTTTTTCTCATCAATAAAGATGGGTATCTGATAATCAGCAAAAATCGTCCGAATTAAATCATGGTAAAGGTCACCATCACGCATTAAAATCGCTATATCTTTATAGCGATATTTTTGGTCTCGAACGAGTTTTAATATCTCTTGTGCTACCCCTTCCACCTCTGCTCGCGGATGAACTGCATAAGCAAGTTGAATCGGGGCCTCTTGCTCATAAACAGGTGCCGGCCGTTGATCAAAATAACCTTCTAAATGAGCAATATGTGGGGCTAAATCCTTTGGTGGTTCAATTTTATCTACTTGAAATTCCTTTTTTCGTTCAAATGCAAGTGCCTTTATTTGTCTGAATGTTTCTTTTGTTTGACTGAAAATATCAAACGGGATCTCCTGATTGAGTTCTGAAGGATCTAAAGTTAACGTGAATGTTATACTCTCGACATGATCCATTAATTGCCCAATAACAACCTGCTCCTGTGGAGTAAAGCGATGAAAGCCATCCACATAAACAATTGCATCTTTTAAATAAGTTGATTGGGGTATCTTTTCGGCTAATAAGGTAAGCCGGTCTTCCCCATCTATGTATTGGTTAGCAAGGAGCTCATTTAAAGATTGATAGAGATAGTGTAAATCAGCTAATTTTTTATTAAGTGTTCCTGTATGCTTGAAATCATCAACAGTAGTTAACTGATCAGCTAACATTTCTGGTGTAATTCGATAACGCTTAAATTCAGTGATCATCGCCTCTAACTGCTCGATAAAACCCTTCTTCTCAACTGACTTTTGGAAAATGTACCAATCCGTTTTTCTTTGTTCAATAATTTTCCTTAACATCATTTGTATACCCGTTGAACTAATAAAAGCCTTCGTTGCACCACCACATTCTTGAAGAATTCGAAAAGCAAGACGTGAAAAACTCAAAACTTGAGCTCGAACACTTCCTTTAATTTGTTTATCTGATAACAGTTGATATTCTTGTTGAAAAGTCATTTGCTCTGGAACAAGGTAAATAATCGGACGACCATATGGATTCTTCATTAACTCTGCTCTTATCTCATCAATACATCGTTCACTTTTTGATACGGTCGCTGGACCAACTAAAATACGAATAGACAATTCCCTTTGCTCCTCTCATTTATTTTTATTCGATAGATGAATCGATCGTTTGTTCTGTATAACTATTTTAACATAGAACAAAAACTTGTGAAGCTAAAAAGGCTTCGCCATAGTAATAATCCAATTATTGCCGTTTCCGTAGTTGTTTTGGCTCTATGTCATTTATGCTTATTCTGCGTTCAATCCACTTACCTAATAACCAAAATAACACAATTCCGACCGCGACTAAAATCGTTTTAATTGGGCTTTCAGCAAAGGATGTTAAACTATCCCCAACATATGCAACTGAAAAAATCATCACTGCTTTTCCAAACAAAATCGCTAAAGCGAACTGAAAAAGGCTCACACCAGATAATGCAGAGACTAAATTAATTACCGATGAGAGTGAAAATGGAAAACATAATAGAATAAATAGTGGACCAAAACCGCGTCTTTCTATCCAACCCGTCACGCGTTGGACTTGATGATTATTATGTATCCATGCCAATACTTTGATATGTCGAAAATGGCGAATAATTAAAAAAACTGTAATCGCCCCTAACGATGCCCCTAGCCAGGAATAGAAAAATCCTCTAAATAAACCATAGGCAACTGCATTTGTTACCACAATTGCCATCAAAGGCAAGAATGGCAAGAGTGCTTCAATAAACGGTAATAAAATCCCCGGTATCGGACCTAACCCCTCATAGAAAACTAACATCTTTTCTATTAACGTATCATACTGATTCGTTTCTAGAAGCTCGCGAATTTGCACAATTGTTATAGAACTATTTGTTAGTAGAATCAATATGATCATTCCTTCTTCATATTATAGTTATTATTTACCCTTCCCGAAAAGTTATCGATCATAACCCGATTTATGACAAAACTAATCTCTCAGGAACATATCTTTTTCAAAATTAAAAAGAGCTTTCATCTGTAGTTAATTAAATCCAGGACTTATTTCACTTGTTACAAGCAATAGACCCGCTAGGAATCAATCGATTTTGTCCTAGTTGTCATATATATTTTCATTACTTATCACCTTAAATCTTTCTTTAAAATATGATCTATTTTCATTATAGCCTGCAATCAAAAAATTTAATATTAGCTTGGCTTATTTATCTTATATTTCCTTTTAAAAAGGACGTTAGATTCAGTTAAAAAGTTACTGCATTTTTAATAAAAATCTATTGCCTTTTTTTAGTTGATAACGGAACATCCATCCCGACATTGAAAGAATGATAACACAGGCCTTATTTAACAGAGGAAAAGCATGCTTTAGCCTCAGGATTCTTTTTCATATTCATGGCAATTGCCGCAATTGAAAAGAGTCAGTTTAAAAATCAAGGAACTCTACCTTACTCTCTTGCAGTGACTGAAGCAAGACCTATTACTTGTAGGTCAACAACTAGGTAAATATATACACGTACAAAGGCTTACTGTGATTGTTTTAGAACGAAACGATAGCTTCGCTGCTGATCTTTTTATCTACAAAAATCATATGGGAAAAAGGGATTTTTCAATCCGCTGATTCAGAAAAAAGTTGAATCTATTTTAGCAAAATTAAGGTTGAAAAACGACTAAGGAAAAAACAAGCTTTCATGAACTTTCGTCTTAAAAATTCATAAAAAAACAGATCCAGTATAGACCATTTTCTATCAGGATCTGTGCTATAATAATATTAATACCTAATATTTTTATCATACCCTAAAACCATAAGAATTGCTTCAATAGCCTTTTTTTGCTGTATAGGTTTAATCTGTTGCTCCAAGGCAAATCGGAATTGGGCTGTACGATGTAGCTGATTTAACATTGTCCCTTTTGAGGCGGGGACTGATATTTTTCGACCGTCTCTAAAAAGAACGGTAGAGCTACTATATTTCTCTTTTGAAATTTTCCTAATATGGGTATGTGAAAGCCAAGAACAGTCTATGTTGGAAGGTGAATGAATCGGAAAAAAATAATATTCGTTTGTAACACTAATAGCAATTGGGGATTTATTATTAAAACCACACAGTATTTTCGCACTATCAATCCTCGCTATCAACTCTTCTCCATATTGTCGACAAGCCGCCTCGATCAATTTTCTAGGAGGAACATCAACAAAAATCGGTTCAGTCACCTCTTCCTCATAAATCAAGGTACCCCAAGAGCTATCTGTCTTAGTTGCCATAAAAGCCATAGTTGAATGTGATAGTTCATGAGATGTTTTAATTTCTACAGTCATAACAAACATCCTTTCTCACATTTAATTTTATAGAACTTTTATGTAAAAATATTCTATAAGTAAATTATACACAACTACCCATATAAAACCAGATTTTTTGTGAAAGTTCAGAAATTAGACATAATTATATAGTCTTCCTACTTTTTAACTAGTTATTAGCAGGAATTTTACAAAAGGAGTCGAATGATATGTGGAATCCATTTAAATTTTTCAAGAAGCAACGCGAATACCCAATTGCTAACGTTTCCATGGATGAATTAAAGCGAGCGATTAATAAATATACAGAGGATCTCCCTAACGGTATCCCACTTAGTACATTAATAAATGAAAATCTAACGATCAATTATCAAAAACTTGCACCTTATTTAAAACGTATTCCGATTGAAACCTATTATATGTCACGAGAAACCTATGAGGTCTTTAATCAAGATCAATATCAGTTAGCATATGATCACGATATTATTCAAAAAGCTGTTGACCATTATTACGATCTTACCGGTGAACTTCCCATTATACATGGTGATCCTTATTTCAAAGTAAGCTATCATAAATTAATGAAGAAAAAATTAATTGATTATCGTCCCCATGAGGAATTCTTCCTGAATAAAAAGGACCATTTAGTTACATCTAAACGACCTTATTAAAAAAATAGCGACCAGTGAAAGGGATCTATCTTTCGCTAGTCGCTAAATTAATATATGATAATGATACTATTTTAATATACTAAATTAATAAATTCTTCTTTTGAAATCTTACCTAGGTAATGTGGAACATCTATCTCGGCTAGGGCCTCTTCTAGTGCTTGGCGGCGATATTGAATACCGATTAATTTATCTTCAATAACCTTAACTTCACCGACACCAAAAAAGTCACCATAAATCTTACAATCTTTAATCGTTCCTTTTGAGACATCCATTCGAACATCAACTAAACCAGATGGGAATTTATGTGTTTTTTGAATATCAAATGTTGGTGACTTACCATAATTCCACTCCCATTTTTGATAACGTTCTTCAGAAATTTTATTTATCTTATCCCAGTCTTCCTGAGTTAATTCATATCGTGGAACATCCGCTACATCATCAACATTAAATAAGAATTTCAAAATGTGTTCTTTGAATTGGTCCATCGTAATTTTTTCATCCAGAAATTCAGAGATATTCGCTACTCGACTTCTAATCGATTTGATCCCTTTAGATTTGATTTTTTCATCACTAACATTTAACGCTGAAACAACATGTTCAATTTCTGAATCAAGCATTAATGTCCCATGACTAAACATCCGACCACGTGTTGCAAATTGAGCATTTCCTGAAATTTTTCGGCCATCAACAACTAGGTCATTGCGACCATGGAGTTCTGCAGGCACATTTAAAGCTTTAAGTGCTTCTACTACAGGTTCTGTAAATTTAGCGAAGTTGTGGAAACTATCACCATCATCTTTTGTAATAAAGCTAAAATTAAGGTTTCCCTCATCATGGTAAACTGCTCCACCACCAGAAAGTCTTCGAACAACTCGAATATCATTTTCTTCAACATACTTGGTGTTAATTTCTTCAATTGTATTCTGATTACGTCCTATAATAATTGATGGACGGTTTACATAAAAAAGAAGATATGTATCCTTTTCACCAAAGTTATTTAAAACATACTCTTCAATCGCAAGGTTTATATATGGATCTGTAATACCTTGATTGTCAATAAACTTCATTTTATCTCCCCCTCACAGTAGTCATTAATATCATAATATTTAAATAATTCCTTAAAAGCAAGGAATTTGTCTTTTAGACTGTTGCACCACTAACTTAAGTTTCTTCCGTCATTGAATGTTAAATGACGAATCACACTTTAACTTACGATTAACTTCAGATTTTATTTCCTATAATTAAAAATAGCTACAGTCAGTTAATCTAGGAAAAACCAGTCCATTGATAGCCAGTATACGCTAGGTTAATCTTTCCTGAGAAAATTTCACCGGCTTCGACCATCAATTGCTTTCGCTCACCAAAATGAGGTTGGTGACTCAACAATAAAGTTTTAACATTTGCCTTTTTAGCAATCATGCCGACTTCCTCACTGTTCATATGTCCTGCCGCCGTCCCATCTTGGCCTTGATAAAAATTACAGTCGGTAATAAGTAAATCAGCATTTCTACTAAAAGGAATAAAAGCATCCTGATAACTTGAGTCAGCCGTATAGACAACAACCTTATCTCCATCAGTCACTCGCATCGCATAGCAAGGAACTGGATGAATTGTTTTTAGAAACTCAATTTTAAATGGACCTAAGGCCAAAAGCTGATTGGGCTGATAAGCAATAGCCTCTGTATCACTACTAGCAAGTCCAGCAAAAGCAACTTGATCATCAGTGTGTCCATATATTTTCAAACTATGATCCTGCTCTCGAATTAAATTTTGGACCTTAATTAAATGTTGTAATACACCAATATCAGCAACATGATCCGGATGATAGTGCGATAAAACAACCGCATCAAGATCATAAGGGTCAACATACTTCGGCAGTTGAGCCAACGCCCCACTTCCACAATCAATCAATAGACGAAAATTATCCTTTTCAAATAAATAACAAGAAGTTGCTTCTGACCCAGCAGGGTATGCCCCCCAAAAACCAACAACCGTAACCTTCATTTAATCACACCTCCCTCTACCAAAGTAGCTTTATCACAATAACAATGTTACCCTATATCTAAATTGATAAAACACATTTAATAGTAATTAATCCAAAATACAATTACTATCGTGAGCATAGAATTCCGCGAACGAGCATAGCCCCGCACCAAACAAGCATAGAATCGCACAACCGAGCATAGAACCACCGCGAACGAGCATAAACGATTTCCGAGCATAAAACATCAGTTTCCGAGCATAGAACATCGATTTCCGAGCATAGACTGTAATTTCCGAGCATAGCACATCAGTTTCCGAGCATAAAACCACCGCGGGCGAGCATAGCCCCCCACCAAACGAGCATAGAACTTCATTACGGGGAAAAACCCGTTCTCATAAAAATGAGGTAGGAGTTTTTAATTAGTTTAATAATGATAGTGTTACAGTGTTTGATCGTGTCCCCATTCGATCGGTCAATGGATTGTAAGGGACAATATAAAATGTTGACTCATCGAAAATGGAGATGTCCGTAAGGGAGAATTGCCCTTTTCCTTCTACTTGTCCGAGGTATTGATCTGTTTCACCATCTTCAGTTACTTGATAAATATGATAGATTACTCTTTTATCATCAGCTGGTGTCCAAGTCAACTCACCACGGATAAGATGCCAACCACCGAGTTTAAAAGATACATCAAGGTTTTCGATTTCAGGCAATTCAATCGGTTCAGGCAGTTCTTCGACATCTGTTGGCAAAGTGAATGCGCTTGTTAAGTCTTGCTCCCGATCAATCTCTACTAAAATAGCTTTTGTAAGTTCAGTAGGGGCTTCGCTTCCTACGGTTAAATAATGTTCGGCATCACTTGTATCATAGCCAATCCAAAGTGCAGTGACATAATCTGGTGTCACTCCGGCAAACCAACTATCCTTAACTTTCCCTGGAGCTTGTGGATGCTGAGTTGTTCCCGTTTTCCCGGCTAATGCTTTTGAATAGCTACCGGCTTGACCTGTCCCCTGGTCGATTACATTCTCGAGCATTCGCAACATATACCATGCTGCTTGTTTGGTAAAAACTTGATTGGTACTTGGATTCGCTTTTGCGATAACTTGACCATTGCGATCTTCAATTGCCGCGATCGTGTGGGCATCAATCCACTCTCCTTGATGAGCAAATGTACGGTAGCCTTCTACAATTTGCAAAGGCGTTAACCCATATTTCAGGCCACCTAACCCAATAGCAAGGCCATCATCCGATAAAGTAATCTGCATCTTTTCTAAATAACTTTTACTTTTTTCAATCCCAATCTCATCAAGGAGCCATACTGCTGAAGTATTCTTAGATACAGTAACGGCATCATACATCGAAACCTCTCCTTGATATATTTCATCAGCATTCCGCACTTGATAGCCATCATAATCTCGCTTAGTATCTTCTAACATAGCATAGGGACTGTAACCCTCAGAAAGCGCAGGACCATAGACAGCTAGTGGTTTGATTACCGATCCTGGCTGTCTTTCTACGAGTGCACGATGATGATCACCAATTGAAAAATCACGCCCTCCTAATGCTGCCCGTAACTGGCCACTTTCCTGGTCAAGTAATAAAAAAGCGGCTTCAATATTATCTTTAGATCCATGAAAAAAGTTATCCTGCTGAACCTGCTCATAAGCCACCTTTTGTGCTATCGGATCTAGATAAACAGTAATCCGATAACCCCCTCTTTGTAGTTCTGAACGCGAAATATTATAGAGTTCTTCTGCTTCTCGAATCACAAGTTCAAGATAATCATCAATCCAAGGTTTATTACGATCAATAGGATCAACCACTGTTAACGTTTGGCCTTGTATCGATAACATCTGTTCAGGATTAATGAAGCCAGCCTGTTCCATTTGACTAATCACAAGATTTCTACGCTCATAGGCCCGATTCTGATCTATATGTGGTGAGTAATAGTTCGGTGCATTGATAATCCCAGCTAAAAGCGCTCCCTCGGCCACCGATAATTCTTCGACAGACTTGTTAAAATAATAATCACTTGCAGTCCTTATCCCATACACTCCATGGCCAAAATAAACTTGATTCAAATATAACTCCAATATATCATTTTTTGTATAATGACGTTCTAAATAAATTGATGCCATCACTTCTTTTGTTTTCCTCATCCATGATTTCTCATTTGTTAAAAAAAGATTTTTGGCAAGTTGTTGTGTAATTGTACTAGCACCTTCTACTTTATCAAATGCCATTAGATCTTGATAAAGTGCACGAATAACGGATTTAAAATCTATGCCTGCATGTGAATAGAAGCGTCGATCCTCTACAGCAATAAAAGCCTCCTGAACATGCTCTGGAACCTCATTTAATTCAATAAGATGGCGATTCTCTTGATACAAGCGACCAGCATAATCTCCCTCTTCTGTTACAACTAATGTCGTCGCCGGTAAAACAAGCTTTTTTTCATCAACAATTAGACGGCCACCAAAGATAATAAATAAAAATACCATGATGCTGAATCCAATTAAAGTTAATAGGATTAGAAGCGGCCATTTAAACCACGGGCGCTTTAGAAGTACCCAATTTTTATCTATTAAATCATTGAATTTATTCATAAAAACACTCCATTACTCCTACAAAAATGATATTAATTATATCATTATCCTTATTTTAATACTCAAAGACATTTGTATAAAGAGGATTTTACTCCATCCTAACCCCTCTAAAAATCTGTTTCTTATAAAATGAAACCTCAATCATTAGGGGTAGACCTAGTTCATGCAGACTTTACACAGGACCTGGTCGGTTTAGTCTGCATTCCCATCCCCCACTTGTTCGGTCTGGAACCGCGGTTACTATCCCCATCGAAGTGATTCGTGGTTACTCATCCTAGCAAAAACATTTGTTACGACCACAAGGATAAGGCTCTTGAACCAATCAGACCCTTACTGTTAGTTGATCTCCACTTACACTTCTTAGTTTCTTTCGAATGTTTGAAGTGGGTCTTATTAAAAGTTACATTGCAATTAATTCACTTTACTATCCTTTTATAACACAAAAAGGAGACAAAGCAAAAAGCTAAGTCTCCTCCTAATGAACCCCACCCACTACCTAGCACCTTTTATAGGTCCTTTAAAGTGTGTCTATATCGTAATTTTAAAAATATCCCCCATATTCAGAAGCATTATTAATCTCCTTGTAATGGGTTTTTGGATCATTCATCCCCTCTCTATCATGCCCCATAGGGATAGAAGAATGATTTCACAAATCCATAAAGCGAAACTTCAATCAGTGGGCTTGGACCTACAGGATCTATGCCATGTAGATCCTACCATAGGACCTGGTGGCTTTGGTCTTCCTTCCTTTATTCATCACTGACTGGGACTGGGACTGCGGTTACTCGTCCCACCGAAGATATTTGCGGTTACCCGTCTCACCGAAACGACTTCAGTTACCCGTCTCACCAAAAACACTTGTTACAGTCACAGGGGGATGACCTAAAGGCCCTTGAAACAATCGGACCCCTGCTGACAGCTGATCTCTCTCTTATAATGCTTGCTTTCCTTCAAATTCCCCAAGTGAGAGTCTTGCTGACAGTTACACTGCGATAAAATCTCTATGTAAGTATTTAAAACAGAGTCGATTACAACAAACGATGGCGATGGGCATAAACTGCTGCTTGTGTTCGATCGTGAACATCTAGCTTTCTCAATATATTACTAACATGTGTTTTTACCGTCTTTATCCCGATAAATAATTGATCTGCTATTTCCTGATTAGTTGCACCATTCGCTAGACAAATTAATACTTCAAGTTCTCTTTCTGTTAGTTGATCATGCAAAGTCAGTTGCTTTCCTTGAAAACGATTCATCACCCGATGAGCGACTTTGGGTTCAATTACATTTTCACCATGATACGCTTTTTTTATCGCACTGACAATTTCCTCAGCCGATGCCGTTTTCAATAAATAACTAAAAGCACCTGCCTCTAATACAGGGAAAATTTGTTTATCATCATAGTAACTTGTTAGAACAATCACCTTACAATCAGGAAAGACCGTTTTAATTTGCTTCGTTGCCTCAATCCCATTCCCGTTTTCCATAATTAAATCCATTAACACGACGTCCGGCTTTTTCTCTAATACAATTTCAACACCTTCATTTCCACTGCAAGCTTCACCTATCACTTGAAAGTCATCTTCTGTTTCTAAATAAGCAATGACCCCTTTCCTGACAACATCATGATCATCAATAACAATAATTCGAATCATGTATTAGCCTCCTGTCTTGGAAATGGAACACGAATATCTATATATGTCCCTTCACCTTTCTTTGTTCTTAAATTAAATTGTCCCCCGATTTCTTCACTTCGCTCTCGCATTGTTTTTAAACCATACGAAGTCTTCTTTTGATCTGCCAAAGACCAATCAAAACCATGACCATTATCAGCCAAATGGACAAAAAGATGTTCGGGCTCTTGTTTAAGGAAAATTTTAACTACCGTCGCATCGGCATGACGTAATGTATTCGATAGCCCTTCCTGAATGATTCGAAAAAGATGTTCTTCAGTAAATCTAGGCAAGTCAGTAATTTGATCAATCTTCACTTGAAATTCAATTGCACTTTTTGTTTTTAATTCAGCAATCAAATTATGAATACCATCCGTCAATGATTGATCAGATAAATGGATGGGTCTTAAATGTAACAGAAGCGCCCGCATTTCTGTTTGGGCTTTCATTGCAGTTTCTGCAAGATCTGCAACCTGTTGTTGGGCCTTTTCTGGATGTTTTTCAATTCCACGCACAACTGCCTTAGACATCATTGTTAAAGCAAAAAGTTGCTGGCTCACAGAGTCATGAAGATCACGCGCTAAACGTTGACGCTCTTCAATTGTTGCAATTTTATGTGCTCTTTCAGCATAAGCAGCCTTTTCATCCGCTAATCGCTGTAAATAATGAACTTGATCATCTAACTTTTTTGCCAACTCATTCAATTCTACTCCAATTCTAGAGACCTCACCGGCCTCCTCCAAACGAAAGCGAGAATGGTAATTTCCACGTGATAACTGCATAATCATTACCGACAAATCATCAATTTGTGATTTTAATCTCCCACTTGACCTAAAACCGATCAAAATAGCAAATATTGAACCCACCATAAAATGAACCAATGAAAACAAGATAATATTGATTTGATTAAGCCACTCCAGATCTACAGTGATATCAATAAAAGTTAACACAATAAGCAGGGTAATTGAAACAAAAAAAACCGTTGTGAGTTGTGCTTGTATATATGAATAACGAATTGAATTAAGCCTTTTAAACATGTCTTTCACCTTCCCTAGGAGGATGTTCAATAACCCTGATAAATTAAATCTTCATTTAGCCGCTGGTCCATCATTCACTGAATATTTGATGAGGGAATTAGGCCTCTACTGCCTGTTGATCCCCACACTTATCTTCCAACTGGCCTTGCAAAAACATTTGTTACGACCAAAAAAATATAATCTACAGGCCCTTAAACCAATCGGGCCCTTACTGTCAGTTGATCTCCCACTTACGATGTTTACTTTCCTTCGAATGCTTGAAGTTAGAGTCTTACTGACAGTTGCACTGTGATAAAAAATTTAAATACGATCAACCCTAATTGACCCAGCATTTAGTTTTAAATTAAAGGTGAGCTTACGAGTGGTTTCTTCATAACCTGGAGTTTCATAAGTTAACACGCGATTGATTCCTTGGGAAGTTTGCTCCATTAACACAATTTCACCAGCATGAACAGTTGCCCTTATGGAAAAGTCAATATGATCAGGCAAGATAATATTGATATCTCCAGCTAAACCATGAATTGTTATCGGTGTATTTTCATCCGGAATAAATGCTTTGGTGAAATCCATCGTATGGTCTCCAACAGCATTCCAAATATTAATAGGCTCAACCTTCCAATTTGTTGTACTATAGTTATAATCTCCGATAATTACTTTACTAGGTCTCTTATCCTGAGCAAATGATGGCTCTCTACCATTTGAATCATAGATAAACTTAAATTTACTGCGGGGGCGAATACCCAAAAAGGAAAAACCAATAAAAATCAGGATAAGTGGCCAAAGTTTATAAATATCCCAAAAACTAAAGGTAATATAATTAAATTGATCAAGTAGCAAAAGGGTACCAAATATAATTAAAAATACTGGTGTACCAAAACCATTAAACCCTTTAAATGCTTTAAAAGTCCATTTTACTCCCAATAGTATAAAGAAGCTTGGATAAATATAATGCCACCAATCAACGATCGACCATGTCACAATATCTAAGTTTTCTAAGACTAGAATAACACCTAACAAAATAATAAATATCGCTATTATATGACGAAAAAAACGACTTTGCACTTTTTATTCACCCTTTCTTTTTTACTGTCGTCCTATTCATTCTTCCTATTAATAAAGTGAAACTTCATTCGGTGGAAGCGGATGGATTTGGCTTTTACTGACTATTGCCACATCTATCATCCAATCATTCCAGTTAAACGATTAAGGTAAAGGTCTTACAATCATTTAGCCTGCGATAAACGATCCTAAACTAAAATAAAAGAATAACACTTTTTTGTACTGTAAATCCTTCACACCCCACCACTAGCAATCATTCGGATCACTACAAATATCTCCTAGATTAGCATCACTGGCCAATACTCCATATTTATTCTTGGTAATTTTTTATCAAAGGAACAAATTTAATACCAGTAAAGGTGAGATAAGTCTATTATACTAACTATTTTCATTTCTTTAAACAAACGTTAGCAGGGTTTTATCTCCGTCTTAAGAATGATTTTTCCATACTTTTTTCAAAATAAACGATAAAGTGAAACTTTAATCAATGGGGACTGGGACTAGGCTTACTCGTCCCAGCGAAAACATTTGTTACTAACAAGAAGGGGGCCCTTACTATCAGTTGATCTCCCATTTACCATACTTAGTTTTATTCGAATGCTTGAAATGGGAGTCATACTGACAGTTGCACTAGGGTGAAAAGTGATTCATCAGATCAAGTCTTACCGATTGCGTGAATCACTTTAATGATTTATTGTTTAATTTTATCAACAAGATAAATCTTACTAAAACTGATGATAAAGGCAAATCCAAGCAGGGCTGTCAAAAGAGCTTGCCAGCCTTCACCAGCTAATAAAACTGTGATTACAAATAACGAGAGTTGACCAAACAATAATTGCTCAATCAACTTCACAATCGCTTCTTGCCGGTCACTGTAATTGACGGGATAAAGTTCCTTCCATATATTAGTCCGGTGGTGATACCAAATTGAAATGAGCTGGACACCTGTCAAAAACAAGAATAAGAACACTAAACCAAGTATAATAACAGTTTGATTAAAATAAGCCAATAAGAAAATTGCAATAATAGTTAAACGGACATAAAGTCCAAAATAATCAGCTGACCGAATAAAGGTAATCTGGTACAAAAAACGATATGTATTTTTTTGCTTAAAAGGGATCTTACCGGTCAACCATTTAATTAGAAGGGCTCTCTTCTTTATTGTTGCCTTGAAATGTGGGACATCTGTAAACATACTCGCTAAGCGATAGAAAGCTTGCATTCTCTGTTGATCTTTCTCAATCAACAGATCCCAGGCTAATGCATTTCGATGACTAAAGCGATAGCCGTAGAATAGATAACCGAATAAGCCAACTGTAAATAGAAGGGCTACTAATAAATGTGTATTGATAAAACAATAAAAAATAAGAAACTGAAGCAAAAAGCGGATCGCCTTATCTTGCCAATGAACCGCCTTATCTCTTACCCTAAGCATCCACCAACTCATTAGAAAATGCCAACACTTAAAAAGAATAAGAATAAGCACAAGTGAAAAATAGCTTTTATTTGAATAGCTCACCTGATAAAGCGGAGCAAATATTGCAATGACTAGTGCGACCAAATAGAACTGGGTCAAGAAGCTATACAATAAGGTATAATTAAAATAGGTCGTTAATCTTTTCTCGGCAGGTAATAGAAAAACTAAATCAGCCTTTTTAAGTAAATTTTGGATCGGATTGTGGAGTGCGACTAGACTAAACAGCAAGCTAACAATCCAATCTGTCGGAAAATTAGCTGGTAAATGGGCTAGAAATTGCTGATAGAAAACAGCACCTGCACCAATTAGAAAAAGAATTGCAATTGCAATGTGGCCATTTAAAATATATTGAAAATAGCGGATCGTCTCTTTCAAATGAGCTTGGAATCGTTTTTTAAATAATACTTTACTCTCCATCATCATTTTACCCTTCCTCTGTTAGTTGAATATAAAGGTCATCTAATGTGGCTGTTGGCATCTGAAATTGTTCTCTCAGTTGAGCGATCGTACCTGATGCTTTAATTCCACCATCATGCAAAATAATAAAACGATCACAATAACGCTCAGCAGTAGCCAAGATATGTGTCGACATCAGAATACCCGCTCCTCTTTTTTTCTGCTCTACCATCATATCTAAAAAAGCCTTTATTCCCAATGGATCTAAACCAACAAATGGTTCATCAACAATATACAAAGGAGGTTCAACTAAAAAGGCGCACATAATCATCACCTTTTGTTTCATCCCTTTTGAAAAATGGATAGGAAACCAATTGATTTGTTTTTCTAATCGAAAAGCTTTTAACAAGCGCGGTAATCTTTGTTCAAATGTTGCCTCATCTATCTCATAAGCCATTGCGGTTAATTTCAAATGTTCAAATAGAGTTAATTCTTCATATAGTAATGGGGTTTCCGGTATATAACTAAATTGTTTACGATAAAAATCCGTATCCTCTTGATTGGTATAACCTGATATTTTAATTTCACCAGCACGTGCTTCCATTAAACCAATAATATGTTTGATTGTCGTACTTTTCCCTGCACCATTTAATCCAATCAAACCGATGATTTCCCCTTGATTAACATCAAACGATACACCATGCAAAACATCTTTATGTGTATAGCCACCTTTAAGATTTTCAATCTGTAGTAAATCTGGCATTATACTTCCTCCTAGAGCCTTTTTTATTTTCAAAGTGAAACTCCACTTAATGATTCGGTGAATAAATCGAGCTTTGGATCCCCTAAGCATCCAGTCATTTCCCTAGTATGATTGGGAGATCAATCTGCGATAAAATAAATCTAATAAGTAAAAAAGTTATCTTCATTTGACTATCGTCAATATATTTAAATTTTACCATTTTTTATTCCTAATGCAAACTAAGGCTATCTCAAAATTGTCTTTTGCTAACCCTAATCAATTAATGGTAAGATAGTGGGTATAGGAAAACTTAAAATGAGGAGTGACAGCTATGTCAGCAAATGAAGACTGCATTTTTTGTAAAATTATTGATGGTGAAATCCCGTCTGCAAAAGTATATGAAGATGAGGATGTGTATGCTTTTCTCGATATTAGCCAAGTAACTAAAGGTCATACACTCGTCATCCCAAAAGCACATGTTAAAAATATCTATCAAACAGATGAAGACATTGCAAGTCAATTATTCGCACGTGTACCAAAGATATGTCAAGCTATTGAAAAAAGCTTCAAACCAAAGGGAATAAATATATTAAGCAACACAGGTGAATTAGCAGGGCAATCTGTCTTTCATTTACATCTCCACCTGATTCCAAGATATGACCAAACAGATGGCTTCAATCCAAAATGGGTCACACATAATGATGATTATAGTTCTGAAGATCTAGCCGAAATTGCAAATTTAATTTCTCAGAATATTTAGTATTTACATTTCAATTCAATATGATATACTGAATAAAACCTTCGCATTTGGCAATTAGTGCACAAATGGAAGAAAAATGAGTTTAGCTGAGGAGAGAAGAGAATGAAAACAAAAGATTTAATACTACTTGCATTATTTATGGGCATCGGTGCTGTTCTCCATATGATTGCACCACCGATTTTATTTGGAATGAAACCTGATATCATGTTACCGATGATGTTTCTTGGGATTATCCTATTTCCAAAAGTTAATTATGTCTTGATAGTTAGTATTGCGACAGGAGTTATCTCTGCTTTAACAACTACTGCACCAGGAGGGCAAATTTCTAATCTAGTTGAAAAGCCAATCACCGCCTTTATCTTTTTTGCCTTATTTTTAATTATTCCTAAGCAGGTTAACCAAAAAGTTTCAATACCCATTTTAATTACTATCGGAACTATTGTGAGTGGATCTATCTTTTTAGTAATGGCCCTTTATGTTGTTGGTTTAATGGGGGGTTCATTTATTCCAATGTTCGTTGGCGTTGTATTGCCAGCAGTACTATTTAACGTCGTTTTCACTATGATTTTATATCCAATCATACAGTCGATTATGAAACGATCAAACTTTGAATTTGCTTAATTTGAAATATATAAGTATCCACCGGATAAACTAGTGGATACTTATTTTAATTTTCTAAGATATCATCCTTCAACATTCTCTGTTTTATCAGTCACTACTGCTGGGATTCCTCAACTGGAGATTTAACCAGCAAAGTTAAACGAAGTTCTTGAGCGAGTATTAAGTGGGGTCTCAATCCACCAATTGATAAGAATTACTTTTCATTCATGATGATCTTCTTATTTTCTTTTATCAAGAAAGCCAGAATTATACGTTTATTAGGTAGAAATACCACAGAAACTACAAGCCCACCCACTAAAAATAAGGCTTTTCTTAATTTTAGTGCTACCCTTTTAATTTTTGATGTTTGACTCAATGAATTAAAGAGAAGATAATAGTAAGTAGCAATAAGTAGAAAGGAGTATTGAAATGGCTAAAAGTAAATCAATCATGCTTGGACTATTTACGGGAGGCGTGATCAGTGCAGCTGTTACTTTATTAAACGCACCAAAATCCGGTAAAGAAACAAGAGCAGATATTAAAGCACAAATTGATGATGTTAGAGATTCAATTGAGAATGTAAAAGAAAATGGCAAGGAGCTTTCCGAACAACTAATTAAAACGTCAAAAGAAGGCGCTTTACTAATTAAAGAACTTTCATTAGATGTTAAAAATTCAATCGAAAGCTGGAAAAATACAATTGAACCACATCAAAAACAAATTCAACTTTACTTAGCTCAAATTGAAGAACGATTAAAAGAATTAGAAGATCAGACACAAACTTAAGCATAAAATGTGAAAAGGGATCTATATCATCGTCCCTTCTTCTACTGCAAATCTAGTCAATCAAAAAACTGCCGAAGCAATTTGCTTGGCAGTTTTTATCGTTACTTATTCAGCATCAGCAATCCATTCATCTACTTTGTCACGATTTGCTTCAATCCATGTTTCAGCAGCTTCTTCAGCTGATGTACCCTCTGAAATATCTAACATTACTTCTTCCATATCAGTAGCTTCCCAATGGAAGTTATCAAGGATTTGATAGGCAAGTGGGCTATCTTCCTCAAGACCTAAGCGAACCATTGTTTCGATTGTTTCAGCTTCACCAAATACATTATCTGGATCTTCTAAATACTTCAAATCGTATTCAGCAAACTTCCAGTGCGGTGTCCAACCTGTCACAACAATTGGTTCCTCATTACTATATGCTTGGCCTAATGCAGTTACCATAGCACCACTTGATGATGTTTCAACTGTCCAACCCTCTAAACCATACTCATCAACTGAGCGTTCAGCAGCTTGTACAACACCAGCGCCTGGTTCTATTGCAGTAATTGTTCCGTTAAAGTCATCTGTAAAATCATTTAAATCAGCAATTGTGTTAACGTCTTCCATATATTCAGGAACAACTAAACCTATTTTAGCGCCTTCTAAATTAACACCTAATTGATCAATTTGATCTTGATATTCTTCATAAAGATCACCATGTGTAGCTGGTAACCAAGCAGCAACCATACCATCAGCATCACCACTAGCGACAGCTTCCCACATAATCGCATTATCAATTGGAGTTGTGACAACATTATAACCTTGTTCTTCTAAAACTTTTGCAACAACATGGGTTGAAGCAACTTCTGAATCCCATTCAACATATACAAGTTCTATATTAGTTTCACCTAAATTACCATTTCCTTCTTCATCACCTGTTGCACCATTATCATTTCCTTCGCCACAAGCAACCAAAATGAGTGATAATGACAATACAAATAATAGACTTATCTTTTTCCAAGAAAATTTAAACATTAAAAAGTCTCCTTTTCAGTTATTTTATTTCTAACAATATATTTTTGTGTTTGTAAGCTTACCAAACATCAAATTATTTTTTCTGATAAATATTTTGCGTAAATCGATCCATAATGATCGCTAGAATCACAATTGAAATACCAGCTACAAAGCCCGGACCCGCTTGAGCACGTTGAAGAGCTGATAATACTGGTCGACCTAATCCTGGTGCACCAATCATTGAAGCAATAACAACCATTGACAATGACAACATCACCGTTTGGTTAACACCAGCCATGATCGTTGATTTAGCCATCGGTAATTCGACTTTAAACAAACGTTGGAAACCTGTACTACCAAATGCTTCTGCTGCCTCAACAAGCTCTGTTGATACTTGTCGAATAGCTAAGTTGGTAAATCTTATCGTTGGTGGTGTGGCAAAAATTAATGAGGCAAACACACCTGGAACCATCCCGATACTAAAGAAAGCAACAGCAGGAATCAAATAAACAAATGCAGGCATTGTCTGCATAAAGTCCAGAATCGGTAACATGATTGTTTCAAAAACTTTGTTCTTCGACATGAGAATTCCAGTTGGAACACCAATTAAAACAGATAATAGACTAGCAATCAGTACAAGTGTAAATGTGTACATTAACTCATCCCAAAGTCCTTGATTATAAATTAAAATGAGTCCAACTAACGAAAAGGTTGCTAAACCAAATTTCTTGCCTGTGATAAAGAAAGCTCCGATAAAAACAATCAACACAACAATAAATGCCGGAATCTGTGCGAGTAAATCTGCGGTCCACGACATAAAGTCACCAAATTCATTTCGAAGTGGATTAAATATAAAAGAAAATGAATTCGTAATCCAATCTACAGCAACATCAATCCAATCAGAAATTGGAATTTCAGGGATAAAATCAAACATTGATCTGCACCCCACTTTCTCTTGCTAATGCTGCCAAAACAGAACCCCTAATAATAATACCAACTAATTTCTCATCATCTACTACTGCAATTGGAATTGGTGAATCATGAATCATATCAAAGATTTCCTGCATCGGCTTGTCTCGTGCAACAGTTGGAACATCAGTATTTAACACCTTATTTAAATCACGGATGTTTTTATTTAATGCTGCGGAAGCCTCATCTGCTGTAATATACCCTTTTAAATTTCGTTTACTGTCCGTTATATATATACCAGATAGCCCTTCCTCACGCATCCGCTCAAGTGCTACACGTGGACCATGCTTATCAATATTAATTGTTTCGGGACGTCGCATAATGTTCTCAGCTACTAAAACTTTTGAACGGTCAACATCCTGAACAAAACGCTCAACATAATCATTTGCGGGATGAACTAATATTTCCTCTGGTGTACCTACTTGGACAATTGACCCATCCCTCATTAAAGCAATTCGATCACCAAGTCTCAAGGCTTCATCAAGATCATGGGTAATAAAGATAATTGTCTTTTTCATTTTTTGTTGCAAATCTATCAATTCATCCTGCATATCCTTTCTAATCAATGGATCTAATGCAGAAAAGGCCTCATCCATTAATAAAACTTCCGGATCATTCGCCAAAGCTCGTGCCAATCCAACGCGTTGCTGCATCCCACCGGATAGCTGATCTGGATATTGATCTGCATAATCGGCTAAACCAACTAAATCAAGCGCCTTTTTAGCCTTTTCCGTCCGCTCTCCTTTATCAATTCCTTGAATCTCCAATCCATATTCAGTGTTTTCTAATATCGTCCTGAAGGGAAATAAACCAAATTTTTGAAAAACCATACTTAGTTTTTCTCGGCGGACACGGCGTAAATTTTCCTTATTCATTGTAGCTAAGTTTTCCCCATCGATTGTTACACTACCTTCTGTAGGTTCAATTAAACGATTGATCAATCGAATTAGAGTTGACTTTCCACTACCCGATAACCCCATAATGACGAAGATCTCACCATCTTGCACTTCAAAAGAAGCACGGTTAACTCCGACAGTGTCCCCAGTTTGCTTTAATACTTCAGCTTTTTTCTTACCTTCATCTAAAAGCTGAAGTGATTGTTTAATATTTTTACCAAATATCTTAGATAGATTTTTCACTTCTATAACTGACAATTTCGTTCACCTCTCTTATTCAATCAGTATAAAGCTATTGTAAAGTTGTTTAAATTCTACGATCAGCTGTCTGATAAAGTCATTCACGCAAAATTTGCTACTATGATACTATACCCTTTTCCAATTCAATCATTCAAACAACAAATTCGTTTGATTTCGTACGTATTTTACGTACAGTTTAAACTGAACAAACTTTATTATGTATTTTCTTAGAATAGCTTTGTAATGCTCCAAATTCCGGTCAATTATCTGATTTCTGTTTTTCATTCAAATTGTGTATCCTATTTTATAGTGGTATATTTCACTTCAGAAAGGAGTGGCGACCTGATGACTTTAGAGCAGACGATTACAGATGAGCTGATTCATGAATTTTCAAAAACGATTGAAATGTTCGGCATCTCACCATCAGATGCAAGACTATTTACGATTCTCTATTTAAATCAGCAACCGATGACTTTGGATGAAATGAGCCAAGTTACAGGTAAAAGTAAAACTTCAGTTAATACAGGAATTCGAAATTTATTTGACCTAAACCTAGTCAAACAAGTTTGGAAAAAAGGAGTAAGGAAAAATCTTTATACAGCTGATGAAGACCTCTATCAACGCTTTATGCAAGCTTATCTAAATAAATGGATGGGACATATTAATCTACAAAAACAAACGATCACTCAAATTAGGGAAAAGGCAAACAAGCGCTCTCAAGGTGATTTAATTGAGGATCGGATTAAAAGAATGCTCAAGTTTCACTCATTAATTGAGGAAACTTTTAAAGAGATGCATAATCAAACAAAGAAAAGAATTTAAATGACTCACTTTCGGGAAAATCCCGATCAAAAAAGCTGATCTAAATTTGAAAAGACCCTTTACAACACAGGTCCTTTCAGAAGATCAGCTTTTTTTATCTCATGTTTTATTTTTTTTACAATTGGAAACTCCTAAATCCATGCCGCTCCAACGATAACTAGTAAAATAAACAAGACAACAATAAAAGCGAACCCACCATAATTTGATTGATAACTCATTTTTCTACCTCCTCCACATTTTCACTATCAACATATGTTTAACCAAAAAATTGGCATGGGCGAATCCATTATGAATAAGTAAAAACAATGGAATTTTTATTTTTTATGATTTATTTAAGTCTAATCTATGGTATATTAGCAATTAAGAATAAAAATTTTAGACAGATTTGTCTTAATTAAAGTGGGAGTGTTACAAAAATGAAGAAGTTAGCAATTTTAGCAACAATTACAGCAGGGGTCATCAGTCTATCTGCCTGTTCCTCTGATAATTCCGAAGCTGTGGTGGAAATGGATCAAGGAGACATTACAAAAGAGGAATTTTATGAAAAGTTAAAAGAAACAAGTGGAGAAACTGTTCTCCAAAACATGGTTTATTCTCTTATCTTAGAGGATAAGTATGAAATTGACGAAGACTATGTGGACGAACAAATAGATTCAATGAAAGATCAATACGGCGAATCATTTGAGATGGCGTTACAACAAAGTGGCTTTCAATCTGAAGAAGATTATCGAGAAGCATTAAGACTACACTTGCTCGAACAAGAAGCAATCACTGAAGATATCGAAGTAACAGATGAAGAAATTGAAACCCGTTACGAACGTATGTCTACAGAAATTGAAGCAAGTCATATTCTAGTGGAAGATGAGGAAACAGCTAATGATCTTTATGATCAACTATTAGATGGCGCAGACTTTGCCGAACTAGCTGAGGAGCATTCAACTGATACAGGTTCAGCTAGTGAAGGTGGACAACTTGGATACTTCAGTGCTGGAGATATGGTTGCTGAATTCGAAGATAAGGCATATAGCTTAGGTGTTGACGAAATTGGTGAGCCAGTTCAATCTACCCACGGTTGGCATATCATTAAAGTAACTGATATCAGAGAAACTGATGAAGAAATCGAACCATTGGAAGACATGAAAGATACTTTAAGAACAGAAATTGCTTTATCTCAAGTTGATCAAGAAGTCGCTATGAACAAAATGCAAAGTTTATTTGAAGAAGCCAATATTCAAGTAAATATTGAAGAATTTGAAGATTTATTCAACTTTGATGATCCTGCAGCAACTGACGATGGTGAAACTGAGACCGAAGATGCCGATACAGAAGCTGATGATGCAGAAGATGAAAATGCTGATAATGAAGATGAGGAAACCGAAGACGCTGAAAATGAATAATGAATCTAATTAAAGAGGCTCGGACATAACTTGTCCTACTCAGTAATAAATGGTTCTATTTACGAAAGAAACGTAAATAGGACCATTTTCTTTTTGCCTCTTTAGATTCTTCGAGTGATCAGTCCCTATTTTTCTTAAATGAACAGTCAATGATGTAAATCCTAGTTCATGATGGGCTTTGAATTTACCTTTCAAAGATAAACGATAGTCTTTTTGTTAAAACTAGGTTAAAATGGATAGGACATTAAATATAAAAAGAAGTGGTTATGAAATTTTTTTCATAACCGTAGTTTCTCTTAGTAAAGAAAATATATAATGGCCAAGGGGTGGAATAAATGAATATAGATTTAACTTATTTTTTTGATCATATCCCGATTCATATTGAGATGAATGAGGAAGAAGTTGAGCAGATCCTAGACAATTTCCCCGCTCCTAACTTACCTAGTGGAAATAACACATTTAAAATCGATGATCAAACAGCAGGTAGCCTGATCAAACAACGCTTATTATTAAATGATCATGAGGTAAAATTAACACGAACAAACAAGCCCTATTTACGGCTTTCCTTTAGCAATAATGCAGGAATGATCTCAGCGAAAATGTGGGATAACCAAGGCATGATTAATAAGGTTCTACCCCTACTTGAACAATATTCAGTTTTTGATGTTGAAGCGATCGTCGATGATTATAATAATCAAAAATCACTAACAGTTAATCGACTAAAGCAGGTGGAAGAAGCGATCAATCCTTTTTCATTCCTTCCATTTACGGATGAACACTATCCTAGCCTGATTGTTGAGCTCTTTGTTTATCTTAGTGAATTGGATGAACCCTATCAATCGCTAGCGTTAGAAACATTACAATTATTATGGGCAGACTTTTGTATTGTTCCAGCCGCTAAAAGCCACCACCATAATTATCTAGGCGGACTATTAAAACATACAATTGGATTAATGCGGATTGCCCGCTATATTATGAATGAAGAAAAGGGACATATCGAAGCTGTTATTACACTGATCCAACTTGTGGAGAAGAGCTATAAAAAGGATCTCTATCTTGCTTACAAAAATGATGTAGTTGCCAACCAATATTCAACTTGGACGCAAACCATCGACCACCTTTATACGATGACCAAGGGTGCAATGGCCTTTAAGGAGCAGAAACCTGATTATAATGTGTTAATGATCTCCATTCTCCTTCATGATATCGGGAAGATATTGGAGTATGATCATGCCGGTAATTCAAATCAGGCCTTTGATATCCTTTATCCAACTGCCAACAAAGATACTTTAAACAAGCGGAAACAGGCAGGAATAAGTATGGATCCCCTTGGCGTCATGATCGGACATATTCCATACGGATTACTCCTTTTCACTAAATTAATTGAACAATTCGAATTAATCTTTGACATTGAAACCATTCATGAAATTAGCCACTGTATTCTATGTCATCATGGCTTACCTGAATGGGGAGCTGCCGTCAGACAACCCCAAACATTAGAAGGCTATTTAATTCATATTGTTGATTATCTAGATAGTCGTTATGAAAATGCTAATTAATCGATTTCAACTAAATAGTAAATTGATGCTGGGATATAACTAGTCTCACCGAGTAAAAAATGGTTCTATTTACGGTTTTTTCGTAAATAGAACCATTTTCATTTTGTAGTGGTTTGAGTTCTTTGGAGTCTTAGAGTTATTAGCCGTGAATTTCCTTAAGTTCACAGCCAATAACGCAAATCCTAGTTCATTATGTACTTTGGATTTATCTCTTAAAGATAAACGAGTGAAATGCAAATTAGCCTTCAAAAACTCAAAGAACGGCTCAACATCAATTTTAACTTGAACGTAAGTTTCGCCAGTCTTTTCTTCTAAAAGCTTTCTTCTCATCTCTTCTTTTTGTGTTTCTTCTTATGATCCATTATTAGGAGCGCCCAGCCAGTGATTGGAACGGCGGGTGGCGACTCCTTTGGGAACAGTAAACGGTCTTCGATGGGACGAGTAACCGCAAATATCTTCGGTGGGACGAGTAACCGCAGTCCCAGACCCAGTCCCAGTCCCACGAGTCCGAAAATCCTTATTGCGACACGGTAGTGGAGCAATAAGGAATGTTAGACTAAAACCGCCACGTCCTGTGGCAAGGTCTAACTGACCCACATCCTGTGCGCCCGAGGCTACACCCGCGGAAAGCGTCCACCCAGAGTGTAAATCAGGGAGTGACACCTCAAAAACATTTAAGAGGTGATGATTCTATTTAAATGATGATCATAAGAAAAAGGAATCAAGTAGCAACTGAATTCCTTTTTCATTTTAGCTGAGTTTTGTCCCAGCCTCTATTTATATCACGAATCGTTAACTTTTCTAAAGTTTATAAAATAGTAAATGCAGTTCCTTCTGTTTATTTTTTCGATAAATTAGTGGACAGGACTATTCTTCCTCTTTGGGTACATATTCGAAGATTTCCCCTGATTCGATGACTTCAATAAATTTCATCAACCAACGATAATAATTTTGGGCATATTGCAGCCGCTCGATATCCAATGCAATGTTGGTTTTCAGTAACTGATCAGTTGACTGCTCAGCTAATTCTTCAAGTACTAAAATTGCTTGAGCCGCTTCTTCAATATTTTGCTCTGTGTGATGGCGCCAACGATTGCCAAACAAAGACGTAAACGATTGATACCAATCTTCCTCCGATTGATACAAATCCTTTCTAACCCCCTTGCGAAATGCTGGTTCAACCATATTCATTTCTGCTAAAGCACGAACTCCTGTTGACATGCTTGTCTTACTCATTTTTAATGCATCTCTCAGATCATCTAAAGACATGGGCTCCTCACTAAAATATAGCTTGCCATACAAACGCCCAATTGAAGGGGTAATACCATATAACCCCATGTTTTTTGCAATCATCTGAATAAATTGATCAATTGTTTCTTCATACAATAACCATTCTTCCGATCTATTCTTGCTTTCCATCAACGATCCCTCTCTCATGAAGTGAATTCTTGTGTTTATCAAGAGAATTGGTTATACCTTTTCTAAACCAGACAAATCCTTGTCTACTTTAGCACCATTTGTATCAAATTATTTCACACTACCTTATTCTGTTATGCAACTTTTCATCATATCCTACCAAGATTAGCTTAAATAGATAATGGATTGATCTTCCCTATCACGATCCTGAACAAAATCACTATTCTCCTTGGTAAAATAAATGATTTGATGAATATCTTTTAAGTCTTTAAGTATAGCATAAATTTGCTTCTGACGGTTAGAGTCAAAATGAACAAAGCCATCATCAATAAGAAAAGGAAGTTGAATATGTTTAGCCAACCAACTACTAATCCCCAATCGAATCGCAACAAATAATTGATCTAATGTTCCTTGTGATAACTCATTTGCTTGATAGGCATCTCCATCATTCGTTAATAAATATAATTGTTGTAATGTTTGATCAAATTCCACCAGAACATAGCGACCATCCGTTATTTCATTGAGGTAATGAGTTGCTTTTTCTAAGACAAAAGGTAAATATGATCTTTGAAATCTTTCTTTTGTTTGTTGAATTTGTTCTAAAGCAAGTTGATAAGTCAGCCATCTTTTTGCTTCTTCATTGAACTTTTCTTTAATAAAATAATAATCATGCTTAAGATTCAGGACTTTTTTAGATTGCTCTTGTTGTTTTAAAATCGCTTGTTGCTCTGCTTCCTTTTGATATAGGCTATTTAGTTCCTGATTAAGTTCAGTCATTTTAACCTGACTTGTTTTGATTTTAATCTCAAGTTGACTAAGTGAATCATATTGCCCTGCTAAAATATTGCCCACAAGATGGTCAGGTAGATGCAGTTTAATTTGACGAATCAACTCTGCCTTCTGTTCTTTTAAAATGCTCCATCGTTCATATTGCTGGGCTAATTTAGTCCATTGTTCTTCGGTCTCAACCCCGACTTTCTCAAGAAGCCCTTCCATCTCTTCTTGAAGGGGGGCCATTTTTGCTCTTATTTCATTATGGATTCCTTCTTGTTGACTTATTCTTTGTTGAATTCTTTGTTCTTGAACAAAGAAATTCTGCTGTTGAATAGATAACTCTTGTAATTGATTAAGGACTTGCTGAAATGAAAGTTGACTTTCTTGAATCAAGTCAGCAAAATTAGCCCTTATCTTTTCTTCGAATGAATTTAACCATACTAATTCTCGGTCCCGATCGATATCCAACTGTTGTCGCTGTTCGATTAAATCAATCACTTCGATTAACTGTTTCGCTAAGTCCGGCCAAAACTCAACCGGAATATGGGCCAAAAAGGAGAAATTATCTTGTTGTTCATAAATAGATTGTTCCATTCTCTCATTTTCCATAGTTAAAATAGCCAATTGTTCTGTTAACTTCATTTTTTCAATATTAATTTGTTTTAATTCTTGTTGAATGAGAAGAACTGCGTCTCGGTTTTCATCATGTTGAGCAATTCTTCTAATTAAATCATCCCTTCTTTTTATGGACTGCTCCGATTCTTGTTCAGCTTGCTTCTCTAATGCCTCAATCATTTCACCTTTAAATTTAATTGGCTTGAACAGAATAAAGCATCCAACGATAAATATGATTACAAAAGGAAGAATCAGAAACTCTTCTTGCCTATTAAAGATCATCAGCGCTAAACTAAGGAACATCACACTGATTGAAATAAAGTTTAGATAGCGATTTTTCTTTTGGAACTGATTAAAGGGATTAGACTTTTTCCCTGGACTATCAACAAACGTCCTGTCCATTTGTTCAAGTTCTTTTTCTAAAATATTTTTTTCGACTGTTGACAAAGTTTTTTCTTTAAGGGCATTAAGCTTAGTTGTTAATTGTTGTTCGTTTTTCTCTAACTTAAGAAGGCTTTGATCTAAATTAGGGACTTGTTCAGTCAGTCTTGTATATTGATCAGCTAACTGTTGCCAAATTTCTTTTGTTGTAAAATTAATTGGTAAATCTAACAAGTCAGCTTCGGTTATGTTTAATTTAGATTGACCTAGCCCTTCCTTAATCATTCTTGTCTTCTCAGCTATTTGTCGCTCCAACTGTTGGTATTCATTAAAATGGCTCTGGTAATTAGCTATTTCATCCAGACGATTGACCAGCTGGTTACGAATATCAGTCGGTAAAAGCTGTGCCTGTATTTGTTCTAGTTCCTCTTTAAGTTCAATTAACTTTTGGGCAGCAACTCTCTGATCTGTTTGAAGTGGTTGTAATTGTTCTTTTAAAGACTGATAGCGCTTTTCCCCTTGTTCTGGAAAATAAACGGTGTCTGGCAATTGTTTTAATTGCTCCACAACTAAGTGATAGTCTTCGATTGACTGATAGATACGCTCCTGTTCTTTAAATAAAACAAACTGCTCATTTTCCTTGGCCAACTCTTCTTGCTTTGCTGCGATTTGATTTTGATAAACCATTCTTTGTTTTTGGCTTTTTTCATAAATGGCAATGGAATCTTCAAGTTGCTTTAATTGACGTTCTTTATCAATTAATTGTTTTAAAATTTGGTTTAGTTCTGGTTTGGTTCCCCTTGGTCTAAAAATTGTCTGAATAACAGTCTGTAATTGTTTTTCTGCTTGATAAATTCGATCAGAACCGGTCATTCCTACACTTAACAAGACCTGTCCCAATTGATCTTTTGATAATCCTCCTTCTACCTGTAATGAAAAAACGTCAAAGTTAAAAATTTTATTATAAAGGGACCGATCAACACCATGAAGTTGATTTGTTAGCCAATCTGATGGAAGTCTTTGACCGGCTTGATCATAACAAATCGCTTCACAATTATTGCGATCATGAAATCTCTCTATCATATAGTCATTCCCATCAGCTGCGACTATGCTTAATTTACCCCCAAGTTGTCCCCCATGCTTAGGTAAGAAATGTTGTCTTTGTTGGGGGGATAGACCGAATAACATAAATAAAATAAAACTCCGAATCGTTGATTTACCCGTTTCATTATCACCAACAATTGTAATAAAGGAAGAATGGTTAAAATCAATTTTCTGATCGATCCATTTCCCAAAACCATAAATATGTAAACTATTTATTCTCATCATTATTCATCCCTAGTAAATGATATAGTGCTAGATCTTTTGCGTCATTAACCAATTTTATTTTCTCTTCCTCACTCAGTTCAACCAAGAATCGCTTGGCTTGACGGTGTTGCCATAGATCCTTTGACAATTGTCCCCAATTAATATCTTCAAAGTCAGTTAACAGTTGATTCATAAAAGGATCATTTTCTTTCAACCGGGCTTCATTTACTTGTCTTTCTCGCTCTATTTCAACAGCCTGAATCCATTGCCAGTTTTCTTGGTCTTGTTGCTGTTCATTTAGAAGCATAATGATCTCATCGATTTCCCCTTGATAATAATGAGAAACAAGGGTCTGATTGACGCCTGTTAGAGTTAGAAATATGATTGATTTTTGTTTTTTCAACGATGATAATCGCTGGTATAGGAGATCGTATAGCTGGTCGACTTGTTGGCAATCACTGACATTAACAGACAAACGGTCAAATTGAATCGCATGCAGGGCTTTAAAGGTTAGCTTTGTCTCCATTTGATTAAGCTCCACTAAATAACATCCCTTCTCACCAGATTCTTTGATTGAGCGACTTTGTGTATTACCCGGATAAACAATCGCAGGATTGCGACTTAAAATGGCACGCTTATGGATATGACCGAGTGCCCAGTAGTCGATATTTTTAGTTTGCAAATCACTCAATTGGAAAGGAGCATAGTAATCATGTTCTGTTGATTGCTGAATACTCCCATGCAACATTCCTATTTGGTAAGCTAGGCCCTCAACTGGCTGAAACTCTGTTGTTTTATTGTCCAATACAGCCCGTTCTGAATAGCTAAAACCGTGAATGCCTACAAGGGGATGACCATTCTTGCTAAAAACCTTGACTTCTACTTGATCAGATTCAAATATATGTACATTTTCAGGATATGTAAATGTATGTTGGCGCGCTTCTAAATAATCGTGATTTCCATAGCTCAGATAGATTGGGATATTCACTTTATTTAACTTTTGGCAGGCAATGATAAATTGCATTTCAGCATAGACACTCTTAACGGATTGATCAAAAAGGTCGCCAACAATTAAGACGAAGTCAACCTGTTCCTTAATCGCAAGATTCACAAGATTGTCTAAAGCTGCAAATGTACTGTTTTTTAACTCCTGATATAGAGAATCAGGCAAAGTGCTCATCCCTTTAAAAGGACTATCTAAATGTAAATCAGCACAATGGATAAATTTTATTTTTTCTGTCATTATTCTATTCCCCTCACCACTATATTGTCACAAATTAAGTGACTGGATAAGCCTTACCGAGTGAAAGTTTACTTTATGCTATCATTTTACCAAACTTCTAGAACGAATGCACGTTCGATGAAATGAAGATTAAATAACCCAATTTACTGTAATCCTGTAAATTGGGTCGTCAATTCTATCAATCTTTCTTCGATAATTGTAAAGCCTGTTTAAAATCTTTTAGCGATGTACTTCTACCATACATCAGTACCCCACCTCGATAAACTCTCGCTCCAATGATGGCTAAAGCAAAAGTCGTTAACAATAATAAGCCGATACTAAGGGCAACTTCCCATAAAGGTACTTCTAGTAAACCAACACGCAGAAACATAACTAATGGAGAAAAAAACGGAACATAAGAAGCGATTGTAATCAAACTTGATTCTGGCATATTAATTCCAAACATTGAGATCATAAAAGCAACAACAATTAACAAGGTCATTGGTAACATAATCTGCCCAACATCCTCCATACGAGTAACAAGTGAACCAAGCATGGCCGCAAGGGTTGCATAAAGTAAATAACCTAACAGGAAGAAGATGATCGCATATAGATATGTCGACATAGCTACATCTGAAAAGCCAAAATACTGGAACATATCCCCTTCCATCACATCCGATCTACTTTCAATAACATAGTAGCCAGCACCGATAAATAAACAGATTTGCGTTAAGCCTAGCAAAGCAACCCCTGTGATTTTAGCAAACATTTGGCTAATTGGTGATGAACTTGAAATTAATATTTCCATCACACGGGAGGATTTCTCATTGGCTATATCCATTGCAATCATATTCCCATACTGAATGACTGAAAAATAGAGAACAAACAACATGACGTAAACTAAACCACGGGCGGCACCAATTTCCTCTTCCGTGCGAGCCGTCCTACCATCAGAAAGTTCAACTGCAAGCGTTTCAAATTCAATAGGTTGATAGATTTCTTCAAGAACAGCTTGGTCAATGCCTTGATCAGCCGTTGCCAAAGCAACCTTAATTTGTTGTAAGTCATTCGTCAATTGTTGTTGAATCGATTGATCAATTAATTGATCTGTATAATAAATTGTTGAAAAATACCCTTCCTCTTCTGTTTGAATATGGAGTAAACCCGTTAACTCTCCAGACAAGATTTCCTCTTCCGCCTCAGCAAGTGTGTCCTGATAAGCAACTAATTCAAAACTGGTATCCGCAAGTTCATTTTGCTGAACCAATTCTTGAAAAAGTTGATTTGTATCATCAATAACAGCTACTTGATCTATCCGATCCCCACTAAATAAATCAATGATCCGATCGATATTGCCTAAACCAACGATGAAAACCAGAAATATTGCTGTCGTTACAAGAAATGACTTAGATTTAATGCGAGTTAAATAAGTGTGAGCGAGTACAATCCAAAACTTATTCATATGATTTCCCCACTTTCTCGATGAAAATATCATTCAGGGAGGGTTCTTCTAAAGCAAACAGCCGGACCATACCTTTTTGGTGTACAGCTTCTAATATAGATTGTGAGACTTCTTCACTTTCTATTTGTAGAATGCAACCTTCAGAAGTTATTTTTTGGTTCACTACACCAGGTAAATCTTTTAAAAAGGTCAATTCAAAATCTGCATGGATAAATAGATTCTTCTTTCCAAAGGAACGTTTGACTTCTGTTAAACTACCATGTATAACTGGCTTTCCATCCTGGATAATACACAAATATTCACATAACTCCTCAACCGTAGCCATTTGGTGGGATGAAAAAACAATCGTTGTTCCGTTTTGTTTTAATTCAACAACAGCATCTTTCATTTGTTCAACATTAACAGGATCAAGACCACTAAAGGGCTCATCTAAAATTAATAATTTAGGCTGATGAATAACCGCAGAAATAAATTGGATTTTCTGTTGGTTTCCTTTTGAAAGTTCTTCAACCTTTTTATCCATATAATGCGATATTTTAAAACGTTCCAACCACTTATCCAATTCGCCTAAGATAGCACCTTTTTTCATCCCTTTCAGTCGGCCCAAGTAAATGATTTGATCTTTAACTGTTAACTTGGGATATAGTCCCCGTTCTTCTGGTAAATAACCAATTTGATCCGTTCTTTGATAATTAATAGCTTCCCCATCCCAAGTGATCTTCCCTTCCGTTTGATCAATGAGACCTAAAATCATCCGAAAAGTCGTGGTTTTGCCTGCCCCATTCGATCCAAGGAAACCAAAAATTTGGTTTCTTGGAATTTCCAGTGATAAATGATCAACAGCGGTAAAATCCCCAAATCGCTTCGTCACCTGTTCAATTTTTAAGGTCATCCGCTTACTCCTCTCCTATTCATTATTTTTTGCCTCTATTGTTTGAAAATTCTAAGTAGTTCAATATTTCAGATATCCTTTCTATAGTTTCAGTTTATCTTACTTTGATCATTTAAACAAAACTTTTTTGGGAAAAGGCAACCTTCCTTGCTAACAAAAAACAAGCCATCAGTTAAAAATGATGACTTGTTTAATCGCTGCAACTATCATTACCGCTGGTTTCCCTGCTGTTATTAAAATTGGGAGCTTACAGTCAGTTCATCCACGGAAAACTATTTTTCTTCCGTTAAAAATGCTGTCAAAGCGTTGATTGCTTCTTGCTCATCCGGACCATCAATAAATAAAGTGATTGTTTCGCCACGCGCAATGGCCAGACTTAGAACACCCATGATACTTTTTGCATTAATCCGGCGACCTTTTTTCTCCAAGAAAACCTCTGCTATAAATTGACTAGCTTCGCGAACAAACTGTGCAGCGATATCTGCTTGTATACCTGGTTCAACTCCTACAACCAATGACTTTTCCACCATTCCATTGTGCTCCTCTCAATTAGATCATATTAACTAAATAGTGATGAAACTCATTAAACAGTAGATAAATTCCTTCACACTGTTTATTAAATATAGTAAATCCCCATTCAATGAGGAAATCTCCTCCTAAAATGAATAAAGATGAACTAGTTGAGCTTTACTGAACCTTATCCCAAATCAAAAACAAGAATATTGGTCAGTTATTCTTGATATTGAGAATTTTTGATCCAGAGATTGTAATCCTGTGATCATACACATATTTGACCAGATCATTGACCAACGATAGAATTATATGTTTATAAATACCCGATTATAACCCTAAAAAAACACATCTAATGATTTATTTATCAGTCGCATAAAAATGATGTTTACTTAACGCTTCTAACCAATTGATGGTCCCTTATGATTAGTTTTTTCATGTAAGGCCCCCTTTTAAAAAAAGACAAAGCCTCAATACTTGAGAAATTGCCCTTTTTAAGGGGATATTTAGATTTGCAACCACTCAACTTCCATACCAGGAAATTGAGCGAAAAATAGTAGTCGTCATATTCAAGAGATTACTACAGGGTTTAGCAAGTCTTCAATCTAGCCATGTTCAATGAACTGTCTATTATATTTCTAGTCAAGTCCATGGTCCTGTCTAAGTTGATCGGCGATCTTATCAATTTTCTTCAGACGATGATTAATTCCTGATTTACTAATCGTTCCTCCAGTAACTAACTCACCTAATTCCTTCAATGAAGCATCTTGATGTTCAATTCTCAGCTTAGCAATTTCCTGTAGCTTATCGGGTAAGGTCTCTAACCCAACAACTTTGTCAATTAACTTAATATTTTCTACCTGTCTAAATGCTGCACCAATTGTTTTGTTTAAATTTGCTGTTTCACAATTAACAATTCGATTAACGGAGTTTCTCATATCACGCATAATACGAACGTCTTCAAATTTAAAGAGGGCTTGGTGTGCACCTGTATAATTCAGGAACTCAGTTATTTTTTCCGCCTCTTTAATATAGGTAATATAACCATTTCTCCGCTCTAAAATTCGAGCTCGAAGACCAAATGTATTCATTAATTCACATAGTGAATCATTATGTTCTTGATAAGAATTAAAAATTTCTAAGTGGTATGATGAAGTCTCAGGATTGTTAACTGAACCACCGGCTAAGAAGGCACCACGTAAATAGGCACGCTTGCAGCAATCTTTTTCTAAATACTTCTTAGAAATCGTTCGAATAAAGATAAAGGGTTCGCCTAAAATATCTAAACTTTGTAAAATATCCTTCGCTCCCTCTTCAATTCGTGCAATATAAACATTATTCTTCTTTAATTGCATCTTTTTTCGAACAAGAAGCTTAATCGGATATGGATAAAGTGATTTGATCAATGTATATATTCGCCTGGCAATGGCTGCATTCTCAGTTTGTATATCTAAAACATACGAAGACCCAGCGATTGATATCACACCGTTCATTCGAATAAGGGCAGCTAATTCAGCTTCTTTACAACAATCACTATTTTCAATTTGAGTTAATTCCTTTTTTATTTCTGATGCAAACGACATGGTTATCTCACCTCCCTATTCTTTAGGATCGATACCAATTAAAGAACATAGAACTTCCGCTACTTTTTTTGTATCATGACGCAAAAACTGTTGTTGTTCATCAATGATGTCTCGTTCAATAATCTCTAACCCTAATTGTTCTAACCTTTCACGATCGTATTCTACTGGTTCTGCATTTTCTTTTGCATACTTTTGCTTAACTGCCTTTGTAATTTCTTTATTATGAACAATAATTTTGTCAAGGCAACCTTCTCCGACATGATCGATAATCGCTTGGGCATGGTCGGTAGCTGTATAACCCGCAGTTTCACCAGCCTGGGTCATGACATTACAAACATAGACAACCTTCCCTTTCGCTTCCCGAAGTGCATTAGCGATTTCTGGCACAACAAGATTTGGTAAAGTACTCGTATATAAACTCCCAGGTGAAATCACAACCAAATCTGATTCTCTCACTGCGGTAATGGCCTCAGGGAGTGGAACAACTGATTTCGGCTCAACAAATACACGCTTGATTTGTTTATTGGCTAAAGGGATTTTAGACTCTCCAACAATAATTTCACCATCAAGCATTTCAGCATGTAAAAATAGATTTTGGTTGGCAATCGGATAAATTTTACCTTTCACTTTAAATACACGGGCAATTTCTTTTATGCCTGTATAGAAATCACCAGTTACAGCAGTCATTGCCGCTAAAAATAAATTTCCCATTGAATGACCGACTAAGCCGTCTCCATTGGTAAATCGATGTTGGAATAATTCCTCCATCATCGGTTCAACTTCTGCCAGAGCTGCAATTACATTTCTGATATCACCGGGAGCAGGCATAGACATATCGGCTCTTAAACGTCCTGAACTACCCCCATCATCAGCAACTGTAACAATAGCTGCTAAGTCAATTGGGTAATGCTTTAATCCACGTAAAAGGACGGGCATTCCCGTCCCACCACCTATAACGGTTACTTTTTTTTGATTATTGGATTCCATCATTTAATGTCCCTTTCTTTTATCTATATCCCGATGAGAAACATGGGTGATATATTGATTTGAAAAATACTTGGCTAAATGTTCAGTGATGGCAACCGACCGATGCTGACCACCAGTACAACCAATCGCCACAACAAGCTGGGACTTACCCTCTTTTTTATACTGAGGTAACATAAAGCTTAATAAATCTAATAACTTTTCAATAAATTTTTGTGTTTCTGTCCATTTAAAAACATATTCACTAACATCCTTTGTTAAGCCTGTCTTTGGTTGTAAATGATCAACATAATGTGGATTAGGTAAAAACCGAACATCAAAGACAAGATCCGCATCAATTGGCATTCCATATTTAAAGCCAAAAGATAGCATATGAAGTGAAAATATCCTCTGCTCTTCTTCACCATACTTGCTAATAATCTTTTCCCGTAATTCCTTTGGTTTTAAGTTGGTTGTATCAATAAAGAATTGTGCTCTTCCCCGTAAATCAGCTAATATCTGACGTTCTTGGTGAATCCCTTCCAAAGGTAAGCCTTCTGGCGCTAGCGGGTGATTACGTCTTGTTTCTTTATATCTTGATACAAGCATCTTATCTTGAGCATCTAAAAATAAAATGTGCTCCTCCAACCAATCCGATTCAGCTAAATGGTCAAGAGCATCAAATAAGGAATCAAAAAACTCTCGGCCGCGCAAATCCATCACAAGTGCTACTTTATTAATCGTATTATTTGCATCCTTCATCAATTCTAAAAACTTGGGTAATAAAGCTGGTGGTAGGTTATCGACACAATAGTAACCGAGGTCTTCAAAACTTTGAACGGCTACAGTTTTTCCTGCACCAGACATACCTGTTATGATCACTAGTTTTGTTTCTTGACTTTCTGTCATTTTATCCATCCTCCCTGATTAATTGTCGTTCAAACGATAACTAATCAATTGGTCCTGCTCATCTAAATCAAAGCTACCATAAAGATGTTTATCATGCTGTAATATATACTGATGTATCAACCGATCACTCGGTGCTGTGGGGATTTGATCTAATTTTACAAGTGGAATCCATTCCAGTTCACCTTCAGGAGTTTCCGTAACCAAATCTCCTGAAAATTGTTCTGTTTTAAAAGTGAACATCATCCATTCATCTTTTGGTGATTGAGCTGAGGCCTTTGTCATTGTAGCAACACTATATAGTTGAGGTGTATCAATCATTAATCCTGTTTCTTCTTTTACTTCCCTTAATACGGATTCATATATAGATTCACCAGGTTCCATTTTCCCACCTGGCATCGCATACCATCCATAACGTGGTTTTTTTAACAGCAGAACTTCATCACCATTTATAATTAAACAATTCGTTACACGTTGCATTTTGACTCACTCATTTCTACTATATTCATTCTACATTATACTATAACTGCTTAACACTGACTAGCAATCACGTTTATCGAAATCATCATCGATCGTGTCACTAGGGAAAGCATACTTGTTTCATTAATATATTTTTTTACGTCATAACGACGAAAAAAGTGAATGGATTAGATGAACCTTTCGGGCTTTTACTGACTGTTGGCCCACATTTATCATGCAATTGGATGACCCAGTAAGATTGAAGCTGGGCCTTATAGTCAATTAATCTCGAAAAAATTCTGAAACTTGATCTTCGTCAATTTTTAATCCAGCTAATCAGGATATACTTTAACTATCAAGTGAAACACAATCAACAAAAATAATAATACAAAGGAGAATATCATTATGTCAAAAGCAATGCTCCAACTAGAAACATTATCATGTCCATCATGTCTACAAAAAATCGAACACGCCGTTAAAGGACAAAACGGTGTTGATGCAGATAGTGTTAAGGTTTTATTCAATTCAAGTAAGGTTAAATTGAATTTCGACTCTGAAATCACATCGATTGAAACAATTGAAAAAGCAATTGAAAAACTAGGTTACTCAGTTATCCATTCAAAAGTGAAAAAGGCCTAGTAAAAGTCAGATATTAAATTTAGAAAGGATGAACAACAAATGGCTAAAAGCTTTTCAGAATTTAGATTAGAACAGTTCGATACATTAAATCTTTATACAAAGGCAATCATTCGTGCTCACGGTGAACATCACCCAGAATTCCAAGAACTTCGAAGTACCTTCCAAAATATTAGTGAAAAATACAAACAAGATAAAGAGGCAGATTTAAGACCGGAATTTGAAAAAATACGTGAACTGACAAACAATTACCAGGCACCAGATGATACTTGTGGAACAGTTGTTGCTACATTTGACTTATTAAAAGAAGCAGAGCAACTCTATAAGAATGCCTAATTAAACTATCATATTTATCTTCTAGGGCTTAGATAAGTTAGATCATTTTTAAATGATTATTTATCATGACAAAACACTAAGCTCTAGTTTTTTTATCTCAAATTTTAGTCTTCAATTACATTTCAAATTTTAATTTCAGATCTTGATAGGGATCAATTTTTCTAAACTATTAACACGATATAGTTAATCTATAAAGAAAAATGAATATCAATTTAAAATGTGATTAGAAAGAGGAGGAGAATTCATGCAAAAAATGATCCTGCAACAAAAAAAACGATTGACATGGATAAGTGGATTACTCATTATTTTTGGTTTTTTTGGTCGATTTGCTCTAGATAATATGACCCTTTTTAATGGAACCTTAATTATTGCTTCAATTCTAGGTGTAGCACCAATTGCCATTCAAGCCTATCAAGCTTTAAAAGTGAAAGTTGTTAGTATTGATGTATTAGTAACCATTGCTGTTGTTGGTGCTTTTTTAATTCAAAACTTTGAAGAATCAGCAATTGTAACATTTTTATTTTTATTTGGTAGTTACCTAGAGCAACGTACATTAAACCAAACACGATCAGCGATTAAAGAATTAACAGAAATTGCCCCTGAAAGTGCCTTAAAGCAAATGGATGATGGGCAATTTATAGAAGTAGAAGTTGATGATGTGGATGAGGGTGATATTTTGCTCGTTAAAACAGGTGCCAAAGTACCAGTAGATGGAACTGTTTTAACAGGTGAGGGATACATTAATGAAGCGAGTATCACAGGTGAATCAGAAACGGTTCGAAAAAGTAAAGATGCCCATGTATTTGCTGGGACCATTTTAGAAAATGGGACAATTCAAATTAAGACAGATCGAGTTGGTGAAGATACGACATTCGGTAGAATCATTGAATTAGTCGAAGAAGCACAAGATTCAAAATCTGAAGCAGAACGCTTTATCGATCGCTTCGCAAAATACTATACACCCGCTGTATTAGTTTTAGCCATATTTGTTTGGCTGTTCTCACAAAATATTGAATTAGCCATCACAGTCTTAGTCTTAGGTTGTCCGGGTGCCTTAGTCATTGGAGTCCCTGTCTCAAACGTGGCTGGAATCGGTAATGGGGCACGTCATGGTGTTCTTTTAAAAGGGAGCGAAGTCATTCATGATTTTAGTCGGGTCGATACGATTATTTTTGACAAGACAGGAACATTAACAGTGGGCAACCCAAAAGTTGCTGAAAAAAAATATTATGGGTCAAATATAGAAGAAGCACGGGGCTACCTAGCGAGTATCGAGCATGAATCTGATCACCCCTTAGCCAAAGCCGTTCTGGATGATATTGGTGAAGTAGAACTTTCTACAGTGGTGGACACAGAAGTGATAAAAGGTGGAGGGATTGTTGCAACAGTCAATGACCACCGAGTTGCGGTTGGAAATCTTGCTTTAATGGAAATTGAAAATGTTAGATTAGATGAACAAATTCGGACAGATATTAAAAAATATGAGGCAAATGGAAATTCCCTCGTTCTTACATCAGTTGATGGAGAATTAAAAATTCTGCTGGGTATACGGGATCAAATCCGTCAAAAAGTAAAGGATGATCTACAAAAACTAAAACGCTTAGGTGTAAAAAACTTAGTCGTTCTCTCAGGTGATAATCAGGGAACAGTTGATTTAGTCAGTTCAGAACTTGGTTTAACTGAAGCGCATGGGCATATGTTACCCGAAGATAAGGCAGCTTATCTGAAAAATTTACAAGCTAAGGGTGAAATTGTAGCCTTCGTCGGTGATGGGGTGAATGACAGTCCTTCCTTAGCCTTGGCAGATATCGGTATTGCAATGGGGAACGGAACAGATGTCGCGATTGAAACATCTGATCTTGTGTTGATGAATTCAGACTTTAGTCGTTTACCACATGCTTTAGGCTTAACGAAGGCAACTGCTCATAATATGATACAAAATATAATCATTGCCATTGGGGTTGTCCTCGTCCTATTAGCAAGTGTATTCTTTAGTGATTGGATGAATATGTCCATTGGAATGCTCGTTCATGAAGCAAGTATCCTTGCCGTCATCCTCAATGCCATGCGCTTACTCGGCTATAAGGCGAAACGGTAAATATTCAAAATCACTTTCACTGCCTGAAATAATCTATTTAAAATGCATATGGGAATGATCGATTGTTATTCCCAACCTAGAGCGGTTGATCCGTTTTATTATAGTTGAGGAACTCTCCCCTTGCTTAGTGTAAGATAAACGAATCAAGCTGCTATATAACCCCCAATCCTTAAAGGTATTGGGGGTTATATTTGTTACATCGGATTAAGGCTAGTTATATGGATAAACTTATTTCAAACCTCATCAAATTGGATTTTTTGTGGTTCTTTGCGGTACTTGGTTCACAAGAATTCTCATAAACAATGATTTTATACGATATACTAAAGGTAAAAACCTATTCGTAATTTTTAAGAGATTTAGCAATTTATTCAGAATTAAAGAAGGATTTTGAAATTTTATAGAGAAGTATGTTTATTAAGGGAAGAAGAATTAGAAGCAATGGATTATCTAAAAGCTATTGATATTTTACTTTTAGATATTTTGATATTATAGAGAAAAATGAAATGATGTTATTTTGGTATAAATACCCAGGAGTCTATATAAAGAAAGAGGAAAAATTTAATCATTTGATAATAAAGATATATTATTCTAGCGAAAAAGTTGAACTGTTTCGAGCTAAAAATCTAACAAGTTCCTCGGTTTATTTTGTCATTTTACTCTCCGAGAATAAGCTCATTACATCAAGAACTGGGATAGATAAGAACGATGAAGAAGCTCTAAGGAAACCAAGCACTCCAAGAAGCTAGACTATTAGAATGACTAAATAAAGACAATCCACTTTCTCCATTAAACAACATTTCACAAGATGAAAACTGATCCCACATTTGAATCCAAAACTATATCCTTCTTCAATATATGATTTTATTGAAGATAATATGGGATTATCATTGGACTAAAACATCGTGGTAATTCCATTCCCATAAAAGAAAGGAGCTTATTATGAGAGTAGTTAAAGCTTATTATATATTGAATCTTAAGATGTTAAGAAATGAAATTTTCACTTTAATATGGTCACTATTGTTGCCAGTTATATTTTTGACTCTAAACATCAATAATATCCATTCTTTGTATGACCTTCGTTTCTTTTGGGCATTTATCATTATTTCATGTTTTTTTTACGGAGTTGGAATCCATGCTGCAAAATTGAGAAATGAGGGATTACTTAAAACTTACTTTTCAATAACAGAATCTAGATACGAATTCTTTTTTGCTAACATATTAACACAAATGACGTTTATTTTTTTTAGTTTCTTACTTTTTAATATAACTGCCAGTATAATTTTTCAATTCAATATGTTTCAGTTGACATACTATTCAACTTTTTTAATAATTCTTTCTATACCTATAGCATTTTTGTCATTCACTTTAACGCTGATCACAAAAATAAACGCAAATGACGTAAGTACTATTGTCTCAATATTAATGTTAGTATCATTTATTACTCTCTTCTCGACTGATTTTAATCATTTCAACCTCATTAGAATAGTTGGGGACCTTTTAATTGATCATACACTTAATGGATACATTCTATATTCAATTGTTTCCATTTCCTCGATTATACTCGGCTTATTTAGTCTGAAAAAATACTCTGTGATATCACTAGAAAGCAGGTGATAATTATGATAAAGATTAATAGTGTGACTTACAAAGATATTTTGCATAATGTGAATATGACGTTAAATAAGGGATTCAATTACATATATGGACCGAATGGTGCAGGGAAATCAACGCTGCTTGATTGTATTAGTAACCTTAATCAGAAATATACTGGAGAAATAAGTGGGAACGATAGCCTTGTTTATTTAAATCAGAACCTCTACTTTTCTTATAAGTTAAAATTTAAAGACTTTGTGCACTTTGTTTTTTCATTGGAAGGAATTAAAAACTATAAAACCTTATTTTTTGAATACGCTGAAAAATATGGTTTAACAGAAGAGTTTACAAGTAATTGGAATAAGAGAATTGGATCTTTATCTGGTGGCGAACGAAAAAGGCTTTACTTTTCAACAATTTGTTGTCTAGACAGAGATTGGTATTTGTTTGATGAACCTTTTTCAGGTGTTGATACTAGCGGTAAGGAGTACATGTGTGATCAATTTAATAATCTTATTTCTATGGATAAAGGTATAATTATTACCACCCATGAAACAGAACCACTAAATAAGATATCTTTTGTGAAAAAACATATACTTAATGACTCATAAATCCTGTAGAATACCTACTATTTTTTAGATAACTAATTCGTTACTTTGAACTCTCTTTTTTGAATTCTGAAGGCGGCCTAATGTTAACAACCGATTATTATATTAAATATATCTTGAATGTAATTAACATACACATTGGACTATTGTATTTGGCTGTATTATCTATAATGCTGTTTATACATGGGGATAAATAGAAATAGTTACTTTATGAAACACTATTTTTTATAAATCATAATCACAACATTTCGATACACTTTCAACTATGTACAAGGAATAGCAAGCATTGTCTTTCTATAATTATGACTAGAAGTGCAATGTTTGTTTTTTACTTTTCATTACATTCTATACTTTTAAAATACCTTTACATCTGTTGAATTTCTATTCTAGAAAAACCATTCTAAACCTATTTATCTAAATAGAGTATCCACCTTGATTATTTCTTTCAGCTACCCTTCCCTATTTTACATTTAAATTAATGTTTTATTTAAATGAATTAGATATTTACACAAAGGATAAACATGAAGATAAGTTTTTGTTTAAGAGCCAAAAAGGCAATCATCACATTACAACATCGCAAGTTTATAGAATGTTAAGAAATGCTGGTAACTTTTTAGAACGTGATGATATAGGAAGGCACACTATGAGAAAAACGTTCGGTTAATAGGGAGTAGATTAAAGCAAGTTATTAACACTTTGTAACTCTCTTATCTCAGCCTGTGACGTCATCAGACCTTCAGAAACAATCGAAAATTTTCTATTTGTCAAATCTACTGTTTTATCCACCTTTTCTATCCCTTGTTTTAATTCGATTCTTGCTGCATCAATTTTTTCACTTAATTTGGCTTCGACAGCATCGATTTTAGTATGTGTTGCATCCAACCTAGTAGTGACCTCATCAATTCTTGCGTTCAGCCTAGTTTCAACTGTATCGATTTTTTCTCTAAGGGAGTCTGTCCACTTGCTAAATCCAAAACGGCTTGTAATATCTGTTTGTTTGTCACTACTTCGCCCATTTTTTCCGGACTCCTTTAGCATTTAATATAATAAGTCGATCATTTATCGCAAATAAATCGTATCTAAATAGCATCAATGTGTCCATAGAGTAAATTAAGGAGAACCCATCCATATCAATGTTTGTTATTAAAAAACATTTAAAAGGAAAGGGATATTTTTTAATTTTTAAAAGTTAATCAACACAAATGATGAATCTTTTCCGCTAGTTTTTTTAAAATCAGAAGTGTAGAAACAAATAAAAAACCACCTATTTCTTCTAAATAACCATCAATTCAAATAAGTCACTTTGCCAACTCCGCTTTCCTTTATTAACATTGAACAAAAAAAACACAGACAAAATTTTGTCTGTGCATCAATAAAATATATTTAAAAAAGGGGGTTAATTAATTATCTTTAGTATAACTTATCTCTGTTTCAGTCGTGTTACAGGCTGGTTAAGATCAGGTAAAGCTTCTTATCTTTTTAATTTCAATCTCTAGATAGGGATTAGTTTACTTTTTCGAGTTGTTCTTCTAGCTGTTCAATATAGGCTTGAGCACTTTCTGCAGCGATACTGCCGTCACCTGTGGCTGTCACGATTTGGCGTAATGTTTTTTCACGAATATCTCCTGCAGCAAAAATTCCTGGAATGCTCGTTTCCATATTTTCATTCGTTGGAATATAGCCTTCTTCGTTTGTAATCCCTAATGCTTTAAAAGGTTCACTCAGTGGCTCGAGTCCAATATAGATAAAGACGCCAGCTGCTTCCTTTTCGAATATTTCACCCGTTTTGACATTTTCTAAAGAGACTGAACCAACTTTCCCGTCACGCTCATTGATTGATTTTGGAATGGTATTCCAAATAAAATCAACCTTTTCATTTTTGAATGCTCGGTTTTGTAAAATTTTTTGTGCTCTTAGTTCATCTCTTCGGTGAATGATTGTTACCTTACTAGCAAAGCGTGTTAAATAAACGCCCTCTTCAACCGCAGAATCTCCTCCGCCGACAACAATGAGTTCCCGATCCTTAAAAAAAGCACCGTCACATACTGCACAGTAAGAAACACCACGTCCAGCCAGTTCTTCTTCTCCTGGGACTCCGATTGTTTTATGTTTAGCGCCAGTGCTGATAATGATTGTTTTTGCTTGATATTTTTTATCACCAGCAATGACCGTTTTATAGGGTTGATCATTAATAATTTCTGTGATATCACCATAGGCATAATCTGCGCCAAACTTTTTAGCGTGTTCAAACATTTTATTTGATAGATCAGGTCCTAAGACACTTTCATAACCTGGGTAATTTTCAACAGCTTCTGTATTTGCCATTTGGCCACCTGGTATGCCACGTTCGATCATTAATGTCGTTAGGTTGGCTCGTGAGGCATAGACAGCAGCCGTCATACCAGCAGGACCAGCTCCAATAATAATCACGTCATAAATTTCTTGTTCTGACATTTTCACTTTCATCCCTTCTATTCAAAATCCTTAAAGAAGATTCATTTATATACCCATTATCGTATTTTAAAACAAAGCCGTCTACTTATCTGCTCACAGATTTGTCAATCTAGCCAGGGTACTGATTCAGAGGCTAAATCAGGATGCAGTTTACAACCTTCAGCCCAAATCTTCTCTGCTTGATATTCTGATTTCAATGCATGTATTGTCTTAGCGTAGTAACGGAAATAATCTAGATTAGCTTTAAGTTTGGCTTTAGGCAATAAATTAAAACGCTGATAAGCTTGATCGAAATAGTTAACATGAGCAAATGTAGCAGCAGCACGCAAGGATTGATCAAAATGAATTGGATAGATATTTTCTAATTGTTTTAAAATGATTTCCATCTGATCGATTTTTCCTTCTTCATAATAAAAGACAATTAAATTTGTCATTGATTGTGTGGAATCAAGCTGTTGCCGAAAAATTGCTTCCTCCAATTCGATTGCTTTCTTTCGTTCACCCGTAAAGAAAAGAGCATAGTGATACTGATGCTGTGCGATGATATGACTGGGAAAACGGCCGATCATTTCGGTCAGAATCGCACGGGCAGATTCCCATTCTTTCCTCTGTAAGTGATAAAAGGCTGTTTCCTGATAAATCATCAGCTCATCTTCTTGTAGAATATCAATCTCATCATCGTAATCAGCTAGGCTGAGTTCTAATAATGTCAGCAGTTGCTCAGCTTCCGATTTGAAATCCCCATCTGGTTGTTTATCCAAATAAATCGAGGCATATTTCTGTGCATCTTTTAATAAACCAAGATGGGCACAATTATTGGCGATTAAATAGTAACAATCCGGATAATCTTCACTATGGTTTTCTAGAAGTGTTGTTAAGATTTGATTGGCTAAATGATAAGCGCCCATTTCTGTGTGGACGATCGACATTTGAGCTGGATAAAGTGCTTCATTTGGATCAGCCTCTGCCGCCTTTTTCATCCACTTTAAAGCAAGGTCAAATTTCCTTTTATAAAAAGCATCAACCCCTTTAGAGAAATAAAAATCAGCTTCCGGGATAAAGGGGATGACAGCTTTAGTATGTTTATTTATTTGGTCGTTATTCGTTTTCGTCATCTGTTGCCTCTTTTATAGTTTTCTTATATTTTGTCAAAAGAGAGTGGAGTATTATCCTTCGATGAATTGCTCTTAAAATACTCCCTTTGCGTATAGGGATTAACAAATCCAATGTAAACCTTGGTTTGCGACACGACTTCCATCTTAAAACTTTTACAAACAATCTACTTTAGAATTTAACGATTTAGGTCATGCAACCAAATTCTTAGTTCTCTCTCAAAGTAAGAACGTTCTTCTTCTGTCCAAGCGAGTTGGTCCGCTAATAAATTTAAGATCCCACTTGACTGATTGATTAAATCAGTTCGATCATAGGTTAATCTAGAGCGACGTATAAAGAAATCTAAAGGTGTATAGATTGCTGCATTCTCTATGCAATATAACAATTCAACACACAATAATCTGTCAATTTGATAACGTTTAATATATGGGTCACTTTGATTAACATATGATAAGACATCGGCAGCTTGGTCACCATAGGAAACAATGATCTCAGCCAATTTCTGATCGCTTATCAACATTGTTTCCGATGATTGATATAAATCTTCCATCAACTTTTTAGGCGCTTTATTAATTGAAATAATCTTTGTATCTGATTCAGAATAAAGTATATTTAACTCTTTTTTCAATCCCTTAGCCACGACATCAACAATTTCACTTGCGTATAAACGGTAAGATGTAATTGAAGTCCCTAAAACTGTGATTAAACCAGACTTTGAAAATAAAACAAGATCAGTAAGATCATCCTTATATTGATACTTTCTCTCATAAGCGACTTTCACATCTGAAATTTGTTCTACTGTCAAATCCTGGCCTGGAATGATCCGATTATAGGCTCTTAAAAATTGCTCTAATTTTTCTACCTTGAGTGTCTGCTCAAAATCAATCGGTTGTTTTACTTCTTCTGTAGCAGTAATTAAAAACTGACTTCCTAATGGAATAACAGTTAAAAATGCCTCACTATCATTGTCATTAAATGATAAAACATGTTTAGTTAATGGTGGATGATTTATCAGAATTTGTGATTGCTTGTTTACATTTTGTAATGGAGTCACCTTTTGGAATGACTGCTTTACGCCTTTGATTTGATCAATCGGCTGGCCTGTCGCATTGATCATTTGACGGGCGTAAATGAAAGACAAGTCACCTGTTATCTGATCTTCTACTTCTACACCTGTGATGGAATCATTCTCATCAAAAATGAAGTGCGTTACTTTTGAATAATTCATCATCTTAGCTCCCAATTGATCTGCTTTCTTAATTAACTCAACTGTCATAGTTGAACGATCAATTAGACCATTTTTATATAGTAAACCACCTTCTAATTTAGCAGGTGTTAGCTGCGTCTCAAGTTGCAATACTTCCTTTCTTCTTAATAGTTGTGATGGATTATTGCCATGTCTTCTTTTAAAGGGGAACAAGAACCCTTTTTTCACTATGTTAAAATCTTTAATATCGAGATCGCCTTTATATTTAACATGGAGTCCATCGATTGGTCGATACAATGTTGAGAAGTTTTCTGCAATTACAGCTTTCTCAATCTCTAATTGTTTCCACGTTTTATAATCGTCATTTTCTTGCTCGGAAGTTAACATACATAGACGAGCAGAAGTACCAGAACCGAAATCATTCATCTCTAAGAGGGCCGTGCTAATCCCTCTAGTTGCTGCATCAAGTGCGATGCTTGCACCAGTTAATCCACCACCAATAATAAGTAGGTCAAATGTTTGACTTTGTAATAATTGTCTTGTCTCTATACGATTTCGATTAGATAGTCCCATCTTTTATGCCCCCCTTATGTCATGGTAAAGTTAATCTTTTTTACTTTTCGCCATTTCTTCTGCTGTTTGTACAACTCTCATTGGGTTACCTGCAACAAAGCTCCCTGCTTCTACATCCTTTGTCACGATCGTTCCAGCTGCAACAACTGCACCATCACCAATCGTCACTCCCGGTAATAGCGTACAGTTTGCACCAATCATCACTTGATCACCGATTTTCGTATAACCTAAACGGTACTCGTGGATTAAATATTCATGAGTTAGAATTGTCGTATTGTAACCAATAATCGTGTCTTTGCCAACTGATATTCGCTCTGGGAACATAAGGTCAACCATAACCATAAGAGCAAAAGCAGTCTTATCTCCAACTTTCATACCAAGTAAATTTCGGTACAGCCAATTTTTCACTGATAACCAAGGTGTATAGCGAGCGAGTTGGATGACCAGAAAGTTTTTGATCACTTTGAAAAAAGGGACCGTTTGGTAGATTTGCCAAAGCGAATTTGAACCTTCTACTGGAAAACGCTCAGTTTTTCTCATTTAATCCACCTCTAATATGGTTAATAAATCAGCTAGTTCTTCTAACATATAATCCGGTCTTAGTGCAGCTAAAGTTTCTCTTCCTTTAATAGCCCAAGCAACACCTGCAGTTTTGGTACCTGCGTTTTGACCAGCTTCAATATCATGGTAATTATCACCAACCATTAAGGCATCAACAGGGGTCTTATTTAACTCCTCTAGCGCTTTAAAGATTGGCTCTGGATGTGGCTTAGCATGTTCAACTTCATTCAAACCAATAACAACATCAAAATACTGTTCTAAACCTGCAATCTTTAATCCTAATCGAGCTGTATCAGTCATTTTTGTCGTCACAATCGCTAATTTGTAGCCTCTTTCATGTAATGTTTTGATTGTTTCAACAACTGTTGGATAGGGTTTAACATAAGCTTCGTGAATAGCTAGATTGTGGTCGATATATGTAGCCATCATAGCTTCTGCTTGTTCAGCATCTATCTTTGTCATCGAATCAATTAATGGCGGCCCAATAAACGGGAGAACTTCTTCCTCTGAATAGATCTGTCCAGTATGTTTTTTTATTGTGTATATAAATGACTCAATAATTAATGGATTCGTATCAATTAATGTTCCGTCTAAATCAAATAATAAAGTTTTTATTTTCAAATTATTCTACCCCTCGTCTTAACTAATATCTCTATTTATTTAAGCTACTTTCTATTCATAAGGTATTAGTCCCATATTATATGTACAAACAACCTGCTAATTTAGTTTAAAATTAGCAGGTCTGATGACTAAACCTTTTTGCCGTTATATCTAACATTAACTCGATCGTCTTTACGTCGATAAACAATTAATACAAGACCTGAGATAATGAGGATAATTGACATGAGCTGTGCTGTCCTTAACAAATCAAATATGTAAAGGCTATCTGTTCTTAATCCTTCAATGAAAAAGCGACCAACTGAATACCAAATAACATAGTTAATGAAGACCTCACCTCGAAGTGGGTTCCGTTTTCTAAGCCACAATAAACCCGCAAAAACAAGTAAATTCCAAATCGATTCATATAAGAAGGTTGGATGGTAAAGGACACCATCTATCACCATTTGATTCTCAATAAAGTCAGGTAGGAAACGGATAAAATTTTCATAGGCCACATCCGATACAGGTCCTCCATGCGCCTCTTGATTCATAAAGTTACCCCAACGACCAATTGCTTGTCCGATGATAATGCTTGGAGCAGCAATATCTGCTATCTTCCAAAACGGAATATTTCTTCGATTTGCAAATACATAGGCTGTAACAACTGAACCAATTAATGCGCCATGAATAGCAATTCCGCCTTCCCAAATTGCAAATATGCTCCACCAGGGTCTTCCAACAAACCGATCCCATTCGAATAAGACATAGTAAAGTCGTGCACTTATAATCGCAATCGGTAATGCCCATAATAACAAATCACTAAAAAGTTCTTTAGGTAAACCTAAACGTGTCCCCTCTTTTGTTGCTAACCACAGACCAATGATCACACCTGTGACGATAATAATCGCATACCAATAAATTGTAATTGGACCTAGCTCAAGGAATATTGGATTTAGTGGTGTATTTAGTAATACCAACATATTTCCTCCTTCATATTAATCGAATGAAACACCATTCTCTAGATTTGTTTTCTCTTGATCAATCATTTGTGTTAGGCGATTTGAAAACTCTTCGGCTGCATTCACACCTAACCGCTTCAAACGGAAATTCATTGCTGCGACTTCAATAATAACAGCTAAGTTTCGCCCTGGTCGAACAGGTAATGTAGTTTTCGGAATCTCGACATCAATAATTCGAATCTTTTCGTCATCCATCCCAATTCGATCGTACTGCTTTTTGTCATCCCAGATTTCCAAATTAATGACATAGTCAATTTCCTTATGTGAACGAACGGCGCTTGCCCCAAATAATGTCATCACATTAATAATCCCTAGCCCTCTTATTTCAAGTAAATGCTCAATTAATTCTGGAGAAGTCCCAATTAAACGATCATAGTCTTCTTGATGGATTTCAACACTATCATCTGCAACTAAACGATGACCACGTTTAACAAGCTCCAATGCTGTTTCACTCTTACCAACACCACTTTGCCCAGTGATCATCACACCTACCCCATGAATATCAACTAAAACACCATGCATAGCGGTAAAAGGTGCAAATTTTGCCTCTAAGAAATTGGTCAAACGACTGACAACTCGGGTTGTTTTGTATGGTGAACGTAGTAAAGGTACATTTTCTTTTTCACATTCATCGATCAATTCCTGCGGAGCATCCAAACCCCGTGTAATCACAATACATGGTGTGACATCTGTACATAGTCTTTTAGATCGATCAATCTTTTCCTCTTTGGACAATTCATTAAAATAAGATATTTCTGTTTTTCCAAGCACCTGGATGCGTGTTTTCGGATAATATCGGAAGTATCCTGTTAATTCGATTCCAGGTCGAGAAATATCACTCATTATGAACTCTCGATCAAGTCCGGCCTCACCTGAGATTAACTCCAAATTAAATTGTTTAATTAAATCTTTTGTTTGTACTTTAGTCATCAGGTTTCCCTCCATCTATCTTAGCTATAGACATTAGTTTCTTTATTGTAGCATTTTTTAAAAAGAATCGCACGATAATTGACCCAGAAAACTACTTTATTAATAAAAAAATATCTAAACTTTATTAATCATCCCCCAGTCCCATCATCTATGGTTTTTTCCTTCCCATCCATACAGAAGAGTATTCAAGCTAGGTCAAAGGTAGGTCTTTTCTTACTTGTGTGTAGTCTAACGAACTTATCTGCAGGATAACCAACCTGTAAGATCCTCACCTCGATAGTAGAAGGGAAACCAGATGTTAGGTGGTGGATGAAGACCATCCCCACTGAGAGAAAGGTCACCTTATCATCACCTATTTTTAACCGCAGGTCTTTGCTGGTTCAACTTTATCTAACCATTTGGTTCATTTCCCACAGTTCATACTACTTCCTTGACCCTTACCCAGCCTCGAACAGCATTTATTAACCATACTTCACTTGCGCGATCAAGATCACTTTTCATTAAAACCTGTTCCTTGATTTGATTTTTGTTGAGTAAATACTGGCGAAATGTTCCTGCAAGTAGTCCGGAAGTAACTGGTGGTGTAAGATATTGACCATCAATTTTTAAAACGAGATTACCAATTGTAAATTCCGTGAGCTGATTCTTATCATTCCACAACAAGCATGCAAATTGATCTGGTCGATTAATCGTCAACTTTTGATATTGGTCTCGAATTGTTGTCTTATGATATAAAAATGGATCATCGACATCAACTGGCTTTTTTGCTAAATACGTTGTCACCCTATCTGTTATTTCTGTTCGTTTTTCTGACTGCAAGTCAACTGTTCCATCCTGATGGAGAAGGAGACGAACCTTATAATTCCCTTTTCCGTAATCAATGGCATATTGTTCTAATCTTTGTCTAATCACTTGAACTTGGTATGGGTAGCCAAAGTATTGTGCCGATTGTGCTAAACGTTCAAGGTGATATGTCAAATAAGGATAAGATCCATCCGTTAACAATAAGGACTCTAACAAAGAAAATTCCCGTTTTTCTTTAGTGAGGATAGCTGCTTTTGCTTGAATTTCAGCATATTCATTTTCTGCCTCTGATGCTCTGGTAATGCCTCCACCGACTCCGTATGTAGCTATACTTTGTTCCCGATCGATGACCACCGTACGAATCGGGACATTGAAGATCGCCTTCCGTTCAGGAGTGATGTAACCAATCGCACCACAATAGACTTCACGCGGCCTATCTTCCAATTGATCAATATACTTCATTGTTTTTAACTTTGGTGCACCTGTGATTGACCCACAAGGAAATAAAGCTTCAAACCAATCGATCACTTGTGTAGAATTAGATAAACTTGCTGTTACTGTTGAGGTCATTTGGTGAACGGTTGGATAGGTTTCAACCGTTAGCAACTCTGGTGTTTTAATTGTTCCAGGCACCGCGATTTTCTCTAAATCATATTTCAATAAATCGACAATCATTAAATTTTCAGCACGTTCTTTTTCCGATTGGGTTAAATACTGTTTATATTTAAGATCTTCAGCTAAAGTTCTCCCCCTTTTGATTGTTCCTTTCATTGGTCGGGTTGTGATTTGATTCTGGTTAACTTTAAAAAATAACTCAGGAGAGGCGGATAGAATTTGGAAACGGTCAATCTCTAAATATGCACTGTAAGAAGCTTGTTGATTTTGAAGTAGTTGCTGATAGAATCCGAATCCATCACCTGTAAATTGACTTGTTAATCGAGTCGTATAATTGATCTGATTAGTGTCACCCATATCGATGGCGTCTTTAATTAATTGGATTCCTTTTTGATAGGCTTGATACGTGCAGGTCTCTTGCCATGATGAAAGACTATAAACCCGGCCTCGCGACAGTTCCTTTTTCTCTATCGGTTGATCAAAACTTGCAAACCACATGAGCGGCATTGTTAAACGCTTATCTGTTCGATAGTCAGGTTCAAAGGCCTGAGCCGCTTCATATGATAAGTAGCCAGCCAGATATCTTCCTTGATCAAGCTCTGTTTCAAATGCTTGAAGAAGTGGCTTTACCTCATCAATTGAATTTGTTGTAAAAATCTTATTCGGCCTAGTAAACTGAATGGGTTTATCAGATCCATCATCCGCTTTAAAATCAAATTGTAATAAAATTTTCCCCATACTGCACCTCGATTCCCTAGTGAATAATTCCATTGCTTCGTAAAATTTCCTAACCATATTTTATCATAATTTAATGTTCTAAAAAGAATTTCCCCCAAAATAACTAGGCAAAAAAAGAGCTAGGGGCTAAACCATTTCACCCAACTCCCTCCTAAGCTGTTTAACTTTCTTATTTTTTCGTTTTGGAATAGTAAAAGATGCCCTTTTTCGAGGCTACTGGAAAAATAAAAAAACGGCTTGGATCTGTAAGGTCAGATCTAGGTTGCTTTTTTGATGTATAAGATGACTAAAAGCCTAATTCAAGGTTAGTCATTAAAAGTCAAACAACTTACCTGGTAAGAAAAAGGAATCCAGTATCAACTGAATTCCTTTTTTATTTTTAGCCGGATTATGTCTTGGCCTCTGTTTATTATTTACTCATTAAAACTGTATCTTTAACAAGTTTATTGAGAAATAAATTAATAATTGAAATGAAAATTGAAGCAATTATTGCCAAACCAAAACTTTCAATCACAAAATCGGGTCCCATTATGGCCTGGGTAAGCATCAATGTAATGGCATTGATGACGAACAGAAACAACCCTAGCGAAACAATGGTAATCGGTAAAGTAAAGAAAACTAAAATTGGTTTTACAATTATATTTAAAATCGATAAAATTAAACTGGCCAAAATAGCAACCCAAAATGTCTCTACATGAAAACCAGAAAAGATCTCAGCTACAATTAGCAGTGTGACAGCATCTAATATGAGTGAAAGTATCCATCTAGTCATCGGTCATACACATCACTTTTTGGAATGATAATGGCAGCAGCAATATAAAGAGCTGTCAATGGTAAGGCTGTGAAGATCCACAAGACGGCAAATATAAGACGAATCATAGTTGGATCGACATTAAAATATTCAGCAATCCCACCTAAAACACCTGCTAACATCGCATTATTGTTTGAACGATATAACTTTTTTTTAGTCATTTAACATCCTCCTCTATTTTATTTTCTGCTTGCTTAACCAATTTTGACATTCGGTTACGGTCACGTGCTAAGATAGGTTTTAAATAGTAACCTGTATAGGATTGGTCCACCTCACTAACAGCTTCTGGTGTCCCAGTCGCAACAACCGTACCGCCTCCTTGCCCACCTTCTGGTCCAAGATCGATAATATAATCAGCGGCTTTAATGACATCAAGATTATGTTCAATGATAATCACTGTATTTCCGCCTTCAACTAAACGTTGGATTACTTGCAATAATCGTTCAATATCAGCAGCATGAAGACCCGTTGTTGGTTCATCCAATATATAGAGTGTTTTACCATTTGACCGACGATGTAACTCACTGGCTAATTTCACACGTTGAGCTTCACCACCCGATAAGGTAGTAGCAGGTTGGCCTAACCGAATATAACCCAATCCAACATCTTGAATCGTTTGTAACTTCCTTTGGATTTTAGGAATGTTTTTGAAAAATTCTAAAGCCTCTTCTACTCTCATTGATAAAATATCAGCAATGCTTTTTCCTTTATATTTTACCTCAAGCGTCTCACGATTATAACGTTTACCATGACAAACTTCACAGGGAACATAGACATCAGGTAGGAAATGCATTTCTATTTTAATTATACCATCACCACGACAGGCTTCACAACGGCCACCTTTAACATTAAAACTAAAACGCCCTTTTTTATAACCTCTAACCTTCGCTTCATTTGTTTGCGCAAAAACATCCCGAATATCATCGAATACTCCCGTGTAGGTAGCAGGATTAGAGCGTGGTGTACGGCCAATCGGTGATTGATCAATATCAATTACTTTTTCTAAATGTTCAACGCCCTTAATTTGTTTGTGCTTTCCGGGCTTTTTCCGTGCTCGGTTTAATGCCATTGCTAAACTTTTATGAATGACTTCATTGACTAAGCTACTTTTTCCAGAGCCAGATACCCCTGTCACCGTTGTTAGAACACCGATCGGAATTTTGACATCAATATTTTTTAGATTGTTTTCTTCTGCACCAATGACTTCAATATAGCGTCCGTCTGGTTGACGACGTTCTAATGGTATTGGGATGAATTTCTTACCTGACAAATATTGTCCGGTTAAAGACTTTGCTTGTTTGATGACTTGTTTAGGTGTGCCACTAGCGACAACTTCCCCTCCGTGTTCACCTGCACCTGGTCCAATATCAATCAAATAATCAGCAGCAAGCATTGTATCTTCATCGTGTTCAACAACAACTAGTGTATTGCCTAAATCTCGCATCTCTTTCAATGTATCAATTAACCGATTGTTATCACGTTGATGTAAACCGATTGAGGGCTCATCAAGAACGTAAAGGACCCCTGTTAAAGCTGAGCCGATTTGGGTAGCAAGCCGGATTCTTTGCGCTTCCCCTCCAGAAAGTGTTCCTGCTGTTCGATCTAATGTTAAATAATCTAATCCAACATTCTTTAAAAAAGTTAGGCGACTCTCTAATTCCTTTAAAATTAATCGTGCAATCTGCATTTCCTTTTCAGTTAGGGTCAAATGGTTTAAAAACTCAATTGCATCGATAATCGACCGCTGTGTAAATTGGCCAATATGACAACCATCGATTAAAACGGATCTTGCTTCTTCATTTAAACGGTAGCCATCACATGCTGGACAAGGCTTTTCAAGCATATACTTTTCCATCTGATCTCGGGTATAGTCAGACGATGTTTCGTGATAGCGTCTAGCAATATTATTTAGAACACCTTCAAATTGAATATCTGTTTCTCGCCTTACACCATAATCATTTTGATAACTAAAATGAATGGTTTCATCACCACTCCCGTGTAGTATTTTATCTAACTGTTCTTTAGGGAGCTGGTTGACTGGCTTATCCATATCAATCCCATAATGTTTACAAACACTCGCTAGTAATTGAGGGTAATATTGTGAGCTTGTCGGTTGCCAAGCAAGGATTGCCCCTTCGTTTAATGTTAAGGTTGGGTCTGGAATCACAAGCTCTTGATCAACTTCAAGTTTATGACCTAAGCCATCACACTGTTTACAAGCTCCATATGGTGCATTAAAGGAAAAGAGTCTAGGTTCAAGCTCCGTGATCGAAAAACCACAAATGGGACAGGCATGATGTTCATTAAATTGAAGCTCCCCTTCATCGAATAAATCAACAATTGCTCGACCTTCACCTAGTTTTAAAGCTGCTTCTAATGAATCTGCCAATCGGGTCCTTACACCATCTTTAATAATGATTCGGTCAATCACGACATCAATTGAGTGTTTTTTGTTTTTCTCTAATTTAATATCATCACTAATTTCCATCATTTCACCATCAATACGGAGTCTGATGTAGCCTTCTTTTTTTAATCCTTCTATTAGTTTTATATGTTCCCCTTTTCGACCAGAAATAACAGGCGCTAAAATTTGTAATTTCGTTCGTTCTGGATAGTCTAATACTCGATCAACCATCTGTTCAATCGTTTGGGAGGTAATTTCAACCCCGTGTTTCGGGCATGTTGGCCGCCCAATTCTAGCATATAATAAACGCAAGTAATCATAAATTTCGGTCACTGTTGCTACTGTTGACCTTGGATTATTACTTGTCGTTTTTTGATCAATTGAAATGGCCGGTGATAAACCGACGATTGAATCAACATCTGGTTTATCCATTTGACCTAAAAATTGCCGGGCATAGGCTGATAGTGACTCAACATAACGCCTTTGACCTTCAGCATAAACTGTATCAAATGCTAATGATGATTTTCCAGATCCAGATAGACCGGTTAAAACAACAAGTTTGTCTTTTGGAATATCAAGATCAATATTCTTCAAATTATGTGTCCGTGCCCCTCTGATCGATATCTTTTTCTTTGTCAATTCGTTCACCCTTCCGCCTTCAATTCAAGTACAAGATCCCGTAATTCAGCTGCTTTTTCAAAGTTTAACTCTCGAGCAGCTTGTTTCATTTCTTGCTCCATTTGTTCAATGACTTTTTCACGTTCTTTTTTCGTTAATTCAGTTAGTTTTGGATGCTCTTCTAGATATTCTGATTGTTCATCAGCAACCATCGTAGCCCGAATAACATCACGCACTTCTTTTCTAATTGTTTTTGGTGTAATATGATGTTTTTTATTAAAGGCTTGTTGAATTTCACGTCGGCGTTCCGTTTCGTCGATAGCTGTTTTCATCGAGTCTGTGATCCGATCAGCATACATAATAACTTGACCAGATTCATTTCTCGCCGCTCTCCCCATTGTCTGAATTAATGAACGTTCTGACCGTAGGAAACCTTCTTTATCAGCGTCTAAAATAACAACTAATGACACTTCCGGAAGATCCAATCCTTCCCGTAATAGGTTAATCCCTATTAAAACATCATATTTCCCGACACGTAAATCACGAATAATCTCAATTCGTTCAAGCGTTTTTATCTCGGAGTGTAGATAAGCGACCTTCATTCCAATTTCTTTTAAATAATCCGTTAAATCCTCTGACATTTTCTTAGTCAAAGTGGTCACAAGTGTACGCTCATTTCTTTCCACTCGTTTGTTAATTTCACTAATTAAATCATCAATCTGGCCATCAATCGGTCTTACATCGACTTTTGGATCAAGCAAACCGGTTGGTCGAATGATTTGTTCAGTCATTTTAGGTGTGTGTTCTAATTCATAAGGTCCTGGTGTAGCAGAAATAAAAATAAGTTGTCCTGCTTTTTCTTCAAATTCTTCAAATGTTAAAGGTCGGTTGTCCAAAGCAGATGGTAAGCGGAAGCCATGATCAACAAGAACCTGCTTTCTAGCTCTGTCACCGTTATACATCCCCCGAATTTGTGGTAGGGTGACGTGGGACTCATCGATCACAATCATGAAATCATCTGGAAAATAATCGATCAAAGTGTATGGCGTTGAGCCGGGCTCACGTAATGTCAAGTGACGGGAATAGTTTTCAATTCCTGAACAAAAGCCCATCTCTGCCATCATCTCTAAATCATAACGTGTACGTTGCTCAAGGCGTTGCGCTTCTAAGAGCTTATCATTGTCACGAAAATATTTAAGTTGTTCCTCTAATTCGGCTTCAATATTTTTCATCGCGATTTTTAACTTTTCCTCACCCGTCACGAAGTGTGAGGCAGGGAAAATCGCAATATGCTCTCGATCACCGATAATCTCACCTGTTAATGCATCAACTTCACGAATACGATCAATTTCATCACCAAAAAACTCAACACGTACACAATGTTCTTCCCTGGAAGCGGGAATAATCTCAACGGAATCTCCCCGTACTCTAAATGTTCCGCGCTGGAAGTCAATATCATTACGGGCATATTGAATGTCAACTAAATCCCTTAATAGTTGATCACGATCCTTTTCCATCCCCACTCGAAGCGAGAGAACTTGGTTACCGTATTCCTCTGGTGAACCTAAACCATATATACAAGATACACTTGCAACGATTAAGACATCTTCCCGTTCAAATAAGGCTGACGTTGCAGAGTGTCGTAATTTATCAATTTCATCATTTATGCTAGCGTCTTTTTCGATAAATGTATCAGTCGATGGAACATAGGCTTCAGGCTGATAGTAATCATAATAACTAACGAAATATTCGACTGCATTATTTGGAAAAAACTCTTTGAATTCACTATAAAGTTGTCCAGCAAGCGTTTTGTTATGAGCGATCACTAGGGTTGGTTTTCTGACTTCATGAATGACATTCGAAACCGTAAATGTCTTTCCTGTCCCAGTCGCTCCAAGTAAAGTTTGGGCCCTTTTATTATCTTTAACACCCTTCACTAATTCTTTAATTGCCTTCGGTTGATCACCTTGGGGCTTATAATTTGAAACGAGTTCAAATGCTTGTCCCATCATTTACGCCTCCGTTCTATCTATCCTTTACCTCTAGATCAATTAACTAAACCTATTATACTAGAAATCAATTTAAAAAGCGAACGAACATTCGATCAGAATCCTATTTCTTACAAACTAACTCATTGAAAAGCCCCTTCTCCAAGAATATTAAAAATAACATTCCATGTTGAGCAGGTTCCAACATTCTCATTTATCTAACATTTAATAGGAGATTCGTTTTATTTTCCTATTGTTTAATCATTTAAACTTTAGAAAAAACTTGAGGACTGCTCCTCAAGTTTTAACTTAGTAAGATTGGCTATATTGGTTGACTTCAAATAAATCAATCAACTGAATTTCTTTATGTTTATCTTTAAACCAATTTAAGGCAAAATCATTTTTAAATAAAACTAAAAAGTTCCCTTCTCGATCCTTCACCAACATATTCCGCTCATCAAATAAGCTTAAATCAACTTTTTCCTGATCAAGCCAACGTGGAATCCGTTCACCAATTGACTCTAAGCTAACTTCTACATTATACTCATGTTTCATTCGATGTTCAAATACTTGATACTGGAGTTCACCCACTGCGCCAATAATAGGCGTTCCTACCGGATGACTCGTAAATAATTGGATGGCCCCTTCTTGAACCAATTGCTCAAGTCCTTTATTAAATTGCTTTGCCTTCATTACATTTTTTGCTATAACGCGTTTAAATAACTCTGGCGGAAATTGAGGAAGCTCGTCATAATAAAACTTATCTTTTCCAGCAATTAGCGTATCACCAATTCGATAATGCCCAGGATCATAAATCCCGATAATGTCCCCAGGATAAGCCTCTTCTACAGTATCTCTTGCAGAAGCAATAAATTGTTGTGTTTGGTTTAGTTTAATCATCTTATCTGTTCGAGCCAGCTTAACAGTCATCCCCCGCTCAAATCGACCTGAACAGACACGCAAAAATGCGATACGATCACGATGCGCTGGGTTCATGTTCGCTTGAATTTTAAAAATAAAGCCAGAAAATTCTTCTTGCTCTGGTTGAATTAAGGCCTCATTTGTTTTTCTAGGCTTTGGACTAGGTGCCATTTCAATAAATGTATTAAAAAAGCTTTCAATACCAAATGGAGCAAGCGCACTCCCAAAGAAAACAGGTGTTTGTTCACCTTGTAAAACCTTATCCATCGATAAGGGATCACCGGCTTCATTTAATAGGGCAAGTTCTTCTTCTGTTTCCAGATAAGTTGGATGGTCTGTTAAATCCGGATGGTTTCCTGAAGCCAAATCTTGATATGGGATGATCACTTCCTCTTCATTCCCATTAAATTTAATGAATTGTTCATGATATCGGTCAAAGATGCCTAAAAACCGTTTTCCCATTCCTGCAGGCCAATTGATCGGGTAAGTTTCGATCTCCAATACATCTTCAATTTGTTCCAACAAGTCAAAAGGATCCCGTCCTTCTCGATCGAGTTTGTTTATAAAAGTAAAAATTGGAATTCCTCGCATTTTACACACTTTAAACAGCTTAATGGTTTGGACCTCGATCCCTTTTGTTGCATCAATAATCATGATCACACTATCAACCGCTGTTAATGTACGATAAGTATCCTCACTAAAATCCTCATGTCCTGGCGTATCTAAAATATTTACATGATAACCATGATATGAAAAGTTCATCACACTTGATGTCACTGAGATTCCCCGTTGCTTTTCAATTTCCATCCAGTCTGAGGTCGCAAATTTTCCTGATTTCTTTCCTTTTACGGTACCCGCAGCTCGAATTTGATTTCCAAATAATAATAATTTTTCAGTCATTGTCGTCTTACCGGCGTCCGGGTGTGAGATGATTGCAAAAGTTTTTCGTTTTTTTACTTCTTCTATTAATGTCATTTGATAACCTTCTATATATTTTATTTTAATATCGTAATTGAAAGTAGCATATTTAACTTTAATCTGTCAAATATGAATCGAAAAAAGATCCAATCATTTTTCCTAAATATTTGTTATACTAATTGGATAGAGATTTTTATACAAGGAGCAAATTATGGCACAATTCTATTTAGAAACTGAAGATATTTTAAAAATTACTGGTCAACGCTTTTATAGACGGGGTGTCGATCTATTTAATAAAGGTAGAGTGATTAAATTAAGCTATAATCCGACAATCAATTCCTGGAGTGCAACTGTTAAAGGTGGGAATCATTATCGGGTGAGAATTTTTTTCTTTAATGATGATGACCTCGAAGCTAAGTGCGACTGTCCTGCCTATCATACCCATTTTACCTGTAAGCACATTGCCGCTGTTTTATTGGCGATTAGTAAATACCATTTACAAAATACAACAGTAACAGAAGAAACATCAGCCATTGTCACGGATCCCTTTCCAATGCGAATGATCGAGATGTTTGAAGCTGAACAGATCAATTCATTAACCAAAGAGAAGCAAGTCAAATTTAATTATCAACTGATCGAAAAACAGCACAACTCTAATCACGATTCATTTTATACCGTCAGTTTAAAGATTGGCGAAAATCAACTGTTTATCGTAAAGGATTTATCAGCATTTCTTAAAGCCCTTGATCTAAAACAAAAGTTCAAAGTGACTGAAACATTTTCTTACCAACCGACAAAGCATTTCATCGATGAGACTGATATGGAACTATTAACTTTAATTAAAGAAGCCAATACTCATGCTAAGCTTTATTCATCTGATTTTTTATCAAGTGATAAGCGCGAATTGGCTTTACCACCTTTTTTAATCAAAGCGTTTTTTAATAAGGTTCAATCTCAATCCTTACAGTTAATAAAAAATGGTCAAGTCCTAGCAACTGAAATCCACCTTCATGAACAGTTACCTAATATTACCTTTCCAATTAACTTGGAAGAAGATCAGAGCTTTACAATAAATTTCAAGGATTTATTCAGCTATCAATTTTCAAGCTATTATCAATATCTCAATCGAGGTGAACACTTTTACTTCCTATCAGACCAACAAGAGAATACATTAGCGCAGATTCACGGCTTGTTACCTTATCGCCAGAAGAATCTTTATCAAATCAGTAAAAGTAAAATGACCTATTTTATCGGTTATGTTCTACCTAAATTAAAAACAATCGGAAAGATTACATTTAGCCAAGAAGCTGAGCAAGTCATTTCAAAAGCCCCACTTGAAATAAAGTTATATCTTGATACACAAAAAGATGCTTTGAGTCTATCCGTTATTTTTCAATATGGGGATAAAGCGATCTATCCTCATCAATCAAAAACTGAAGATGGCGATGTTTTAATTAGGGATTTCCAAACTGAACAATCCATGCTTAATAAAATAAAAGCGAGTGGTTTTCGTTATTTAAATCAAAATTACTGGCTCTTTAATGAAGAAGGAATCTATCATTTTATTTATTATACTTTACCTGAACTTTATCAAGAAGCAACTATCTATTTAACTGATTCAGTTAAAGAACTAAAAGCTGAGCATCCACACCAGCTTCAAACAAATATTGAAGTCAATGCAAACACTGGCATGTTAGATGTAGAATTCAATATTGATGGCATTTCCAATCAGGATATTCGTGATGTCTTACAGGCTTTGATAGAAAAGAAATCCTATCATCGTTTAACCGATGGTGCCTTGATTCAATTGAAAAATCAGTCCTTTCAAGATTTTCAAGCACTAGCTGAGCAGCTAAATTTGAAAAAACGTGATATTGACCAACTCCGTCTCGAACTAAGTCCAGCAAAAAGTCTTCAAGTTGACCATGCTTTGACAGAGGATCAAGCCAGCTATTCAGATACCTTTAAACAATTATTAGAAACCTTGAAAGATCCACAAGCGATTGAATATCAAGTTCCTAATACATTGAATGCTAACTTAAGGGATTATCAGGCAATTGGCTTTCAATGGTTTAAATCACTTGCCCGTTATCAACTTGGGGGTATTTTAGCTGACGAAATGGGACTAGGAAAAACAATTCAGGCGATTAGCTTTATTTTAAGTGAAAAGGAAATAGAAGATCCTTTTCCATCGTTAGTCATTGCACCAGCATCACTTATTTACAATTGGAAAAAGGAATTTGAGAAATTCGCACCATCACTTATTGTTGAGGTTGTTGTTGGAACAAAAGCAGAACGTAAAAGTAAAATAACATCCAGCAACAGGCCAGATGTCTGGATCACGTCATATCCCTTAATTAGACAGGATATTTCATTATATCAATCGATATTTTTTGATGTTCTAATCTTAGATGAGGCCCAAGCGATAAAAAATCATTTGACTCAAACGGCTAAAGCAACTCGGCAGATACAAGCCAAACAGCATTTTGCTTTGAGCGGAACACCGATTGAGAACAGATTGGATGAACTATGGTCAATCTTCCAGACCCTATCACCTGGCTTTCTAGGTTCAAAAAAGCAATTTACTCAATATCCAAATGACTATATCCAACAAATTACTAGACCATTTATTTTAAGACGCTTAAAAACAGATGTGTTACCTGATTTACCAGATAAAATTGAATTTGAACAATATAGCGAATTAACAAAAGACCAAAAACAAGTCTACCTCGCCTACTTACAACGCATGCAGCAACAACTTGATACCGTCATTGCAGCCGATCAATTTGAACAAGAAAAGCTGGAAATCTTAACTGGTTTGACGCGTCTCAGACAAATATGTTGTCATCCTAGTTTATTCTTAGAAAATTATCAAGGGGAATCCGGTAAGCTAGAACTTCTAATGACAATTATAGAAAACTTGCGGGTTGATAATCGTCGAATCTTGATTTTCTCCCAATTCGCAAGCATGTTAAAAATCATTCAAAGTAAATTGGACCAAGAGAATTACCAAACCTTCTATTTGGATGGTCAAACACCAGTCGAGGATCGGGTCAAGATGGCAGATGCCTTCAACGATGGCGAAGGGGAAATTTTTATTATCTCTCTAAAAGCGGGGGGAACAGGTTTAAATTTAACGGGTGCCGATACCGTCATTTTGTTTGATCTCTGGTGGAATCCAGCTGTTGAGGAACAAGCAGCCGGACGCGCCCACAGAATTGGACAAACTAAGAAGGTTGAGGTGATTCGTTTAATTACAGAAGGAACCATTGAAGAGAAAATCTTTCAGCTTCAAGAAAAGAAACGCAATTTAGTTAATGAAATTATCCAACCAGGTGAAACGCTACTCTCTTCCTTAAGTAAAGAAGAGTTAAAAGAATTACTCACCTATGATAGATAAAGTGAAACTAAAGTTGAATCAGAGCTTTACCCCCTCTTGATTCCTCCTATGATTGAAGCTAGGAGGCTGGATGTGGTAAAAAAAGGGTGATCATTTCCTGGGAAATAATCACCCTTTTTCATTGTAGATAGGTAGTGTTTTTTGGCGATAAATAACTTAAAGAGTCGAAATATATTGTTCTTCCGCTCTGTCCACTTGCGTGAAAACTTGTCTTCATCTCTAAGTGGTAGAAGATTGAATTAGATCAGCCTCCAGCTGATTCTAGTCATCCTGCAATATTTCTAAATTAGAAGACCTGTCATCATTTAGCTAGCGATAAGATCAGATCGATTTCTTTTAAATTTTAACTTTTGCCTATGTCGTCATCAAACTATCCGTCAATATCGATCGCTTCTTATCAAAGCAGTCAATCTTTTGATTTGTCATGGTAAATTCCTGACGCAACTCTGTTTTTTCTCCTGGATTTCTTGTCTTAAGTCCACTTTTTATCTTGCATTTCTTGCTGTAATTCCGTTTTTAGCTCTTGCATTTCTTGCTGCAATTCTGTTTTTACATCTTTTATTTTCTACTCTAATTCTACTTTTACACCCTGCAAGCTACCTAGAAGTTCTGCAGATAGCTCATGGATTGCTTGTAAGATTTGTCCGCTTATCACAAGATGACTCATTTCCACCAGCTTTCCGTTCTCATCATCAATAAAATTTAATCTATGATTCGCTCCTGATGACTTTCAACAAAAATAATGCCTAATTCATGATGCTCTCCCTCATAAAATGCACGTTGGGTAAAACGAACTTCCCCTCTTTCATCAACAACATCTAATTTACAAAAGGTACGATTAATTTGAAGTGCTCGATAAAATTCCATTGGATTAGAAACAGCTTGACCATTTACTTTCGTTATTGTATCACCAACCATTAGCCCAAGGTCAACTGCTGGTGTCCCAGGCAAAACAGCTAAAACCTTCAAGCCCGTAGTTAAGGGACTAAATATAGGTGGCTGGCTTTGGTCTTTAGCCTTTAATCGGTATGCTAGCCATTCTCGTCCAATAATCGCAACTAGTATACAAACTAACGATAGAAACTTAATATAATAACTCATTAATGACAAAGCAATAACTAAAAGCCCCAGCAATAAGGGATATTCACTAAAGCGTTTAGCTACTTTAGTCGGTAATCCAGATCTTATTGTAAAATCAAAACCGATTAAAACAGGGAAAATCACGAGTCCAAATGGTTCTTCATTCCATTCGATAATCGGCCACCAACCAGAAACAAAACTAAGTGAACCCACTGGCCACAGCATCACTAGTGGAATGAGTGTTAACTTTTTCAACCGATGTTGTCCAACCACTTTCCCACGGGAACTAATGAACAATTCGGGAAAGGTTTGATTATGTGAAAGGGAATTGATCATTAATGCTTCAATAATTAATAAAACTCCCATTATTGTTGTGAAGATAACCCAATCGAGTTGTGTTAATTCGGTCTGAAATATAGGCGGTAAGATTGCTTGATAATAAGGGTAAAATAATAAGACAATTGCGGTAAAACCAAATGTATAAGCACTTGATAACCAGGTAAAACGTCTATTTAAGGAAAATAAAATTGTGAATCCAATGATACCGATTAATAGTAGTGGATGTAAAGCAACTCCCAAGACCAGCATTACAATGGAGATAAGCAAACCAGATATAAGTCCTCTTAATCGTTGCCCATATAATTCATCAAATACCGGGAAAACCTTGCGACCAAATTGGCTTCTTTCCTGTTTGATCCGAGTAAATGAAGCTAGCAAACAAATAATGATATACCAATATAATAAAGGGTTTAATAAAAATCGGCCAATTGACCTTCCAATTTCCAACAACCAAGATTCCATCCTGTCAATCCCCACTTTCACTCTCTTAAAATAGCTACTGCCTAATTCGACATCAACAGGCAATATTCCTGCAAAAGTTTCTTATTACTTCAACTATACCACATGTTTAAGCACAAGATGTGAGTTTTTTAGCACAGATTAACTGACTTTTAGATCATCGCTAAGTGAAGACTACTTTTTATATGAACAGCTCGCATCATTATTAATAATATTTTTTTCTAAATGAAGTTAGCAAAAAGCTCTGTGATTGAAGGGCTTTAATCCCTCCCATTGATTAAGATTGAGTTATTATTGACTTATCGACAACCGGCTGTTATTTCCCACTTATTTTTGAAATCTTATATTCCTGGTCAGTTATCTACAAAAATAAATAAACCGCCCAAGGAGCGAGCGGTTTACTTACTTTATTCAAACAAGACTTCTAATGCTTTTTCTTTTTGTAAATCATCTGCTTCATTTCTAATTTTTTCAATAATATCTGTTAATAATAAGTCTGCTGTTTCTTGATCTAGTACTCCACTTACCTTAGTATCTTGATCCGTTTGATAACTTTTAATCGCTTGTTCAGTTTGTTTGCTAAAGTAACCATCCTTCCGATCAACTTTATAACCAAGTCCCTCTAGCATAATTTGAGCAAGTTCAATATTCGGATCACTTTCATCATAAGCTAATGTTTCTTCAAGTTGAATGGGTGAAATATAATAATAGTCTGGTTGATCAACCTCAATTGTTGGTTTAACCCCTATCTCATGAATTGAGTTTCCTTCCGGTGATAACCATTTTAGGATCGTTAATTTTATTGTACTTCCATCCCCCATCGGAACAGTCTGCTGAACAGTTCCCTTACCGAAACTATTTCGGCCAATAAGTTCAGCATCAATTGTTTCATAAAGTGAAATTGCTAAGATCTCCGAAGCTGAAGCACTTCCCTCATCAATTAACACACTGATCGGATAATCTTTTGGCTCCTCCAAATCTGAGAAAAAGCGTTGCTTATTATCTTCATTGTCTGCAATTTGCATAAAAGGTTGATCACTCGTAACAAATAATTTTAAAATATCCTCAGTGACATCTAATAAGCCACCAGGATTCCCACGAACATCAATCACTAAGCCATCTATTCCTTCTGATTCTAGAGATTCTAACTCCTCTTGAAAACGCTCAGCTGTTTGTTCAGAAAAAGAAGTGATTTGAATCACACCGGCTTTGTTATCACCAACTTCTTCAATATCAGCATAAACAGTTTCAAGTGGTATCGTATCACGAACTAGGGTAAATTCAATTGGATCAGAGAGACCAGGACGTTGAATTTCAATGGTTACTTCTGAACCTTTTTCCCCTCTAATTTTTCCAACAGCTTCTAATAAATCTAATCCTTCAACACTTTCACCATCGATCGTTAAAACTTGATCATTCGGTCTCAGCCCAGCTTTTTCCGCTGGTGAATCTTTAATTGGTGCCACAATCGTCACTCTATCGTCAACCATACTGACTTCAGCACCGATTCCTTCAAAGGAGGATTCTATTTGTTCATTAAACTGCTCCATTGTTTCTTGATCCATATATTCGCTATATGGATCATCTAATGAGGCCAACATGCCACGAACAGCACCCTCTACTAGGTCTTCTTCTGATATCTCTTCAATATAATTTTCTTGTATTAGAGCAAAGGCCTGAGAAACCTTTGGTAATGAAATTGACTCCGCCAAATCAGCTAGCATTTCATCATTCGTCGTTCGAGTTGATTGATTTGTTAAATCTTCCTGCTCTTGTAATAATGTAAACTCAATAATCACATATGTACCTAGTCCACCAATAACAAAAGCTAATCCTAACCAAAGAGCAAGGACACTTTTCTTCACACGCACATTATTCACCTCAAATTTAAAAATCTTGTTTATATAGTGTAACACAAAATAAAAATTCAATCAGTAAAATCTATCTTCCCCTTTGAAATTTTATTCTAAAAAATATTTGATGAACATAATGATCAATAGAAAAAGCATCGCAACATTTGTGCGATGCTTATAAATAGTTTATGAGAGAGTTTGGGTAATTATCACTTTATAAAGTTTCTTGGATTTTGTGGATTACCAAAGCCTCCTAGCCTAACTTCACTTAAACTAATATCATGGTAGATGTTTTCTAGGATTTACCTTGTTAACACCATATCCACCTTCGTATACTTCAAAATGAAGATGAACACCTGTCGAACCGCCAGTTGTACCCATTATACCTATTTGTTCACCTTGCTTAACAATTTGACCTGCACTTACTTGAACTGAAGCGAGATGAGCATAAAGTGTTGTCATATTTATATCTTCGTGATGTATAACAATATAATTACCATACCCTACATTTTCACCAGAGTAATAGGTTCCAGTAACTACACCATCAGCTGCTGCAACAATCGATAAACCGCTATCGCTAGTAATATCTAAACCACCATGAAATCTATTTTCTTTATAAATCGGGTGGAATCTCCAGCCATATTCTGAACTGGTTGAACCATTACTAGGCCAAATAAGTGTTCCACTTCCATTTGATACATTTTTAATTGTATTTGTTTTAGTCTCTTTTTCTTTGTCCTTAGCTAATTGAGCTAGCTTGTCTTCTTTCATTTTTTTAAGTATCCGCTCTTGGTCTGCTAACACTTGACGTTCTTCTTCAATCGACATCGTATGTTCCTCTAAATCAGCATGTTCATCTTCCAATTCATCCACAACAGCGACTTGGGTATCACGTTGTTGATTTAATTGGTCTTGTAAGCTTGATAACTCGTCCTGTTGGGCAAGCAAGGTTGCGCGTTGATCTTCGAGTTCAGCTTTTTGATCATCTAATTTTGTTTTATCTGCAACTAATTGTTCTTTTTTCTCCTTAACGCTTTGCCGCTTATCTTCTAGATTTGCCTTGTCTTGCTGTTGTGCATCCATAATCGATTGATCTGATTCAAAGATCTTCGTTACAGCAGTTGCTCGATTAATCAGATCACCAAAGTCTTGTGCACCAAAGAGAACTTGAAAATAGTTAATATTACCACCATTATATTGAATCGAACGTAAACGATTCTTTATTAAAATATCTCGCTCTTCAATGCGTTTAATCAACTCATCAATCTCATCTGCTAAAACATCTAATTCTTCCTCGGTCTTAGTAATTTGACCTTCTGTTTCGGAAATTGATGCTTCTAAGGTTGAGATTTCTGCATTTGTTGCATTAATTTCAGTTTGCTTATCCTCTAAATTCGCTTCAGTTACCTCAAGATCCCTGTCAATTTCAGCAATTTTCTCTTTTACTTTAGCCTGACGTTTTTCATTTTCTGCTATTTTTGCCTTTGCATCACTTGCATCACTATCGATACCTGATCGTTCACTTTCTAAATCTGCTAATTCCTTTTCTAACTCAGCAATACTTTTTGCTGAAACAGAAACTGCTCCCGGTCCAACGATACCAACTGACAATGTGACAATAAGTATGTAATTTAATAAACGTTTCATCATTAGAATCCTCCATTTCAGCTAAATCTTTAAATTAATCATTTATTTATAAGGGTATAAGTCTCTTAAACTAAGAAACTTATACCTTAAGAAACTTACGAACACTCATTACGCTACCCCAAACGCCAATAACTGCCCCGATTAACAAAATAATCCCTGATAGTTGCCAGACAAACGGACTAAATGGCAAGATCGTTATAAAATCAAATTTGTTAATTACTGCTGCATTTTGATCTAAGTAGTAATATCCTGTAAATAGCAGTGCTATTGGAATAACACTTCCTAGCACACCTAATAACAAGCCCTCAACGAAAAATGGCCAGCGAATAAACCAGTTAGTAGCTCCTACAAGCTTCATAATTTCAATTTCTTTTCTACGAGCGATAATCGTTATTTTAATTGTGTTTGAGATTAAGAAGATCGCAGTGAACACTAGAGCAATAATTAAGATAAGCCCAATATTTCTTGCATAACTATTAAAAGAAAAGATATTTTCAACAACATCTTGTCCAAAATTCACCTTATCAACATAATCAAATGTCTCTATTTCACTAGCAATTGTGATCGTATCATGTGGATCAAGTGCTTTAACGATATAAGCATCATTTAATGGGTTATCATCTTCCTTGTAGAGTTCAAAAGGACTCCCTTCGTCGCCCATACTGCTAATCAAACTACGAAGTTCCTCATCTCTAGAGGAAAATTCCACTGATTCGATATTACTCATCGCTTCTATTTTTTCACCAAGTTCTACCGTCTCTTCTTCAGTGGCCGTTACATCTACTAAAACTTTAATTTGAACATCTTCTTCAATATTATCGGCGACATGATTTAAATTCATCATTAAAGCTAAAAAAACAGCTACTAAAAGTAATGTGGTTGTGACGGCACCAACAGATGCTATAGTCATCCAACTATTACGCCAACTATTTTTAAATCCTTCTCTAAAGTGTCGTTTAAAAGTTCTAAGCTTCATAGCCATAATCACCTCTGTACTGATCGCGGACAATTAAGCCATCTTCTACAGCGATGACTCGTCTTCTGATCGTATTTACTATTTCTTTACTGTGGGTCGCCATGATTATGGTCGTACCAGATGCGTTGATTTCCTCTAAGATTCTCATAATCTCCCATGAAGTCTCAGGATCTAAGTTTCCTGTCGGTTCATCTGCAATTAATAGTTTTGGATAATTAGCAATTGCGCGTGCAATCGCAACCCGTTGTTGTTCACCACCTGATAATTCGTCAGGAATAAAGCGTGCTTTATTTTTTAAGCCAACTTGCTCTAAAACATCCATTACTCGACTACGAATTTGACGTGGTGATTCCTCCACAACTTCTAGCGCAAATGCAACATTTTCATATACAGTCAACTTCGGTAGTAGCTTGAAGTCCTGGTATACAACGCCTATTTCTCTTCGTAGCATAGGAACTTCTCGCCATTTCATTTTAACTAGATCTTTACCATTTACTCTTATTTCGCCACTTGTGGCTACTTCCTCTCGAAAGATTAGCTTTATAAAAGTAGATTTACCTGCACCACTTTGACCAACAAGATAGACAAATTCACCAGGTTCAATTTTTATACTTACGCCGTTTAAGGCAATAACCCCGTTAGGGTATGTTTTCTTTACATCAACCATTTCTATCATAAATTAATTCACCTTTATCTTCAGATTATTTTCTAACAATCTTATTTTTAAGACTTTCAACTTTTTACATATTACATTATAACTTACATTATAACATCTAAATCGACCTTTTTTACCGATTTATTATTACATTTTCATTTCAAATCCTGTTAAAAAATGCATAAAAAAATAAAACTAGTCTTTTAGAACTAGTCTTATAGATTCCTTATACCTAGTAAAAATGAATTATTAATTGACGGTAAATCCCTCTCCGATTACTTCACTAGCATTCATAACAACAATAAAAGCTTTGGAATCTATTTGTTTAATCACTTGAGTTGTTCGACTAAATTCATTTTGGTTAACAACACACATAATCATATCTTTTTTTGTTTTCGTATAACCTCCCTCTGCACGCCAGACGGTCACCCCACGATCAATTTCATTTAATAGGGCTATTCGGATTTCCTCCACATGATCGGTCACAACAATAATACTCTTAGATGTGTTCAAACCTACTTGCGCTAGGTCGATCGTGCGACTCGTAACAAATAAACCGATCAATGCGTACAAACCTTGTTCAACAGAAAAGACATACATCGCTGTCAAAACAATTATTCCATCAAATAAAGCTACACAAAGTCCAAAAGGCAGTGGGATAAATTTATGAAGGATCTGAGCTGCTAAATCGATTCCACCAGTCGATCCTTTTCCACGGAATACAATTCCTATCCCTAAGCCACAGGCCATACCACCGAATATTGCTGCGATCAATGGATCTGAACTTGCAGGTGGCCATTGACTAGTTAATGAAACAAAGAGTGGAACCATAACCGTACCAACCAAGGTTTTTAAACCAAAATTTTTCCCTAATATCCATGTGCCAATTATAAATAGTGGAATATTAATTGCCCATTGAACAATCGATGGCTCAAAATTAAACAATGCATATAGGATTGTACTTATCCCGGCTACTCCACCTGAAGCTATATCATTCGGTAACAAAAATAAATTAAAACCAACCGCAACAAAAAAACTACCTAATAAAACAAGTCCATATTCAATACACGTCAACCAATTTTTTGGTAGTGGCTGACGACGATATTTTGCAATCATCACTACTCACCTCATTTCCTTACATCCAACCTATCGGAGTATACCATTTTTAAACTAATCTAACAAGAATAGAGAGAATTGAATCTATATGATAATTTCTTCGCAACTTCCGCGTTTTGCTCTCAACTTCCGCGATTTGCTCTCAACTTTCCGGATTTGCTCTCAACTTTCACGATTTGCTCTCAACTTCCCGGATTTGCTCTCAACTTTCCAGATTTGCTCTCAACTTTCGCGTTTTGCTCTCAACTTTCGCGTTTTGCTCTCAACTTTTCGATTTTGCTCTCAACTTTCGCGATTTGCTCTCAACTTCCCAGATTTGCTCTCAACTTCCGCGATTTGCTCTCAACTTCCGCGATTTGCTCTCAACTTCCGCGATTTGCTCTCAACTTCCGCGATTTGCTCTCAACTTTCCGGATTTGCTCTCAACTTTCACGATTTGCTCTCAACTTCCCGGATTTGCTCTCAACTTCCCGGATTTGCTCTCAACTTTCCGGATTTGCTCTCAACTTTCGCGATTTGCTCTCAACTTTCCAGATTTGCTCTCAACTTCCCGGATTTACTCTCAACTTCCGCGATTTACTCTCAACTTTTCCAATTTGCTCTCAACTTTCCGGATTTCCTCTCAACTTCCGCGTTTTGCTCTCAACTTCCCAGATTTACTCTCAACTTTCACGATTTGCTCTCAACTTCCGCGATTTGCTCTCAACTTTTGTATTCGATCATTGATAATAATTCTAGATTCTCAAAAAAATAGGTATAGAAAGGGAGGCTCCTTTTCTACACCTATTTTCTTAGTGACTGTTTAGAAATCTGTTTGTTTTAATGCAAATGTTGGCGGAGATAAGCATCAATAAACGGATCGATATCTCCATCCATGACACTTTGAGTATTACCGATTTCAAGGTCTGTTCTGTGATCTTTAATCATTGAGTATGGATGGAATACGTATGATCTAATCTGACTTCCCCAACCGATTTCCTTTTGTTCACCGCGAATTTCGTTCATTTCTGCTCGTTTTTTTTCTATTTCAATTTGATAGAGCTTTGATTTGAGAAGTTTTAATGCTTGCTCGCGGTTTTTAATTTGCGACCGTTCCGATTGACAAGTGACAACCGTGTTTGTTGGGATATGGGTCATTCTTACTGCTGAATCCGTTTTATTAACGTGTTGTCCTCCTGCCCCACTTGCTCGATAGGTATCTATTTTTATATCTTCGCTTTTAATTTCAATATCAATATCATCATCTATTTCCGGAGTTACTTCACAGGAAACAAAAGATGTATGACGACGTCCAGATGAATCGAATGGTGAAATTCGCACGAGGCGATGAACACCTTTCTCAGCTTTTAGATAGCCGTAAGCATTATGCCCTTTAATTAATAAGGTAACGCTTTTCACCCCAGCTTCTTCACCTGGTAAATAACTTAATGTTTCTATTTTAAAATTCTTTTTTTCTGCCCAACGTGTGTACATCCGTAACAAGATACTCGCCCAGTCTTGTGATTCTGTACCACCTGCTCCAGGATGAAGCTCTAGAATAGCGTTGCTCTTGTCATAAGGATCACTTAGCAACATATACAGTTCAAATTGGTTGAGGGCTTCAGCTAGTTGGCTTAACTCCTCTTCAAGTTCCATTTGCAATTCTTGATCTTCTTCTTCTTTAACAAGTTCGTAGCTTACCTCTAGGTCCTCTAATGAAACAACATGTTTATCAAAAGTCTGAACCAATTCTTTTAAGTCATTTGCTTCATCGATTATCTTTTGAGCAGCTTTTTGATCATTCCAAAAATCAGGATCGGTCATTTCTGTCTCAAGTTCTGCAATACGAGTTCTCTTTTCTTCTAAGTCAAAGAGACCCCCTAAATTCATCCATACGGGTATTCATCTGTGTTAATTCTTGTCTGATTTCTACTAATTCCATACTTTTTCACCTCTTAATAAAATCTTTTTCTCATTAGAATGGACACCCTTGATCTGGATGTCCATTCATACCTGTTTAATCCACTGTCTCGTTATTTTCCATGGCAGTGCTTATATTTCTTACCACTTCCACATGGACATGGATCGTTTCTTCCTACCGTTTCGCCTTTAACATAAGGTGTTTTTTTCTTTTCCTTTTTCGATTGATCACCAGTAACTGCCGTTACATTTTTAGCTACTTCTTGTCGTTGCAGGTTTTCACGAACTTGTGCCTTCATAATATAACGCGCGACTTCTTCATTAATCGAATCAACCATGGCTTCAAACATGGCAAAACCTTCAATCTGATATTCGCGGAGTGGGTCATCTTGACCATAGGCACGTAAATGAATTCCTTGACGAAGCTGATCCATTTGATCAATATGGTCCATCCATTTAGTATCAACTGTTCTTAGCAAAATAACCTTTTCAAATTCACGCATTTGCTCAGAACCAAGATCCGTTTCTTTCGCTTTATATTTCTGAATCACCTTATCCATAATCAATTCTTGAATTTCTTCAGGCGATTTATTTTCTAAATCTGCTTTAATTAGATAATTATCTTCAACTAAATTAGCATGTACATAATCAATAATCGCATCTAGATCCCATAATGTCTCATCATCGTCTTGAGTATGCAATGAAACAGTATCATTAACGACCGTTTCAATCATATTGATAATAATCTCATATAAGTTATCCGAAGCAATTACATCATAGCGTTGCTTGTAAATAATTTCACGTTGTTCTCTTAAAACATCATCATAGGCGAGAACATTTTTACGTGCATCAAAGTTGTTTCCTTCAACACGTTTTTGTGATGATTCAACAGCTTTTGAAACCATTTTACTTTCAATCGCCTGTGAATCATCTATTTTAAAGCGATCCATCATTGCCTTCATATTATCTGAGCCAAATCGGCGCATCAAATCGTCTTCCATTGATAAATAAAATTGTGTTACACCTGGATCACCTTGACGTCCAGAACGTCCACGAAGTTGGTTATCAATTCGACGTGACTCATGTCGTTCAGTACCTACAACAGCAAGACCGCCAAGTTCCTTTACCCCTTCGCCTAATTTGATATCCGTTCCACGACCGGCCATGTTTGTAGCAATCGTAACGGCATTTTTCTCACCAGCATTTTCAATGATTTCAGCTTCGCGGAAGTGATTTTTAGCATTAAGTACATTATGCTTGATGCCTGCTTTTTTCAACATTTGAGAAATTAATTCTGACGTCTCAACGGCAACTGTACCCACTAGAACAGGTTGGCCATTTTCATGTCTTTCCTTAATTTCCTCAACAACTGCCTTAAATTTTGCATTCATTGTTTTATAAATTAAGTCAGGTCTATCTTCACGAATAATAGGTTTGTTTGTTGGAATTGCTACAACATTCATATTATAAATATTTCTAAACTCTTCTTCTTCAGTCTTAGCTGTACCAGTCATACCAGCTAATTTATCATACATTCGGAATAAGTTTTGAAAAGTAATTGATGCTAAGGTCATACTTTCATTTTGAATTGGTAAATTTTCTTTTGCTTCAATTGCCTGATGGAGTCCGTCACTATAACGGCGTCCTTCCATTAAACGTCCAGTAAATTGATCGACAATAACGACCTTTCCTTCTTCAACAACATAATCTGTATCACGGTGCATCGAGGCATGTGCTTTAAGCGCTTGATTAATATGATGTGTTAGCGTAACATGATTTAAATCAAATAAGTTTTCAACACTGAAGAAGTTCTCCGCTTTTGTAATACCTTCTTCATTAAGTTGTACACCTTTTGTCTTTTCGTCGTAAGTATAATCTACTTCTTTATTAAGTGTACGAACAAAAGAGTTTGCTTGTTGATAGAGCGATGCAGACTTCCGTGCCGAACCTGAAATGATTAACGGTGTTCGAGCCTCATCAATTAATATGGAGTCAACTTCATCAATAATGGCAAAATGAAGTGGTCGCTGTACCATTTGCTCTTTATATAAGACCATATTATCTCTCAAATAATCAAAACCAAATTCATTATTTGTTCCATAAGTGATATCCGCTTCATACGCTTTTCTTTTTTCCTCTTTAGACATGCTGTTTAGGTTTAATCCAACGGTCAAACCGAGAAATTCAAAAAGTTCACCCATTTCACGAGCATCACGATCAGCTAGATATTCGTTCACTGTAATAATGTGTACACCTTTCCCAGTTAAAGCATTTAGGTAGGCTGGCATCGTTGAAGCTAACGTTTTTCCTTCCCCCGTTTTCATTTCAGCAATATCGCCACCATGTAAAACGATGGCTCCTAACAATTGGACAGGGAATGGACGCATATTTAAAACCCGCTTCGATCCTTCTCTGATCACTGCGTATGCTTCTACTAATAATTCATCAAGTGTTTCACCAGCTTGATATCGTTTTTTAAATTCATCTGTTTTTGCTCGCAACTCTTGATCTGACAATTGTTCATATTCAGGCTCTAGGGCTTCAATTTGATCAACAGTTACTTGAAGTTTTTTTAGTCTACGTTCATTACCATCAAATACCCTTTTTAATAATCCTTGCATCTTATACGCTCCTCTACTTCCCAAAATAGCTCCCTTGAGCTAAATATCTATCCTCTATAATAACACTTGGATTTATATAGTACAAGATTTAACCAATTATCACGAACTCATTACTCAGTCAAATATTCAATCACCTGTTTGGCTTCTTCTCTGTGTCTCCCTGATGCAGGAACTAAAAGGTAAGTATCCTGATAAACATCGTATTGATCAAATATCTTTAAGTCGGCTGTTTTTATCCCATATAAAACACCATTGACAACAAGTCCCTCCTCTTCAAAAGAATCAATTTGATCAGGTTCGATTACCTCTTTTAAAGGTAGAAAAATATCCTCGTTGATTAGTTGCTCAGCAAACAGATCATCGGTCACCATTATATCAACTTGTCCAACGGCAATCCTCATCGATAGCCGTTCCATCATATCGTAAGCATTATTTTCGATTAATCCACCTTGATGATAGATATGCTCAAAAAACAGATCAAAATCAGTAAATTCAAGTGAGTTAATCGATAATTCTAGTTCATCAATTACTTCTATCGTCGCTTCACTGACAACGGTAATCCCAACCGGTTCATTCCCTTTATTCATAAATCCATCAATCATTAACCATCCGAATATGATTAAAAGAATAAAACCAATGATGTGGAGTTTATAATACTCCCAAATATAATCTAATTGCTCTTTTCTTGACATACCCTTTAATACTTCTCTTAATTTTGCCATGATCCACCTCGTTGTTTACGGTTAGAAAAACCTAATTTCAGATTTGCTCTCAACTTCTGCGATTTGCTCTCAACTTTTCGAAATTGCTCTCAATTTTTCGAATTTGCTCTCAACTTCCGAGATTTGCTCTCAACTTTTCGAAATTGCTCTCAACTTTCGCGATTTGCTCTCAACTTTCCGGATTTGCTCTCAACTTCCACGTTTTGCTCTCAACTTCCGCGTTTTGCTCTCAACTTTTCAAATTTGCTCTCAACTTTTCGAATTTGCTCTCAACTTTCGCGATTTGCTCTCAACTTCCGAGATTTGCTCTCAACTTCTCCGATTTGCTCTTAACTTTCGCGATTTGCTCTTAACTTTCGCGATTTGCTCTCAACTTTTCGAATTTGCTCTCAACTTTCGCGTTTTGCTCTCAACTTTTCGAATTTGCTCTCAACTTTCACATTTTGCTCTCAACTTTGCTTAATTGTGTTTAATAATAAAAGTAGAAAAAGCGAGCAATTAAAATTAAATGCCCGCTTTTTAATCTAGTTCATTTATTCAAGTGCTATAGTTATCGTTTTTTCTTCAGCTGGTATCTTTAGCTTAATACCATTTTCAGAGGATTCAAATTCTCCGACTGATGAATTTTTAATTGATTGAATTCCTACTAATTCAACCGTAAATGGTTCAGCTGGCTGATCAACAACTATTTCAATTGTATCATCTTCTCTTGTTACCGTAAATGTTTTTGCTAATTTGCCTGTAGAGTTATAAATAGGTGTTTCTACTCGGACGCCTTGCTGAATTTGATAGAGGCGCAAGGTAACATGATCTGTATAATTATAGACCGGTTTTAAATCATTTGAGCCAATTGGTAAAACTGTATTTTCACGCACAAATAATGGCAAGCTGAAGTAATCATAATGTTCTTTAATCCAGGTTCCGCCTTCAACCACCTCACCTGTTAATAAGTGTGTCCACTTTCCTTTTGGTAAGTAGAATGAGCCTAGGCCTTCTTCGTTAAAAATTGGTGCGACGACAATATCATCACCAAGCATATATTGACGATCTAAAGTTTCACAAAGTGGATCATCTGGGAAATCAAAAATCATCGGACGCATCACTGAAATACCTGTTTGGTTATTTGCCACAGCATGGCGATAGAGATAAGGCATTAAGCGGTTTTTCAGTTTTGTAAAATGACGAGCAACATCAACGGCTTCTTCATCGAATGCCCAAGGTACGCGATATGATGTACTTCCATGGAAGCGACTATGACTAGATAATAAGCCGAAAGCCGTCCATCGTTTAAAGACATCTGGTGAAGCTGTATTTTCAAAACCACCAATATCGTGACTCCAATAGCCAAAACCTGACGTCGTTAATGAAAGACCGCCACGTAAACTTTCAGCCATCGCTTCATAGGTTGAATCGCAATCTCCACCCCAGTGAACTGGGAACTGTTGACCACCTGTCGTTGAAGAACGAGCAAATAAAACCGCCTCATTTTCTCCTTTTACCTCTTTCAATAGATCAAAGACAACCTTATTAAATAGGTAAGCATAGTAATTATGCATTTTCTCTGGATTTGATCCATCATGATAAACGACATCTGTCGGAATACGCTCACCAAAGTCTGTCTTGAATGAATCTACTCCCATTGCGATTAAAGTTCTTAAATGATCTTGATACCATTTAACAGCAGCAGGATTGGTAAAATCAACAATTCCCATGCCTGCCTGCCAACGATCCCATTGCCATGTATCGCCATTTGCCTTCTTGATTAAATAACCTTTCTCATGTCCTTCTGCAAATAGCGGTGATTTTTGACCAATATAAGGATTAATCCAAACAGAAATTTTTAAATCCTTCGCTTTTAATCGTTTTAACATGCCCTCTGGATCAGGGAAATTTTTGCGATCCCAGATAAAACTCGTCCATTCAAAAGCATCCATCCAAAAACAATCGAAGTGGAAAACACTTAAGGGAATACCACGTTCCGCCATTCCATCAACAAAATGATTGACTGTTTCTTCATTATAATTGGTTGTAAAGGAAGTGGATAACCACAATCCAAATGACCAAGCTGGTGGTAATGCTGGACGACCGGTTAATTTTGTATAACGACGGACAACTTCTTTTGGCGTCGGACCATTAATCAAGTAGTAGTCTAATTTTTCACCAGCTACACTAAACTGTGACCGTGATACAAGCTCTGAACCTAATTCTAAACTGATTTTCTCTGGATGATTGATAAAGACACCATAGCCTTTGCTAGACAAGTAGAAAGGGACATTCTTATAAGATTGCTCTGAACTTGTTCCACCATCTTCATTCCAAATATCAACAGACTGGCCATTTTTAACAAATGGAGTGAATCGTTCACCTAAACCATATAAATGTTCGCCAACAGATAGTTTTAACTGACCACGCATATAAGTCTTATCTTCCGGTCCTTCAATCCATGCCAAGCCTTTTTGATCAAGAACTGTTAATTCACCCAGTCCATTTTCAAATATTATATTGAAGTGATCCTTATCAATCGTTAATTTCAGTTCACCACTTTGAAAGGTCAGCTGTTGGTCTGTCTCCACAATATCTAAATCTTGATCTTCATTCGCCACAGCAAAATTCGGATACTTTGGTTTCTCACCTTGGTAATGCCAGGTTTCAACACGTATGACATCCTCGAGTGGCGCAGTTAGTTTAACCGTCAATAGAGGGCCATCCAGCGTGTCCCCACGATGATTAATATACTTACATGGAGCATATAATGTTAATGCTTTCTCTTCTTGCTTGACATCATAGACAATTTTAGGGAAATGGATCTGATATCCTTCCCTCACTAACCAGTTTCCATCAGTAAATTTCATTATGATTCTCCTTCGCTTGTCATTTATTTTTCAACTAAAATTAAAACATCATGCCCAGCTATTCTTGATTCACCGTGATACTCATTTCCTTTAATCAAATTACGATAAGATGTTTCCGGCAAATAGAATTTCGCCTCAGTATGATTGTGATTCAATACGAATAGATAGCGTTTTCCTTCTTTTTCTCTTACGGCTACCTCTACCCCTTGATCAGAATCAAGCAAAGGGGTCAATTTATTTTCAGTCATAAGTGTAGCAACAAAGTCAGTGATAAAATCTTGTTCAGGGCTCGATGCGACATAATAAGCTGTGCCCTGCCCAAATTTGTTTTTAGTTAGCACAGGCATACCTTGATAAAAGTCTTTACCGTAGCTAGCTAAAACTTCTGCATGTTCAGCGTGAATCAAATCAAATAATGTGCTACATTGATACTCGCCTGATAAATGACCATAGTCTTCATTAAAAACGATTTGGTTTTTTATTGAAGGTTCTAGAGCATCAATTTCTTCCGCCCAAATACCGACAAGTTCCCTTAGTTCACCGGGATACCCTCCTAAAGTGACAAGATCATTTTCATCGACAATCCCACTAAAAAATGTGGTGACAAAAGTTCCCCCTTGTTTAACAAAAGCCTTCAAACGATCAGCATGACCGGCTTTCATCATATACAGAACTGGGGCGATGACAAGATCATACTGGCTTAAGTCTGCATCAACACCAATCATATCAACTGGAACATTTCGGTCATAAAATGCACGATAGTATTTATGGACCTCCTCTTCGTAATCAAGAGCAACCGATGGACCACTTGAAAGCTGGATTGCCCAACGGTTTTCATAGTCAAAAACAATCGCAACCTTAGCATTTGTTCGACTATCAATAATTTGGTCACCTAATAACTGTAGCTCTTCACCTAATTGTTTTACTTCATTAAAAACTCTTGTATGTTCATGTCCAACATGCTCAATCACTGCACCGTGGTATTTCTCTGTTGCACCACGTGAACGACGGAGTTGGAAAAACTGAACTGTATCCGCACCATGCGCAATGGCTTGATAACTCCATAACCTCATTACGCCTGGGCGCTTAAGGGCATTATAGGCCTGCCAGTTTTGTTGGGAAGGCGTTTGTTCCATCAACATAAATGGTTGCCCATTTCTTAATCCTCGCATCAGCTCATGAGTCATTGCTGTTTTACTAACTGGCGTATCAATTTGAGGATAATTATCCCACGAGACAACATCCATTTCTTTACCCCATTTAAAATAATCTAATTCAGGATATAATCCCATTAAATTCGTAGTTACTGGGATATCAGGCGTGTGCTTTTTAATTTGATCACGTTCTAATTTAAAGGTCTCCAATAATGAATCGGATTGGAAGCGACGATAATCAAGAGAAATCCCTTGAAAATTGGTATTATTGCCGTTTTCCCATTCTTCACTTAGCCCATTTGGAACAACAATTTCATCCCAATCGTAAAATGTATGGCCCCAAAAAGCTGTATTCCACGCTTGATTTAAGTGTTCAATTCTAGCATATTTCTTTTTTAACCAAACACGAAAAGCCTTTTCACAATGATCACAATAACAATATCCACTATATTCATTTGAAACGTGCCAGGCTAAAACAGCCGGATGATCTTTATAACGCTCAGCTAACTTCCCAGCTAATTGACTTGCATATTTTAAATAAGTTGGACTATTCGGACAAGAATTATGACGCCCACCAAATTTCCGTTTTCGCCCTTCAAAATCAACCCGTCTAATATCGGGATACCTTTTAGCCATCCAAGCCGGATGAGCAGCTGTACTTGTTGCTAAACATACATAAATTCCATCTTGATACAAACGGTCAATCGTTTGGTCAAGACTTGTAAAATCGTAAGTGGTTTCATTAGGTTGAATCAAAGCCCATGCAAAAATATTGACTGATGCTAGATCGATTCCTGCAAGCTTAAATAAGCGATTATCTTCTTTCCAAACTTCCTCATCCCATTGCTCAGGATTGTAATCTCCGCCATACCAAATTTTATTCAATTTCTTACTTAACATTAGCTCTCCCCCTCATATCCTATGTATTTGCATAAGTTAAACCTCTTCAAACCAAACCATTAGTTAAGTGCTGAAAAGTATTGAATAATTCGAGCCTGATTTCGGGTAGGAAAACAGGCTCAAATTAAGATTTAATTAGAATGCTTTTTCATCTTATAGCTACTTAAATATTACAAAATATCGATTGACTCCTAGTGATGAATGAAAATTCGATTTACTTATTTGACCAAATCCCATTCAATTAGGACTTACTCTGTCAGTCTATTCGACTTCACCACTCCACAATTTAAGAATATCTTGTGTTAGGCCAGTCATCTCTTCATTTAGTTTATCAACGCCAGCTTCTTCTAATTCAACTAGCATTGCATCCCAGAGGTCATCAAACTCAGATGGATCAGCTAGGACAGCTTGAGTAATTCTTGTCTCAGTGATATCATCAGCTCTTTGCTGGATGACTTGAATATCTGACCCTGCTGGAATTGAGAAGTTATATGCGGCACCATGGTTTGATTGTTCCAATTCATCTTGTTGTGGGAACCAGTCAATCCAGAGTTCCATACCATACTCATCTAATACCTCTTTTTCGACATCTAATTGATTTTCAATGACCTGTTCTCTCGTATTAACTGTAATTGATTGTCCATTTGAGTCGACTGCAGCAGTCCCCCAATTCGGGAATGGATAAATATAATAACCTACACCAGACTCTTTAGAATAATCAGCATCAGTATTCAAACTATTGCGGACTTCTTCAAATAAGACACGCTCGCCATCAACGATTTCGTAGTGTTCACCTTCGATTCCCCAGTTAATTAGAATTTGCGCCTCTTCAGAAGCCATCCAATCAAGGAAGTCAAAAGCTAATTCAGGGTATTCACACGTTGAAGAAATGGCAATTCCCCAACCACCAGCAAAACCATAATCTTTTAGTCCTTGATGGACATATTCTTCACCTAGGGTTACTGGAAGTGGTGCAAAAGTACGTTCTTCCATACCTGCATCAATCAATGCATAACGTGCATCAGTTATATTCCAATCTTGGTCTGCAACACTTAAAACACGACCAGATGAAAGTTTAGAAATATACGTATCATACGTATGAGTAAATGATTCCGGATCTAGTAATCCTTTGGCATTCATTCCGTTTAACCATTTAAAGTATTCGCGGTATTCAGGTTCAAGGAATTTATAAACCGTTTCACCTGTATTTGTATCAACAGACCACTGACCATCATCCGGGAAACCACCTGCAAAACCAGCCGGGTTACCTACTGTGATTAACCAGCGCCAATCACTTCCTAATAATGATAGTGGTAAAGTCTTCTCACCATTAATTTCAGGATACTTCTCAACATATTGTGTTAAAGCATCTTCAAACTCTTCTAAAGTTGTGATTTCAGGGTAACCTAATTCTCTTAAAACATCTAATTGAATTTGGAAGGTACCTGATGTCTCTAATGGTTGATCATGAACACCATAGGTCCCTACTTGGTAAATACTTGGATCATCAATTGAATTACGTAAACGATCGAGTTGATCGCCATACATCGCTTTTAAGTTATCACCACGTTCTTCAATCAAATCGTCTAGCTTAATGACACCACCAGCATCAATTAACATGCCAAGATCACCTTTAGCAAAAATTAAATCAGGATAATCTCCACTTCCAATCATCAATGGAATTGTTTCATCACTACCACCAACTGGATAATCCATTTCTAGGATAACTCCTGTTGCTTCAGTAATTTTTTGAGCGACTGGATCATCAAATGTTTTTTCTGATCCATCCTCACTATAGAAAGTCAATGTAACTGGTTCATCAGGTTTCTCTGTTTGTCCCTCTGTTGTATCTGAATCACCGCCATTATCGCTGTCCACTGTGCCATCATCACTTCCGCAAGCAGTGAAAACAAGTAATCCTGCAACTAGCAGTAGCCATAATACCAATAAACGTTTCTTCATAATTATACCCCTCCATTTTTAAAAAATATTATATTAATTTTCATTAATATCATGATTTAACTGCACCCAAAGTTAATCCAGTAACAAAATAACGTTGTAAAAATGGATAAACTAGCAAAATAGGAACAGTGGCAATGATCGTTATCGCCATTTGAATAGACTGTGGATTCGTTTTTCTCGCAATGACTTCCGCATTGGCTGAAGTGACATCCCCTGATGAAATATTTGTATTATCTAATATTTTCATCAATTCAAATTGTAATGTGGATAAGTTTGAACTTCCACGTGCATATAGGTAAGTATCAAACCAACTATTCCATTGGCCAACAGCTAAGAATAGGGAAACAGTTGCAATAACAGGTAAACTTAAGGGGATAATAATCTTCCAGAAAATCGTAAAATCACTTGCCCCATCAATTTTTGCTGACTCTGTTAAAGCAATTGGGATATTGTCCATAAATGATCGAATCACAATTACATTAAATGCATTTAATAGCATAGGTAGAATATAAACAAGAAAATTATTCATTAACCCTAAATTTCGAATCAACATATATTCCGGAATCATACCACCACTGATAAACATGGTGAGAACAAGAATAAAACTGATTGGCCCATTAAAGATAAAATCTCTTCGGCTCAATGTATACGCTAACATTGCACTGGCAATAATCCCAGTAATCGTTCCAACAACTGTCCTTAACACTGACATACCAAAAGCTGACCATAGATCGGCTGTCCCACCGAAAATCTCTTGATAATTCGCCCAAGTAAACTGTCTTGGAAAGATATGAAGTCCACCACGGGCAGTATCTGTCGCATCATTTAATGAAATGGCTAATATATTTAAGAATGGATAAAGCGTAATGATAATGACTCCAGTCATTAATATTAATAAAAAGATATCAAATAAAGTAAATTTACGTTTTTTCATCGCATTTCGCCCCTTCTGTTCAATTTATCTACGCGTCGATTTGACCTTGCCTAAAATACACGACCTTCTCCTATTTTACGGGCAAAAGTATTGGCAATTAAAATTAAGACGACGCTAATAACAGATTTAAAGATCCCGATCGCCGTACCAAATGAATAACGGAACATACCAATCCCATAATTCAGGGCGTATAGATCAATAACTAAGGCTCGTTCAGAAACAATATTATTCCCGAGTAGCATTTGTTTTTCAAAACCAATATTGATTAGATTACCGATATTTAATATTAACAGAACGATGATCACTGGTCGAATACTTGGTAAGGTAATATGCCACATCTGTCGCCATCTGGAAGCACCGTCTACTTTAGCAGCTTCATAGAGTTGAGGGTCAATTCCCGCCATAGCGGCAAAATAAATAATTGCGTTCCAACCTGTTGACTTCCAAACTTCAGCAGCTGTAACAACACCCCAAAACATGTTTGGTCGTGCCATGAAATTAATTGGATTATCAATGATTCCAATCGACATTAATAAATTATTGACTGGACCGCTAATCGATAACATTGTAATCACAATATTAGCAACGATTACCCATGAAACGAAATGAGGTAAATATGAAACGGTTTGAGTAAACTTCTTAAACTTATTAAAACGCATTTCATTTAATAATAAGGCAAAGAGGATAGCAGCTAAGGTACCAAAGATTAAACCTAAAATTCCCATGCCCAATGTATTTTCAAGTGCCCGATAAAAAGTTTGTTCATTGAATAAGTCTCTGAAATGTTTAAAACCAACCCATTCCTGCTCAAAAAAGGGGGTCTGTGGTTTATAATCTTGAAATGCCATCGTCCAGCCAAAAACAGGCACATATCTAAAGATAATGAGCCAGATGACGAAGGGTAATGACATAAAGATGAGGGCTTTCTGATTTTTAACTTTTTTCCAAAAGCTTTTTTCACCCGGCGAGTATTGTGGTTTGTTCCCCTTCTTACCAGTTTGACCAATCGTCGGAGCGACTGGTCTACCTACTTGTTGCGAGACTGGTGCTAAATTATCGCTCATTTTTTCTCTCTCCCTCTTGTAAACTGGATTTCTCTCTAACTTTGTTACTTTAATTATATAAGTAAACGCTTTCATATAAAACCTGCATTTTAAGACATAAAAACCATTCAAAATTAGAGTTGATCACTATAGAATCCCTAATTAAAGAGGGCTACACTAAAAAAAGTATGGAAAAACAAACTTGTTTTTCCATACCTAAATCGAATTTTCCCCTTTACCTCGGTTTAACTGACTGTAATGCTCCCAAATCAATCCTTCTTAGGAGTCATAGATGATTGACGGAGTCGCCTAATTCCTTATCTCTCACTGACTAGCAACCTAGACAAGTCTCACTCAGCATTAGATACCCTTCCATTCTGTCTCTCCTCACCAACTGCATATCTACCTTTTAGAGGAGCTGGCCATCAAAGGTGGTGTTTAGAACAAATTACTTTTGCCTGTGAAGGTTACTTTATAGCCTCTTCAATTGTCGTAAGCATCTCTTCTACATCAGCTTTATCTACCAAAAAATCACTCTCTTGATCAATAAATGCCGCATATTGATCTTCATTATAATCTACAAGTGACAAAGTAATTTCTTTCTCACCTTTTTCATGAATAATTGTTGATTTGATCACAACTTCCGGTTCCTGATAACTTGCATCCTCTGCAATCCCTGATGCGGTTAAACCAGCTAGTGATAAATATGCTTTACGCCAAGTTTCTTCATCAATTTTCTTCCCATCAACTATAAAATCTCTAGTCTCGTCATCAATCTGATCGATCGTCATATCAAAAGATAATTGATCAGATTTGATTTCCAATTGACTCATCACATCAAGCGCTAGGAGCTTTACATATCCATCATGATAATCGCTGGCTGGATAACTAAATGCCTCCAATAGTTGATTTGATAAAGTGAATACTTGGTCTTCACCATCGATACGCGCGTAATAACTTTGGCTTGTTGCTGGCGTGCCCATCATCAAGGTTATTCGGTCATTATTCGTAACAAATTCAATGGTGAATTCACTTGAATCTAAACCATATTCCTCCCAATCAGAAACATCTTCTGCAACTAATTCTAACATTTCGAATGATTGAAGACCTTGTAAAACTTCCTCCATTTTTGAATAGGCCGTATGGTAATAATGATGATAAGGCGCTTCAATAAACCAACCCGTTATATTAGCCCGTGTCTCTTCCTCAGGATATGGGCTGTTTTTTGTTAAATGAATTTTTTCTGTACCATTATCGATCAAAATACTCTCAATCTCATTTATTGGCCAAGGAAGTATTTTACTATCAAGATATGCCTGGGGATAAAAAGAAAAAGCCTCAACTAAAGAACGCTTGACCAAATAAATATTGCCTTGTTCGCGATCTTCAATGTAATATCCTGTCCCTGCCGAATCTAAATGACCAATCATCAAACGATTAGCCGTCTCGTCATTGTAATTAATTTTAAGACTTAAAATTGGAAATTCTAAACCAACATCCTTCCGTTTCACATCTACCTCTTTACCAACCCATTGCCCCAAGGCTGCTAATCCCTGATCAACTGCTTCTTGATCAGTCACTTCAAGTCGATCAACAACCTGCCAGTTTTGATTTTCCTTTTCTATCGTAAAACCCTGGTCGCTTTGTATTGAAATTGACTCAATCTGATCTATTTGGTCAATAAATTGGTATTCATCCTCTACCGTATTTTTTTCAAAACGAAGTACCCAGAACAGAATGACTGTCAAAATTACGAGACACCCTATAATCAATAGATTTGTCTTTTTACTTAATCGCTTCATCCACAACACCTCATTATTCCTCTTGTTTTAAAAACTGTTCTTGCAATTGTTTAAAAACAGGCTGTAAGTTATACATAAGAAAAAAGCAAAGCAAACTCATAAAGAAAAGAACAAAAACGCCTGGAAAGGCATAGTAAATGATAGCAAAAGCCACAAGAGTTGAGGCATTTAAGAATGTTTTCTTTATGTAACGAAACATTGAATAGAATGATATCACAAATAAATTTTTCATCTTAACTTCAAATCGAGTTAAAATCGGAAAGGCATAGAGCATCAGGATTAAGAAGAAAAGAATAAAAATCAAAAAGATGATTGAGATAGATGAAAAATTTAAATTCGCATAGTAAATATCTATGATTAATATGACAAAGATTGTCCACTGAATCAACCAATATTTCATTGATACTTTAAAGTTCTGGACAAAATAGTGCCAAAAATCAGCGGTTGGTTGAATGATCTTATCAATAACTAATTTGTCCATCGTTTTTAGAAGAGCTGCCAGTGCCGGGCCAAAAGGAATTAAAGTTACATAATACAGTAGAATATTCTGAACCGTAAATTCCGCCAGATAATAAACAATAATAAATGGACTGATAAGTAATAAAAAGTATAGATTTGTGATAAAAAAAGCGTAGATATAGCTTGTAATTCGATAAATAGGGCGTTCCATAATTGATTTACTCATGATTTCACCTTCGTTATATTTAAATTCACTATCCAAACATGCATCACACCTTTATTCCTGTGATGAATGATTTGTCCCTTTATAAGTTAGCTGAAGGAAGAGTTATTTAACAGTTCTCATTCCAGTCATGAACTAAACAACATATTTTACATGACTTAATTAGTAGGATGCAATTTAGGAAAACATAGATTGCTAATTTTGCACTTCTTGTTCTTGCAAATATTTTTGATATTCTTTTGGACTCTTTCCTACATAACTTTTAAATTTCTTATAAAAATAGTCCATATTACTGTAACCGACTAATTCTGAAATCACATATACTTTCTCTTGGCTATTCGCAAGTAAAAACTTAGCCTTTTCAATTCTAACTTGCTCTAAATATTCATGGAAATATTTATTGGTATGCTTTTTAAATTTCTTCCCTAAATAAGAACTGTTGTAATTAAATAAATCCGCTAAAACTTTTAAACTTAAATCTTGAGCATAATATTGATCAATATAGTTGATGATTTTCTCCATACTATCTTCTTCTCCTGAAGTAGCAAAACCCTTGATTTCCTTAGATAAAGACCACCATTCCTCAATTAAATAATCAACCAGCTCTCTTAAATTATATTGGTGATAAATGTGATCGAGCCATTCATTTTTGCTCAGCATCGGAATATCTGGATATTGACTTTTTATCATTCGTGCGACTGATAAGACTAACTCGGTTACCTCAATTTGAACTCTCGCCTTTTCCAGTGCTGACTTTTGGAAATAGTCCATCATTTTCTCTCCCTGTTCAGTCAGGAGGATACGATCTTTAAATTCGAGAGCTTGGATAACTTTTGCACCAAACGCTTCAAAGTTAAGGGGATCCCTATTTGTTTCTGATCTTTGAATTGGGAACTGGAAAATTTGTTTATTTGAAAAGCTGAAAGCACGATCTTGTGTATCATTAATTTGTTCGATCGCCTTCATCGTTTCTTCAAGTTCATCAAATTCTTCAGATAAACAAGCACAAGCGTAAGGGTCAACCTCAGTTTGAAAACTGCTTAAAATAGCTTGAAGGTCTTCTTCCATCTCTTTCAATTTAAAATCAAGGTAAAGGCGATAAATGATTTGATCCTTTAAGATTACCTTTACATTCGGTTGATTTGCTTTAAACAATCGTTCCTCTATTTTTAACCTTTTAACATTTTCCCTAAATTTAATACCTGCTAATCTGAAAGGACCCCGTTGATTTTTAACATAAACGGAGTGTTGCCAATCATCGATTCTCCCATCAATAACTGCTCTCCATGCCTTTTCTTCAGTTAAGTCATAATAGGCTGTTAATTCTGAATAGATCATCCGTTCTTCATCGATTATTTGTTTAATTTCAATTAATATTTCAACTAATTCTTCTTCATCGATCGGTTTTAGCAAATATGAATGAATCCCTAGCTTAATTAACTCCTGGGCATAGCTAAAGCTTGAATAGCCTGATAGAATAACGAATTTCCCTTCAAAACCTTCCTTTTTTGCTTGTTCCACTAATTCAATTCCTGACATGCCAGGCATCCGAATATCCACAAAAACAAGATCGGGTTCTAGTGTACGGATCAAATGGAGACCCTCTTGGCCATTTTCACTGTCGCCACAGATTGTAAATCCATATTTCCCCCAATCGATGACATGTTTCATTCCATCCCGAATAATCGGCTCATCATCAATAAGCAATACATTATACATGTTAAATCCCTTCCTTTAGTAATTATTTATCCTAACTTAACTACCCGTCTAACTTAGGGATTGACATTTTGAGACCAGAACTTGGCTTTTCGGTTACTCATCCCACTGAAACTTAAAGACTCAGAGTTAGAATTAGAGCTGTCCTGATATTACATATAGGACTCAACATTATTTCCTTATTATTTTTTTCTGTAAATTAGCTGACCCGTCTTCAACACACCCTGATTTGGCAATCAGTTCATTTCATCTATAGGCAAAGTAATCGTAATCCTTGTGCCTTGATTTAACTGACTTGAAATGTTTACACCATATAAGTCTCCATAATATAATTTTATTCGCTGATGGACATTCCGAATCCCTATTCGTTTCCCTTCTTTGTCATCTAATGTATTCAAATGCTTTCTGACCTCTGATAAACGGTTGGCATCCATGCCGACACCGTCATCACAAACGACGATTTTTAATTGGCCTTGTTTTTCCACAACTGTGATTGATAATTTACCCAAGTCAATTTTTGGCTCCAAACCATGGATAATGGCATTTTCCACTAGTGGCTGAATAAGAAGCGGAAATATTCGATAGTCTGATAGGTCAGTTTGAATATTAATCTCATAGTCTAGCTTATCACCAAAACGCATCTTTTGAATTTCTAAATAGGTTTTAATTAAATCGAGTTCATCTGTTAATGGAACAGGACGATCAGTGCGCTCAAGTGCAGACCGCATCATTTTACTTAACTTTTGAATCAGTGTAGCCACTTCTTTATCTTTGTTTACAATCGCCTTCATACGAATCATTTCTAATGTATTGTATAGAAAATGTGGGTTGATTTGACTTGAAAGCATTTTGAATTCAGATTCCTTCTGCTGCCTGCGCCATCGTTCCTCTTTTATTTTATGAACATAGACCTCGTCAATCAACTTCTGCAGGCTCTGTGATGTCTGGTAAAGTTCTCCATATGCCTCACCGATTTCATCAGACCCTCTAATCGTAGGTTTAATATTAAATTTCCCGCGTGCGACTTTTGTCATCGCATGCTTTAATAGATTAATTCTTGAATTGAATATCTTACTAAATATCCAAAAGGCCAATATTGAGCTCATAAGTGCAATGGTGATTATCCAATACCCCCGCTTAAAAATTGCATTAGATTGTTTCATTAAGTCTTCAATCGGAATAATGGTAACAATTTGCAATTCATTAGATAAACTTTTATGCGGTCTCAAGCGATGTAGATTAATCTTGACGTCTTTATCCTTGTAGCGATAATCATAGAGTTCATTTTCTTCACTGTCCCCCGGTAATCCCTTTAGAAAACTTGGATAGGTAAACAGTAAATCCTGATTATGATTATAAATAACTTGTGATTCATCGAGTGTAATAAAGACATCATGTATTTCACTATCAATGATCTCTTTTAATTTCTCTTGTGATAAGTATATAGCTAATACACCTAATAATTGATCTTGTTGATTATAGACAGATCGCGTTAAAGTTAAGTATCGCTCACCTGTCCATTGCTCTTCTTTGACGATCCAACTAATACGACCACGCTTATCCACCGCTTCTTGATACCATTTCTTTTCCTGCATTTCCTCATCAGCATGAATAAAATAAGAGTTTGTAATCATTGGTTTCGTCATATAAAATTGGATCGTTTCAACTTCATCATAATATTTTAAGTAATCATCAAAAATTGGATAACTCGAATAAGCATTATACATATCTAAAGTTGTTTGGTAATTTTCGCTTAAAAGGCGATCGATGTCACGACTAATATAGATTAAGTCTGATATTTGAGTTACTCGATTTAAAATTGTTTCCAAGCGAATTCCAATCTTATCTAGATTCGACTCTGTTTCAAAAATAGCATTATTAATCAACACATCTCTTACAGCAACATTTAAATAAATCCCCACGACCATAATTGGTATAGCTGTTACGAGGAGGTAGACACCCATTAACTTATGACTAATTTTCAAATCTAGTATTCTATCCCTTAGCGAGTTCATGACCTTACCTCCTCGGATTAGTAGGGATCAAAAAATGAAATAAGGTAAACCTGGATTCAGCCACTCTATCTTTCCCCAACTGTATGTTAGTTAAATCATTCGGGGCTATACTACCTGTTGAGTCCCATCTTTCATTCAACCCTACCTCTTAACTGATTAAAGGTGGAGCTTACAGTTAGTTAATCGGCCTTAGACTGATTAAGCTTATAATCTTACTTCTAATAAGTATGGCTGATTTGCCACTAGCTTAAGGCTAAAGTCTTGTTGTGATTGGTTGTTTATTTTTCCGTCTGGAAATAAGGGTAATTTCACTTTAATCTGCTGATCAAATTTACTATTTAAAGTTAACCTAACTACTTTTTCAGTTAGATTCCAGCCCATGTGTTCAACGACAATCTGTTCTGGTAAACGAACACCACTTAGTTCACCTTGGTCTAGTTCCTTAGGTAGGGACTGCATCAAGTACAGTGTTTTATGGTGATAGTCAACTAATGACTCATGAATAACCTGTGGAAAAGCACCGTTACCATCGACATTAAAGACCTCTAAATGATTATAATGACTCATCATTAGCGATGGATAAAAACAGTTATTTTTTATCACTAGCATGATCACTTCTTTGATTAACTCAGGCATATGAAATTGAGTTGCGCATAAAGCAGTATGCATGCGTCCATGTGTTGAAGTCGTATCCCCATCTTCATTCAATAACCAGGCTTCCAAACGTTTTTCAAAAGCCAGCCGACTTGCCTTAAACATCACTGGATCCATTTCTTCAGTAAACTCACGGCTTTGAAAAATCGGATATAAATGTGAAAAATGACGATGATTATAATTCTCCCCTTTTTCAGGCGTTAACCACTCCTTTAAAGCACCGTCTTCATTTATTTGGTATTTTGGTAATCGCTCAATCATATCTTGCCATCGTTCAATTTTATCAGAAGCTATGTTCAAGATTCGGTAACTTTCAATTAAATTTGTTAAGACCTCTTTTGCTACGGCAACGTCTTGAGTCGCATTATCAGCACAACCATTCTCCGCTGAATAAGAAGGTGTAAAACGATAAGTACCATCGTGGTCTTCAACTAAGAAATCTTGATAAAATAGAGCCACTTCTTCTAAATAAGGAAGAGCTACATTTTTCAGAAAATCTCGATCACCTGTATAGCGATAATATTGAAAATACCAATGTCCCAACCAACCAGCCCCACATGTCCAAGTCTGTAATGGCCAGTCTTCATTCCAATGAAGGTGTTGACCGAACCTACTAGCATGAGCTGGCGCCATTATTCCACGGCAACCATAATAATGCTTAGCATTTTCCCGGAATCCTGGTAACAATGATTTAATTAAATCAAATAAGCCGTGGAGCCCTTCTTCTAAATGACTTGATAAGGCTGATGCAATCGAAAGTTGTACATTTGTGTCAAAAGTATAATCCCCACTCCATGCGGGATGAAAAGTTCCACTCCAGATCCCTTGAAGATTAGGAGTAGCAGCACCTGAACTACAAATATACATATATCGACTAGCATCATAGATTTTTTCAATTAATGTTTTTGGCAACTGTTCTTGTCTTTGAGCTTCATCCATTAAAGATTGGAAACTTCTTTGCCTTTCTTGATCACTTGTTAACTTTAATTGTACCCGATCAAATAACTCCTGGTGAAGAGGAAAATGTCGATTATATAACTGTTGATAACTTAAATCTGTCTCTTCAATCGTTTCCTCATCTAAATTTGGGCTAATCTTAATGACTAAAAGAAATTGATCAGTATTTGTAATCGTTAAATCCTGATTACTTTTGATAATTGATCCACATGGTAAAATGACTTTCCCGATTACCGTGTAGCCACCATCTTCTTTTGTATAATGATATCTTAAACGGAAACCATCATCAAAAAAAGTTAGATCACCATCTAATTGCGGAACTTGATAGATTTCCGGTTCCACTTTTACGGAAAGAGCACTATTCTCACTTTTCATTTGATACACAATTAGTGAATCCGCTCTAGAAACGAATGATCGACTTTGATAGAAATGGTGATCACCTTGGTATTGAACGGTAATCTCGCCAGTTTGGTAATTGATACTTTTGGAGTACTCGATAATATCTGTGACCCCTGTTCTTACTCGAAGGTGAAAGGCTGGATGATACGGGTCACTCATCGTTAAACCAGGATAGCCTTTTTCTAACGCTTTTTGATAATGAAAAGATAAGGCTTTCTCATAACCCTCTTCTCTAATGATCTTTCTAAATTCCGGTAAATCTTCTCTCAAATCAGGTACTTTAAATTTAGTTCCCATCGGCAAAAATAGGCTTGCGTGATTACCGATAATTGTTTCATTGGTCGGGTCACCAAAGACCATCATACCTAGTTCACCATTTCCTGATAAATAAGCTTCTTCCCACTTTGTCGCAGGTTGATCATGCCATATTCCTCTTGATGGATGATTGCTTTTTTCTATATTCATTTAATTAACTCCTTTTTTACTTAGATCGTTTGGTTTGAAATCCGTCCTTGATATACGAGTTTTATAGCCTGTTATCTAACAATAGATGTTCTACTAAATGAATCGTTCTTCCTTAAATTAATTTAGTTGGATCTTAAAAACTAAAGGTCATCGTCACTGCTTTTCTTTTAGTTGAACCTCTTTAATCAAGATACTAGATGATTAGTTCAAATACGATAACGCTTACAATACAAAACCTACCTTCACTTAGCGGGGCTAACAGTCTGTTATTCCGCGAAGATGAGGGCTGGGCTCTATTTATGTCAAATTATATCAGCGTAAAACAAGTTTGTCTAATTATTAAACAAACTCAATAGCAATGTGAAAACAATTATGATAAAGTATATCTAGACTAAAATGAACAGGTAATTTCTAACCTAGAGAGAGTGTAGAAGGATGAATCGAACATGGAATCAATATGTTGTTAAACGGGAAAACAAAACCCTTGTTTTAACAACTATTATTAATCATATGCCCATATCAAGAGCCAATGTTGCCCAAGTAACAGGTTTGAATAAAGGAACCGTTTCTTCCCTTGTAAGTGAATTAATCGATGAAGAATTAGTAAAAGAATTAGGTCCAGGTGAATCAAGTGGTGGAAGGAGGCCGGTAATGCTTCTGTTCAATGGAAATGCAGGTTACTCTATTTCAATTGAACTAGCAATCGGCAATATCCTAGGTGTGATTACCGACCTAAATGGTCAAATTGTTAATGAAGAAAATATCCCATTACAAACGACTGATTTTAATACAATCTTTCCGATCATGACTCAGCTAATAAAAAAACTAATCCAACAAGCTCCTAAAAGCCGTTACGGTATTGTCGGTCTTGGGATTGGGGTCCCAGCTGTCGTCAGTCAAAAAGGCGAAATATTATTAGCACCAAACTTAGATTGGAAAAATATCAATTTAAAAGAAAAGCTAAGTGAAATATTCCACTTACCAATCTATGTGGAAAACGAAGCTAATGCTGGTGCCTATGGGGAAATGCGCTATGGATCAAGCCAAGAATCAAAACATATGATTTATACTAGTTTAGGGATTGGGATTGGTACCGGAATGATTCTAGATGGTAAACTATACCACGGCTTAAGTGGTTTTGCTGGAGAATTAGGACATATGACAATCATTAAGGATGGACGAAGCTGTCGTTGCGGTAATCATGGCTGTTGGGAAAGATACGCCTCAGAACAAGCATTGATTGATGAAGGGCTAAACCGCCAATTAATTACAAATGATCAAGCCGAACCCCTTGATGAACTAATTAAACTTGCTGCAGCAGGAGATAAAGAAGTAATAAAACTATTTGAGGAAATCGGAACCTATATTGCGATTGGATTAACAAACTGTATCAATATATTTAACCCTGAACACGTTATAATTGGTAATAAACTAATGAAGGCAAAAGAATGGATTTATCCAGTAATCGAAGCTTACATTCATGACCATGCCATTGGTTTTCACCAAAACAAGTTGAAAATTGATTCAGCCAAGCTTGGAATTTATTCACCTGTTTCAGGGATGGCCGCCTTTGTCATCGAAGGTTTTCTCTTTGATAGGAAAACAACTCAAGAATAGGATGATCTCTTTGTTTACGACACTTAATTTTTATGAAAAATACTTGACACGCCAAAGATTGTAATATCTGTGCAGACGATAAAAATAGATGTAGAAAACAATAGTTTCTACATCCATTTTTATTGTATATTAAAGTTAAATTATCTCGCTCATTAATTCGGTTCAATTAAGCCATATTTACCATCGTGACGGCGATAAACAACATTTGTATCACCAGATTCAGCGTTAGTAAAGACAAAGAAGCTGTGGCCTAACATATCCATTTGTAAGATTGCTTCTTCTGAATCCATTGGTTTTAAATTAAAACGTTTAGTACGAACAATCTCTAGACCATCATCTTCTTCCTCTGTCTGATCAAAAGAGTTTGTTTCCATCTCCGCAAGAACATGCTTAGGTGCACCTTTTTGGCGAGTTCTTCGGTTGATTTTTGTTTTATATTTTCGAATTTGACGTTCAAGCTTGTCTACCACTAAATCTATCGCTGCATATAGATCTGGATTTTTCTCCTCCGCTCTTAGTAATAGATTTGTCATCGGAATCGTAACTTCTATTCTTTGCTCTTCATTATAGACACTTAAGTTAACATTGACATCTGAAGTTTGAGGTGTATCAAAGTAGCGTTCTAATTTATTAATTTTCTTTTCAATATAACTTTTAATCGCACCAGTCACCTCTACATTTTCTCCACGAATGTTATAGTTCATAAAAGTGTCCTCCTTTCTATATCTATAATTCTTTAATACCCTAATTTCACTTCGAGTAAACTAGAAAAAAAGGATTAAAGAGTAAATAAAGCGCTTACCTATAGTATAACAAAAAACTCCTTGAGTTTCACTAAGATAAACTTAAGGAGTCCATTTATTTTCTCTAATCTCAACTCCACCTAAGACATTCATTTAAAATAATAATCAAGGAACACTAAAAATGATTAAGGGACGAAAGGGCTCCTATTGAGTGAAAGTTTCCTTATTGTTTTTTATCCCAATAAGAGCCATCATTTGATGCAACTTGTCGGTATGGATCGAGATACTTCTCCGTTGATATTTGTTGTTTCTTAACATCACGTAATTCCTTTTTTAACTCTAAAAATAAATGATTGAGTTTTAACTGAATTTCCTTATCCTTTTCCATTATTAGTGTTCCCAATTCAGTTTCTGCTTCCGAAAAAGGGGGCCTTACTTCTGCTAATAGTTGTGAACGTTTATTCAAAAATTGATCAACTTCTTCTAATACTTGTTCACGATTTTTAGCTGTGATTGGCTGTTCAATTAATTCAAGAAATTCTTCCGTTACTAGTTTTAATTCATTTAAGACACTCATTAGGCTTGAACACCTTGTTTATATTCTTGTGTTCGTGTTTGTTTAACGACTTCTTTCCATGTATCCCTGAATTCTTCAACTAAACCATAGGCATCCGTTAATTTATCAAGATCATTTTTAATATTGGCCTCAATTAGCAATCGATTGATATAGTCATAAAGTGATAGCAATTCTTTTGCTATCGGTGACTCTTGGTCTAATGTAACGATTAATTCATTAATAATATTTTGTGCTTTTTGAATATTAGTGTTTTTAAACTCCATATTATTATCTTCGATTCCCTTTTTACCATATTTGATAAATTTTAGGCAACCATTATAAAGCATTAGGGTAAGTTCACCTGGTGAAGCTGTATTAACTGAATTATTCTTATATGCTTGATAATATTGCTGACTCATCTTTAGCACCCCTTACTTTTAATCCCTTACTCCCTATTGTTGATTAAACTGGGAAAATAAATAATTGGATTGCTCATTCATCCGTTGTATCGCTGTTTCCATTGCAGTGAACTGACGCCAATAGCGGTCTTCTACTTGTTGCAAACGACGTTGGAAATCAGCAATGCGATCGTCCATACTTTCCAATCGACGCCCCATCGCATATTGATGAGGTTGTAAGGTTGTTCGACCGGCCTGTTGACTAATTCGATTAGTCGTTTGATCAATCGCATCTTCCAATCGATTCATGATCCCACGTTCTGCACCCTCACTACTGTTAGAAAACAAATTATAAACAGCGGTAGAATCCTTTTCAAGTGCTGCTCTTAATTTATCTTCATTTACCTCTAATTTCCCACCGTCTAAGTAATTAGCTGACGTGGAGATTCCAATTTCAGAAAAATGAGAGTATGGTCCATCATTATCAACTCGTCCCGTCCATGCAAGGCGCATTTGTGATAAAGAATTATTTAGGATTGGGTCACTTTTAAGTAAACCACTTCTTGCTTTCTCTTCCCACAATTCAATCTCACGATCAGACATTTCCTCCATTTGTTCTGATGTTAATGGAGGGTAATCACGATAAACTTCTTCAGTTACCTTTCCATTTACCTTTTCAACAATTTCGTTGTACTTATTAACGAAATTCATAATACTATCGAAGGCTGCCTCTGTGTCATTTGTAATATTTACATAAGTTCCATCTGTTACATCATTAAAGGTAAATGTAATCCCATTTAAAGTTGTTGTGTTTGTTTTAGATGTTAACTCAACACCATTATAATCAAATACGGCATCCGTTCCACCTGTTTCCTCACCTGTCAAACCAAATACTCCTGTAAAGAAACCAGAATCATCTACACTAAAGTCAATTTCCGGTCCATTCGGATTAAATTGGCCTGCACTCGTCCGTTCCATAATTACACGATCAGATTGGACATCGTAAAAAGCCCGAACACCATTATCTTGATTCGTAATCTTTGTTAAGACACTATTTAAAGTATCTTCTTCAGTCACTTCAATTTCATGAACTTCCTCACCATTATGATAGGTTTTAAATTTTATCGTCGTTGGAAATTCACCATCAAATTGACCAGCTAACTTGTCCACTTGACTACTCAATGAAGCAAATGGATCAATCTTATTCTCCGCTGAAGCTGAGACCGTTCCTGATGTAGCATTAATCGCACTCGTTGCTAGGCTTTTTACCGCAATATTATAACTACCATTTGAGGCGGTAGAAGTTGCTGTCGCCGTTACGGCTGAGTTAGATGATGTCGCTGTTTTTGTATTGTATGTTTTGCTTAATTTCATATCAAGCATCATCTTATCTAATTCAAGGAACAAGGTATTAACCTCACGAAATGCATCACGTTGCCACTCCAATTTGGTTTTATCTTGTTGGAGCTTATCTAAAGGAATCCGTTCCGCTTTCATTAAATCATTAACGATACCATCAATATCCATTCCAGTCGCCAAACCACCGATTCTCATCCCCATTATCCACCACTCCTTTTAAATTTTCTCATCTACAATTAATCCCATAAATTCTGCCATCGCTGCATACATATCTAACATTTGCTTTGGTGGAATTTCTCTGATTAATTCTTTTGTTACGGAATCAATAACTTTAACATAATAGCGATCGAGCTTATCATGAAACTCAAATTTAATCGACGTATTAATCGGTTGTAAAAATTCGTTTAACCCTTCTACCATTCCTTCAATATCAGCTTTATTGACAAGTTCGCTACCTTGTTGAACCCCTGACTTCCGTGCCTGTGTATATAAGGTTTTTTGTTGAAGGGTTTTGTTTTCCGTTCCTATATTCACTTCACCACTGTTTGTTTGTGGAGCATAACTTGATCCAGAGATAACTTTACTGACATCCATGCCCATGCCAACTCCTCTATAGATTTTCTTTCCTTTTATATCGGCAAGAAATAAAAGTATTTAACTGCTTTTTCACTTTTTCTCAATATCTGATTATTCTAAAGTAAAAATTCAACTAATCGTGTTAATGGTCTTAGTATGAGGACAAGCATCTTTTTAAGGACAGAGACATACTTATTCATTTCTCTTACGTGATCAGTTTCTTCAATTAACAAACTTTCCGGCAAATATTCTTCCTCTATCGTAGCGATTATTTCTTGTGATAATGTTGGACTATCAATAATTAGCATGGATTCAGTATTCAAATAAACACTTCTTGGATCAAGATTAAATGATCCAACTATTGTTACTTGTTGATCAATAACTATCGATTTCATATGGAGTGATTGATTATCATCCTGGTATTCATATAAATCAAAATATGTTTGGGCCAAACCCTCTCGATGATTACGATAACCACTATGGGCAATTATGTTTGGTGTTGCTGCCAGCCCATTTGTTAAAATAAGCCCTTGATTTAAGTCCAATTCAAATTGTTTCATATCCTCACGCATTAAACGACTTGGGATGATGTAAGGACTCTGAATAACAACTTGTTCCTCAGCCTCCGCAAATAATTCAAGTAATTGCCACCAAACTTGTGGCTGTTTAAATAAACGTTCAACAGAATTATGAGCAATAAAGCCTCCATTAATTTCATGTGAGCGTTCTTCCCAGTCGATAGATTCAGTAAAGAAATCTTGATTCGTGTCGAAATAATCTTGATATGTAGCCATTATCTTCGTTTTGATCCGCTGTGCCCGTTTTTTCTCCACAGCATTTAGCCTTCGATCTGTTTGTTGCTCTGTATAATCGTGTGACCATAAAAAATCAAAATATGTTTGCATTTGACCAATTATCGGTGTTTCGTTCTGACTTTGACCTAGTAATAAAAGATCCCGATCATTGCTTACACCTTGATATTGATCAGGGGCAAAATATTTATCACCAATATTTCGTCCACCCATCAATGCTGTCGACTGATCAGCAATCATAAATTTATCATGAAGGCGATTATGCCAGGTCCATGGTCGAATTAAATCAAGGGGTTCATAGAAACTCAATTCAATATTTGGATGTTCTGTAAATAAGCGAATGACATCCCGATGGCCAAAACGCATATTATGAAAAAGTCCATCAGCTAAAAAGCGAACTTTTACTCCCCGATCAGCCGCTTGTAAAATATGTGCATAAAAAAGATCAACAGTTTCTCCACCTTGCATTGAATAGTAAGCAATATCTAGGGTTTCTTCCGCTTCATTCATTAGATCCAAACGAACTTTTAGTGCCTCCGCACGATCTTCTATTAATACTGCCTTCTCTGTTGTTTCTTTGATCCAAGGGTTGATCAAATCACTAGCTAAGGATCCCGTTTGTGGGGAGAATGAAAACAAAATAACTCCAGTTAATAAAATATAAATAAAATAGCCTAACAAAATATATTCTGTTAGGCTTTTCAATGTATCAAGCATATGTTCACTTCTCTCAATCACGACGGCCAGCAAAAATTGAAATAAATTTAAATAATTGCAGAACGGCAATTAATGTACTTGCAACATAAGTTAATGCCGCAGCATTCAATACTTTGCCAACGCCTCTTTCCTCGTTGTTTGTCACAATGCCTAGCGTTAATAACTCATTTCTCGCTCGTGCACTCGCATCATATTCCACAGGTAATGTCACCAACTGAAACAATACCGCGGCAGCAAATAAGCCAATACCGACACCGACTAATGGTCCGTAACTAAATAGAAAACCCATAATCAAGAGGATCGGGGCCATACTAGAACCAAGACTAGCCACCGGTAAAAGTGCAGTTCTGAATGATAAAAAGGCATATCCTTGAGCATGTTGAATTGCGTGACCAACTTCGTGAGCAGCAACTGCTAAGGATGAAATCGAAGAGCCACTATAGACAGGTCCTGACAAACGAACAGTCTTCGTCCGTGGATCATAATGGTCAGATAAATCGCCACGATTTGAACGTTCAATTGTAACATCATATAGCCCGTTATGATCCAAAATTCGACGTGCTACTTGTAAACCTGTGATTTGGGCATTTGATTCTATTCGTGAATATTTATGAAAGTTATTTTGGACACTAGATTGTGCCCATACAGCAATTCCAAAAGCAAGCAAGATTAATAAATCCATCATTGGATGATATAAAAACATTGTCAAACTCACCTCTATTGATAATTAATTTTTTTAACTAGCTTCGCATCGATGCCTTCTGCACATAGTGAAGCTACGAGTTGATTCATAATTGACTTTCGTTTAGTCTTTAAGTTAGCCACTTCATTCTTCTCCAGTTCTACATTTGAGTTTCGATTACTCAAAAGTTAGTCACCTCAATTTTTTACCATTTAACTAGCTATAAGTATCCCTTACTTGAACTTGTTAGATCAGCTAGGAAACTAAAGCCAGCAAAGGTCCAATTTGTTCATCTCAGCAGAGGCATAAACGTCTAAATTATGTTTATGACTCGGACTAGAATTCAGACTAAAAGTATTCATCCACTAACTATCCTAGGACAATTACTCGCCTCATCAATTAAAGATTCACCTTATGTTTGATCTTAGTATAGCCAAACATTATGAACTGAATATGAACTGTGCTAAACTTTTTTAACGAATTGGTAATCGAACAAAGAAAGTCGTGCCAACACCTTTTTCACTAACGACATCAATTGTGCCACCATGTAGCAAAATAATTTTCTTTGTAATGGAGAGACCTAAACCATTACCACCGCTGAATTCCGACCGTGATTGATCCTCTTTATAAAAACGATCAAATAAATAAGGAATTGAGGATTGGCTAATTCCGATTCCCGTATCATTTATGCGAATAATATGATATTCTTCATCTTTATAAAAGGAAATGTGAATTTCTCCATTCTCACGGTTATATTTAATCGCATTTGTAATCAAATTCAACCAGGCTTGTTCCAATAAGTCTTGATCAGCATAAATATATATTTTGGTCAGATCAAGATCAAAGGTAATGTTTTTTTCTCGCCAAAACGGCTCGGTAGATAAGGTGACACGCCTGATCTGTTCATCTAATCGATAATGCTCTAATTTAATCAAATGTTCTTCTGCATCTAATGAAGCCATTTTTAATAAACTATTTGATAACCTTGACAATCGATCTGCTTCTCGATAAATAACAGCAATATATTCCGCTTGATCTTCTATAGGTATCAAGCCATCCTGAATTGCCCTCGCATAGCCCTTAATCGACGTCAATGGGGACTGGATTTCATGTGATACGTTACTGACAAAGCTCTCACGCACCTCATCCATATTTCCTAGTGCTTGTGCCAGATCATTAAAGCTCCTCATTAAACGACCAACCTCATCTTGGCGTTCAGTTTGTAAACGAACGGAAAAGTCCCCTGTTGCCAGCTGTTCACTTGCTTTTGTTACAGAACGAATACTCCCCACAAAATAGCGTGAAATAAGAATGATAAACAGACTTCCGATTAATAGAACCAATAATAAGACATGCATTGTGAGTTGCCTAGTATCGGCTAATTCATTTGAAACGTCAATTTTTAAAAATAATGTTTGAGCATCGTGCTCACCATTTAAACTTGTCCCAATGTAACGTACTGTCCCTCTACGACTCGGAACAAACGACACCACTTCTTTTCCTTGCAAGGTCTTAACTTCATCAATCATTTCTTCACTGATAAACGAAGGATCCATTTCAGATAAAATCGGCTCATCATCTTGATTAAGCACAACAGCATCAATTCCAAATTCACGGAATAAGTTAAGTAACTGCGGGAGGTCCTCTGTGTCAATAATCCTTAGTAAATCTTCTGCATAACTTGATGCCTGTTCCAACTCACGTTCAAAAATTATATCCTCTTGAAAGAACAGCGAAGTAATAAAATAAGAAGCTAACAAACTAATGATTACCCCAGTAATAAAAGTAACAACAAATTTCCAATATAAACTCCGCCGCAACTAAGACACATCCTCTAACCGATAACCTAACCCTCTAACGGTGGTAATGTTAATTTCTTCGAAAGGCTTTAACTTCTCTCGTAGGCGTTTTATATGAACATCAACCGTTCTTTCATCACCTTCATAATCAAAGCCCCAAATTTTTTCGACTAATTGCGTCCTTGTAAATATCCGGCCAGGTTCAGTAGATAACTCAAATAGAAGCTCACACTCTTTTCTTTTTAGGTCAATGACAACCTGTCCATTAGATACAGTTAATCGGTCAAGATCAACTTCAACTGAACCAATCTTATTCTTTTTCTCTGTTAAGACATTATAACGTTTAAGCAGAGCGCGTACTCTTAAAATTAATTCTATTGGATCAAACGGTTTGACCAAATAATCATCCGTCCCTGCCTCGAATCCTTTTACTTTATCCTGGGAGGTCCCCTTAGCCGTTACCATTAAAATTGGAATTTTATAAAAGTCCCTTATCTCCTTTGTCAAAGAAATCCCATCCATTTTAGGCATCATAATATCAATAATCGCTAAATCGATCGGCTCCTTTTCAAGTTTATCTATTGCTTCAAGACCATCTCTAGCTTCAATCACATCAAAGTGACTATTTGATAAATATAAGGTGATTAGCTGACGAATATTCGGGTCATCATCTACGACTAAAATAGTTGCCATTTTTCTCACATCCTAGAAGACTAAATTCATTCTTTAGCTTAACACGTTCAGTAAAAAAGTGCTATATAACAACTTTTTTAATCATTAAACGAGTCACCACTTAATTTCTAAAAAAATTTCAGTTAGGAGTCTTCTGGTGAAAATCAGATAACTATGCTTTAATAAAGTGAGGCTTCACCCAATAGGTCATAGTCAGTTAATCTGCGATAAAATTAGTTTTAAAATAAGATTGATGGCTAAGTTATATTCATATTAAAAATGCTTAAGCAAACCTATTTAATCATTATTAATCATCTTTGGCTTAATCGTCTTCATTTTAAAGAAAAAGTAATAGTGCTTATATAAACCCAGTGCAACCATTAGACATCTAACCCAAAGGAACTCCACTATAAAAATTGAATAGATAATACAACTATCCGCAATTAAATTAATTCGGATCTTCTCCTTTAAATACATCCCTTTCTTCTCTCGAAAAGCTAACACATACTTCTTATAGGCTTTTGTCTCTTTAAACCAGTTCTCAATTCGCTGTGAACTCTTTGCGAAGCAATAAGAAGATACTAAGAAAAAGGGCAGACCCGGTATTACTGGTAGAACTACCCCAGCAACTCCAATGCCAAATGATATAAAGCCAGGCACAATAAAAAGAATATTTCTCATATATTTCATAATCGTCACCTTCATCAAAATACTTTTACCTAAAGTAAACTTACACTCAGTCAGAGTCCCCTCACCCACTCAGTGTTGGTTAAACGAATTGACTTTTTACAAGCTATTTAACAACCTCCTATCGTCAGATTGTTTTCTTTTTACTATTGAAGGAGGGAACTCATAGTCCATTCATCTGCGATAGGGCAAGAATATTTATATCTGCTTAAATACCTATTCGTGTATGCGAGATTTTATTCGGGTGATCAGAAACTTGCTGTTTGGGAAACTTGGGATCTTAGCCATGTCAAGCGTTAAATTTTGCGCTGGCACCTGGTAATCCATCTTGTTAACCAATAAATCTAAACTTGCTTTCATCATCTCAACCGTCAATTGTTCACCTGGACATCGATGGCCTTTAATATAATCCCCACCACCCTGGGGGATGAAATCAAAAGGATTTTCCCTCCTGGCCTTAAAACGCTGTGGAAGAAACTGATCAGGTTTGTCCCAAAGGTCCGGATGGTGGTTTGTTCCATAAAGATCTAACAAAACAAGTGTCCCTGCTTTAAAAGGATAGTACTCCAAAAGGAAATCTTTCCTTACCCTAGCAGCTACAAATGGAAAAAACGGATAGTAACGACGCACCTCTTGGACAAACATCTCATATAATGTACGATCACCTGTTAATAGCTTATTCTTTTCTGCAGGATAATTATATAGGGACAATGCAATAAAAACAATATAAATAGCGATCGCTACAATTGGCCGAATAACATTTAACACCTCAACAGCAGCAACTTCAGTATTTAGGAGCTTACCATTCCCGTCCTGAAACCAGCTAATTTGGTATAGGGCTGTCTCTTCTTTGGGCTCCAATTTTTTATCGCGGACATCTTCAACTAATTTTTGAATCCAATTCTCCAACAGGTTGCGGTTTATCCGTCCTTGCCAATGCTTTGGGCCAATCTTAGCACCGGATTGAAATAAGGAGCTCAATTGACCTGCCCTTTCCACTATTTCATCTTCAGCTATTGGGATACCCGCCCACTCACAGGCTGTTTTCGTCAGGATGACTGTCACATCATCATATAGCAAAACCTCTTTTTGATTCTCCCATCGGAAAATTGCCGATTCCCATTCTCTTCTATAAATTCTCACGATATCCTGAATCCGCTTTTCCGTCATCAATGAGATAAACATTCTTTTTCTATTTTCATGGTTAAATCCATCAATCGTTTGGATTCCCTTTTCACCTAATAAGGTTTGTCGAAATCGCTTTGGTGCGGCACCTGATCTTATCATCCTTGCATTGTCATAAAAGACCTTAGCCGCTTCTTTACCAGTCATACAAATAACTTTTTGACCACCTAACAGACGTGTTGCAAAGATATTACTATCAAACCGTTCAAACCGATTAGCCATATATAAATAACCCTCTTTAAGTAATGCCAACGTATGATCGATTCCCTTATCAACCGGAATTTTTTTTATGAAACATTTATGATCATCCTCACTTTATCAATCTTATCTATATAATATTTGCTTCACCCAGCCCTATCATACCTATTTCATTTATTTAGAAGGCATTGAACTGTCCTTTATGCCTATTTTTCACCAACCTACCCTAATTTCCATTGCAAAATATAAAAATCGAAATATAATATAACATTAGCAAGTGGCAGGATTAATTGAGGTGAGATTTATGGTGAAGAAGCAATCACAACCTAATGTCGAGGAGACAAGGCAAAATGAATTAATCCAGGAGCTCAATCAGAAAATAACTATTTCACAATGGATTCAATTTATTGGCCAATTGGCTAATGCGATTTATCTATCCCAACTCTCCGCCATTCAGCCAGAAACAAGTGGTGAGCTTACAAACGTAGTTGGACAGTGGATTATGACTGTTGGCCAAGGACTCACAGCTATTGGACAAACGACACAAACTTTAACAGATGAACAACAACTATTAATCGAAGCACAAATTCAAGGCGATGCATTACAAGCACTTGGCTCTGCTATCAGGTTATAGGAGACAAGGAAATACTAATTAATAGTTTATTAGCCGATATAGAAGAATATATACAGTAAAAAGACATCCTATGAAGCACAGGCCTCATGGATGTCTTTTTTACTTACGCAAAGCTAAATCGCACTTTTAATTGGCTCTTTGTCAAATGACGTTGGTGATGAATTTTCGTCGATCAATATTGAATGATTTGTTTACCCTTCAAAGCAGTTTTATGATGCTTTGAAGGGTGTTTCTTTATGTTCAGTTTCTA
>NZ_JAHLQM010000003.1 GCF_018919165.1 Amphibacillus sp. MSJ-3 | reverse complement strand
GTCTAGAACATTACAAACAAGTACATGTTTAGCATAAAATTGAACCGCCGTATACGGATCCGTACGTACGGTGGTGTGAGGGGACGGATAATCAAATAATGATTATCCTCCTACTCGATATCCTAGGGGCTAGGGACAGGCAGACTAAATCCATCCTGTCCCGTGGGAAGCTAGGTCCAACTCCTACTGAATGAAGTTTCACTTTATTACAAAAGATGAAATGATCCATTAGGCTTCACTTATTATATCTTTTACTGTGTCGCGCTCGATCAATTTAGTACTTAAAGTAATCCGCTTTGCGATCGGATTCCCCTCTGACTCCATTCGCTCCTTTAAAGTATTAATTCCTAATTCACCCATTTCCTCTGTATAGACTTTTACGGTTGTTAATGCAGGTGTCAGAAACTGTGAAATCGATAGATCATTAATACTTATGATACTCACGTCGTCTGGAACGCGTAATTTATGTTCCCGTAGTGCATTAAGGCATCCTAATGCGATTTCATCATTTACAGCAAAAAAAGCAGTAGGAAGATTGTCACTTAATGTTGTTAAAGCCTCGTTCATTAATCGGTAGCCGACTTGAGTATTGGGTTCCGATGTGTTTGTAAAAAAGAATAGAGATTCATCAAACAGGTTCTTTGACTTTAAATAGTCAATAAAAGTGTAAATAGCTGGTGATTTGTATTTACGATACCCGTGTAAGTGTTTCTTATCTTCTGCGCCAATAAAGCCAATTCTTTTATGCCCTTTTTCAATTAAATGCGTTAAAGCAATTTCTGTAGCCTGTGAGAAATCACCGTTTATTGTATCAAAACCATTCAAGGGATGATTGTTGCCAATAAAAACAACATTCTTATTTAATTTAGTCAATTCATCTACTGATTGTTGATCAAATTTACCAATTGCAAGAATCCCTTCTATATTATTCGGTAATCCATTTTTTATCGTTGTCATTTTTAATAAATTCAGGCCTAATTCTGCGGCTCTTTTTTCTACTCCGATTCGAATTGACATATAGTAAATATCGTCAATCTCCTCTTTAGCATCTAACCATTGAATAATTGCGATATTTGTAATGGCTTCATCACGTCGCTGTTTCTTACGTATATGTTTTGTGTAATTTAACTTCTCCGCTGTTTCAAATACCTTCTGTTTTGTTTCATGAGTAACCGATAAACTCGGATCATAACTTAAGACACGAGAAACGGTTGTAATTGATAGATTTGTTTTCTTTGCAATATCTTTAATTGTAGCCATTCTAGCACCCCCTTTTTTAAAACTAAAGCTAATTTTATCGCAGCGCAACTGTCAGCCCGATTGGTTTAAGGGCCTTTGGTGATACCCCTATGGTAGTAACAAATGCTTTTGCTGGAACGAGTAACCCTAGTCCCAGTCCCATTCAGGGGGAAGACAGACCATATCTACCAGGTCCTGTAGGTCCAGCCCCCATCGATTGAAGTTTTGCTTTATCATTGCCTATAAAAGATGGAATTATATATAAATTGTGATCCCACTTTTAGATTTATTTTTTAGCCTTTTTTATGCTGATGTTTGAATTAGAGATCGGTATGACAAGAGGCTATATGAAGGGATGATTTGTATCAAAACTTCAATATTTGTCAAAGATACAGATTTGTTAGTGATCTTATTCTAATATATCACAAACTTAACTTTGAGATATACTTGATGTGTTAACAGCAAAGGAAATAGACGTGGTTGGCTGGTTTAGTTCTTGACATTAAATGCTTTTATCCTAGTAATTGAAGAATGAAATTAATAAAATTTAGTGAAAAATAGTGAAACAATAAAAATATTTCACTAAAATAGTTGCCAAGTGCATATAATCATAATATAATAACAGTGTTGAAAGCGCAATCATTTTATTTATCTCAAATAGAGTAAGTGAAAATAATAATAATTTTACTAAACATTGGGTGAAATTATCATTTATCACAGTAAAAATATCAGGAAGACTTCCACTTCAAGCATTCGAAGGAAACTAAGCATTGTAAGCGGGAGATTAACTGACGGCCCGATTGGTTCAAGAGTCTTTAGGCCATACCCTTGTGGTAGGAGCAAATGTTTTAGCTGGGATGAGTAATGGCAAATCACTTCGCTGAGGTGAATAATCGCGGTCCCAATCCAATCAGTGGGGTTAGGGGAAGGCAGATTAAACCCATCAGGTCCTGTGGTAAGTTCTGCATGACAAGGTCCTGTAGACCCCCTCCACTTATTGAAGTTTCACTTTATCTAGGGGAAAATCATGGCAAGTTCATTTAAAAGGTAAATTAATTTTTGCAATGAAAGGAGAGGATGTTGTCAAAGGCTATATTACTATTAATGAGTTAAAAAAATCGGAAATGTTGTATTTGAAAAGGAAAAGGTGATTTGAGCAAGGATAGAACTATTATGGTCAAATATAATACAATTATCCTATACAACAAAATGTTTGCGATTTCATGCTTAAAGTAAAAGATTTATAAAAGGTGGCTGACAAGATGGTTAAAGAGATGACTAAATTAATGGGAGAAGAATATGCTCTAGAACAGGAAATTGATTTTGTATTATCGAAAATAAGGGAAAACATCCCTAATTTCTATAATAAAGTTCCGTGGGCAGCTTCGAAGAATTTAGTCTATGAAGCAACTCCTAATAATTATTGGACATCTGGATTTTGGGTAGGGATGTTGCTGTTAGCAAAGGAAATAACTAATAGTTCAGAATTTGATGATGTAATTTGCGCTCAAATCAATAGTTTTCAAGAACGTTTAGCTAATAAAGTAGAATTAGAGACACATGACATTGGTTTCCTTTATACGCTTTCAGCGATAGCAGATTATCGAGTAAATGGAAACGAATCGTCAAGGCAAATGGCTATCGATGCTGCGGAAGTCTTAATGGTTCGCTACAATGAGAAAGCAGGCATAATTCAAGCATGGGGTAATTTGGATGACGTTCAAGAGAGCGGACGAATGATTATTGATTGTTTAATGAATTTATCTTTACTTTATTTTGCTTCAGAACAGACTGGAGACGATAAATACAGGCTTGCGGCTAATCGGCATGCAAAGCAAACGCAAAAGTATATTGTGCGTGAAAATGCAACAACTTATCATACTTACTTTTTTGATCGCCAAACAGGTGAAGCGATTCGAGGCGAGACTGCTCAAGGATATGCCCATGATTCTTGTTGGGCAAGGGGTCAAGCATGGGGAATTTACGGTTTTACCTTGAGTTACTTGCATACTGGCGATGATTCGTTCCTAGAAACTGCCGAGCAATTAGCGGATTATTATCTCTCTCGCTTGCCTGAAGACCATATTGCATACTGGGATTTAGTATTTAGCGATGGAAGCGATCAAGAACGCGATAGTTCAGCGTCTGCAATTGCTGTAAGTGGTTTATTAGAACTTGCAAAACAGCTCCCCCTTTCTCATCCAAAGAGAAGTTATTATGAAAAAAGGGCAATCCAAATCATTCAATCACTCAGTCAATCGTACACGACAAAGGAGAAACCACATTCAAATGGTATCTTAACACAAGGTGTTTATGACAAAAATAGTAATAAGGGTGTAGATGAATGTGTGATTTGGGGAGATTATTTCTATTTTGAAAGTTTAATAAAACTGGCTAAAAGCTGGAATAGTTATTGGTAAATAATATGATTATCTGGAGGTAAACAAAATGAGTAAATCAATCGCTCGTTTAACAAAGTTAATATCTGTTCTATTTTTTGCTGTTATTGTCTTGGGAGCATGTTCGGGAACTGGTGATGACGATAATGTAAGCGGTTCAAATTCGGATGATACAGGAGAAACTACTGAAGACACAAATAGTGATGATGGCGGGGAAACAACATTAACTTGGGCACTTTGGGATAAGGATGCAACCGTTTATTACGAACCGTTAGTAGAAGCGTTTGAGGCGGACCATCCAAATATTAAAATTGAGCTCCTAGACCTCGGTTCAACAGATTATCAGACTGTCTTGGGAACGCAATTATCGGGTGGTGACAGTTCGATTGATATTGTTACTGTGAAAGATATCCCTGGTTATGCCTCTTTGATTAATAGAAATCAATTAGAGCCTTTAAGTGAGTTAGCAAGTGATATTGATTTGGATCAATATAGTGGAACAGTTGAACAGATTACTGTAGATGGTGAATATTATGCATTACCATTTAGAAGTGATTTCTATGTAATGTACTATAACAAAGATTTATTTGATGCGGCAGGAGTTGACTATCCAACTAATAATCTTACTTTTGATGAATATGATCAAATTATACGTGAGGTGTCTGAAAAGGGAACAGAGGCCACAGGATCACCCGTATATGGCGGACATTATCATGTCTGGAGAAGTCAAGTTCAAATGTATGGTTTATTAGACGGACAGAATACATTGGTAACGGATGATTATTCTTTCTTAGAACCTATTTATGAAACAGTACTAGCGCAACAAAATGATGGAGTTGTTCAAGACTTTGCTACATTGAACATATCTAGTTTACACTATTCGGCAGCCTTTTACCAAAATGATGTAGCTAGTTTATTAATGGGAACTTGGTTTATTCCGACTCTTGCTACTGCAATTGAAGAGGGAGAAAGCGAAGATTTTAATTGGGGTATGGTTACAATGCCTCTAACTGAAGGCGCGGAAGAAGGAACATCAACAGGGACGATTACAACACTTGGTATTAGTTCTAATTCAGAAAATAAAGATGAGGCTTGGAAATTCATTGAGTTTGTTACAAGTGAAGAAGGTTCTCAAATTATTGCTGATACAGGTACAATGCCAGCTATTCAATCAGATGAAATAATTGATATCATCGCTACATCTCCAGGTTTCCCTGATGATGAGCAAAGCAAGGAAGCCTTGTCTGTAACAACAACTTATTTGGAATTACCTTTGGATGAAAATGCAGCTCAAGTAGAAACCATCTTAAATGCTACGCATGATAGTATTATGACTGAAAGTATGCCAGTTTCCGATGCATTAGAGGATGCATCGAACCAAGTAGGGGCACTATTGGAATAGCATTTATGCTTAATAGGCAGGCTACTGCCTGCCTTTTCTTTTTTAAGCTGGGAGGAGGGAAATGACTTGAAGAATAAAGAAGAGCTAGGCAATCGAATGGATAAAGAGAATCCTAATAAAAAACCGAAGATTAAAAGGAATTCTAAAAAGGTTCGAAAGATTAAGGAAAACCTCACTGCCTATTCATTCATTGCACCAAATTTTATTGGGTTTGCTATTTTTACACTTGGCCCCATTCTATTTGCTGTTGTTTTATCTTTATATCAATGGGATGGAAGCAATCCAATGAAATTTGTTGGATTTGATAATTATTTAAAAATGTGGAATGATGTTCGGGTCCATGCTGCCTTTTGGAATACCATTATATATGCAGTGGGGACGGTACCCTTAACATTAGTCACTTCGATTGGCATAGCGATATTATTGAATCAAAAAATTAAAGGAAGGAATATTTTTAGGACAGTCAGTTTCTTCCCTTACGTTGCCTCATTAGTTGCTGTTGCTGCTGTATGGAATATGATTTTTAGTCCAGTGAATGGTCCAGTTAACGAAGTTTTGAGATTAATAGGAGTTACAAACCCACCAAAGTGGGCAGCTGATAGTGATTGGGCTATGTTTACCGTTATCCTATTTAGCGTGTGGAAACAAATGGGCTATTACATGGTTATTTTCCTGGCGGGATTACAAGGGATTTCAGCAGAATTGTATGAAGCAGCAGAATTAGATGGAGCGAATAAGTGGAAACAATTCATTAATGTTACCTTGCCTCAATTGAAGCCAGTTACCTTTTTTGTCTTAATGATATTAACAATTAATAGTTTTAAAGTTTATGACATTATTTATATGATTACCCAAGGTGGACCAGGGACATCAACGTTAGTATTGGTATATGAAATATATAATACAGGTTTTATGAATTGGGATCTTGGTTATTCAAGTGCGATTTCAATGCTTCTATTCGCGGTGGTACTTATTGTTACACTTATCCAATTTAAGGGTGAAAAGAACTTTGCTAACGAGTAAGGGAATGGAGGATGAGAAATGAAAAAGAGAGAAAGGCTGACAAGAACACTTATTTATCTCATGTTAATTGTTGTCACGGTAACCATGTTGTTTCCATTCCTTTGGATGTTATCATCATCTATTAAATTGGATAAAGATATTTTTGTCTTTCCAATGCAATGGATTCCTGATAATCCACAATGGAGTAATTATCGAGATATATGGACTAGAATACCGTTGATGACTTTTATTAAAAATACAGCTAAGATTACTTTAACTGTAACTGCATTACAACTTCTAACAAGTAGTTTCGCTGCTTATGCTTTTTCAAAGCTACATTTTAAAGGAAGAGATATTCTATTCATGGCTTACATCGCAACGATTGCGATCCCTTGGCAAGCTTATATGGTTCCGCAATTTATCATGATGAGAAGTTTGGGATTAAATAACACTCACTTGGCTATTATTCTATTACAAGCTTTCTCAGCATTTGGTGTGTTTATGATGAGACAATTTTACCAAGGGATACCGGACTCGTTGATAGAGGCGGCTCGAATTGATGGGATGAATGATTATCAAATATATGCTCGAATAATGTTACCATTATCTAAACCAGCAATTTCAACACTTACTATTTTTACATTTGTTACGACATGGAATGACTTTTTAGGTCCACTATTGTATTTGACAAGAGATGAATTAAAGACAATTCAAATCGGTTTACGAATGTTTATTACTCAATATTCAGCAGAATATGGATTAATCATGGCAGCATCGGTGGTTGTGTTAATTCCTGTTCTAATTGTATTTCTATCCTTACAAAAATACTTTGTTCAAGGGGTTGCAGCAACAGGGGTTAAAGGATAAATTTGAGAAGAAGGGTGGTATTTTGATCAATGCTTGCTCTTCTTACTCAAATTTATAAAATAGATAATATTTCAAAGTGAGAGATTGCAGTGAAAAAATTTTACAGTAAAGATGTTGAGCATATTTGGGAATATTACAAGCTACATATTTTGGCAGTGATTGGTGGTATTATTCTGACTGTAATGGTGATTCATTCAGTAGTGGAAAAACCTGATGTAATTTGGAATGCCTTTTATATTAATAACTTGATGACTGATGCTGAGTCACAAATGTTGATGAAAGATTTCCAAAAGAATTTCCTGGGCGATGAGAACCATTATTATAGTTTTGATACCAATTTAACTTTTTCAATAAATCAACCTGCTTATGGTGATCATGAGCAAATGGCAAAATTCACTATGCTTATTGCTGCTAAAGAAATTGACTTCCTAGTTGCTGATGATATAACTATAGAACATTATGTTTCATTGGGAGGGTTTCATGATTTAAATGTTTTCTTATCGAATGAGGAGAAGCAAAAATGGGATGAAAATTTGGTTTACTTAGAAGGAGCAGATGGGATTGAAAGAATTTACGGTTTAAATATAACTGATATAATCACTTCTTTTCAAAGTGAATTCACTGAAAATGAATTCATTGCTTCGATTCCAATTAATTCAGAAAATGAGGAAATCACACGTCAGTTTATTGACTACCTCTATCTGAATAAATAACTAAACTAAAAAAAAGGGTTGTTAATAATGAAAGAGTTATTTAATCTAGAACATCCTCTATGGAAAATGATGAGTTTGTTATCTGACTTCATGTTATTGACAATAATTTGGATTCTATTTTCTTTACCATTGATAACGATTGGTCCTTCATTGATAGCCTTTTTCCATGTAGGTGTGATATTGAATCAGAAAGCTGGAAGAGGTGTGATACGTGAGTTTATAACAACGTTTAAGAATAATTTCAAGTCTAGTTTTTGGATAGGGATGTTAGTTCTTTTTTTAGGTGTTGTTATGAGTGTTAACTTATGGTATTTCCACGTGACGGATGGATCTCTAACGACTTTTTTCTTCTTTGTTTTTCTATTCTTAAGTATTTGCTTAATTAGTTTTTTCTTGTATCTGTTTCCATACTTAGCTATTTTCAAAGGGTCCATAAAAGAGATTATGATGCTCGCTTTTTATTCAGCTATCAGGCATTTTAAATGGACCTTGTTTATGTTTGTCATTAATGGAACGATTTTGTTTATTACTTTTTACCCCGCCCCCTACCTTGTCTTTTTTACAATTGGCGGAATTGCTTATTTAGATGCTAAAGTTATTTTAATGCTTGTTGAGGATTATAACTACACTTCTATTCGCCCCCTTCAATTTAAGGTGTGAGCAGCTATAGTCATAAGGTGATAGGCTAAGGAATAGTTTTTATGAATATCGGCTTTCATATTTGCTTTGATATTAAATCTAATGGACTTTATCAGGGGAGGTCTGAATCATCAACATGTCCAATCATTTTAAATTCATCAGAGATACCGAATATGTTAATTTAATTAGCGAATTAAGAGAAGACTTTAATCGTATGAATTCACAAGATTTGAACGATCCAGACTTTTCAACCTACCAGTTGTATTTTCAAACGGGTGATCGGCAAACATATGAGCAAATCTATTTTAATAAGCGGAAATATTTAACCTTGTTAGCCTTATTAACATTGGATTCACCTAACAATCAAACCTATATAAGGCAATTAGAAAATATCATCTTTTCAATTTGCCAAGAATTCACCTGGTGTCTACCCGCCCATATTAATCAAGAATATGAGGAAAATGCAGAAGTTAGAAGTTACACAGTTGATTTATTTGCCTGTGAAACGGCTGCTTCACTTGCTGAAATCATTAGCTTATTAACAGACCATTTATCTGATTCGCTAGTCAAAATTGTTAAGGCAACCATTAACGAACGAGTCATCGTGCCATTCGAGGAGCAAGATCGATATGAATGGGAGACATCAAAGACAAATTGGGCATCCGTATGTGCGGGTTCAATAGGGATGGTTGCTCTTTATTTAATCGATGATCAAGCTAAACGGGAACGAATAATAACTAGAGTAAAAGTAATTTTGGAAGACTTTTTAGCTGGTTTTAGCGATGATGGTGCTTGTCTAGAGGGAATTCATTATTGGCAATATGGTTTTCGATATTTTACTTATTTTGCAGATTTATTATATGAAAAAACAGAAGGTAGGGATCATTTATTTGCTAATAAAAAAATCGCTAAGATTGCTGCCTTTCAACAAAAAATTTACTTAGGTAAAGATAAAGTGGCAAATTTCTCCGATTCGCCAGCCCAAGTGGAGCCGGCTTATGAACTTTCATATTATTACAAAGGAATATTCCCTGACCAGATTGAAATACCACCAGGACAACTTAAAGCAGATTATATCCTAGATCATTGTGGAAGGTGGGCTCCAGCCTTACGGAAACTAATTTGGCGTGGGACTGAACAATCAAAGGAGAATTGGAACGATGGTACTTATTGGCTTAAGCATGCTCAAATTTATCTACAACGCGATCGATTGTTTCAATTTGCAACAAAGGGTGGTCACAATAATGAGCCACATAATCACAATGATCTGGGCCATTTTATACTCTACTATAGAGACCATCCCTTACTCATTGATTTAGGAGCTGGAGAGTATAATAGAGAATACTTTTCTGATCAAAGATATCAATTTATTCAGACGTCTTCGCTTGGTCATTCGGTACCGGTTATTTGTGGACAGCAACAGTTAACAGGAGAAAAGGCAGTTGCTGAACCACTAGAACAGATCAATGAGAGTGCCCCAGTGATTGGATTTGATTTAACACGGGCTTACTCTGTACCCACACTTAAGAGTTATCGACGCGTTTTTAAAGTCAATGTACCAGAGTCAGAGCTTACGGTTATCGATCAATTTGATTTTTCGAGCTGTGATCAAGAGATTGATGAAACGTTTATTTTAGCTGATCTATCATTTGATGAGAAGGAGAATGAATTGCTCCTTTTTAATGAAGATATCAAAATGGTTGTTCAATTTTCAAATGAAATAAATGATTATCAGATTAGAAGATTTGCTTATATTGATCATTTTGGTCAAAAGCAAACGGCTTTAAAGTTGCTAGTAAAATGTCATGTGAAAACAAAACACTTCAAATTTAGAATAAGATTTATCTGTGATGATAGAGGAGGTAAACCGAATGATACCTATTCAAAAGAACCCATTAATAACAAGACAGGACCTAATTGATGCAACAAATCAATTGATCGAACCATTAAAAAACCATTATTCAAAGTCGAATACACAAATTCAACTGCTAGCGACAGGTGCAGCGTATTCGAGGAAAACAATCGGAATAGAAGGATTTTCTCGTGTCTTGTGGGGATTAGCGCCATTGTTTGCAGGTGGTGGATCGAGTCAACTATTAGAAAAGCATCGCGAAGGATTGATAAATGGAACAAATCCGAAGCATCCAGATTATTGGGGTGATGTAGGTGATTTTGATCAAATCATTGTTGAGATGGCTGCGATCGGTTATAGTTTAGCGCTCGCTCCAGAGTACTTTTGGGATCCATTAAATGCTGATCAGAAACATCAATTGGCTACCTGGCTTAAACAAATTAATCATGTCAAAGCGCATGATTGTAATTGGTTGTTTTTCGCTGTTATTGTGAATCTTGGGTTGAAGCAGGTTGGTGAAGCATTTGACCAACAATTGGTTGAACGTCATTTAAATCGGATTGAAGATTTTTATCTAGGAGAAGGCTGGTATAAAGATGGTGAAGTAGCACATGTTGATTATTACGGGCCGTTTGCAATACATTTCTATAGTTTAATTTATGCGAAATTTATGGAAACAGAGGATCCTAAACGAGCAAAGGTTTATAAAGAGCGAGCCAAATTGTTTGCTAAAGACTTTGTTTATTGGTTTTCTGAAAATGGTCAAGCCTTACCGTATGGACGAAGTTTAACCTATCGCTTTAGTCAAGTCGCATTCTTTGCCGCTTATGTGTTTGCGGAAGTTGAACCAGAAGCGAATGGTTGGATAAAAGGAATCATATTAAGATACTTTAGATATTGGTTCAAACAACCTATTTTTAATGGCGACCAAACGCTTACTGTTGGTTATCTCTATCCAAATCTATTTATGAGTGAAAATTATAATTCACCTTGTTCACCTTATTGGGCATTAAAAAGCATGCTCATTTTAGCTTTACCTGATCAGCATTCTTTTTGGCAAGTTGAAGAACAAATGTTACCTACTCTTGAATTAAGTCATGTTAATCAAACGATTGAAAAAACAATCATCCGTGATTCTGAAAGCCAGCATGTTGTATTATTTCCATCAGGATATAAACACACAAACGCACATACACATACAGCCGCAAAATATGAGAAATTTGCTTATTCTAGTCATTTTGGTTTTAGTGTACCTCGTTCAGAATGGTCACTGGAACAAGGAGCCTATGATTCAATGCTGGCGGTAAGTGAAAAAGATGATTATTATCGAGTAAAGAGAACAGTGATTGAAAAGAGTTACCAAGCGGATTATCTTTATATGAAATGGAGTCCTTGGAATGATGTCGAAATTGAAAGTTGGGTTATCCCAGGATTGCCATGGCATGTTCGGGTTCATCGGATTCGGACGGCAAGAGGATTAAACTTTGCGGATGGTGGCTATGCCTTATCCACCACCCATAGTCAAGTAGATAGAAAGATTATTCTAGAAGACGATAATATCTGTGCCTATTTTAATTCTGGGGTGGTTGGGGCCCTTCGACTATTAGGAGATGCTAAACCGATAGAGCTATATCCAAATAGTAATACAAATATGATGGCGACAAATACAATCATTCCAACTTTAAAGGGAGAGCTTGAACCTGGTATACATTTAGTAGGTCATGCTTTTTATGGTCAACCTAATCAGACATTAGATGTTGAACAGTATCGAGCAACACTTCCCAAATTAAATAGTTTTAAAGAAAATCAATTGGCAGTCCAATTAAATGGCCAAGTCACTTATCTCACCTTAACTTCAAATATTTGAGGGAGACTAAAAAAACGGAAAGCTATGAGTGTTGACTAGAAAAATAAACGCGATCTAAAGTAGCTTAAAAAGCTACTTTAGATCGTGATCAACAATCTTTCTTGATAGAGTGGAATTTCAATCAACGGGGTTGGGCTTATATGATCTAGGTTTAGCTTGTGAAGCCCCTACCGCTTCTTGAAGTAGGAGTCCTATTGATAGTTGCACTGCGGTAACATAAGTTGCAAGGCACTTAAGGATAAGTTTAAAGTGTCTAATCTTTAAGATTCTGGGTGATCATTGACTCTAGAAAACTTTGTATATAGATGGAGGAACCTAATCATAGCTAAATCCAATCGCCCAACATAAAATTCTTGATATCAAAGGATAGGAGTGTTATAAAAATGAAGGTAAAAATTGAAGTGATCAATCAGGCTGGAGAGGTAATGAGGTCAAAAGCATTTGAGCAAAGAGGCTATTTAGATTATATAGCTACTTATCGCCAAGGTGATAGTATTCGAGTATCTGTTGATCAGCCGGAGCAGTATCTTGTTGTTCAGATGGACGAGTCATTGAATCCTTCCCTTATTTATTTGAAGGAAAAGACTTGGGAATACAAAATTCCAATCGATGAAAAGGCAAGAGAGGCCTATCCGATAAAAGCATTTTTAGGGGATAAACATTATATAAGTGCTCGTTTAGCAGAGGATAATGAAATATCACAATATCAGAATCTAGCACTTAACCCTCACGACCAAAAACAAGATTCAGGTGCCTACCCACATGCAAGTGCGAATGTAGAAACCCGAAATGATTCGACTTTCTTTGCTCGAAATGCGATTGATGGTGTGATCGCAAATGAAGATCATGGTCCTTACCCCTATCAATCTTGGGGGATTAATCAACAAGCTGATGCCTGTTTAAGGGTTGACTTTGGTAGGTTAGTTGAAATAGACAAAATTGCGCTAGTGCTCAGGGGAGATTATCCTCACGATAGTTACTGGACTCAAGTGACCTTAGTATTTTCCGATGGCTCAACAGAAGTTGTCCCACTAAAAAAACTATTGGAGCCACAGATTATAAAAATAGAACAAAAAAGAATTGCCTGGTTGGAAATCAAGGAACTGATCAAGGCAGAAGATGATTCACCATTCCCGGCTTTAACACAAATTGAAGTGTATGGAAAGAATATAAGATCGTAAGGGAAAACCCCTTATGTGGTTAGTAGAAAAGAAACCCTTGAGTTTAGATGTGCCGACTTATCGAAGAGTAACTGATGCTAAGGTCTCTATTGAATGGGGTTTACTTTATAAAAAACTCGTTTTTTAAAAAGACGAGTTTTTTTGTTTGTCCAGCAAGTGAATGTCCACCTATTTACCGCAAGTCTTATAGAGGAAAGTAGACTAAACAAATCGATTGATTCTTGAACAATCGCTAGTAGCTTATTTAAATTTTAAAAGTCTGGTGAGAGCAATTGAATGATGCATGATCTTATTTCTATTATGATTTAAAAGGGATGCATTCTGTTAGAAATCAACTAAAAAAGTGAGTAGTGATAAACAAACATGAGGAAATACCTTAGGAAGTATTGGTATTTCTCCATAGTCTAAAAATAAAACGAGATACCATTGTTTGAAACGAAAAATGTAAAGCTAAAGTTACTATAATGGTAGATAGGGACCATATTTCATATTCATTGGAGGGAAATAGATGAAACGTTTTTTAAATGTTGTATTATCCTTTTTACTTGTCTTCACAGCCACGCCAATAAATATGATGGTAGAGGCTGTTGGTGGAAAGAAACTGTATAATCAACCGGCCATTTATACTGAGGCTGGGGATCAAGAAGTAACCTTAAATTGGATCAAACCTATAGCTAAGGGCAAGAAAATGTTATTTGTTGGTGCCGGGCTACCAGCGGATGATAAGACAATTCAGTACCTAGAAACACTAGGATTTTCTACAATTGATTTCGCAGATGCTAATGAGGTAAAAACAGAAGATGCGGAAGGTTATGATCTTGTTTTTGTCGGTGAATCTTCTAGTTCTTCATATATCAATCAGAAGTTTCTAGATTTGCCTATCCCGGTTATCTATTCAAAAGGTTGGGTGCTAGATAAGGTTTACTTAAGTAGTGGAGAGCTTGGTAAATATGGCGATTTAGATAATCAAACAGCTCTTGAAATTAAAGATCCACAACATCCACTTTCTGCAGGATTAGACGGTAGGGTTGAAGTATATTCAGAATCAGGGAAAATGAACTTTGGTACGCCAAGTGAAGAGGCTACTGTTATCGCGACAATAGAAGGAAAAGATGAACATGCCTCTATTTTTGCATATGATAAAGGGGCAAAAGATGTCAGAGGTAATCCAGTACCAGCTCGAAGAGTGTCAACATTTTTATTTGCAGGGCAGGAAGATGAGGTCACTCAGGAAGGTTGGGAACTGATAAAGGCAGCAGTGATCTGGGCGCTTGGTCTAGAGGATGAGATGAATACTTCCAATGAGACCTACCGGATCCAACGAGCTACTACTTCAGGAGGCCCATATGAAGAAATTGCTACTGTCAATGATACAACCTATCATGATACAGATTTAGAAAACAATATCACTTATTATTATCTAGTGACCTTAGTGACTGAACAGGTAGAGTATGAAGTTTTTCCGGAAATTAGTGCTACACCAGTAGTCCCATTAAATGCTCCGAATGAATTGAAAGCGGTTGCTGGGAACGGTGAGGTTGAAATAAGTTGGGATCCTGTAGATGGCGCTACATCATATCTTGTAAAACGTAGTATTGATGGTGACATTTATGAAACTGTTGGTGATGTTACAGATACAAAGTATATAGATTATGAAGTAGAAAATGAGACAACCTATCATTATATTATTCTCGCAAAGAATGATGTCACATCGAGTGAAGCATCGGACCCAGTTTCTGTCACACCAGTAGATACAAGTCCGATCATCACATTAGATCAAGAAGCGACATCCTATGTAAATAAAGATACATTTACAATATCGGGTTCACTTGATCGGGAAGCGACTATTTTTATAAATAATCAGGAAATTGAATTACAACCTGATTTAAGTTTTTCTTCAAAAGTGACTTTGGATATTGGCGAAAATCTGGTATCTATTACAGCGGTAGATGGAAATGGCGAACAAAGGGATTTAGATATTACCGTCATTTATGATAATCAGCCACCGCTTGTAAATTTAGATGAAATAGACGGTGAACTAAATGATGGTATTTATAAAACAAAATATAATCCATTACCAATTTCCGGCTCAATTAGTGAAAAGGGTTATCTCGTAATTAATGGAGAAGAGGTTGATTTAACAGATGATTTAAATTTTGATACAAGTATTGACCTTGATCCTGAAGAGGTAAACCATATATCGATAAAAGGGGTGGATTTAGCAGGTAATGAATCTGAAACGATTAACATAAAGGTGTTGCCTGATAAGAATGCTGTTCCAAAAGGCCCGATTAAAATAGTCAAATCAATTGTTAAAGAGCCAAATATGATTGAGCTTACCTTTAATGGGAAAATAGAACACCTTGATCCAAATGATTTAGAGCTATTGTCAGCTATGGGGGATTGGGAGAAGCAAAATCCTAATCTGACTGCTAACTTTAACATCCTAAATACAGAGGTTGGGACCAATGCACAAAGTCAAACAACACTAACAATAGAAGTCGAGGAAACCTTTAATATGGATGGAACAGTCCAACATGAAATTGAAGAAGATCCACACAAGGTTCCTTACCTAAGGGCGTCCTATTACTCAGATGACTTGGAAAAGTCGATTGAACAAGCGGATAATTTATTAACTTGGCAAATGGATCACGGAGGATGGGCAAAAAACAAATCAGATAATGATTACACAAGACCTTGGGATGGAAAGGAAAGAAAATCTGAATCCTATTCCTTTATACACGACACAGAGGCAGGAACAATTGACAATGATGCAACAGTTGATGAAATTCTTTTTCTAGCTTTAATGTATAAGGAAACAGGAAAGGAAGAATATAAAGAAGCTTCATTGCGTGGGATTCATTACATTCTAGAATCACAATATGATACGGGCGGCTTTCCACAAGTCTATCCCTTAGTTGGTGGTTATCCAGATGCGGTTACATTTAACGACAATGCCATGGTTCGTGTTTTGAATGCACTTACCTTAATTTCAGAGAAAAAGTATCCATTTAATTCGGACCTTGTCAGTGATGATTTGATTGATCAGGTCAACCAATCATTAGATGCTGCATTGGAATATATTTTAAACGCTCAAATTGAGGTTGACGGTAGATTGACTGCATGGGGACAACAACATGATCCAGTTACTTATGAGCCTGTACTAGGACGCGCTTATGAATTGCCTTCTATTACAGCTAATGAATCAATTGGAATAGTTAAATATTTGATGTCTTTACCAGACCAATCACCAGAAGTAAAAACAGCGATTAAAAGTGCTTTGGATTGGTATGAAGAGGTTAAGGTAGAAGGTGTTAAATATATATCTGGTGATCCGGAGAATCAATATTTTTATGATGATCCTGATAGTACAATGTGGTATCGTTATTATGAAATTGGAACCAATAAGCCGATCTTTTCAGGAAGAGATGGGGTTAAGAAATATGATCTTATGGAAGTTGAAGAAGAGAGAAGAAATGGCTATCAATGGGCAGGAGATTATGGCAGTAAGACGATAGAAATAGCAAATACTACTGCTTATTATCAAGATCGTGCATATGTTAAAGTAGTCAATAACAACTCATATAATGCAGCGGGGGAAACCTTAGAAATCGGTGAGCTATCGCGCATAGAGGCCTATGACGACTCGGAGAATCCTGATATTGATGATCCAGAAATAGAAGATCCTAATATTGAGGATCCAAAAGACCCAGCAGATTCCGAGGGCACTGATGATCAAGAAGACCAAGAGGATCCAGGGAAGAAGGAAGATCCTCAAGAGTCTGATGGCGAACCACAGCAAAATAAAAAAGAAGATCCTCGTGAAACAGAAAAGGAAAATATAAAAGATGAAGCAAGTAAACTTCCTAAAACAGCAACATCAACTTTTAACTTTATTATTGGCGGGATTTTAATTCTATTATTAGGTGGTGCCATTGCTCTTTTAGTGAATAAAAAGAATAGTAAACAAATGAATGATTAAGGTAACTTCTGATGGACTCTAGGTATTAATTTTATATTGATAACTATTCTATCAGATGGAGGGATTGGCTGTATTCCTAATCGGGATAGAGACCTTATCCATGGGAAACATTCTTTTTAACCAAAAAGCTAACCTGTAATCATAAAATAAGAGCCCTATAAATTCACATTTGAAACATGAATTTATAGGGCCTTTTTTAGTAAACCACAGATTTGATCTGTGGTTTTATTTTGTCCGTTTGGCATGGAAACAACTTTTAGAAAGGGTATCGCAAGCTCCGAGAATAGGGCTAGATCGTTTCACATGGTGATGTGAATCTTGAAGATCGCAAGTAGCAAAACCTGAGAATTCCATCTAATCATTCACGACATAGGTTGGTATGAATAGATGGATAAGCACTCACTATGAAACTGTTTATAGACTGTTTTATCTCAACGACTTGGGTAAAGTAATGTTGCCTTCAACAAACAATATTTACTTAAGGTAAAAGTGATTGACAAAGGCAATGAAATGTTCTATATTGTATAGCATAAACAATGTTTACCTAAGGCAACTTTACTGAAAGGTGAGGATAGAAAATGAAGGATGCCATTAAGAAAATCCAGATGATTATGTTACTCGGTTTTGCATTTGCTCTTGTCGCCTGTGACCCAAGTGAAGAAACAGCTAATGAAACGGGAACTGATCCCTTAAATGTAGTAACGACGATTGCACAAATTGGTGAACCGCTGTCTGTTATTGGTGGTGACTATATTCATGTAGAGAGTTTAATGGGCCCATCGGTAGATCCACATTTATATAGTCCAACGCAAAGTGATATGTCAAAAATCGGTGATGCTGATCTTATTATTTATAATGGATTAAATTTAGAGGCAAACATGGTTGAGGTTTTTGATGCGATTTCAGAAACAAAACCTGTTCTTGCGGTAGGGGATGCCATTAATGAAAAGGATTTATTGACCGATGAGGAAGGGTCAATTGATCCACATATATGGTTTGATCTTGATCTCTGGCAAGAAGCTCTCGATAGCGCTGTTGAAGCATTAAAAATTTATCAACCTGAATATGCTGATTATTTTGAAGCGAATAAACAAGAATATTTTGCTGAATTAGCTGAAGTTAAACAGGAAGCGGAGAAGTTAGCGGATATTCCAACATCGCAACGTATTTTGGTTACAGCTCATGATGCATTTGGCTATTTTGGCAGAATGCACGATATGGAAGTGATTGGACTTCAAGGGTTAAGTACAAATTCTGAAATTGGTATTTCCGATATTAATCAGACGATAGCAATTATTAAAGAACATCAGGTTCCAGCAATATTTGTTGAAAGTAGTATTAACCCAAATGCAATTGAAGCCGTGATTGCGGGGGCTGAAAATGAAGGAATTTCATTAAAACTAGGTGGACAATTATATTCCGATGCAATGGGGGAAGCTGGAACTGAAGAGGGTAGCTATTTAGGGATGTACCGTCATAATATTGAGACAATTTATCATGCATTAAGTGAAGGGATGGAGTAAAATGACAAATTCAATTATAAAAGTAGAGGGGTTAGCCGTAGCCTATCAAAAAAATACCGTCCTATCTGATGTTAATTTTGAAGTAAAACCGGGCTCTTTAACGGGGATTGTGGGTCCAAATGGAGCTGGTAAGTCAACATTAATAAAAACAATGTTGGGTCTACATCCTGCATTGTCTGGCTCTGTTTACTTTTTTGGTTCACCACTTTCAAAAGTGAAAAGTAGAATTGGTTATGTTCCACAACGGGGCTCCGTTGATTGGGATTTTCCAACTGATGCTCTGGATATCGTAACGATGGGGCTATATGGTCAGATTGGTTGGCTGAAGCGCCCGACTCGCTTGCATAAAGAGCAGGCCTTCAATGCTTTGAAGAAGATGGGTATGGAAGATTACGCCCATAAACAAATTAGTCAACTTTCTGGCGGACAACAGCAACGTGTATTTTTAGCTAGAGCACTTGTTCAAGATGCTGATTTATATTTTATGGATGAACCTTTGGCAGGTGTAGATGCCGCAACAGAGCGTGCAATCATGGCGATTTTAAAAGAATTAATTGCCGATGGAAAAACCGTAATGGTTGTTCATCATGATTTACAGACGGTAGCAAATTACTTTGACCATGTACTTTTATTAAATCATACAGTTATTAAACACGGAGAAACATCAAAAGTATTTACGAAAGAGAATATCGTCCAAACATATGGTGGTAACATGCGTTGGATGGGGGATGAATAATCATGTGGTTGAATTTATTAAGTAGTAATACCCAATGGGTTTTACTAAGTACAATGGTCCTCGGCATTGCGGCTGGGACAATGGGCTGCTTAGTTTATTGGAAACGACAAAATCTAATGAGTGATGCTCTTTCCCATGCCTCATTACCTGGTGTTGTCATTGCCTTCTTGTTAATTGGTGAAAAGAATTTATTTTATCTTATCATAGGTGCTGCAATAAGTGCTTTAATCGGTGCCTATCTAATTCAATGGATCACAACATCGAGCCGAATATCTGAAGATACGGCGATGGGCATAGTTTTAGCTGTCTTCTACGGGTTTGGAATCATGTTATTAACGGTTGCCAACCGATCAGTAGGGGGGAACCAAAGTGGTTTAGATAGCTTTATTTATGGTCAGGCAGCTGCAATGGTGAAATCAGACGTGATTACGATGGTTGTTTTAGCCATATTAGTGATCTTAGTTGTTGTGGTCGGCTTTAAAGAATGGAAAGTTTATTTGTTTGATCAAGCATTTGCTAGTGGTTTAGGACTTTCCCTCAAAACAATGAATATTTTATATACTGCAATTTTTGTGATGACAATCGTGATCGGTATTCAAGCAGTTGGGGTGATCTTAATGTCTGCTATGTTGATTATTCCCGCTGTTAGTGCCCGATATTGGACAAAAAGTTTTAAACAGATGATTTTCTTATCTGCCATATTTGGTGGAATGGCTGGCATGGTTGGGACCTTGATTAGCACAATCGGAAATGGATTACCTACCGGCTCATTTATTGTTATTGTTGCGGCTAGTTTCTTTATAATTTCCTTGGTTATGGGGAAAGAAAAAGGTTTACTTATTCAATATATACAATTTAAATCACAGCAGAAAGCATATTTAGCCTCTTCAATAAGTTCGGAAAAGGAGGTTCAAAGTAAATGACATACTCAGCTTGGATTATTCTAACAGCCTCTTTAGTAGGCCTATCTTGCGGAATCATGGGGGTATTTCTAATTTTAAGAAAACAGGCCATGATGGCAGATGCTATTAGTCATACAGTCTTATTAGGGATCGTCATCGCTTTCTTAGTCACAAATCAGGTCAGTGGAGTGGCTATGTTAATCGGTGGGATTTTAGCCGGATTATTAACCGCATTTTTAGTTCAATCGCTTCAATCATTAAATATCCAGCATGATGCTGGTATTGGTATTGTCTTTACAACTTTATTCGCGATTGGTGTTATTCTAATAGCGACATCAGTGGGAAATGCCCATCTAGATGTTCAACACGCATTAATGGGGGAAATAACCTTTATCCCATTCCATGTCATAACATTACCGATCCTTGGTGAAATCCCTCAAGCAACAGCATTTTTATTTGTTGTTCTGTTAATTATTGTCTTATTTATCACAGCCTTTTATAAAGAGTGGAAGATTACGACCTTTGACCCTGCGCTTGCTGCTAGTTTAGGCATGCCCGTTTTATTCTTGCATTATCTATTTATGAGTCTTGTCTCTGTTACAACCGTTGCTTCTTTTGATGCTGTAGGGGCAATTATGGTTGTTGCTATGCTTATTACACCAGCAGCTTCAGCTTATCTTTGGACAGATCGACTCGCTAAGATGTTTATTCTAAGTGGTTCTTTTGGTGTCCTATCTGCGGTACTTGGCTATTACTTAGCATTTTGGATTGATACATCAATTTCAGGAAGTATGGCATTTATGACAGGTTTAATTTTTCTGATCAGCTTTATTTTCTCACCGACACATGGCCTAATGGCAAAATATATTCGACCAAAACAAGCGATGTAAATGTTAAACAAGGTGGAAAAGCCCAAGGCCTCTGAAAATCCTCGGATATTTCGGTAGATCATAATGGCTATACAAAAATAAGAGGCTGAGACAAAACTAACCAAAAAAATGGTTTCAAGCATTAAAATTTGCTTGAAACCATTTTTTGTTGGATTTTTTCTTTCTTCTATTATTGGATTGTTGCTTCTGGCGATAAACTTCCTCAGATTCACCGCCATCAACGCAAATCCCAATTTATTTTTCATTTTTTCTTTGCCTCGCACGGAAAAATGCGAGAAGCACAAATTGGCCTTCGAGAATCCGAACACTGCTTCTACATCTATTTTACGTTTCCCGTAGATTTTATCAGTTTTTCCTCCTAAAGCTTGTTTCGTACATATTCTTTTTTCATTTTAGCTGAGTTATGTCCCAGACTCTTATTTTTTATAAACAGGAGGGTATTCTCCCTTGTTTTAACTCATCAACTTCAGTATTCTTTTTATATTCACCAATAAATCTTATTGAATAAGCTTACAATTCAACCTGATATTCAGTATAATGATGATAATTATTTGCAACTTTTTTAAGCTTCCATCTGTCTATTATAATGAAATGGAGGTTGAAATGAAGACGAAAACAGTTTACTTACTCTTTTTAAGTACTGGGACTCTACTTGCTAAAACAATCGACTATTACACAAACACATCTTTAAATCATGTGTCGATTTCGCTTGATCGATCATTACGACTTGTTTATAGCTTTGGTCGAAAACGGCCAAACAACCCATTTATCGGGGGGTTTATTAGAGAAAACCTAAATCTATCTTTCTTTAATCGATCAACCTGTGCGATTTATCAATTAAAAGTTACAGAACAAGAGTATCAGCAATTATGCGAAAAAATATTAGTTATGGAAGGCCAAAAGCACTTATATCGTTATAATTTTTTAGGATTATTTGGTGTCATGATGAATAAAGAGTTTCGACGCCATAATGCATACTTTTGTTCACAGTTTGTCGCCACTATACTTCAAGAATGTGGAGTCTATCAAGGTTCTAAACCGGCTGGATTGATTCGGCCTCAAGATTTACGAGCTTGGCGTGAATTAAAGTTAATCTATCAAGGAGAATTAAAATCATACCCATATTTTAATCATCAACCAATCGGGGATGAAATAAGTTATTGGAAAAAATCGTTGTTTCATTATAGCTTTTTTATTGATAAGCGCATTAAGGAAACCAAACATCTCGCCCGGCAAACTTTACGACAAATTAAATTCTTTTAGTATGAAGGCTGGGACATAACTAACCAAAAAATAGTTTCAAGCATTAAAATTTGCATGAAACTATTTTTTATTGGAATTTTTCTTTCTTCTATTATTGGATTGTTGCTTCTGGCAATAAACTTCCTCAGGTTCACCGCCATCAACGCAAATCCCAATTTATTTTTCACTTTCTCTTTGCCTCATACGGAAAAACGCGAGAAGCACAAATTGGCCTTCAAGAAGCTGAACGTTGGTTCTGCATCTATTTTACGTTTCCCGTAGATTTCACCAGTTTTTTCTTCTGAAAGCTTGTTTCGTACATATTCTTTTTGAAATTCCCACTTTTCATCAATGAAGACTTTTCGGTTGTTTCCTTCTTTTGCTTTCGTACATAGATCGCGGAGTGGACAATCTGAACAGTCCTCACATTCGTAGACTTTAAATTCACGGAAAATCCGTATCTGTCCTTCCGTTTCGAGTGGTAGCTAAACCGTACGTTTCCTCCGTTCGGGCACACATACGCATCTTCTTCTTGAAAACTAAAGTAAGCCTCAAGTCTTAGTCAAAGATATAGCTAGAGCCAGTTACCCTTTAGTAAATAAATAGATAAACTTAATTTATCGAAAGGAGGCTGAACACTATGCGATTATTCATTTTGTTCATCGTTACAATAGTTGCCGGTATGATTATCCTAGTGAGTGTTGCCCCACTAATTGGCTTATTCTTAACACTTGCAATTGTTTACTATAGTGCACGGCGGTTTCTATTAACCGAATCACTTGTGTCAAAAGTAGGCTGGGGAATACTTGGCTTAATTGGATTATCAATGTCGCTATCAAATACACCTGCAATCGTTGGTGTCGCAGCAGTTATTCTTTTGTACTATGCCTATTCACAGTATAAAAGAGAAAATGATCAAAAAGAAGATCCGGATTGGATGATTGATTAAAAAAGGAGCGAAAAGACAATGACAAATTTATTTACCCGAATGAAAGATGCGGTTGTTGCAGATTTCCATGAACTGTTAGACCAGAAAGAGGAGAAACATCCGATGGCCCATTTAAATCAACATATTCGTAATTGTGAGAATGAGGTGAAAAAGCTAGAAATTTTGATTGAGAAGCAGTACAAGATTAAGCAATCTTATCAAAGAGAACTAAAACAAGCTGAATTTATGCTTGATAAACGAAGACGTCAAATGGCCTTAGCCGAGAAAATGTCAGAAACTGAATTATATGAAGAAGCAAAGGTAGAGGCTGATCAATATCAAGTTCGTGTTGACCAATTATCAAAATTAAATGATTCAACAACGACACAAATTGAAGAAATTGAATTGAAATATAGTGATATGCAGCATCAATTGAAAAATCTCTATGTGAAACGCTTGGAACTTAGAGGACGAGAAAATATCGCTCGAGTCCATAAAGGAATCAACAAGGTGCTCCAAACTGACTCTTTTGATCATAGTCACTCTAAATTTGCTGAGGCTGAAGATTATATTGAACGGTTGGAACGGCAAGTTAAAACAGATGAACGGCGCTATACTTTAGATGCACGGTTTTCAGAATTAGAAAAAAGAGATTTAATTTCAAAGTAGGTTAGTGTACGCTATAGGTAGTCGAGTGCAACTTGACTACCTATTTAAACCTTAAAGGGGAACGAATATGTTTAACCTATTTAATAAAAAACCTATTCCGTATATTATTTTGCTGATTTTAGTTATTTTTCTAATTGAATTTATTTTCTTGGATTCTAAACACATTGTTTGGACACTTATTTGTGGGGGAGTTAGTTTAATCGCTTGGAATTATTACTATCGACAAGAATATCGGATTCTCTTTTGGCTTGGGATTTTAGGAGTTGGGATTAATTTATTAGAAACGATATTCTTTAGAGTTTTACTTGCCATCCCTGTTATTTGGTTTGTGATTTATTATTTTCAGAAGATAAGGGAGGATAAATCAGAGCCTACACTTTTGCAATTTAGTGAGGAAGTGTTAGAGGAAAGTGAAGTCCTCTTTTCTAATCAATGGTTTGGTAAGCAGGAAATCGGTAATCAGCCCTATCGCTGGCAGGATATCAACATCCAAAAGCTTTTTGGCGAAACAGTGATTGACTTAAGACAAACCGTATTGCCAAAAGGGGAACCCGTTATTTTACTTCGAAATCTTGCTGGTAAGATTAAGATTATCGTGCCTTATGATGTTGAACTAAGCATTCATCATTCAGTGCTTATCGGATCGGTAGATATTTTTGGTTATGGAGATGATCAAGTCGTTAATCGTGTGATTCATTATCAAACAGAGAATTACCAAAAGGCGCCACAAAGGGTGAAGGTTTATACAACGATACTTGCCGGTAAGATTGAGGTGAGTCGGGGATGAGAAAAGCAATCATTAGAGGAATCGTCTTAACCAGCTTACTTTCTTTATTCCTCGTTCTTCTTATCTTTAATCAATTTGATTTTCTTGATTGGCGGTTGCTTTGGTTAGAGACCTTTGGTGGTTTTCCATTAATTGTTAGTATTGTGATGGCTACCTTAATGGTCGGTGTTTTAATCGGCTTGCTCTCTTATCAGCTACAAAGAAAAGAACTACAATTTATTAAAACTGCTCTTGAACAAGTTGGATCTGGTCGATCAGAAGAGAAAGTTCTCTATTATGGACAAATAAAGGATACAGCACAGATTGTCCACTTAATTAATGGTGTTCAGCAACAACTTCATCAGGTGACCAAGAGGATGCAAGAAGTGATGAGTGAACAACTTGAGGATCAGGAGGAACAAATTGAAGCTCGCTTGACTGAAGAACGTAATCGTTTAGCACGGGAATTACATGATTCTGTTAGTCAAGAATTATTTGCAGCTTCTATGTTAGTATCCGCCATTAACGAAATTGCGACAGATGAATCCCAGCAATTAATGCAAGTTTTAGGTCAAATTGAACAGATGATTCAACAAGCGCAACTAGAAATGCGGGCATTATTACTTCATTTACGCCCAATCGCTTTGAAAAACCACTCGCTTAAAGAAGGAATCGATCAACTTCTATCAGAGCTTATCGAGAAGATTCCAATTTCAATCAATTGGCATTTAGAGGATTTACACTTGAACCGGGCAGTAGAAGATCATCTTTTTCGTATTTTACAAGAGTCCTTGTCAAATGCATTGCGCCATTCAAAGGCAAATCAATTAGATGTCTTATTCATTGCTCGTGAGGGAATCGCAATTTTGTCAGTCGTTGATGATGGCGTGGGATTTGACAGCGAAAAAGAACAGTCGGGATCATATGGGTTAACAAATATGCAGGAACGAACGATGGAAATAGGCGGTCAATTTCGGATTGTAAGTTTACCGGGACAAGGGACAAAGGTAACCGTTCGGGTCCCAATTAATAGTGAAGGATGATAAAAATGATACGTGTTTTATTTGTTGATGATCATGAAATGGTTCGAATTGGGGTTACCACTTATTTAGCAACGCAAAAGGATATTGACGTGGTTGGTGAAGCGGAGAATGGGGAGGAAGCTATTGATCTTGCGCTCAAATTAAGACCCGATCTAATTTTAATGGATATTGTGATGGATAAAATGGATGGGATTGAAGCAACGAAAGAAATTATTAAACAATGGCCAGAAGCAAAAATTCTGATGGTGACAAGTTTTGTTGATGATGATAAGGTTTATCCTGCCTTAGAAGCGGGGGCAACTAGTTACTTGTTGAAAACATCAAAGGCAAGTGATATCGCAAATGCAATTCGAAAGACAGTCCGTGGAGAATCTGTTTTTGAACAAGAGGTAACTAGTAAGGTGATGGCTAAAATGCGTGGTGCAACAAAGCCAAACTTACATGATGAACTTACAGCACGTGAAATGGAAATTTTGTTACTTATTGCGGAGGGGAAAACAAATCAGGAAATTGCCGATCAATTATTTATTGCTTTAAAAACAACAAAAGTCCATGTGAGTAATATTTTAAGTAAGCTTGAAGTCAAAGATCGAACCCAAGCAGCAATTTATGCCCATCAGCATAAACTTGTCTAAATGATCTAAGTGGTATGTGAAGGAAAAAAAAAGCTTAACTCAGTGAAGGTCTTACAGTCAGCTAATCTGCGCTAGTTAAAAACTTACCTACCCATGTTAAAGTATGTTAAAAAGCCAAACCAAATCAGTCAGTGAATGTAGATTGTCGGAATATCATAGGCTAGAGAATTATTATTTAGGAACATTGTGAGATCCACAAGCTACCTAAAATGATTATAGAAGTGGAGGGGTAACATGAATAAAAAAAGATACCTACAAGAATTAGACTACCATCTTCGTTCACTTCCAGATGAAGTGCGACATGATATTATCGAAATGTATCATGATCAATTTAAAATTGCTGAGCTCGAAGGGCGCTCGGAACAGGATGCGATTTTATCATTGGGACGTGCGAAGGCAAATGCTGAAAAGGAGTTAGCTCTTTATGCCGATCAGTTTGAATTAGATCAATCTTTTAAACATGATTCATTTGAGGAGGACTGGGGTGATCAAAGCATAAAACAAACCAAGCATAAGGTAAATGTTTTTGCTCTTATTATGCTTATCCTGTTTAATCTAACGATTGTATTATTCCCTGCATTAGCAATATTTTTAATCGGACTTACCTTTTGGTTTCTCTCAATTGTATTAATGATGACCCCATTATTCGCCTTTTGGCATGGTGGACTGTGGTCATTTCCGGAGCTCTATCCTGTTTTAGCTGTTTGTGGACTGGGGATTCTTTTATTTGTTGCGATGCATTATCTCACGCGATTATCAAATCGATTGATTCATCTATACTTCAATGGCATGACCCGATTGGTAAAGGGGTGAAAAGATGAAAAAGTTTGCTTTAGTCGGTTTATTTGTATTCGTTATTGGTGCAGCAGGGACAATATTCCACTGGGATCAATTCACTAGTATCAAGCCAGTGGAAAGGGTTGAAAAGGAGCTATCTATAGAGAGTGATTCCGTTGACTCGATTATTGTTAATAGTGATGTCTCGAATGTTAATTTTTATAAGAGTGATTCTGATCAAATTGTTGTTAATATAAGTGGTGTCAGTACGATGACAATAGAGGATATATTTACAGTAGATCAGTCTGATCATACGCTTTACCTAACCCTTACTCAATATAAGGGGGTTATGCCCTCCTTGTCCTTCATTCCAAGCATCTTCAACAAAGAGCTTGAATTAAAGGTCGGATTACCGAAGACCTTTTCTGGTAAGGTTGAAGTTGATCTTGATGTTGGCCATGTTATGTTAAATGATCTTGAATTGGAGCAGTTTACTGGCAATGTCGATGTCGGTGGTATTTCGGGGAGTAATCTTGAATTGAATCAAGCTAGGGCCGAGGTAAATGTAGGCGATATTGATTTAACGAGGGTAACTGGAGAATGGTACCTACAATCAGAAGTTGGTGACCTTAAGCTTTGTTTACTAGAATGGCAGGGCAATATCGAGGCTTATGCTGATATTGGTGATATTACGATTCAATTACCGCCTGAGCCAGAAGATTATACCCTTCATTTAGAATCAGAATTAGGTGAAATCAGAGGAGTTGATTTTCCTGTTATTGAGAAGGGCAATCGCCACGATCCCATATTAAGAGCGAAAAGCGATCTAGGTGATATATTCATTGAATGGGAAGATTAAATCTAGCGATAAAAAAATAGCAAGCTAGGCAAAATGTTGATCAACTTGCACTAGTTTGCTATTTTAAATCAGTCTTTTGTGACGGCATTCTCATCTGCTGGGATCACTCCAGCCTGTGGGATTTTAATTAGAAAGGAAATATCCTCATCTGTTAAATCGAGTTCTTGAACACTAAAGCGGAAATTACTTTGAATATCAATCTGTGTGACTGCTACATAAAGTTGTTCATTTTGCGAATCAAAATAGAGCCAATCAGGTGTATCGATCTGTCGATTAATATAATGTAAAATTCGATCCTTCGGTAAATTTAATAAACCAAGTGACATTTCAGTCATCGATAAAACAATATCTCCATTTTTCTGTACGACTGGTTCCATTCGAATATTTAAAGGAATGGCGGTGCCAAACGCCATTAAGGATCCGGTCAGTTGGATATCTTGATCAATATAAACGGTAAAATCCGCTCCATCTGCCAATAATACTCGATCTAAATAATCATTAATAAGTTCATTTAAGTCCTCTTTAGTCGACTCGACTTTAAATTCTGCACCAGGTTCATCTATGTAAACAGGAGTAGGTAGAGGATCAGACTTAGGCGGTGTTGAAAATATGAAAATAGCAAAAGTAGTTATTAAAACAACATTAGCTCCAAATAAAATAAGGAAGTAAAGTTGCCAATTACGTTCCTTCATATCTGATCACCTTCTTTTTAAAAAAATAATGAAACAGAGCTTTTTATCACAGCATAACTGACTATATACCTCCGCTACATTTATACAAGGGAAACCGTCGAATGATAAATGTAGGAACAACAGTCAGAAAAAAACTGGGTTTCTTCATCCAACACTCAGTGGGGGATGAAGATGCCCACTGAGTGAAGTTTCATTTTACTTTTTTGCCATCAATCCCGCTGTAATCCGCTATACTTTCAATAAATGAAGGTTTCTTTTATTAAAATAGAGAGTGGTTACTTTGAATGGTAAGATTGCTTAGAAGTAAAGGGTCATTCCATTGAAATCCCCTCATCATCGTTATCAATGTCTTGCTCTGCCGCTAAATTTTCAAGCATTGGTTCGATGGAGTTAAGCACTCGCGCCCCCATTAAAGAATAGCCGGTTTCGTTTGGATGGAAATTATCATCAGCTAATAAATTGATTTGATTAATTTGAAATAAATCATGGATCGGGATGAAGTGTCCATTTGGATAGCTTTCAAAAACTGTTTCACCTGTTTCATTCCATTTGATTAGTATATCCTCTAGAGCTTCAATATCATTAAAATAACTTTCAAAGGGATTATAGAAACCGATTAAATAAATCTCCGCATCTTCATTATATGAGTTAATTAACTCATATAGATCAATTAATCGTTCTTCATAATGATCAAGTTCTAAATCAAAAATATCTTCATCTAGATTAAGAATATTTTCACGAACAATTTGCATAATATCATTTGCACCTGCTGTTAATAAAACGATATCTGCCCGTCGAATCGAGCGTTGAATAGCACTTTCCTCTTCAATTCTTTCAATCAGTTGATCAGTTCGATTTCCGCGTTTACCAAAATTCTCAATCCGAACACGATAATCCATATCTGTTAATCGACGTTTCAATGTCGTTAAATAGCCATCACTATTGATTTCGTCTCCAACACCTTGTGTTAAGGAGTCACCAATTGCTGATATATGATAATCATTTTGGACAAAGACGCTAATGGTTTGGTCAACGGCCTCTTTTAAATTTTGGGATAAATCATTTGTTGTTGATTGAACTTCTTCATCCATATTTTCAACCTGGTCAATCACTTCATCAATCGGCTCTTGTTCGGGTTCTGTTGTTGTAGTTAGGTTAATTCGATTCGGTCTAAATATGAGAAATAAAAAAACGCCAATAATAAAAGCGGAAAGAGCAAATCCTAAAAACATTTTTTTTCGTCGTCGTGACATTATAAAAACACCCATTCGAAAATAATTTGTATAATCATATATATTCCCCTTAATTTAAAAAATAAAACGTAGCGATTTTTTGTATTATAAATAATTTACCTGATTTTTGAAAGAGGGGATAGAAGTTAATGGAATATCGCTAATCATGACTCCCTATTTAACTAGACTGAAGCAGATATTACGTTGGATTTACCGCAGTGTAACTGTCAGTAAGACTCTCACTTCAAGCATTTGAAGGAAGGTAAGCATTGTAGATGGGAGATCAAGTGACTCTAGCGACCGGATTGATTCAGGGGTCTTTAGGTCATCCCCTATGGTAGTCGCAAATCCCTTAGATGGGACGAGTAACCGCGTTTCCAGTCCCAATCAGTGGAGAAGGAACACACACTAAACTCAACAGGTCCTGTTGTAAGGTCTGCAAAACCTAGATTCTGTAGGCCCAACGCCCACTGATAAAAATTTTGCTGTATTTGTTAAACATTTTTTAAATAAAAGTATTGCAATATAAAAAAATCATGTTATAATAAGGAATGTCCGATTGACCAGTTTAGTTTTTTGGTCATTTTATAAAAAGGTAGGTGATATAAAGTGGCTGTGGATCGTAGACAGGACATACTAAATGCTGCTACACAATCATTTTCTTTATTTGGTTATAAAGCAACAACAATGGACCAAGTTGCCAAACTTGCTAATGTTGGAAAAGGTACAATTTATACTTTCTTTGCTAATAAAGAGGAATTATTCAATGAAATTATTACGAAGCTGATTGAAGATATGGAGGAAAAAGCAGCGATCGTGATTGTACCAGGGAGAAGCTTCCAGGAAAATGTCCATCATGCATTATTTGAAATGTTAGACTTTAGACGGGAGCATCAATTAATGATTAAACTCGTGCAAGAACAGCGAGATATCGGTACCCCGATCGTTAATAATGTACTTGACAAAGTCGAAGAATCCATCCTCACATTTATTCGTAATAAAATTGAGATTGCCGTTAAACGTGGTGAAATTAAAAAATGTGATCCGGATATTTTTGCTTACATTATACTTGTAACTTATATTTCTTTAATATTTGATTGGGAAAAATCACGAGAACCATTATCTAAAGAAGAGATAGCAGAAATATTCCAAACATATATTTTCAATGGATTATCCATTAGATAATCCGATTTTTTAGCCCAAATATGACCAACCGTCCATTTTGGTCAGATGGTTATAAATGATATTAAGAAAGAATATATTGAATGGTTGATTTAATTCATTTGTTTTTTAGGAGGGAGAATCTACATGTTTAAATCTTTATTTAATAGAGATAATTTTAAATTATTACAAAACAAAAAACTGCTCATTTCGATCACTGCAGTTATATTTATCCCGATCCTTTATTCAGGAATGTTTTTATGGGCATTTTGGGACCCATATGAAAATGTAAATGATATACCAATTGCTGTAGTCAATGAGGACCAAGGATATATATATGAAGGTGAACTGCTCCAAGTGGGTGATGAGCTGGTTGATAGGATGAAAGAGGAAGATTACGATTTCAATTTTGTTAACAAAGACGAAGGATATCTTGGACTTCAGAATCAAGATTACTATATTTTAATTGAGATTCCGCAAGACTTTTCGAAAAACGCAACGACTGTGGTAGATCATCCACAAAAATTAGAACTCGTTTATGTACCGAATGAAAGTTATAACTTTTTAGCCTCCCAAATGGGAGAAACAGCTATGTTACAGATTCAACAAGAACTACAAGAGGAAATTACAAAAACATACACAGATACAGTATTAGATAAAGTAGATGATGTAAAAGATTTAGCAAGTGATGCAAAAGATGCAACAGAACAGCTAAATGATGGTGCACATGAATTGGATGAAGGTGCTGAGCTAATTTCAACAAACTTAGTCACACTTTCTGAAAAAATGGTTGAATATGCAGAGGGTGTTGGAACCGCCGCTGATGGTGTCGATCAACTTGCAGATGGTGCAAGCACATTATCATCAGGAATTCAAGAGCTTTACGATAATAGTGAGAAGCTAAGAGATGCTTCTGTTGAAGTTCAATCAGGGACTGAACAATTAGATGATGGGATGAAGGTTGCTAATAACGGTGTTAATCAACTCGAACAAAATATTCCAGCCTTAATCTCTGGTACGAATCAGGTGAATCAAGGGTTAGCAACATTTCAACAAGAGTTACCAAAAGAAATGGCAAATAAAATAAAAACAACTGTAATGGAACAAAAAGACCCAATCCGTAAAAAGCTAAGTCAAGCAATTATGGTTAAAAAAGATGAACTATCACCAGTCATTTCAAAACAATTAACAAATGAAATTGCAAGTGGTGCAGCTGAAACGATTGCGAATGAAGCAGGAAATATTGTTAAAGGTGCAGCAGAACAGTTAGATATGAATCAAATTGTATTAGGAATTACCCAATCAATTCGTGAGGTATCAGAACCTAGTATCAACCAAACTAAACAAGAAATGAGAGAAGTTTTAGAACAAGCAGATGTACCAGATGAAGTCATTGAAGAAGCGTTAGGGAAATTAGATCCTGATTATAATGTTATTCAACAAATGGTAGCTACTAAGCTCCAAGAAACTTTAAATAATGTATTAGCTAATGTTGAAATAACAGATGCACAACAAAAACAATTGGAACAAATGATTAAAGAAAAAACAGAACCAAAAATCACTGCTGGTGTTAATCAAGCATTAGATACTGCGGTTGTTCAAGTCGATGGAATACTCGATGGCTATGAAGCTAAATTAGAGGCGAACCTAGATTCAATTGCCAAAGATTTAGAGACTGAAATAAAAACAGCATTAAATGAACCAATTGGCCAACTTCAATCTGGTGTCAACCAAATTAATGATGGACAAAAACAACTTTATGCAGGTGTTCAAGCTTTAGGTCAAGGAACAAATGATCTAGTTCAAGGATCTACTGCACTACGTAATGGCCAAAGTAGTTACGTGCAAAATATGTATAAGTTTACCGACGCATTCAGTCTTGCAAACAATGGCTCAAATGACCTTGTTTCAGGTACAAATGAACTTCAAACTGGAATGGGTACTTTATTAGATGCCACTGCTCAACTTCAAGATGGAACAAATCAATTAGCAGAGGGATCCGTTGATTTACATGATGGTACAAATACCCTTGTCGATGGAACAGAGTTATTCTTTGAAGAAATGACCACTGCGTCAGATACGGCAAAAGATATTAATGTATCTGAGCAAACGAAAGATATGTTTGCTAGTCCAGTTGGTGTAGAAAATGAGGGAATCAATGAGGTACCAAACTATGGTACTGGTTTTGCACCATACTTCTTATCACTTGGTCTATTCGTTGGGGCATTATTACTTTCTATTGTTTACCCATTACGGGAAACATCAACTGTTCCAAGTAGCGGTACAGAATGGTTCTTACGTAAGTTCCTTGCATTAGCCGGAGTAGGTGTTTTACAAGCCCTAATTGCTTGTACAATTTTACTTCTAGGATTAGGTATTAATGTTCAAAGTGTTCCACGGTTTATCTTGTTTGCGATTATTACAAGTATAACATTTATTACCTTAATTCAATTCTTTGTAACTGTTTTAGATAACCCTGGTCGTTTTATTGCGATCCTAATCTTAATCTTACAGTTAACAACAAGTGCTGGAACATTCCCGCTAGAATTGATTCCTAGAGTATTGCAACCATTCAATACTATTCTACCAATGACTTATTCAGTATTTGGTTTTAAAGCTGTTATTTCAAGTGGTGACTATAGTACAATGTGGGCAAATGCAGGTGTATTGATTCTATTTATGACACTATTTATTATCTCAACATGGACATATTTTGTTATCCAATATAGAAAACAATCTGATCAAAATATGGAAGAGTTTAGCGCCTAATTATCAAATTAAATAAATATAGCGTTAGTGAGTAAAAACTCGCTAACGCTATATTTTTATCTAGAATGATATAAGAAAGCTAAGTGTTATTTCACTTATCTAATTGATTTCGTCAGTCTAGATCGTCACATTAATCATGCTTTGGATTTAGACGAATTTGATTAGCAGTTCGGAATAAGCATTGATTATCAACAACAAATTGCCCATTTGCTTCAGCTTCAGCCTTTAAATGACTATAATCTTCTTGGCTTCTGAACCAAACAATTTTCGCATCACTAGGTAGTTGGTGCACAGCACTCGGATCAACAACAAATAAAATATCAATTGGCTGATCGTTATTAGTAAGATCAGTGTATTGGAAGCCGAGCTTAGCGAGTTTTTTTAAACAATTATGTTTGGAATGATCGCCTGCAACGACAATATTTTTTGGGCGAATACCATCAGCTTCACGAGCAAATGGCGATTCAAGTGCCCAACGAACAGCATCATCAAGTGTAGTTTTAATTGTTGGTTCAGTTCCTGTTGCATGAGCAATAGCCTGATCCAGATCAGCTACAATATCGGCATAACTTTCTAGTCCAATTGATAATCGAATGAGCGTTTCTGATACACCGCTAGCTTCTAAACCTTCTGCACTTAATTGTTGGTGTGTTGTTGAAGCAGGATGAATAATAAGTGACTTCGCATCCCCAACATTGGCAACATGTGAGAATAGTTTTACGTGATCAATCACTTGACGGCCAACTTCACGATCACCTTTAACGCCAAAGGTGATGATCGATCCGTATGTATCTGTTAAATATTTTTCCGCTAATGCGAATGACGGGTTTGATTCCAGTCCGGGATAATTCACCCAGTCAACTTGCGGATGATCAAGTAAATATTTAACAACACGCTCTGTATTTTCACTATGGCGTTTTACTCTGAGATTAAGTGTTTCTAAACCTTGTAAAAAGTAAAAGGCATTTTGCGGACTTAGGGCTGGTCCCATGTCACGTAATAATTGAACCCGTAACTTTACAGCGAAAGCTGCAGGGCCAACGTCTGTACCGAAACGAATCCCATGATAAGATTCGTCTGGTTCAGTGAAACCAGGAAATTTACCATTATTCCAGTTAAAACGGCCACCATCAATGACAAGACCACCGATGCTTGTTCCATGTCCACCAATCCATTTCGTTGCAGAATGAATCACTACATCGGCCCCCCATTTGATTGGGTTAGCTCCGTAAGGCGTCGCGAAGGTATTATCAATAAGTAATGGGATCCCGTTTTCATGAGCAATATTAGCAACGGCTTCAATATCAAAGACATATAAAGAAGGGTTTGTAATGGTTTCAGCAAAAATTGCCTTTGTTTTATCAGTGATAGCTGCTCTAAAGTTCTCTGGATCTGTTCCATCAACAAAGACCACATTAATCCCATATTTAGGTAAGGTTTGATCAAATAAATTAAATGTTCCACCGTATAAATTGCTGTCGGTAATAATTTCATCTCCGGCTTCAGCAATATTTAAGATAGCTAATGTAATGGCAGCCATCCCCGATGCAGTTGCAACTGCAGCCACTCCATCTTCCAGTAACGCTACTCTATTTTCAAATGCATCTACTGTTGGATTCATCATCCGAGAGTAGATATTCCCTGACTCAGTCAAGCCAAATAAATTCTGTGCGTGTTCTGTATCTCGAAAAACATAAGAAGTTGTCTGATAGATTGGGATTGCCCGTGAACGAGTAAGAGGATCGACCTCTTGTCCCCCGTGAATTAATAGTGTCTCTGCTCCTAAAGACTGCGGAAAACCATTTGTCATTTCGAAACTCCCCTTCGATTTTGATCTGAACTTTGTTTAAAAAAACCCTCTTCTTAGTTAAAGAAGAGGGGTAGTGTTTCTAAACTCCCTCTTATCTTCCAGATTTAATCAATCTGTAGGAATTAGCACCTTTGCCTAATGCTGGTTGCCGGGCTTCATAGGGCCTATTCCCTCTGCCACTCATAATAAGAGTCAAACATATTATAAAGGATTATAGATGAGAATTAATGAATCGTCAAGATATTTTTGAAAAATTTAAATTATTTAGAAATTAATGCAATGACACAGTTTTTTTGACTAGTGCATAAATTAATTAAAGATAGGAGTGTGAGAATAATGACAGAGCATGATCCAGATTTTCTGAAACTCGCACGTAATTGGGTGAAAAAGATGGATGATTTATTTCAAGGCTATCCTGACGATAGTTTACTTGCCTCCATTGATCAATTTTTTCAAAATCGGCAAATACCTACCTATGTCAAAAATACTTCAGATGAGTGGATAGCAACCTTCCAATTACCAGGTGTGACTAAAGATCGTATTCACTTATCAATCGCAGATAACCGATTAATCGTTCGAGTGACAGAAAAACAACAACAGGAAATAAAAGATGATCAAAGGGATTTTTATCAGTTTAGACAATTCCAGAGAGCACGGGAAAGCATTCTCTCCTTACCTGGCTCAGTGATTCCTTCAACAATAACAGCTTCTTTTGATCATGGTTTACTTAAAGTAAAAGCAAAAAAGCAAGCGATAAAAAAACGCGATTTATCTATTGACTAGCTGATCTTTCCAGTACTTTAAGTAAAAATTACGTATTTAAAATAAAGAAGTATAGTCTTTTTTTATCGTAGATTTACTGACTGGTAGCCCCTCAAAAGTAAAACATCTAAGGGAAGCTCTTGGGTGATAAGTAGGGATTAACAGTCAGTAAAATCCCGAATCGTTTAACTAATACGAGGGATGAAGAAAACCTGCGTTGGAAAAAAGTAAACTCATTCAATGGAATGAAGGAGACCCCCAAATAAACTAAATCGCTTTTCGATAGTAAAATTATTCCTGTTAAAAAAACTACTAACAGGGAATGACTATCGAAAGCGGTTTTATTTTTGTGCATCAATATTTAACCTTTTTTCCGCAATAAACTATCAGTAAGGCTTCCACTTTAAGAAACAAAGGATTGTAAGAGGTAGATCAACTGATGGTAAGGGTTCGACTGGTTCAAGGGTCTTTAGGTCATATTCTTGAGGTAGTAATAAATGTTTTCGCTGGGACGCATAACCGCTGTCCAAGTCCCAGTCAGTAGTGGATAAAGGAAGGCAACTAGGCCAATCTCCACAGATTGAAATTTCACTATATAAATAGCCTCGGATTTGAGTGTAATTAAGTGAAAAAGATTGATTTGATGTGGTATATTATGATTAGAGTACGATAGGGGGGAAAGCAATTGGATGTTACAGCAATTATTTTATTTCTAAACTTTATTTTAGCGATTGCCATTGTCTTTCTTGAGCATAAAAATCCAACTTCAACTTGGGCTTGGTTACTTGTTCTTACATTTATTCCGCTTGTAGGATTCGGACTTTATCTTATTTTCGGGCGAAAATTAAGTCGGAAGAAACTGTTTATCTGGGATAATAAGAGTAAATTAGGAGTTAAAAAAGCCGTAGAGAATCAACTGCAATTGTTGGAAGAGGATAGTTATCCAATTCCTGAACAATATCAAAATAATAGTGATTTATTTTACTTGCATTTGCGCAACAATGATGCGATTTTAACACAAGAAAACGAAGTTGATATTTTTAATGATGGACGAGCTAAATTCGAAAGGCTGATTAAGGATATGGAGGCTGCTCAACATCATATTCATATTCAGTATTATATTTATCGAAGTGATCAATTGGGACGGCAAATTGGTGAGATATTAAAGAGAAAAGCACAAGAAGGTGTTTCTGTACGTTTTTTGTATGATGATTTAGGTGCGCGCAAGATGAGCCGGCGATTTATTCATGAATTAAAAGAAGCTGGTGTTTTAGTTGAAGCGTTTTTCCCTTCATTGATTCCCAAAGTTAATTTAAAAATAAATTACCGAAATCATCGCAAGTTAGTGATTATTGATGGTGAAATAGGTTATACCGGTGGCTTTAATGTTGGCGATGAATATCTTGGTGAAAATAAAAAATATGGTTATTGGCGTGATACACATTTGCGTATTACAGGTGAGGCTGTCCGTAGTATGCAAACCCGCTTTATTTTAGATTGGAATCAAGCGTCAAAACATCAACTTATTCTTTATGATCCTATTTATTATCAAGCAAAACCTAAAGGGAATGTCGGTATGCAAATTGTTTCAAGTGGACCAGATTCTGATTGGGAGCAGATTAAATATGGTTACATAAAGCTAATCATGGAGGCTGAAGAATATGTATATATTCAAACCCCTTATTTTATCCCTGACGAAAGTTTAGCAGATGTGGTCAAGATAGCAGCCTTGTCCGGTATTGATGTCCGAATTATGATTCCGAATAAACCTGATCATCCTTTCGTTTACTGGGCAACTTACTCTTATGTTGGCAGCATGCTCGAAGCTGGAGCAAAAATATATGTTTATAACAATGGTTTTTTACATGCAAAAACAATCATGGTTGATGGTAAGATTGCTTCTGTTGGAACAGCGAATATTGATGTTCGAAGTTTCCGATTGAATTTTGAAGTCAATGCTTTTATGTATAGTAAGGATGTCACACAGCGATTACTCGCTGATTTTGAACGGGATATGAGCCAATCAGATTTATTAACATTAGAGGCATACCAACAACGCTCAATTTGGATCCAAATTAAAGAATCAATTGCCCGTTTAATCTCACCAATACTGTGAGAGACTGGAATAAAATCAATAAAACCGCATGAAATCAGATTTCATGCGGTTTTACTTTTATATTTATTACTCATGTCCCAGCTGATTTTCCGCAATATTTTTACTTTAAAGACTGAGTATACACATCTGGAGTTTGTGCTGATTAATTCCAAAGATACTAAATGTAGTATAAAATCTGATGAATAAACGAATTGGATATTATAATTTACCGCTGATTAATTGACCCAGTATTTCAAGATTAGCATTTTCGTAAACCGCGCATAGAACATTAGTTTCCGCGCATAAAGTGAGATTTCCGAGCATAGAGCCAGCTTTCGAGCATAGAACACCAGCTTCCGAGCATAAAACGAGATTACCGAGCATAGAGCTAGCTTTCGAGCATAAAACAAGATTTTCGAGCATAGATCATCAGTTTCCGCGCATAAAGTGAGATTTCCGAGCATAGAATATCAGTTTCCGCGCATAGAGCCAGCTTCCGAGCATAAAATGGGATTTTCGAGCATAGAACATCAGTTACCGCGCATAATCCGCGATTTCCGAGCATAGAGCAGCTACTCCCACGCATAGAACGCCATACCCTGTCCTCCTTTTGGAAAATAAGTTTCCAAGAACATATCGATACCTCCTCTTATTTGTTTGAATAACTAGACTGTATTATAATTATCAAGAGGAAAGGTAAGGGGTGACCTGATGGAGATTTTATCGATTGAAAACTTAACCAAAACATATGGTGATAAAATATTATTAAATCAAATTTCCTTTTCAATTGCTAGTCAAGAGAGAATAGGTATTGTTGGGGTAAATGGAACCGGAAAATCGACACTTCTTAAATTGATTGCGGGTAAAGAAGAGCGGGATCAAGGGACGATGAAACATGCGAATGATTTTACAGTTGCTTATTTAGCTCAAGAACCAGAGCTTCAAGGAGATCGGACTATACTTGCTGAAGTTTTTGCTGGTGAATCAACTCTGATGACAGTGCTTCGGGAGTACGAGCAAGCCCTTTATCAATTAGAGCAAACACCTGATCAGTTAACTACTCAAACACAATTTAATCGGATGCAGACGAAGATGGACCAATTAACGGCATGGGATGCGGCAACGACAGCAAAAACAATTTTAACCAAATTAGGCATCACTCAGTTTGATCAAAAGATCCAGACATTATCAGGAGGACAGCAAAAGCGGGTTGCTCTAGCCAAAGCTTTAGTTCAACCTGCCGATTTACTCGTTTTGGATGAACCGACGAACCATTTGGATCACGAATCGATTGAGTGGTTAGAAAAGTTCTTGCCGACCTATCAAGGGGCGATTATGTTAGTAACCCACGACCGTTATTTCTTAAATCGAGTTACAAATCGTATTTATGAACTTGATTTAGGTAATCTGTATCAATATATAGGTAACTATGAAACCTATTTAGCGGAAAAGTCGGAGCGTCTACGTCGTGAACAAGAGCATGAGCAAAAGCATGCTAATATTCTGAGAAATGAAATGGCATGGCTTAAGCGAGGGGCACGGGCACGATCTACAAAGCAAAAGGCTAGGATCGACCGTATTAAAGAAATGGAAACAAAAAAATTCGCGACTGATTCATCTACACTTGAATTTGGTGTTGGCTCAAAACGGCTAGGAAAAAAAGTCCTTGAACTTAACCAAGTGACAAAAGCTTATCCAAATAAGCCACTTGTCGATTCATTTTCTTTTCTAATTAAACCAGGGGATCGAATTGGTATAGTTGGACCTAATGGTAGTGGGAAAACAACTTTATTGAATTTAATCGCCGGAAAGCTTGAACCTGATCAAGGGGAAATCGAGATTGGTTCAACAGTGAAGTTTGGCTTCTATCAACAAGATCACAGTGAAATGGATGAAAACCTAAAAATTATTGAATACATTCGGGAAACGGCTGAAGTCATTCATACGGATGATCATCAAGTGATTACTGCAGAACAAATGCTGGAACGTTTCCTATTCCCCCGTTCACAGCAATGGACATATATTCATCGCCTTTCAGGAGGGGAAAAGCGTCGACTTTATTTGTTGAAAGTATTGATGGAAGAACCTAATGTACTTTTGCTCGATGAGCCAACAAATGATCTAGATACACATACATTAGCAATCTTAGAGGATTATTTAGATAACTTCCCAGGCGTTGTCATTACTGTTTCACACGATCGCTATTTTCTTGACCGAGTGGCTGAGCAATTGCTTATTTTTAAAGAGGCCGGAAGAATAGAGACCTATTATGGCAATTATAGTGACTTTTTAGAAAAAGAAATGAGTACGACCAATATCGTAACAAAAGAAAAGCAAAAAACAGTTAAAACAAAAGCACGAAAAAAGAAATTATCCTATCATGAACAAAAGGAATGGGCGACAATTGAGGATGAAATTGAGGCATTGGAGCAAGCAGTCGAACAAGAAAAAGAAGAAGTGATGATGGCAGGATCCGATGCTGAAGCGGTTCGAACCCATTATGAACGTCAACTTGAATTGGAGACAGATTTAGAAGCGAAATTAGAAAGATGGGAAGAACTTTCAATGCTCGTTGAAGAAATTGAAACACAATAATATCATTCATAAACCGAAATAAGTGATGTATAATAATACTTAAATATAAATTTGGAGGGAACTTTATGGCAGATGTGAAGATGCAAGAGAAATATGCTGAACTTGCCTTGAAAACAGGAGTTAACTTACAAAAAGGTCAAGCATTAATGATTAATTCATCAATAGAAGGTGTAGATTTTACAAGAATTGTTGTTCGTAAAGCTTATGAGTTGGGAGCAAAAGACGTTATCATTAACTGGCAGGATGATGAAATCACCTTGTTGAAGTACCAAAATGAATCCGAAGAAGTATTGATGGATATTCCACAGTGGCAAGTTGATAAATATTTAAGCTATGCAGAAGATGGGGTTGCATTGTTGTCGATTCGCTCAACCAATCCAGATTTACTAAAAGATGTCGATCCTGCTAAGGTAGCTAAAGCAAGCAAGGCACGAGCTGAAGCAATGAGGGAATTCCAAAAGTATACGATGAACGATCGTATCGCATGGTCAATTATTTCTATCCCAACTGGAGATTGGGCACAAAAGATTTTCCCAGATTCAGATGTAGAAGAAGCGAAGGAAAAACTATGGGATCAGATTTTTAAAATTGTCCGTGTTGATCAGGAAGATCCAATTGCAGCGTGGGACAAGCACAACCAAACATTAAAAGATGCTCATCAAATTTTAAATGAAAAGAAATATCGACAACTGATTTTTAAAGCGCCAGGTACGGATATTACCTTTGATTTACCTGAAGGTCATATTTGGAAAGGCGGTGGGGCATATACGACAGACGGTCTTCACTTTAATCCAAATATGCCAACGGAAGAAGTCTTTACTGTCCCACATAAATATGGTGTTAATGGGGTTGTTTCAAGTACAAAACCATTAATCTATGGTGGAAATATGATTGATCATTTCAGCCTCACTTTTGAAGAAGGAAAGGTTGTTGATTTTAAAGCCGAACAGGGTTATGAAACGTTGAAGCATCTACTCGAAACAGATGAGGGTGCAAAAAGACTTGGAGAATTAGCTCTTGTTCCAGATGCTTCACCTATTTCTCAATCAGGTTTGATTTTTTACAATACATTATTTGATGAAAATGCATCGTGTCATATTGCTTTAGGAAAAGCTTATCCAACCAACTTAGAGGGCGGTTCAGATATGTCGAATGAAGAGCTTGATCAGCATGGTGTCAACGATAGCTTAACGCATGTTGATTTTATGATTGGTTCGGCTGAATTGGATATTGATGGCGTTACTGCAGACGGAAAAACAGAACCAGTCTTTCGAAAAGGAGCATGGGCTTTAGATATTTAATATAGATCTAAAGGTTAGCATTTGATTAATAGAATCATCAAAGTGAAGTGAATTTTCATTCATTAGGAAGGACTATTCACTTTCCGCTATATAAAAGTAGAAAGAGCAGATTGATTTAGTTAATCTGCTCTTTTTGTTCGCCCAGCATGGGTGAACGCTAACGGGTGGAAGTCCCTAGTGCGACCTAATAGCGGTAAGCACATAGCTAAAGGCAAGGGTGTCCATGGTGACGTGGAATCTGAAGGAAGCCCTAAGCAAACCTCTGGTCTGACGAACAGAAATCATATAAGAGGCGACGTATGCGGATAAGACTGCGAAAGAAGTTGAAGTCCAAAAGCTATTACAAAGTATGCGGCGTATATATGGCAGATAGATGGAGGGAAAGCGTTCGCACCTTAACTGGGGAGGTCTCATCCAGCTACACCAAAACCTTGTAGTGATACACGACTGGCAGGTGAGAAGTCAGCAGAAGCCGTAGTAGTGAAGAAAACTAACGAAAGTTGGAATGAGCGAAGGGCTGAACAATTTTATCGTTATAATGTAAGCGTCAAAGCATACCCACCTTCTATTAGTTTCCCATCCATAGCATAATTTCTTTAGAAGTTTAATTTTGGAGGTTATGCGATGAACAAATCAACCAAAAGAATAGAATGGGAAGCTCGAATCGAGGATTGGAGGGCTAGTGGTTTAAGTAAAGCCAAGTGGTGCCGAGACAACGGATTTAAAGAACATCAAATGTATTATTGGCTACAAAAAATCAATAATTCTGCATCGCCGACTGATCAACCTGCTAACATTGACTGGCTCCCGGTTCAAGTAACGGATGAACTTGATGAACCGAAGGGTTCTGTTCTTATTCATATTGATCGTTTTTCAGTTGAGGTTCAGTCCGGGTCTGATATTGGTTTATTATCTAAAATAATACATGTTATTCAATCGTGATGCTACATAATACATCATATAAACAAGTTTATTTGGCCCGTGGAAGCACTGATCTTCGCAAGTCAATTGATGGTTTATCCGTCATTGTAAAAGAATGTTTCTCCCTTGATCCATTTGCACCTTGTCTCTTTGTATTTTGTAACCGGAAAAGGGATAAATTAAAAATTCTCCAATGGGAGCATAATGGTTTTTGGCTTCATTATCGGAGGTTGGAGCAAGGGAAGTTTCAATGGCCTTCTGAGCAAGATGCAACACCACTGAAAATCAGCGAACGCCAACTTCGTTGGCTATTGGATGGATTACCTATCCGTCAAAATCAAGCGCATAAACAAGTGACGGCGCGAACCATTCTATAAAAATACGAAAATACAGGAAATTCGGCTGGCCATGTCGAATTTCTTTTTGTATAATATGATGTATGGAAAAAATGGTGGAGAAAAACAACGAGCATACAATTGAATATTATAAAGAGCGCAACGAAGAGTTAGAAGCCAAATTGAAATGGTATGAGGAACAATTTAGATTGCTGCAAAAGCAAAAATATGGAGCTTCTAGCGAAAAAACGAATGAAGATCAATTGAGTCTTTCTTTATTTAACGAAGCCGAAGATACAGCTGATTCAAAAGTTGAAGAACCTGCGCTTGATACGATGACATATACACGCAAAAAGAACCGAAAAACCCGGGAAGAGTTAATGAAAGACCTGCCTGTGGAGACAATTAATTATGAATTATCTCCTAAAGAACAGGTCTGTTCGTGTTGCGGTTTGGAAATACATAAAATGAGCGAGGAAGTTCGAAAAGAACTTCAAGTCATACCCGCTAAGGTCAAAGTTGTGAAGCATGTCCGCCATGTTTACGCTTGCCGTAACTGTGAAAAAGAAGGAATAGAAACTCCAATTGTCACGGCAAAGATGCCATCTCCTTTATTTCCTAAAAGCTATGCTTCACCTTCTACTGTAGCTTACATAATGAATCAAAAGTATGTCGAAGGTCTGCCACTTTATCGGCAGGAAAGCCAATTAAAATATATTGGTGTACGCCTATCCCGTCAAACCTTATCCAATTGGATGGTAGAAGGGGCGAACCGATGGTTAGCCAAAATATATGATCGAATGCGAGAATATTTATTACAAGAAGATATTCTGCATGCCGACGAGACCACGGTTCAGGTACTGAAAGAACCGGGACGTTCGGCGGAATCCAAATCGTATATGTGGCTCTACCGAAATGGTCGGGATCGTCCGCCAAATATCTTGTTTGAATATCAGCGTACCCGTGCGAGCAAACACCCTAAAAAGTTTCTAGCGGACTTTAAAGGTTACTTGCATGTGGATGGCTATGGTGGATACGATAGCATTCCGCATATCACCCTGTCGGGTTGTTGGAGCCATGCCCGCAGATACTTTGATGAAGCACTGAAGGCTCTGCCAAAAGGTGCAGACAAATCAAAGCTCACCGCAACGAAAGGACTGCAATATTGTAACCAATTGTTTGCGGTTGAACGCGAATGCTTGGAGAAAACTCCGGAAGAAAGATATGAAATACGTCTAAAACGCAGCCGACCTATTTTGGATGCTTTTTCAGCATGGCTAAAAGAGCAAACGCCAAAAGTTTTGCCTAAAAGTGCACTCGGCAAAGCGATTAAATACTGTCGAAAACAGTGGCATAAACTAATCGTATTTTTAGAGGATGGCCGATTGGAAATAGATAATAATCGAAGTGAACGCTCTATTAAGCCATTCGTAATCGGCCGGAAAAATTTCTTGTTCAGCAATACACCGAAAGGTGCAAAGTCGAGCGCTATTATTTATAGTATTGTGGAAACTGCAAAGGAGAATGGACTAAGTCCATTTGAATATTTGAAGTATCTATTTGAACGATTGCCAAATATTGATATAGCAAATAAAGAGGAATTGGATCAACTCTTGCCATGGTCAACAAGTATTCCATTACATTGTCAAAGTCCAAAATGAAATCATAACTAAAGTATAAACAAACCCAGACCTGAATAATAGGTGTAGGTTATTTGACGCTTACCCATCAAATAAACTTCCTAAAGTTAGTTTTGTCATATTCCACCTTCTATTCTCCATTTTTAGGCGTAAAAAAAAGACGTTCATTTTATTTGAACGCCTTACAATATTTTTATTCTATTGTGTTCCCACACCCCAGATCAATTACCACTGAAACGGTAATGTGGTTTTTCAGTACTTTATTTCTAGTTTTTTCACCTTCTCCTACAAACACGAAATGCTTGTGAAAGTGTTTAAAACTAAGGATTTCTATATAGTTTCTCTTTGTAGCAACGATACACACTCCACATGCAAAGTCTGGGGGAACATGTCTACTGGTTGAACTTCTCTCAGTTTATAGCCACCTTCAGTCAATGTCACTAAATCTCTGGCGAACGTTGAGGGATTACATGAGACATAAACAATTCGACTAGGGTTCATATCAATCATAGCCTTTAGTAATGATTCCTCACAGCCTTTTCTTGGTGGATCAACAACGATAACATCCGGGTTTAATCGCTCTGCTTTCCACCTTGGCATGACTTTTTCTGCTTGTCCGACGATAAATTCTGTATTGGTAAGGCCGTTTAGTTCAGCGTTTTTCTTGGCGTCTTCAATGGCTTGTGGGACAATTTCGACACCATAGACTTTTTTAGCCCTTTGAGCAAGAAAGAGTGAGATACTGCCGATTCCGCAGTAAGCATCAATGACTGTTTCACTACCAGTGAGGTTGGCAAATTCCAGAACTTTATCATAGAGAACCTTCGTTTGCTTTGGATTAACTTGGTAAAAGGATAATGCTGATATAGCAAACTTCACCTTACCTATTGTGTCATAAATATATTCTTGACCCCATAAACATTTTGTCTTCTTGCCTAGAATGACATTTGTTCGATCTGGATTAATATTATGCATGATCGATGTTATTGTGGGGTAGCAATCAGTGATTCGCTTAATCAATTGTTCCTGGTTGGGAATAGTTTTTGTTTTGGTGACGATCACAATCATCGTTTCACCTGTATGTTCACCGCTACGAACCATAATGTGGCGAAGAACACCCCGATGTGTCTGTTCATCATATGCTGGAATCCCTAGTTCTTCAGCTACTTTTCTGACTAATTCAACCAGTTGATCATTGACTTCAGATGTAACGATACAACGATCCATTCCTTCGATGATATCATGACTTCGTCGTCGGTAAAAACCAGTAATTAATTGATCATCTTTTTCCGCAACTGGCACTTGAACTTTATTTCGATAGCGCCATGGGTCGTCCATACCTAATGTTGGTTTAACATCAATATCGTTAAGATGGGCTATTTTTCGCAGGACATTTTCGACTTGATTTCTTTTCATATCTAGCTGCATAGAATAGCTCATATGTTGAAGTTGGCAGCCACCGCATTGGTCGTAAACATTGCAAGGAGGGGCTACACGTTCCGGACTCTCCTTGATTAGTTTTAGGCTTTTTCCGATTGCGAAATTCTTTTTTACTTTAATAATCTTCACCTCAGCAGTTTCACCAGGTAAAGTATTTGAAACGAACACGGGATAGCCTGCAATTTTGCCTACTCCATTTCCATCATGCGTAATGTCTTCAAAAGATAGAGTGATTGTTTGATTTTTTTGAACTGGGCTTTCCTGTTTAGACATTGGCTTTACTTCCTTTCTTATACCATATCAACCTTCAGATATGAATCTTACCATGATTCGACTTTATTTCCCGGGAAATACGAAAATATTGCCGTGCGTTTTTCTATGAATTATTTTTGCCGTCGGATCTTGTTTAAATACGATAAATCGTTTTCGTCTGTAGATCGTCACATAAGCTTTAGAGTGAAGATATGGATTTTGATTTTGCCAAAACCTCTTTGGGACGAAATGGGGAGTGGTCAAATTTATTGATCAACAATAAAGCTCTTGGTGGTTAGTATAGATTTGACCGTTTACCACAGTTTTCCCAAGATAAACTCAATCTTCCCCATCTGGTTGAGTATTAGCTGAACTAATTAAGCATTTATCGTCGCTAGTTTCCACACTTATTATATAAAGGTTTCCTTAATCTAATTCTTGTGAGGATCTAGGAGCTAATCCATGGTAAAAGTTGACATGACTTAAAAAAGCTCAAGAGGTTAATCGAGAGCTTTTTCCATTTGTATTTCCTTTTCGATTTTTACTTTTCTAGCTTGTTCTTCAGTTGGAACAAAATATTCGATATGTTGTTTTAAATTTGAGAATTCACCAGGTAAATCACCGCCGTACTCACCGTCGATATTGAGTTGCATTCTTTCGTCAGTTTGAACATTAATATGCTTCGCTTGAACATAAAAGATACTTGGATCTCCAAAATGATTACCTCTTGTTGCAGCGGTGACTAGACGAATAAATTCAGCGATATTACATTTTTTTAGCACAAGTAAATCAAAGTAACCATCATTCATTTCTGCTTCCGGTGCTAGCTTTTCAAAACCGCCTACTGAATTTGTGTTTGCTACTAGAAACAGCATGATTTCATCTTCGAAAACCTGGCCATCATATTCAATTCGGGTATAGATTGGTCGTAATCTTGGCAGTAACTCGGCTCCTTTAATGAAATAAGCAAGTTGTCCTATCAATGTTTTTAATTTGCTTGGTACTTCATAGGAAACCTCTGTTAATTTTCCACCACCAGCAATATTAACGAAGTAATGTTGATTCACTTTACCAATATCCAATTTCTTAGTATGTCCGGATAAAATGATGTCAACGGCTTTATCAATTGACTTTGGAATATTGAGTGCCCTTGCAAAGTCATTTGTTGTCCCAGCTGGGATAATTCCTAAGCGTGGGCGATGTATGGCCTCGGCAATTCCTGTCACAACTTCATTAATAGTTCCATCTCCACCAACAGCAACAATTGTATCAAATCCACGTGCGACAGCTAGTCTTGCTGCTTCCGTTGCATCGCCAATCCCTGTTGTTTCATGGGTTGATGTTTCATATCCTGCTTGTTCAAATTTCACTAATACATCTGGGAGCTTATTTTTAAATGATTCTCTTCCAGATGTCGGATTATAAATAATTCGAGCGCGTTTCATGGTGATCCTCCGATCTACGTACTTTTTTACCTATTTTTATGATACCATTTTATCAAGTTTATTTATAGATGTTTTCATCTTATTTATCGCAGTGTAACTGTCAGTAAGACTCCCGTTTCAATCATTCGAAGGAAATTTTGCACTATAAGTGGGAGATCAACTGACGGTAAAGTCCCGATTGATTCAAGGGCCTTTGTGTCATCCACTTGTGGGACTAACAAATGTTTTCGGTGAGACGAGTAAACGCAAATCACTTCGGTGGGACGAGTAAACGCAGTCCCAGTCCCAGTCCCAACCCTAGTCCCTGTTCCAATCAACGGGAAGGGGACAGGCGGACTAAATCCAGCATGCCCCTTGGTAAGATCTGCATGACCTCGGCCCTGTAGCCCCAACCTCCACTGATTGAAGTTTTACTTTATCCCTCTTAATGATCGTTGTAATTACCTCTTTCGAATCCTTAACCTTGCTTAAATATACAATTTTCCCTTGCTTATTTAAATATTGAAAAGTCCCAGTCATAGCAAAAGAAAGACTATCAATATATGATGATCGATAGTCTTCCTGGTAACTTTAACGCTTGTTCATTTCAGCTAATAAAATTTTATTTACCATTGGTGGGTTGGCCTGTCCTTTTGTTTCTTTCATCACTTGACCAACCAAGAAGCCAAGTGCTCGATCTTTCCCATTCTTAAAGTCTTCAATCGATTGTGGATTTTTATCGAGAATGGCAGTTACAATTTCAGTGAGTTGTCCTTCATCTGAAATCTGGATTAGACCTTTTTCTTTAATAATCTTTTCTGGATCGCCGCCTTTTTCGACAAGCTCTGCAAAAACCTTTTTCGCCATTTTCGATGATAGCGTTCCATCATCTATTAGGTTAATCATTTTCGCTAGTCCTTCTGGTGTAAGGGACAGATCTGATAATTCCTTTTGCTGTTTATTCATATAGGCTGATACTTCGCCCATCAACCAGTTAGAGGCTTGTTTAACATCTGCACCTGCAGCAATCGTTGCTTCAAAGAAATCTGACATTTCGACTGTACTGGTGAGTATCATTGCATCATAAGCTGGTAAGTTTAATGATTCAATATAGCGTTTCTTTCTAGCATCTGGAAGTTCTGGAATTTCAGCGCGTATCCGAGCTTTCCAGTCTTCATCAATATACAAAGGTAGAAGATCTGGCTCAGGGAAGTAGCGGTAATCGTCCGCCCCTTCTTTAACCCGCATTAAAATCGTTTCTTTCGTTTGTTCATCATAGCGGCGGGTTTCTTGTAGAATCGTTCCACCGGATAACAAGACATCTCGTTGGCGTTTTTCTTCAAATTCTAAACCCTTTTGAACAAATGAAAATGAGTTTAAATTCTTTAATTCCGTTTTTGTTCCAAACTTCTCCTGTCCAATTGGGCGAAGTGAAATATTGGCATCACAACGTAATGAGCCTTCTTCCATTTTACAATCGGAAACACCTGTATATTGAATAATATTTTTCAGTTTTTCAAGGTAAGCATAAGCTTCTTCTGGTGACCGAATATCAGGTTCAGAAACAATCTCAACAAGTGGTGTGCCTGCACGGTTATAGTCAACTAATGAGTATCCATCATCACTGTGCATTAGTTTCCCTGCATCTTCTTCCATGTGTAGACGTGTAATACCGATTCTTTTTGTCTTTCCATCTACTTCAATATCAATCCAACCATTTTCACCAATCGGTTGATCGAATTGTGAAATTTGATATGCTTTTGGATTGTCTGGGTAAAAGTAGTTTTTTCGATCAAATTTTGTATGTGTTGCAATCTCACAGTTTAAGGCCATTGCTGCTTTCATCGCAAAGTTAACTGCTTCCTCATTTAAAACAGGTAAAACGCCTGGATAAGCTAAATCAATTGGGTTAACATTTTCATTTGGTTTTGCCCCAAAATGATTCGGACTTGGGCTGAAAATCTTCGAATTTGTTTTTAATTCCACATGAACTTCAAGTCCAATAACTGTTTCAAAATTCATTTACTTCGCACCTCCCAAGTTCGGACGCTTTTTATGATAGTCAGTTGCTTGTTCAAAAGCATAAGCTGTCCGGTAAATTGTTGCTTCATCAAAATGTTTACCAATGATTTGTAAACCAAAAGGCAAACCTGTTTCTTCAGAGAAGCCAGATGGGATTGAGATAGCTGGTACACCTGCTAAGTTAACAGGGATAGTCAATAGATCATTGGCATACATCGTCATCGAATCATCAATAAGTTCGCCTACTTTGAAAGCAGTTGTTGGTGTCGTTGGAGCGATGATGACATCATAATCTTTAAAGATTTGGTCAAAATCAGCCTTAATTAAGGTTCGTGCTTGTTGAGCTTTTTTATAGTAGTCTTCATAATATCCTGAACTTTGGGCAATTGTTCCAAACAGAATACGTCGTTTAACTTCTTCTCCGAATCCTTCACTACGTGATTGTTTGAAAAGATCAATCATATTTTCTACATTTTCTGCACGGTGACCGTATCTAATGCCGTCAAAACGAGCAAGGTTTGCTGATGCCTCACCTGAAGATATCAAATAATATGCAGCTACAGCATATTTCGAATGTGGCAAGGAAACCTCTTCCCATGTTGCGCCAAGGTCTTCATATACTTTAAGTGCGTCAATAACAGATTTTCTAACTTCATCACTAATTCCATCAGCTAAATATTCTTTAGGAACAGCAATTTTTAGTCCTTTGACACCTTTTTTCAATTCATCTTGGTAGTTAGGTAGATCTATGTCGACAGTTGTTGAATCCATTGGGTCATGTCCAGCAATTGCTTGAAGTAAATGGGCATTATCTTCAACGTTTTTCGTAATCGTTCCAACTTGATCTAATGAAGAGGCAAAGGCAATCACCCCAAAACGTGAGACAAGTCCGTAAGTTGGCTTCAGACCAACAACCCCACAATATGATGACGGGCCTCGAATCGATCCGCCTGTATCGGAGCCAAGTGAGAAAAAGACTTCTCTTCCGGCAACAGCTGCTGCTGAACCTCCACTAGAGCCACCTGGCACATAATCCGTATTCCAAGGATTCCGCGTTGGATAATAGTAAGAACTTTCTGTTGATGATCCCATTGCAAACTCATCCATATTTAATTTCCCAATTGTAACTGTTTTTGCTGCTGATAATTTTTCGATCACCGTTGCATCATATAATGGGTGTTCAAAGTTATCTAGCATCTTACTTGCAGCAGTTGTTCGCAAATCTTTCGTTACAATATTATCTTTAATTCCAATCGGTATTCCGAACAAGGGGTTATTTGCTTGGTCAATTTCTTGATCAAGTTGTTTGGCTTGTTCAAGTGCTCGTTCTTTATTTAATGTAATAAAGGCTCTGATTTCATCATCCACTGCATCAATTTGATCAAAAGAGGCTTGAACGAGTTCAGTTACCGTGAGCTCTTTATTATGTAGCTTCGCTTGTAATTCTTTTAATGTATAATCAAAAATAGACATTTTTCGACCTCCTATTCTAAAATTGATGGGACGCTAAATTGACCTTCTTTATGGTCAAGGGAATTATTTAATACTTCTTCTTGACTGGTCCATTGTCTAGGTTCATCTTTACGCATAACATTTTTTAAATCAACAACTTGAACAGTCGGTTCTACTTCACTTGTATCTAAATCTTTTAATACATCTGCATATTTCATCATCTCACTAAGCTGTTTGGATAACACAGATGCTTCTTCTTCTGTAATGGCTATTCGAGCAATATCCGCCACTTGCTCGACTTGTTCTTTCGAAATTTGTGCCATTTGCTTCACCTCCAGAAAATTTTCATCACATGATCAAGCCTAATTTAAGATCATCTTAGGTTTGGATTCATTCATCAGACAGTTAACCATTCGACATTCAAACTACTCTATCAAATATCCAGTTATTAAGGGGACACCCAAAATAGTTAATGCTTTTGAACACCCTCATTTGCTGATCACTTAACTTGTTCAAAAGGGGTTTTACTGCTCTTAAAGTAAGATTTGAAATAGACGCCTTACGGAGATCAAGGACCTCTACTTAAACAAGTTATACATATAAATGATAATAGCAAATAATATAGCAATTACGCAACTATTCATTTGCCATTTTTTTAAAAAGCATGGCCCCTTTTTTCCTTTTAATCACTTTTACTTAGCGTTGGTAGACATGAACATAAGGTTCCTCGTCACCTGCTTTTCTGACAATCAAGCTTTCTTGTCGATCATTCGACTTGATATTCACTTCGATATCATAGTGAGGTTGGAAACTATCCATGACGAGTCCATAGACATATTGAGTAAAACCGATGACTTCTGCTTGACCATAAAATTCAATCGGGATTTCAAGTACAAGACTGCGAATTTCTCCATCTTGATAAAAGCCCTGACCAATAACACCAACATAATTAGGGAAATAGTTAGCAACTTCTGATTTAAATTCTTCTACTGTTGATGACAAGTTTGGATCAATATCCTGTGCACTATTTGAAGGAAACAGAACATACTTCTCGTCAATCGATTCCCAATTGCCAATCTCTTGACTTCCGCCTTGAATCGTTGTCTTTGCAACAAAGTTACCTGGTACAAGACCGTCACGGGCCGCTTCTCTGTATATCGCCACCATAATTGGAATATCCTGAAGACCATCTTTAGCTCTAATCCGCTTAACAACTTCCTCAGCTATTGGTTTTGCTTCAGATAACATCTCTTTTTTAGAAATATTCTCATAATAAAATGGTCCACCTACTTCCGTTTGAAAGCGGTAGTTTGATTTCATTGCAATTCCAATCGAAATTCCTGCGAGTTGAACGACATTATCATCTGAACGGGTTAAATAATTTTGTTCTAAAATATGAGATAAATATTTTGGATTCTCCCGCTCCTTCTCTATACTCTCTTCTGTCGATGTATTTTTATCAATATCAATCGGTGGATTTAAACCTTCTTCACTTGAATCTGATTCTCTTTCTAGCCAACTAAACAATTCACTATAAGAAATTTGCTGGCCCTCTTGGAAAAAGTAAGTATCTGGGTCAAAAACTGATGTTGAATGTCGTCTAAGATCATTCTCCAAGACCGTAATATCTAATCGATTCGCAACTTGATTCGTTGTCACTCCCCTTGACTGACTTACTCGATACGGCAAAAGGACTTGATATTCTGATTCAGATACACTGTAGTTTGGGATAATCGCTGTCTCTTGTCCGATATCTTCTGGCAAAGTTTCATCGATAATTTCATTTGGATCGCTAAAGTCAGGTGCACAACTAGTGAGCAAAGCGATTAATAAAATACCAAATAGCCCATACAAATGCTTCATTGAATTCCTCTTCCCCTTTCATTCTATTTCTTCGATAAACTGCTGTTCATTCCATATTTCAATTCCTAGTTGCTCTGCTTTCGTTAGTTTTGACCCTGCATCTTCACCAGCGATCAATAAATCTGTCTTTTTACTAACACTTCCAGTTACTTTGCCACCCAAGGACTCGATTTTCTCCTTCGCTTCATTTCGCGTCAGTTGCTTGAGCTTTCCTGTTAAGACAATTGTTTTATCTTGAAATAGGGAATTGATATTTTCAGCTGTTGGTTTAGGTCCCAGATAACTTGTGTTAACACCCAACTCCTTTAATTTGCCAATCATTAAGTTTACTTCATCAGTGGCAAAATAACGAACAATTGAATTCGCCATTTTTTCACCAATTTCGTCAACTGTAATAAGTTCTTCATATGATGCTTGTTGGATTTTCTCAATCTCTCCAAAATACGTAGCTAATGTTTTTGCTGCGGTCACACCGACAAAACGAATCCCTAAACCAAAAAGTAATCTTTCCAGCGAATTTGATTTTGATGCTTCAATCGCCCGAAGTAAATTATCAACTGATTTGGTCCCCATCCGTTCTAATGCGAGTAATTCTTCTCGATTCAATTGATACAGGTCCGTTACCCGATGAACAAGTTGATGGTTATAGAGTTGTTCAATCAATTTTTCACCTAAGCCATCAATATTCATTGCGTTACGAGAAGCAAAATGAATCAAACCTTCTTTTAATTGAGCTGGGCAATTAGGGTTCATACATCGTAAGGCCACTTCCCCCTCAAGTCGTACTAATTCAGTACCACATGACGGGCAGTGATCCGGCATTTTAAATCGCTCGACAGTCTTATTCCGTTGTTCTGGAATCACACGAACAACTTCTGGAATGATATCACCAGCTTTCTTTATGACCACTGTATCATTTAATCGGATATCCTTTTCCATAATATAATCTTCATTATGCAGGGATGCTCTTTGTACTGTTGTTCCGGCTACTTGAACAGGTTCTAGTAATGCAGTAGGTGTCACAACCCCTGTTCGACCAACACTGAGGATCACATCAATTAACTTAGTGACTGCCTCTTCAGCAGGGAACTTGTAGGCAATCGCCCAACGCGGGCTTTTTGCCGTTGTTTTTAATATCTCATGATATTCAAGTCGATCAACCTTAACAACAATTCCATCAATATCATATGGAAGGTCATTTCGTTTTTCAACCCACTTCTCCACGTATTGAATGACTTGGTCAATCCCTTGACACTTTTCCCATTCTCGATTAATTTTAAAACCTAATTCACTTAAATACAGCAAGCGTTCGCTATGTGTCTCAATTGTACCAGCTTCCCATTCCCCAACAGCATAAAGAAAGATATCTAATTGACGTTCCGCCGCAATTTTTGGATCTAATTGGCGTAAAGAACCAGCAGCAGCATTTCTCGGATTAGCGAACAATTCTAGGCCTTGTTCTTCTCGGGCTTTGTTTAAATGAATAAATGATCTTTTTGGCATAAAAGCCTCGCCACGAACCTCAATTGTATTTGCTTCATCAATGCTTAACGGAAGACTTCGGATCGTTCTTAAATTTTGGCTGATGTCCTCACCAATCGAGCCATCACCACGAGTTGCTCCTTGTTGGAAAAGACCTTCTTGATAGCGAAGCGAAACAGCTAAACCATCAATTTTCAATTCACAAACATAATCAACTGTATCTAAGGCTAATTCCTGCCGAACACGCCGATCAAAATCACGTAATTCCTGACTACTAAATGCATTAGCTAAACTCATCATGGGTACATGATGTTCAACTTTTTCAAAACCCTCAAGTGGCTTTCCACCAATTCTTTGGCTCGGTGAATCTGGTCTGATGAGTTCTGGATGTTTATTTTCAAGTGCGATTAACTCATTCATTAGACGGTCATATTCTGCATCTGGAACCGTTGGATGATCAAGAACATAATATTGATAATTATATTGATCCAGTAATTGACGTAATTCTGTTATCTGTTTCTCTATCGATGTCAAAGTCATCACCTCACTTTATTCTACTTTCGTAATCGGTGCGAATTTTGCTAATAAACGTTTAACTCCTGTTGGAGCTGGAAAAGCAACATCTAGTTCCATTGACTCTCCCGTTCCTGTTACTTTAACAATTGTACCAAGTCCCCATTTCTTATGTTGTGCTTTATCCCCAACTTGCCAAGCCTCTTTTTCTCCACCCGTTGTTGTCTTCTGTGCAAATCGTTTGACGGGCTGTTTTTTTACGGGAACCGGGTCCTCTGAAAATGCTTGTCTTTGGTTAGGTAGCCCAAATAGAAATTCATCCTTTTGTTCTTCAAAACCTGCTAATAAGTCTGTTGGTATCTCGCTAATAAATCGACTCATGCGATTCATATTTGTCCGACCATAGAGTGTCCGCATTTTCGCATGGGTAAGGTGTAAAACCTTCTCCGCTCTTGTAATACCAACATAAGCCAACCGACGTTCTTCTGCCATTTCTTCTTCATCTAATAAGGAACGACTATGCGGGAAAACATTCTCCTCCATGCCTACTAGAAAAACAACCGGGAATTCCAAACCTTTAGCAGCATGTAAAGTCATCATCGTTACTTTATTATCAGCAAATGGGTCATCGTCCATACGATCAATATCAGCAATAAGTGCTAAATCAGTTAAAAAGGCGATTAAGCTTTTATCGTCACTTTCTTGTTCAAAGTTCTGTGTAACAGTTTTAAATTCATTTAAATTTTCCAGGCGGGTCTGTGCTTCCAGCGTTCGATCGTTTGTCAGCATCTCTAAATAACCCGTTTTCTCCAATACCTCTTCTACCATATCTGTTGCTGTTAGAAATTCCTGTTGTTGAATCCAATTCTTAATCAGCTGAGAGAATTCCGCTAATGCTTTTGTCGCTCGGGTACCTAGACCAACAAAGTCAATTTCCTGGCTGGCTGTATAGAGTGAAATATCATGTTCAGCAGCGTATCTTTCTAATTTCTCAACAGAAGCTCTACCTATTCCCCGCTTCGGTTCGTTTACAACACGAACAAAACTTAAGTCATCATTTGGATTTGAGATTAGACGAAGGTAGGCAAGCATATCCTTAATTTCTTTTCGCTCATAGAATTTAGTTCCTCCAACCATCTGATAAGGAATATTCGCTTTAACAAATGTTTCTTCAATTGCCCTTGATTGAGCATTCGTTCGATATAAAATCGCAATATCGCGGTAGTTAAAGTCATTTGATTGAACATATTCTTCAATTTGATTGGCAACATATATACTTTCATAGCGTTCTGTTTCCGCTTCATAATAATGTAGTTTTGAACCACTATCATTGTCCGTCCAAAGTTGCTTTGCCTTGCGGTCAGTGTTGTTCTTTATAACTGCATTGGCTGCTTCAAGAATCGACTTCGTTGAGCGGTAATTTTGTTCTAATAAAACAAGGTCAGCATTTGGATAATCCTTTTCAAAAGATAAGATATTTTTTATATCTGCTCCCCGCCAACGATAAATTGATTGATCAGAATCTCCAACCACGCAAATATTTTGATATTTTGCGGCAAGTTGTTTGACTAAATAGTATTGTGCATAGTTCGTATCTTGGTACTCATCAACATGAATATATTGAAAACGCCGTTGGTAATATTCTAAAACTTCAGGAACACGCTCAAATAAGTGAATAGTTTGCATAATTAAATCATCAAAGTCAAGTGACTGGTTTTTGATTAATGTTTTTTGATAGCTCTGGTAAACATCAGCGATTGTCTTTTGATAATAATCTCCCGCACTTGCTTGAAATTGATCTGGGGTTTGTAAATTATTTTTTGCTGAGCTTATCCCTGCAAGTAACGCTCTCGGCTCAAATTTCTTTTGGTCGAGGTTTTTTTCTTTCAGGATATTTTTTATGACTGTTAGCTGATCACCACTATCTAAGATGGTGAAGCTACGACTTAAACCAATACGGTCAGCATCTCGTCGAAGGATTCGAACACACATTGAGTGGAAAGTGGATACCCACATATGATCTGCTTCCGGTCCTACAAGTTGACTAACCCGCTCCTTCATTTCTCGAGCTGCTTTATTCGTAAATGTGATCGCCAAAACATTTCTTGGTGAAATTTGTTTTTCATCTAATAAATATGCGATTCTATGTGTTAGAACACGTGTTTTTCCACTTCCGGCACCTGCCATAATTAAAAGCGGACCATCTGTCTTTTGAACCGCTTCTCTTTGTTTATCATTTAATCCAACAAGTAAATTATTAATCGGTTGATTCACAATGACACCGCCTTTATCTATCTTTCTTTATTTTTACTGTTTCGAGTGCTTGATCGAAGTGCTCATATAAACTATTCCCAACAACAATTGTATCAGCAAACTCAGCCATCTCTTCGGCCTGCGCCAAAGTCGTGATCCCACCACCATAGACGAGTTGTGTATGATTCAATTCTTCCTTAACACTTTTGACAAGGCTAGGATCACCATATGTTCCGCTGTACTCTAGGTAAAGAATTGGCATTTTTAACATATGCTCAACGATTTGGGCGTAAGCAATCACCTCTTCAAAGTCTGGCAGCTGGCAATCTGTGAGCTGATAAGCCTTGGCTTCGGGATTTAAAATCACATATCCTTCAGTAACAAGCTCGGACCAATTGATCATATGACCATATTCTTTAATCGCTCGATGTTGAATATCAAGCAACCATTTTTTATCTTGACTATTTAGGACGGTCGGAATAAAGTAAAAATCGAAACCAAGTGCAATCGCATCTAATGTCGATACTTCTAAAACGCATGGAATTGGATATTGGCGAATTCGACTCATTAAATTGACTACCCCTTCTAGGGTCACATGATCTGTCCCACCAACAATAATTGCATCGGTGCCTGATTGGCAAACTTGATCTATTTGGTGATCGGTTAATGATTTATCTGGATCTAATTTAAATACATGTCGCCAGGTCTTTCGATTATACAATATGTAGCCTCCTAACTCTTATTTAGATTTTTTATCTTGAACAAATTATCGAAGCATCATAAGTCTCATCCACTTCAACTATGTAACCTGGATAAGTAACAGCATAGCAGTCACTCACTTCCAGGGATTAAAAAACTGCAAAATCCCCTTCTTAATTATCGCAAGGAAAATACCTGTCCTAAGCGGATTAAAAGGTCAACAGATGCCCTATGCCTTCAATTAACATCTAGTGCGAGGGATAAACCCCTTAAGTGAGCGGGGATTCTCTTTGATTTGATTTGGCAATACACATCTTCCGTTACGCGTTAAAAGCCTTCTTAAAGTATAACAAAAACATGACCGATACGGGTAATAATTTGGCATATTTGATGGAAGCAAGTGAAACACCTTTTGATAACACTTGCTTGATTCTGTTTTGCTGTCAATATCGGGAGTCCTTTGAAGATTTAGGCTGTTTATTCAGAGGTATCACATGTGCGTCTATCTAAATCAATGTGAAAATTCATTTAAAAACCTTGCCTTCCAAAGTGGAGGGCAAGGTTTATTCGCCTACTTTAAATCTGCCGGGAAAACTAAACCTACTGATTTCCTAGCTTGGTCTAGAACTTTGATCGTATTTAATGAAGTCTCAAATGAGTTAACTGGGCTTTCACGTAAATTACTTGCTAATAAATCGAGGAAATGTTTAATTTCATAGTACATCGTATTGTCTTTTTGCTCGACTGATAGATCTGTAATTGTCCCGTCTTTATCAATTCGTGTCAGCTGGCGTAGATCACTTAACTTTTTAATAACAATCGTGCCATTTTCTCCTTGAATTTCAGACGGGATATGTGAGTCGGTAATTTTTGAAAACATTAAATCAGCTGTTAACTCGGGATATTTAATTGACATCGTACCAAGACCATCTACACCTGAATCAAGCATGATCACATTGGCCGACACTGCTTCTGGCATACCAAAAAGGGCCACCATTGGATAGGCGGTGTAGACACCGATATCCATCAATGATCCGTTAGATAGCTCAGGCTTAAAGGCATTTAATACTTCTCCTTCTTTATAGCGATCATACCGTGAAGAGTATTGGCAGAAGTTAGCAACAAATCGTCGAACAGGTGCAATTGTCTTAATTTCCTCTTTTAAAACATTAAAGTTTGGCAAATGAGTTGTTTTCATTCCCTCCATTAATAAGACATTACACGACCGGGCAACAGCAATCATTCTTTCCACTTCACTTTGATTAGAAGCAAATGGCTTTTCAACAAAAACATGTTTACCTTCTTCCATACAAATGATTGCCTGTTCACAATGAAGGGCGGTTGGACTAGCAATATAAACTGCATCAATTGCCTCACTTTTCGCAAATTCAGTTAAATCTGTATAGGTTTGTTTCACTTGATACTTAGCTGCGAATTCCTTCGCCTTCTCTTCTGTTCGAGAATAGACAGCTGTTAATTTGAAATCATCTAACATCATGCCTGCCCGCAAAAAACGATCTGTAATCCAGTTTGTACCGATCACACCAAAACGAATCATTTTAGTCTCCTCCTTGATCTTCTTTCAATCGATCTAATACTGTTCGATAACCACCACTCCCATAGGTTAGGCACCGTTTAACACGGGAGATTGTTGTTGTTGAAGCATTTGATTTATTAGCAATCGTTTGGTAAGTCTTACCTTCATCCAGCATTTTAGCTACAGTTAATCTTTGGGTCAATGCCTGGATTTCATTCATTGTTGCTAGATCATCAAAGAATTGGTAGCATTCTTCTCGATTCTCAAGTGATAAAATAGCATCAAATAACTGGTCAAGTTGCTCACCACGCAATTTATCAATTTGCACCTTGGTCAACCCTCCTATTCTATTACTGTCACACCCGTTAAACCAGGATTTGTTGGAATAACATTGATCCATGTCTTCCCAGGGACAAAGGGGACCTCTTTGCCATCCTTCACAGGAACAATATAGCCATCAGTATTTTGCCACTGGACTTTATTAATAAAGCCTTTTTGTAATAAATAAGCATTACCACCAGACATTAAATCAATTTCCCGTCTTCCTTGATCATCAATCACTTGATGGGCAGTCTCAATAATAAATACATTGTTTAACTGGATCGGAGTTTGGTCCGTGAATTCAACAGTCTGTTGGTCACCATTATAGCGCAGATAGGCCTCAATTGTTGGATCATAGCGATAACGGACTGTTTCTTGTCCATAATTAAATGACACTTCCGACCCCTTATCACCTGTCAAATCAGCTAATTGATCCGATTGGTAAAAAGCTAATGAACGATGGTCCGCTTCTACTTCATATCCTTGATTTGTCGCAACTTCCGTAACCGCGGCAAAATTTAGGTAGGAATTATGTGGTGCAGAACGAAAGCTTTCTCGTTTAAAAAGATAACCATCATTATCATAATAAGAACCATTTAAATGATCAACAGCACCGGATCTAAGCATAGCTTCAATATGATCAGCCGCACCATGATAGATATATAAGGCATTGTAATCATTTGCTAGCTTAAAGTAATACGGTCGAGCACTTCGGACCGGGCCAACCACCTCTGGCTTTTCACTTTGGAACATCGCTAGAAAGCGTGTCGTTTGTCCCTCTGCTAAAAGTTCAAACACAAGATCAGCCTGAGATAATCCACTTTGGGGCCGAGCCGCTGGATGATTGTTGATCATCACACTAACAATGCGATTTGTCGCAGGTTCTCTCGTAGCTATCCCCGTTAAAGGAAATCGGTATTTAGCTTCATTGCTTGATATTTTCTCTTGTTCGATAACTTTCTTTCTTAAATCCTGACTCACTCTTTCTGTATCATTATTCGAGCAAGCTGAAATCAATAGTAGGAACAAAATAAGGACAACAAGGCGTTTAGGGTTCATTATTCGGTCTCCTCTACTACTCTAGTCTGTTAAAGTTCTTTCAAGTAGAATTATAGCAAAAATCTTGAAGAATCGCTCGGATTTTTTACTAAAAAGTATCATGCTGTAAATGGAAGGCATCACTGCTTTTTTTATCACAGATCACCTAATAACCTAAGGATCACAAGGAAAACCTGCAAATAAAATAAAGAGACAACAAAAGCGCAGTTCCTTCTATATATGCCTTACGAGAATAAAGAGTCGCTTTATTAAGTTTAACATATTCTTCCGAATACTTAAGGGGTTTCAGGAAGCTTTTATTTATAAAAAAAAAGAGCACTTAAATTGACCTTCACTAAAAAATGATTTTCAATGTCTGTCAATAAGTGCATCTTATTTTATTCAATTAACCCGATATCTGTTCGATAAAAGAAATCGTCTGTTTGATCAAAATTCTTTAAGTAATGATAAACTTCTTTATTTGCCTTAGCCAAGGTCTCCTGTACTGAACCGACAAGTAAAACACGTCCGCCATTTGAAACGATATGATGATTGTGATCAAAAGTTGTTCCAGCATGAATCAAGTAGCCATCTAAGATTTCAGGTAATTCTGGAACTTTCATTCCTTTGTTAGATACTGTTGGATAACCAGCAGAAGCCACAACCGTTCCAACAGCATAGCCATCACGCCAAGTTAGCTTTGGATCAACTCCCGAACTAACCGCTTCAATTACATCAAGCAAATCATTTTCTAGTAAGGGCAGAATAACCTGAGTTTCTGGATCGCCAAATCGGGCATTGAATTCTATAACCTTGATACCTGAATCTGTTTGAATTAATCCGGCATAAAGTACACCTGTATAAGGACGACCCTCCTTAACCATCGCTCGAGCAACAGGCTTGAGCACAAAGTCAATCGTATATTGGATATCTTCTGGTGTGACATCTGGTAGAGGAGCATAAGCCCCCATTCCACCTGTGTTTGGTCCCTTATCTCCATCAAAAGCACGTTTATGGTCACGAGCAGGAATCATCGGATAAACAGCTTCACCTTCAACAAAGGCGAACAATGAAAACTCTTTACCGCTTAAAAACTCTTCAATAACAATCTGGGTACCCGCTTCACCAAAGCAGTGACCTTCCAGCATCTGATCGACAGCTTGATAGGCCTCTTGCTCAGTCATAGCAACAACAACACCTTTCCCCTCTGCTAAACCATCTGCTTTAACAACAATTGGTGCCCCTTGTTCCTTAATATATGCCTTCGCTTTGGCTGAGTCTGTAAAGGTTTGAAACTTAGCAGTTGGAATTTGATATTGAGCCATCAACGATTTGGAAAAGTCCTTGCTACTTTCGATTAAGGCTGCTGCCTGTGTCGGACCAAATATTTTTAGCCCTTCAGCTCGGAAATGATCAACGATTCCTTTAGATAAAGGTAATTCCGGTCCAACAATCGTCCAGTCAATCTGCTCTTTTTTGGCAAAGTCAAGCAGTTGATCAATAGCGTCAACCGCGATCTCTACACAAGTTGCTTCTTTTTCCATCCCCGCATTACCTGGTGCAACAAAAATATCAGTTACCCGAACAGAATGATTTAGTTTTTTAACGAGCATATGCTCTCGTCCACCGCATCCAATTACCAATACCTTCATATTTATAGTTCCCCTCACTTTTATTGTTGATAAACAAAGCTTTAATGTTTAAAATGTCGCATGCCGGTCATCACCATAGCAATACCATACGCATTACAAACATCGATAGAATCCTGATCTCGTTTCGATCCACCAGGTTGAATAATCGCCTTAATCCCCGCCTTAGCAGCGTTTTCCACTGTATCAGGCATTGGAAAGAATGCATCTGATGCAAGCACTGCACCTTGAGCTTTATTCCCTGCTTGATCTAAGGCTATCTGTGCTGCACCAACACGGTTCATTTGACCCGCACCAACCCCAATTGTTTGATGATCTTTTGCAAGGACAATCGCATTTGACTTCACATGTTTAACTACCTTCCAGGCAAACAGAAGCTCTTGAAGTTGTTTCTCTGATGGAGTCTGTTTGGTAACCACTGTTAGGTCGTCAACTTCAACTCGCCCGAGATCGCGATTTTGAACTAATAAACCACCGCGAACAGAGACAACTTTTTTCGAATCCAATTGATCGGGTTCAACAGCTGTTTCAAGTAATCTTAGATTTGGTTTTTCAACTAACAGCTCTAATGCCTCTTTTGAAAAACTCGGCGCAATAATAATTTCTAAGAAAATTCCCTTTAAATGCTGAGCGGTCGCAAGATCAACCTCTCTGTTAAGTGCAACAATTCCACCGAAAATTGAAATCGGATCTGCATCATAAGCTGTTTGAAAAGCTTGCTCAATCGTATCACCGATTCCTACCCCGCATGGATTCATATGTTTAACAGCAACAGCAGCCGGTTGATCAGAAAATTCCATCAAAATTTCAAGCGCGGCATTGGCATCCTGAATATTATTGTAGGATAGTTCCTTTCCATTTAGCTGCTTAGCGTGTGCAATCGAACCACCCTTAATATTGGCTTCCTTATAAAAAGCGGCTGATTGGTGTGGATTTTCACCATAACGGAGTGAATCAACCTTCTCATAAGTCAGTGTTAAAGCTTCCGGATCCGTTTCCCCAGTTAATTCAGTGAAATATTCGGCAATTAAAGCATCGTATTGTGCTGTATGACGAAACACCTTAGCAGCTAACTTTTTCCGTAAAGCAATTGCATCTGTTTGTAAACCCTGGAGTACTTGGTCATAATCAGCAGGATCAACAACAACTGTGACCGATTCAAAGTTTTTCGCTGCTGCTCTAAGCATTGTTGGACCACCAATATCAATATTTTCAATCGCATCAGCTTCTGTTACTTCTGGATTAGCAATTGTCTCTTTAAAAGGATATAAATTAACGACAACGATATCGATCGGTGTTATATTAAGTTTTTCTAATTGGCTTTGATGGTCAGCAAGCTCTCGACGGGCGAGAATCCCACCATGAATCATCGGATGGAGTGTCTTAACCCTTCCGTCTAAAATTTCATCAAAATTTGTTACTGCAGAAACAGGGAGAACCTCTAGTCCAGCCTTTTTTAGGCTTTCTAACGTACCACCTGTTGAAATCAGTTCATAACCAGCATCTGCTAGTTCTCTAGCAAATTTAATTAAACCCGTTTTATCTGAGACACTCAATAATGCTCTTTTTTTCAAAATGAATCCCCCTCAGAAATTAATTGTTGAATCGTGCGTGGATATAGTTCATGCTCAACATGCTGAATAGCTGTTTGAAGTTCATCATGCGTCATCTCATTTTCAACTGTAACTGCTTTTTGAGCAATAATCTCACCTGTATCCATACCGGAATCAATATAATGGATGGTCACACCGGATACTTTCACTCCCGCTTCCAATGCCTGCCCAATTGCATCTAAACCAGGGAAGGCTGGTAACAATGATGGATGGATATTAATCATTCGGCCTTGATATTGGGACAATAACGTTGCCCCTACTAAGCGCATATAACCAGCCAAAATAATCCAATCAACTTGATAGGCCTTCAACTCACTAACAATCTCTTCTTCAAATTCTGCCTTATCTTGATAATCATTTGGGTTAAATAAAAATACAGGAAGATTGTTTTGCCTTGCTCTTGATATCACCTTGGCATTTGGTTGATCACAAACTAATAAAACAATCTCTGCATCAAGTTCTCCCGCTCGAATTGACTGATCAATCGCTTGATAATTACTTCCACTTCCAGAAGCGAAAACAGCCAGCTTTACTTTAGCGCTCAACAAGCTTCACCCCAGACTTATCGACGACCTGGCCGATTAAATAGGCTGATTCATTAGCTGTTCTTAAGATCGATAAGGCTTCTTCCGTTTGCTCCTGGCTTACAACAAGAACCATACCGATCCCCATGTTAAATACCCCTAAGGCTTGTTCAATCGTTAAATTCGCCTGTTCTTGCAAATAGGTAAGAATCGCTGGAACATGCCAACTATTACGCCAAACTTCAACACCTAAATCACCCGGTAATATGCGGGGGAGGTTCTCATAAAAGCCCCCTCCAGTAATATGACTGATCCCTTTTATATCAACAGACTTTTTTAATTGGTTAATTGCTCTTGTATATATTTTCGTCGGTTCCAATAGTGCTTCGCCAACTGTCGTCTCTAATTGCTCTGGATGATCAGTTAATTTTAAATCATGATCGGTCAAAATTTTCCGTACCAAGGAGAAGCCATTTGAATGAACCCCACTAGATGATAGACCAATCAAAGCATCACCAGCTTGGATTCTTTCACCTGTTATTAAATCTGCTTTATTAGCCATTCCTACAACAAAACCAGCAAGATCATACTCATTATTCATATACATTCCCGGCATTTCAGCAGTTTCCCCACCAATTAAAGCCGCCCCACTCGCTACACAGCCATCAGCAATTCCCTTAACAATCTGTTCGATTTGTTCAGGGTGATTCTGACCACAAGCGATATAGTCTAGGAAGAAAAGGGGATCCGCACCTTGGGCAATAATGTCATTGACACACATTGCAACTAAGTCGATCCCAACTGTGTCATGTTTATCGAGTTCAAAAGCGAGCTTAAGTTTTGTCCCAACGCCATCCGTTCCAGAAACGAGGACGGGCTCCTCATAGGAAAATCCAGTTAAATCAAACAAGCCAGCAAAAGCTCCGACCCCGCCAATAACTTCTGGCCGATTCGTCCGTTTAATATGTTTTTTCATTAATTCAACGGCTTGATAACCTGCTTCGACATCAACACCTGCCGCTTTATAAACATCACTCATAGGTCTACTCCTTTTATCATTGTTTATTGTTAGTATTGGCTGCGTTTGGATAAATCTCTGTAGGGTATCGACCTGTAAAACATGCTTTACAAATCCCCATATCAAGCGAGTCTTCATGAACAAGCGACTTTTCTAGTCCCTCAACAGATAAAAACGCTAAACTATCAGCACCAATTTCTTCAGCTATTTCCTCAATTGAATACTGGGCAGCGATCAATTCTCCAGTAACAGATGTATCAACCCCGTAAAAACACGGGTTTTTAATAGGGGGTGCAGCGATCCTTACATGCACCTCAGTCGCTCCCGCCTCTTTTAACAATCGAACAATACGTCTACTTGTTGTTCCTCTAACAATTGAATCATCGACCATGACAACCCGTTTACCATTGACAATTCCGCGAACAGGGGATAACTTCATTTTGACACCCTGTTCACGTGACGATTGGGTTGGTTCAATAAATGTCCGCCCAATATAACGATTTTTTATTAAACCAAGTTCATAAGGAATACCGGATTCTTCAGCAAAACCAATGGCAGCTGAAATACTTGAATCAGGTACACCGGTAACAACATCTGCTTCTACTGTCGCCTCTTTAGCAAGCTGTTTCCCCATAATCTTACGGCTAGCATGTACGTTTAATCCATTCAGATCACTATCGGGACGAGCAAAGTAAACATATTCCATTGAACAAAGTGAGCGTTGCATTGGTGAAGCAAACATGGATGATTTCAAGCCCTGTTTATCAATCACAATTAATTCACCTGGTTTGACCTCCCGAATAAATTCAGCGCCGACTAAATCAAATGCACAGGTTTCAGATGCTATAACATAGGAACCATCAATATGGCCAAGTGACAATGGGCGTATACCATATGGATCTAAGGCGATGAACAATTGATCTTCAGTTAATAACACAAAAGCATATGCACCCTTGACCATTCCTAATGCCTGCTTGATTGCTTCTTCCAGAGAAAGATAACCACCGCGTTTAATGAGATGAGCAATCACCTCGATATCCGACGTCGTTTGTAATATACTTCCCTGTGCTTCAAGCTGTGTCCTAAGCGCAAAATCATTAACAATTTCACCGTTATAGGCGAGTGCCATACTTGATGTTTGGGATCGGAATAGTAATGGTTGAACATTTTCAAATCCTCTTTCTTCTTCTGTCGCATAACGCACATGGCCAATTGCACTTGAACCTTTTAAGGTTTCTTGCAGGTGTTCTTGATCAAAAATCGCATTAACTAACCCTGTTCCCTTATGGATATGCAGTTGTTCTCCATCACTTGTAACAATTCCGGCTCCCTGCTGGCCACGATGTTGCAAAGCATGTAAACCATAAAAGGTAATCTCAGCTGCCTTTTCATGACCAAAAATAGCAAATACGCCACATTCTTCATTTAAGCCTTTGATTTCAGCAGGCATGGAATAGCTCCTTTCCAAGTTGCTTCAAGTTGACGAACGGATTGATTGATCACCTTCTGGCGATCACAAGTTATCTGAAGTTTTCCATCTGATGTCACTTGTCCAATCGGCCTTGCATCTTCAACAATCTCTAAAAATGCTTCCACATGATCCGGCTTGATAGAAACAAGAAAACGAGATTGAGATTCACTAAATAATAAGCTTGTTGGGTCACCATTCAGATCAATTTCCGCACCTAGATTTTCGGTCCCAAATAAGCTCTCTCCTAATGCAACAGCTAGGCCACCCTCTGATAAATCATGTGCTGATTGAACATAGCCTTTTTGAATAGCTGTTAGCAATTGGGCTTGTCTTCGCTTCTCGATATTCAAATCAAGGCTTGGTGCTTTGCCAAAATACTCGCCTTCTAGTAAATTTTGAAGCTCACTGCCACCGAACTCAGCTTTTGTGTCACCGATTAATAAAATGACATCTTGTTCCGCTTTGAATTGAACTGTCGTAATATCTTTTGTTGAGCGGTGAAGGCCAACCATGCCAACAATTGGTGTCGGGAAAATGGATACACCTGCTTTTTCGTTATATAATGAAACATTCCCACTAACAACTGGAGTATCTAGCTCAATACTAGCCTTAGCCATCCCCTCAACACTCTTTTCCATTTGCCAATAGTTCTCTGGTTTATCTGGATTACCGTAGTTAAGGCCATCAGTTAAAGCAAGTGGTCTGGCACCTGAAGCAACAATATTCCGTGCGGCTTCAGCTACCGCAATTTGTCCGCCTATTTCTGGATCTAAATAAATATAACGGGAATTACAATCCGTTGTTAGTGCGATTGCCTTATCATAACCACGGATTCTGATCACCGCTGCATCCGACCCAGGTGCAACCACTGTATTGACCTGAGCTAGTGAATCAAATTGCTGGTAAGCATATTCCTTACTCGCAATCGTCGGTTGTTGTAATAATCGAGTCAAGATATATTCATAATCATCAACCTTTGGCTGATAACTTGCTTGATTCTGAAATTTTTCATAATAGGCTGGTACTTTCGCCTCTTTATAGTAGACAGGTGCATCCTCCGCTAATGGATCAACAGGAAGATCACAAACCACTTCTCCGTTATGGAATAATCTAAAGCGTTTATCCCCTGTCACACGCCCAATCGCAACTGCTTCAAGATCATATTTCTCAAAGATTGCAAAAATCTCTTGCTCACGTCCCTGTTCAACAACCAATAACATCCGCTCTTGTGATTCAGATAGCATCATTTCATAAGCTGTCATATTTTCTTCACGTTGTGGAACAAGATTTAAATCAAGCTCCATCCCCATTCCTGCTTTACTAGCCATTTCACTTGCTGATGAGGTCAAGCCGGCAGCCCCCATATCCTGCATACCAATTAAAGCATCGCAATGAGTTACTTCAAGACAAGCATCGGTCAATAATTTCTCAACAAACGGATCACCTGCTTGAATATCTGACCCTTGGCCTTTATTATCTTCAGATAATTCAACGGAGGAAAAAGTAGCCCCATGAATCCCATCGCGACCTGTTTTTGAACCAACATAAATCACGGTATTACCAAGTCCTGTGGCAACTCCCTTTTGAATATCCTTTAGCTCAATCAATCCAATCCCCATCGCATTGACTAATGGATTGCCCTGATAACATTCATCAAATTGAATCTCACCACCAACTGTTGGCACACCGAGACGATTCCCATAATCAGCGATACCACGCACAACTTCTTCAAATAGATATTTTGTCCGATCTGAATTTAATGGACCAAATCGGAGGGAATTAAGAGCAGCAATTGGTTTTGCTCCCATTGAGAAAATATCACGCATAATGCCCCCAACACCTGTTGCAGCACCTTGATAAGGTTCAATTGCAGATGGGGAATTATGACTTTCAATTTTAAAAACAATTCCCTGACCATCACCAATATCAACGATCCCAGCGCCTTCACCAGGTCCCTGAACAACTTGAGGACCTTGGCTGGAGAATTTCCGCAATAATGGTTTTGATGTTTTATAACTACAATGCTCAGACCACATGACGGAAAAAATCCCTGTCTCTGTATAGTTAGGGCGTCTTTCTAAAATACGGATAATTGATTGGTATTCCTCATCAGTTAAGCCCATCTCAAGATAAAGTTTGTCTTTCTCTATTGTCTCTGGACTTGGCTCAAGCATTTGTGACATGTTTTTCCCTCCAGTTAGTTATCATTGATTGAAATAGTCGCAGGCCATCTTCACTTCCTAAAATCGTTTCAAGCGCCCGTTCCGGATGTGGCATCATACCGAGGATATTCCCTTGTTCATTTACAATCCCAGCAATATTTCCAACTGAACCATTTGGGTTATCTTGATAAGTAAAGACAATCTGATTATTTTTTTCTAATTGAGCTAGCGTTTGATCGTCACAATAATAACATCCTTCCCCATGAGCAATTGGAATCGAAATGACTTCATTTTGATCATATGCTGTTGTGAAAAAAGTTTGATTATTGCGAACAATCAGATTCTTATTCTGGCAAATAAAATTGATATCCTCATTTATTAACATTGCTCCTGGCAAAAGACCCGCTTCAAGCAAAATTTGAAATCCATTACCAATCGCAAGTATAGGTGTACCTTGAGCGGCTTTTTCACAAATTTGTGCTAGGATTTCTGTTCGAGCAGCTAGTGCCCCGGGTCTTAAATAATCACCATAGGAAAAGCCTCCGGATAGTAGGAGCAAGTCATAGTGATCTAGATTCGTATCCTTATACCAAACAAGATCAACATCTAGGTTAAGACATTCCTTAACCATCTCATACAAATCATGACTTGAGCCTGGAAAAATAATCGCTGCACATTTCACTCGTCCCCACACTCCTCTATTGTATAGCTATAATCCTCCATTTCGTAATTGACGAGTAGCTCTTGACAAAGCTTTTCCACTTGTTCGTTAATATTTTCACGGTTAGCAAAAGTTAATTCTATCAGCTTCCCAACTCGAACATTTTCAACATGATCAATTTCAGAACCATTGACTAATTCTTGTACTGCTTTCCCTTGAGAATCAAGTACACCTTTTTTTAACTTAATGTAAACATTTGCCTTAATCATTTGATAGCCTCCAGTCGATTTAATATCTCTTGATAAACGGTGAGTAAATCACCTGTATCTTGACGAAAAACATCCTTATCTAATCGTTCGTTTGTTGCCATATCCCAGAATCGACATGTATCCGGCGAAATCTCATCAGCCAAAATAATATCCCCATCCTGGTTGCGACCAAATTCTAATTTAAAATCTACTAATCTAACAGCTGCTTTTTCAAAAAGAGGTTGGAGGATTTGATTAATGCTTAAGGCAGTACCTTTAATTAAATCTAGTTCCTCTTCTGTTAAATCAGTTAATAGTAAAGCATGTTGATCATTGATTATTGGATCATCTAGTGAATCATCTTTAAAATATAATTCGACTAAGGCAGGTTGGAAAACTGTCTTTTCCTTCAGCCCTAAACGTTGAACAATACTTCCTGTTGCTAGATTTCGAACAACGACCTCAAGTGGAATAATCTCAGTCCGTTCCACCAGTTGCTCTTCCTCGTTAAGTTGCTTAATAAAGTGACTGCTAACCTTATGTTCAGCTAAATATTGAAAAAGGTAGGCTGAAATTAAGTTATTAAAGCGTCCTTTTCCAAGAATCTTTGCTTTCTTTTTGCCATTAAAAGCCGTTGCCTCATTTTTATAGGCTAAAATAAGCTGGTTTGGTTGATCCGTTAAATAAACCCGTTTGGCTTTTCCCTCATATAAGAGTTCTTTTTTCACTTAGATCCACCCCTTGTATGTTGTATGTAGGGCAGTAACTAATGAATAGCTACTGCCTGTAAGTTGATTAAATTAAACCAATCTTCTCAAAAATTTGATCAACATTTTTCAAATGATATGTGTAATCAAAGCAATCATCTAGATCTGCCTTAGTTAGGACATCCGTAATTCGAGGTTCTTGCTCGATTAAAGCTCTAAAATGTGTTTCTGTTTCCCATGCCTTCATCGCATTTGGTTGAACAAGATCGTAGGCTTCTTCTCGACTCATCCCTTGATCAATTAACGATAATAGAACACGTTGTGAGAAAATAACGCCATGTGTTCGGTCAATATTTCTTTTCATATTTTCAGGAAAAACAGTCAGATTTTTAACGATATTGCTAAAACGATTTAACATATAGTTCAATGTAATCGTAGCATCTGGTAAGATAATCCGTTCTGCCGATGAATGTGAAATATCACGTTCATGCCATAATGAAACATTTTCATAAGCAGTGATCATGTAACCACGAACAACTCGAGCCATTCCTGACATATTCTCAGAACCAATTGGATTCCGTTTATGAGGCATGGCGGATGAGCCTTTTTGTCCCTTCGCAAAGAATTCCTCTACTTCTCTCGTTTCTGTCTTTTGTAAACCGCGAATCTCAGTCGCGAATTTTTCAATTGATGTCGCGATAAGCGCCAATGCAGATAGATACTGGGCATGGCGATCACGTTGCAAGGTTTGGGTGGAAACGGGTGCTGGTTTAAGTCCTAATTGTTCACAGACATAGGCTTCAACTTTCGGATCGATATTAGCATAAGTTCCTACCGCACCAGAGATTTTACCCGTTTCAATGACATCAGCCGCTGCATTAAAGCGGTCAAGGTTTCGTTTCATTTCTTCATACCAAAGGGCCATTTTCAATCCAAAAGTCGTTGGCTCTGCGTGAACACCATGTGTACGTCCCATCATGACTGTATGTTTATGTTCAATCGCTTTATTTTTTAAAATTTCAATAAACCGTTCAATATCGCTACGAATAATTGTATTCGCCTGTTTTAAAAGATAAGATAGTGCTGTATCAACAACATCTGTCGAAGTTAAACCATAATGAACCCACTTCTTCTCTTCACCTAAACTCTCGGAAACAGCCCGAGTAAAGGCAACAACATCATGACGTGTTTCCTGCTCGATCTCTAAAATTCGATCGATGTCGAAAGCTGCTTTTTCACGTAATCTTTTTACATCAGCTTTTGGAATAACACCAAGTTCACTCCAAGCTTCACAAGCTAGGATTTCTACTTCTAACCAGGCCTTGTACTTATTTTCTTCAGTCCAAATCGCACCCATTTCTGGGCGGGTATAACGTTCAATCATCTCTATATCCCCCTAAATCAGTTGTCGATCTTTTAATGTCGCAAGAAGTTGATCACGATCTGAGTCAACAAAAGTTAAATGCCCCATTTTTCGTTTCAGCTGTATTTGATCCTTGCCATACATATGAATATGTGCTCGTTCTAACTGATCGACTTTGGCAAAGTAATCCTCAAGATTATCGCCAAGTAAGTTAATCATTACTGCTCCACCATGGAATATAACTGGCATAAGTGGTAATTGACAAAGCGCACGAATATGTTGCTCGAACTGTGAAATATTACACGCTTCAATCGTAAAATGGCCGGAATTATGTGGCCGTGGTGCCAGTTCATTAATAAAGATCTCTTCTCCCTTAACAAAAAGCTCAATTGTAAATGTTCCAACAACATCGATCGCTTCCGCAATTACTCTTGCAGCTTCTTTCGCCTGCTCAATGACCTTTTGGCTTACACGAGCCGGAACAATTGTCAGATGTAAAATATGATCACGATGCTGGTTCTCAGCAATTGGGAAGTAAATCATTTCCCCTGTTACTGAGCGTGTAAAAACAACTGAGATTTCACAATCAAAGTTTAAAAATTCTTCATAAATCAATCGATCCTTGTTCTTTAATCTTTCATCTACTTCAACAAGATCAGCCCCTGAATGAAGAGTAAGTTGTCCTTTGCCGTCATAACCCCCTCGGCATGTTTTGACAACTGCCGGATAACCAATTGCTTCACTTGCCCGCTTTAAGTCATTCATATCGTGGACAATTTGATAAGAAGCGATAGGTTGATTAATTGATTTAAGCAGACCTTTCTCCTTTTCACGATCCTGAGTCATTTCAAGTGCCTTTGTGCCCTGTGGCAGAAGTCCAATTTCCGCTAAATATTGTGCAGCTTTAAAATCGACATTCTCAAATTCATAAGTGACCACATCGGCAACGGAAGCTAACTGCTTAATCGCCCCCATATCATCGTATGAAGCAACAATTTGCTGATCAGCTAGTTGACCAGCAGGACAATTGGGTGTAGGGTCTAAGACGACTAGACGATATCCCATATGTCTAGCTGTAGTCGCCATCATCCGGCCAAGCTGACCACCACCAATGATCCCTATTGTTTTTCCAAATAGTAATTTACTCTTTGGCAAGCTGATCCCTCATTTCCGCCACATGATCAGATAATTGTTCTTGGTATGCGATTAATTTATTAGCCAGTTCAACATCGCTTGTTGCCATAATTTGCGCAGCAAGTAGCCCTGCATTCTTAGCTCCGGCTTCACCTATTGCTACAGTTGCAACAGGAACACCAGCTGGCATTTGAACAATTGAGAGTAAAGAATCTAGCCCATTGAGCGCCTTTGATTGAACAGGTACACCGATAACGGGGAGAATCGTTTTAGCGGCCACCATTCCTGGTAAATGTGCCGCCCCACCAGCACCAGCTATAATAACCTTTATCCCTCGCTCACGTGCAGACTCAGCGTAAGTAAACATATCCTCAGGGGTACGATGCGCAGAAATCACTTCTTTTTCATAACCCACTTCTAAATCATCTAAAACACGACACGCATGCGACATCGTTTTCCAATCTGAAATGCTTCCCATAATTACACCTACTTGAACCATACACTCCCTCTTTTCCTTTGCCATTTTTCTAGCCCAACAAATCAAAAAACCTATCCACCTCTCCCATACTAAGAGAGAAGATGAATAGGTAGCATGCTTAAACCGATCACCAAGATCATTTTGAAAAAGACATTGCTAAATAAAACAAAATCATATAAGAGCAAGTCCCTAATCAAAAAAAGCTAGGCAATATCCGAACAAGATCCTAAAAATAATCGGATCAGTTTGTTCCATCTTCCCTCATAGTCCGTTATTTACGGTAACGGGTAGAAACTTTTGAGCCATATTCTCAAATTTATATGAGGTTCATTGATATAATTATCATTTATTTCACTCTTGTATCATAGCAAGTTTTCATCAAGTAGTCAATGAAATTCGAACATTATATCATTTTATTAGATTATCGTTCGGATTTGTTCAATATTCCTTCAAAAATTGTTTGTTGACCATTTGGAATGATGCTTTTTTCACCATTTTCAATCATTTCTTTAAAAACAGGTTTTTCTATTCGTTTAACTGGGGTATAACCAGAATTTCGAATGCGGTCTAGACATTGGTCGATCGTTTCGTTCTCCCGCCGTTCAAATTTCTTTTTATTCGGATTAGAGGTCTGAGTCCGCCCCTGGCTTTGTTTACGCAACTTCTGTTTTGACTTGTTTGACACTATTTTTATTCCCCCTTTCTTAATCATTTTAACCCACCCTCCATTTATATATCCTTCTATAATTAAGGCAGAGGATCTTACAGTCAGTTAACCAGCAGCAAGGCAAAGCTTCACCTAGGAGGGATCGTACCACAAAAATACCTAATCTAGCAAAGGCATCTAAGCAACTATGATAAGTCTGCAAGCAAAAATTTCGATCAAAAAAAGCGTGTCACTCTTTCGAAGACACGCTTTTAAAGCCTAATTAAATTATGATAAGAAGATTAAGTAAAGAACAAATACTAAAGATAGAGCCCACATGATCGGGTGAATATCTTTCCCTTTACCACTTGTTAGCATTGTGATTGGGTAGAATGTAAAGCCGACTGCGATACCTGTTGCAATACTTCCGGATAACGGCATAATAAGTACCGTTAAAAAGGCTGGCACAGCAACTTCAAACTTGTCCCATTCAATGTCTTTAAGGCTTGAAGCCATCATCACACCAACAATAATCAAAGCAGGAGCTGTTACTGATGATGTCACAACATCTAGTAAAGGTGAGAAAAACAAAGCTAAAGCAAAGAATAATGCTGTAAATACTGAAGTTAATCCTGTTCGACCACCTGCACCAACACCAGTAGCAGATTCGACGAAAGAAGTTACTGTTGAAGTTCCTAAGGCAGCACCTGCTACAGTTGCTGTTGAATCTGCAAGTAAAGCTTTCCCAGCACGAGGTAACTCATTATCTTTCATTAATCCTGCCTTATTCGCAACAGCCACTAATGTACCTGCTGTATCAAAAAAGTCCACAAATAAAAAGGTTAAAATAACGCCGGCCATTTGCCAAGTAAATATATCTCCTATATTAAGAAAGGCTTTTCCAAATGTAGGTGCAAGACTAGGAACACTAGAAAAAACAGCAGTTGGTAAATTAATTTCTCCAAAGATAATTCCAACAATCGCTGTAATGATCATTCCATAAAAGACGCCACCATTAACCTTCAATGTAGTCAAAATAACCGTTACAATTAGACCGAAAATAGCTAAGGCTGTAGCACCGTTTGTTAAATCACCAAGTGCAATCAAATTCCCTTCATCAGCAACAATAATTCCAACATTTTTAAAACCTATAAAAGCAATAAATAATCCAATTCCTGAACCGACAGCTAACTTCAAGGTTGCTGGTATACTATTGATAATTTTCTCACGTACACCAGAAGCAGAGATTAATAGGAAAAGGACACCTGATACTAATACAGCTGTTAATGCTGTCTCCCACGGAATGCCATAACCAATAACTACAGTATAAGCAAAAAATGCATTCACGCCCATACCCGGTGCTAATGCCACTGGATAATTCGCCAGTATACCCATCATCAGGGTTCCGATGACCGCAGATAGAGCAGTAGCCGTATAAACAGCCCCTTCATCCATTCCAGCCGCACCTAATATTTGCGGGTTAACAAATAAAATATATGCCATTGCTAAAAACGTCGTTAAGCCAGCAGTAAACTCCGTTTTAATATTTGTCCCCAACTCATCTAGCTTGAAAAACTCTTTTATCATCTTTTTTCCTCTTCCCTTCTAGATTTTCGTCGCAAAAAAAACACACCCTAGGCGAATAAACTTGAGTGTGTCTAGCTTATCAGAAGAAGATAATAGTTAAAAAATAATATAAAAGCTATTTCTTCTATTCTTCTGCGTAGACAGACCATTTACGGTGGTCGGTAGAAACTCCAGAGCCATATCCTCAAGATTATACGACGAATTTAGATCGATTTATTTAATTACATGCTTCATTCTACTAAGAAAAAAACAAAACGTCAATAGGTAAAAACGAATGTTATTCAAAAAAGTATATCCAATGTTCGGATATACTTTTTAAAATCAAGTCTTAACAAGTTATTCGTTCGATTTTAACGCTTCGATCATATCAATTTTCTTCAATTTATGATGCATCATCCACATCACAAAAGTTGAGAAAGAGAAAGTCAGTAAGGCTGCATACAAATAACTGGTCCAATCTAGCCCAGGATTAAACATCATATTATCCATTGAAACTGTGTCAAGGACAAAAGTGAATAATAAGCGCCCAAAAACCCCACCTGCTATAATGCCCATAATCGTTAGGGTTAGATTTTCCCGGTAAATATACATGGTCACTTCATTATCATAAAACCCAAGTACCTTGATCGTTGACAATTCTCGAATACGTTCAGAAACATTAATATTCGTTAAGTTGTAAAGGACAACAAAGGCGAGTCCTGCCGCCGCAACAATCAGCACGACAACAACAATATTTAAACTAGCCATCGAATCATCAAATGATTCAATCTGCAAGGCATTTGCAGATACCGTAACGACTTGATCTTCAAGCATAAGCCCTTCTAAAAGTTCATCTTCCCAAGCACGATTTCGATCATATTTCAAGAGATTAGCATTGTATGCAAGTGAATCTTTTATTTCAGAACGGTAAACCGCTTCGGTCATATATAAGTAATGTCCAGTATAGTTTTCGGTGACCGCTGAAATTTCAACTTGATAAGACTGATTATCACCGTCAACAAGTGTTAGCTTGTCGCCAGGTTCAATATCAAACAAGTTCGCTAGTTTCTCAGTCACAATTGCGCCCTCATCATTTAATTGATGAGGTTCACCAGATGTACGATCTCTTAAATGGATAAAATCTTCTAACTGCTCTGGGCTTTTTGGTACAAACACATTTAAATCTTGGCTTTTGAGTCCATCTTGTTTTGCCTCAAACTGTTCATGAAAAACCAATAAGTCCTGGTCGATTCCCTCATATTGGTCAATAAACGCTTGGTATGAACTTGCCTCATCCTCGCCTGCTTCATCGTCAAGAATCACCATCGCGTTATAGTCCAACACTTTTCCATATTGCAAATCAATTAACCCTTCAACAGCACCCTTGACACCAAAACCAGCTATAATTAATGCTGCACAACCAGAAATACCCAAAATGGTCATCAACATTCTCTGCTTATATCTAAATAAATTACGCGCAGTGACCTTTTTAATAAAGTCAAATCGACGCCATAGGGGTGTAATTCGTTCAAGTAATATACGTTTTCCAATCTTCGGCGCCTTTGGTCTCATTAAGACTGCCGGTTGGCTTCGCAAATCAACTCGAAGGACAAACCATGCTGTGATCACTGTAGAAAGCAATGCGATTGAGGCAGAAATAAGCGTGTAAGACCAATAATTGGTTAAAATAAGATCAGGTAAATCATATAACATGCCGTAAGCATTAAAGATAATTAGTGGTAGTGCTGTATAACCAAGGACAAGGCCGAATATTGTTCCTAACAAACTCGCACTCAGTGCATAGACATAGTACTTCATTGAAATTTCCCAATTACGATAACCCAATGCTTTTAATGTACCAATTTCACCGCGCTGTTCTTCAATCATCCGGGTAATTGTCGTTAAGGTTACTAGTGCTGCTACCGCAAAAAAGACTACCGGGAAGATAGAGGCTAGTTCACTTAGTCGTGCGGCATTTTCCTCATACTCTAGGAAAGCGCTATTATCCGTTCTTAACAGTGGATAGTAGCTCGGTTCCTCTAGCTCAGCTAATTCCTCACGAGCTTCGGCAATTTCCTCTTCACCTGATTCAATCTCTTCAAGAGCTTCTGCTGATTCTTCTTCAAAAGTAGCTAAACCCGCTTTGTATTCTTCTTCAGCTTCTATCAAATTCGCTTCTTCATCGCTAAGTAAGTCAAGTCCTTCATTATATTCTTTCCAGCCCTGATCAAGTTCTAGCCGAGCATCTGCTAAATCAGCTTCGCCAGCTTGCTTTTCTTGTTCTAGCAAACTCCCTTGTTGATCCAAGGTTTGCCGGGCTTGATCTAATTCATTTTGGCCAGATGTCAATTCTTTTTGATTCGAGTCAAGTTCCGATCTTTTCACTTCAATCTCATCGCGGGCTTGATCCAATGCTAGTAAGCCATCCTCAATCTCAGTATTTACCTGATCAAGAACTTGTTTAACTTGCTCTGCTGGTATTTCTTCGGCAAAATATGCTTCTAATAAAGCTGCCAGGGTTGATCCATTTAATTCAATATCATCAGTTTCATTTAAAATATCTTCAATCGTTTGATCAGGGATGAAGGCAATGGGGACTTCTAACAAATCTGATATTTCTTCCATTAACACAGCCCAATCCGCTTGTTGATTTGACAATTCTTTATACTGTGCTTCGATTCCTCTACTCGCTTGATTAAGCTCTTGTTCTCCTTGGCTAAGTTCATCAGCTGCTTGATCAAGTTTACCTTGCTCTTGCGCAAGCTCTTGTTCACCTTGTTCCAGCTGTTCCTCTGCTTGCGAAATCTCCTGATTAAAGGTAGCCAAACCTTGCTCGTAATCACTTTCACCCTTAGTCAATTCAGCATGTGCTTGAGCAAGCTCATCCCTAGCTCTTGCCAATTTAGCCTTGCCATCGTCTAATTGTTCACGGGCATCATCTAACTCTGCTCTCGCTTCGTCTAGTTCAGCACGCCCATCAGCAATTTCAGCTTCCGCATCATCAAGTTCTTCCTCTGCATCTGCTTTTATATCAGCTAGACGTTTTGGTGCATAGTCTTCTAGCATATGTTCAATCTCTGACTGGTATTGACTGGTTAAATTTTTATATTTATCACTGTAGGTATCTTTATCCTGCAAACCATTAAATGTTACGAATAAGTCAGTATGCACGGGTAAATTAAAGTCTTCTTCTCTGATCACACCGAAAGCATCAAGTTGGCCACCACCAATTGATGTTTGACCGCGTGATACATTAACAAAATAACGAGGGCTCGTGACAAAACCGACCACTTCATAGGTTGTTTCATTAAATTGCTCTGTTAAATCTGTCTCCTCACGATCAGAATAAAGGGTCACCTGATCACCAATTTCATAATGATTATGAATCAAATCAAAATCATCTAAAGCAATTTCACCACTCTTTTCTGGCAAACGGCCGCTCTTTACAAGATATTGATTCAATTGATGATCCTCATGATAACCAATGAGTTTCATAACTAAGCGGTTTTCCCCAACCAATACATCCTGACTATAGCCGACCTCAAGGATATCAACTGGGTCATAGTCCCTTAGCAGCTCTAGTTCTCCCTCTTCAATTCCCATTGTTGATTGTAGATGAAGATCATACAAGTGTTGCTGTTTGAAATATTGATCAATTGTATTTAACATATTGGGTCCTGTGGCCTGTATCCCAGCAAAAAAGCCAACACCTAGGACAATTAGAATAAAAATTGATAGAAATCTAGCTTTTGAGTTTACTATCTCTTTAAAAATTAATTTATACATTGCTGTTTTTTTCATCACGTCTCACTTCCCCTTACCATTCGATTTCTTCAACAGAACGCGGACGTGGATTAATAACTGTTTCTCTAACTTTGGCATCATTGATATAGATGACTCGGTCAGCCATTGACGCAATTGAAGAGTTATGCGTGATAACAATCACTGTCGTCTTTGTTTCGCGAGCAGTATTTTGAAGTAATTTCAAGATTTGTTTACCTGTTTCAATATCAAGTGCACCCGTTGGCTCATCACATAGTAATAATTTAGGGTTTTTCGCCAAGGCCCGTGCAATCGCTACCCTTTGTTGTTCTCCACCCGATAGTTGAGCAGGAAAGTTATCCATCCGGTGAGCTAAACCGACACTCGCTAAAACTTGGTCGACATCTAAAGCATTCGGGGAAATTTGCGTTGCCAATTCAAGATTTTCTCTAGCCGTTAAATTAGGGACTAAATTATAAAATTGAAAAACAAACCCAACCTCGTCACGACGGTACTGAGTAAGTTGCTTCATTGTATATTTTGCAATGTTTTTACCATCAACCCATATTTCTCCTTCATCTGGTTTATCCATTCCACCGAGAATATTAAGAACAGTCGATTTCCCAGCCCCACTCGGACCTAAAATAACAGCAAATTCCCCTGCTTCAATCTCAAATGTAATTCCATTATTTGCAACAATTGTATTTTCGCCCATCTGATAACGTTTATATTCATCAACTACTTTTACATAACTCACGTTCAGTTCCCCTTTATATATGTTTATTTATCTATCAATCCAAAACAATTCGACCATACGCTTATTTCTTAACTGACAAGGAATCAAACCCAGATCAGTAAGAGACCGAAATTAAGTACTTTATTCCACTTGGGAAATGAAGAAATAGATGTTTCCAGTCAATCAATCTATGATAAACTATCCTATTTGTAAACATTTTCCTTTGATGATACAATTGTATCATCACTATAATTGTATTATCATTTTTAACAACTTACAACACAACCAACCTCGGACTATACAAAAAAGGAGAATCTGTAATGTCAAAGAAATCTGAGCTACAACGTAAAAAATTTCTTCGTTTATCTAATGAAGAATCAAACCGCTTTACTAAAGAATGTATTGAAACAGCATTGTTAGTTTTATTAGAAGAGAAAGACTTTAGAGCGATTTCTATTACAGATATCGTCAATCGGGCTGGGGTCTCAAGATCAGCCTACTATCGGAACTATTCATCAAAGGAAGATATCTTAAACAACTATTTAAATACAGTTGTCCAAACCATTACTGATTCTTTAGACATGCACAAAGATTATTACAAGGATCTCAATTTCTGGATTTCTGTCTTTGAACGGGTTAGAACTTATTCTGATCAATTCGCAACCCTGCTCAAAGCTGGATTTGATAGCGTCATTCTTTTAAGCGTTAATAAAACAATGTTAGACAGCCTTTTGAAGGAAGATAACATTTTTAGCGATAGATATGAAGTGTTTTTTTGGAATGGTGCCCTCTACAATTTACTTCGGGAATGGGGCAATTCTGGAATGAAGGAATCAGATAGAGGGATGGCGATCATTTGTCGGAATATTTCAAGCAACTTTCTTTGCCATCATCGATCTGATCAGGTTTTTGATGCCTAACTCTAAATATTCTTTTAGTATTTCGTAAACTTTATGTTTAATTTCCCAAAAAAGAGGAACTGTTAATACTGTGCGAACATTCAAAATAAGTTAACCATTGTTTCACCAATACGTTCTTATGGAAAACTGTCTGTTCGCTTAGATCTTAATTCACAAGATATGGAGGATGATTTTAAATGAAAGATAAAGTGATGGACACACTTCAAAAACTCGGCAGAACTTTTATGCTACCAATTGCTTTACTTCCCGCCGCTGGTCTTATGCTAGGAATTGGTGTTTCATTCTCTGGCGATTCTTTTGTAGAATTGTATAATTTGGAGAATATCCTTGGTGAGGGTACTGTTCTGAACGGGGTTCTATCGATTTTAGCAGATGCCGGTAATGTTGTCTTTGAAAACTTACCCCTATTATTTGCGATAGCTGTAGGCCTGGGGATGGCTAAGGCTGCCAAGGAAGTTGCGGCTCTCTCTGCTGCAGTAGGCTACTTATTAATGTATGCTGGGCTAACGAGTACACTCGAAAACTTTGGCAATATTGAAGAGCTGAAAGAAACGGCTGGACTTATTGGCTCTGTACTCGGATTTGAAGAAACACTAAATATGGGTGTGTTTGGTGGAATCATCATTGGTTTAATCGTTGCTTATCTTCATAATCGTTTCTATAAAATTGAGTTTCCCGATGCACTATCCTTCTTTTCCGGAACTCGCTTCGTCCCTATTATTTCTGCCTTTGTTGGCGTTCTGGTCGGAATTGCAATGGCATTTATCTGGCCATATGCCGGTGCTGCCATCGCTTGGTTAGGTGAACTGGTCGCTGATTTAGGCTATATTGGAACATTCTTGTATGGTTTCATCTATCGTGCCTTAATCCCATTAGGTTTACACCACGTCTTTTACCTACCTTTCTGGCAAACAGCACTTGGTGGGGTAGCGGAAGTTGCAGGTCAAACAGTAGAAGGTGCACAAAATATTCTTTTTGCCCAACTTGCCGCTGGTGAAGTGATCGATCCCGAAGCTGCTCGATTCTTTTCAGGGATGTTCCCCTTCATGATCTTCGGATTCCCAGCAGCAGCATTAGCCATGTATCAAACCGCTAGAAAAGAACGAAAAAAAGACGTCAAAGGTTTAATGATATCCGCTTCATTAACATCAATTTTTACTGGGATAACTGAACCGATTGAGTTCTCATTCTTATTCGCATCACCATTTTTATACTTTGGGGTTCACGTTGTATTAGGTGCAACCTCATTTATGATTATGCATATGCTTGAAGTTGGCGTTGGCTTGACCTTCTCAGGTGGTCTTTTAGACTTTATTCTTTATGGTGTACTACCGGGGCAAGCAATGACGAACTGGATTTCGGTTGTCATCGTCGGTGTGATTTATGGATTCATTTATTACTTTGCCTTTCGCTTCTTTATCACTAAATTCGATCTGAAAACACCTGGACGTGAAGAAGGCTCTCAAGAATCTAAACTTTATACAAAAAAAGATTACAAACAGAAAAAAGCTAATCAAAAAACTGAGACAAGCAAGGATCAAATGTCAGAAGATATCATTACAGGACTCGGCGGTGCTAATAACCTAAATGACCTAAGCAACTGCGCAACCCGCTTACGTGTCAATGTTAAGGATCATTCACTTGTTAATCAAGATTTACTAAAATCAACCGGAGCTGCAGGTGTAGCTGTACGAGGAAACAACGTCCAAGTAATCTACGGTCCAAAAGTAGTTAATATTAAATCACGTGTTGATGAATATCTCGAAACCATTGATCAAACAACGGACAATGACGAAGATAAAAAGTAAATTCAAACAAAAAGTATTCTTTGTCAAATAACGTTGGCGAAAAATTTAGTCAACCAATTATTTAAATCATGTGAGTAATTAATAAGGCTCAAGTTTTGTACTCTGATTTCTCTGACTCGCACTACATTCGACAGGCTTTCCGCAGGCACGGCCTCGGGTGCACAGGATGTAAGTCAGTTAAACGTCGCCACAAAACTTGACTTCTTTAATCTAACATTCCTTAAGTTTCTTACTGGATCTACGGACTCGTGCTATCCCTGCAGGAGTCCGTCAATTTCCATTCGAGTCAACTTTGATAGTAAAAGTTACACTTTTAAACATACTTCAATGTCTCTTATATTACTTTAGGAGTTATTTTGAATTAATTTTAAGTTTTATTTTTCTTTATAAACAATACTGGAAGAACTTTTTAAAATTTAAACTCTAAAAAGGCGAATTCCACTAAGGAACCGACTTTTTTTGCTAAAACACCAGTTTATTTAGTTCATTTGTTTCTTGTCTGCAATTGCAATTTCTACTTTTACTACCATTGTTGGAACAATTGGAATTATAAAAAGAAACAAAGATAAAGCAATAGCCCTTCTCATTGTCTCACCACCATATGTTTATCTTGCCATCGGTTTTTAAAAAGTATATTACTAATTCCGATATCTAATCTAGCTTCTTTCTTCCACTTTAATTCCTCTTCTAGTGCAATCTCAATGGCTTCATTTATTAATGAATAAACCGCATAAAATCAGATTTTAAACCTCTGATTTTATGCGGCTTTATTTTTATGCTTTTTACTAAAATCAATTCATTTTTAACTCATGTCCCAGCCCTGTAATACTAATCTTAGTATTTATAAAAAATACCTAGTCTATTCTTACAAATGGAAAAGTAAATACATCTAGTATTGACGATTCCAGTGATAGATGGCCCAAGCGGTCATTAGCTAAAGAATGATTGCTAGTAGGGACTTTCCCATGTTTCACTTGACCAGGAGCACCATTAACCCCTGGGGTATAGATATTGTCACCAATTTCAAACATATAATTACGCTGTTGATCACTATCCCAGAAACCTTTGCCATCATTAAAGGCGACTTCCGCACGACTTGCTTCACCAATATTAAGTGTTATTTTACTATAACCCGCTATTTCAGATTCCTCCATCTTAACCCCTGGGGCAATTGTCCATCTTCCACCCTCTGGCCGATAATGAACATATGGAGTCTCAAAACCTCTTTGATAATAGATTGTTACTTTATTACCTTCCTCTAAAGCATCCGGCTTACCAGGGGATACTTCACCAGGTGAACCCCCTTGTCCCGGAATATAGGTATTGTCACCAATTTCAAACATATAATTACGTTGTTGATCACTATCCCAGGAACCTTTGCCATCATTAAAGGCGACTTCAGCACGACTTGCCTTACCGATGTTAAGTGTTATTTTACTATAACCCGCTATTTCAGATTCCTCCATCTTAACCCCTGGGGCATTTGTCCATCTTCCGTCCTCTGGGCGATAATGAACATATGGAGTCTCAAAACCTCTTTGATAGTAGATTGTTACTTTATTACCTTCCTCTAAAGCATCCGGCTTACCAGGGGATACTTCGCCAGGTGAACCCTCTTGTCCTGGAATATAGGTATTGTCACCAATTTCAAACATGTAATTACGCTGCTGATCACTATCCCAAGAACCTTTGCCATCATTAAAGGCGACCTCCGCCCGACTTGCCTCACCGATATCAATGGTTAGCTTACTATAGCCATCATATTCTGAATCTTCCATTGCTAATCCTGGTGCGCTTGTCCACTTACCACCCTCTGGACGATAGTGAACATATGGGGTCTCAAAACCTCTTTGATAGTAGATTGTTACTTTATTACCTTCCTCTAGAGCATCTGGCTCACCAGGCATAATACTACCTGGACCCGAATGGCCCGGAATAAAGGTATGAACACCTGAATCAAACAAATAGTTATCTCCATTATTATTATCCCATGTACCTTGGCCATTATTAAAAGTTGCCTCTAAGCGGTCAGCTTCTCCAATATCAATGGTTAACTTACTATAACCAGCAATTTCAGCATCTTCCATTTTCACGCCCGGAGCTACTGTCCACTCGACACCTTCAGGTCGATAGTGTATATATGGCGTATCAAATCCTTTTTTATAATATACAGTGACAGAATTCCCTTCTGGTTCTTCTTGAGTTGTTACTTTCAACATTTCACTGGGATCAGATTTCTGTCCATCATACCCCTTAGCAATCACTGTATATGTGTAGGCTGTATCCGGATCCAAATTAGTATCTGTATACGACGTTTGACTTGTATCACCAACAACTTCTCCATCTCGTAAAATTTCATAACCAACGACATATCCATCAGATGGATCCCATTCAAGCGTAACCGCTGAATCCGTTACATTAACGACATTTAAGTTCTTTGGTGTTGTCGCTGGCTCTTTTGGTTCCCTGTCAATTGGATCTGAATCAAGCCATTTCTCTCCATCATACCAACCGACCCGGTCAATTTGAAATCCCGGCTCATTAGGTCCTGGAATTTGCCTTCCTGAACTATCCTTAAATATAATATTTGCACTTTGGGCATTTTCAAAAACGTATACATACCAATCATCCTCAACTAGAGTCATCTCTGGCGCCGTATCCCAAGTGACTTCAGCCTCATCTGGTAACGCATCATAGTAGTAAATCTGCGGTGTTCCCCAATCTGCCGGTTTCTTAAAATATACTTCAAGTAACTGATCTGGATCCCGCTTTTCATAGGTATAGCTTTTTGTTTTAACTCCATTTTCATTTTCTGCATAGAGTTTCAATGTTACTGTTTCATCAAACTCCATATCAGCACCAATTGTTATCACTTCGCCATCAGTAAATTCAGTACCCTCTTCCGGATGACTCCCATCAAGTGTATATTTTCCTGTTTCTGCACGATCAACATTTAACGTAATCGTTAGCTCATCTGTCTTGAAAGAGTGACTTCCCGGTGTAGCTGAAACAATTGGTAGATTCGTTACTGGCTCAGCCGTGTCTTCAATCAGGATGATGCCTTGTGTACCGGCATCAAATGTTGCTAGACCATTTACAACTGTTGTTTCATCGCCAGTATAAGCATTTCTAACCACAGCTCCGTCTTCAAAAATACCTTCTACAGTCACTTCAGTCTTTCCTTCTGCACCTGTTGCTACAACAACCTGATCAACTAAATCATCCGATTCATAAGTTCGGGCAAATGTATATGGACGATCAGCTAATTTATGATGGGCTCCTGCACCAACAGCTATGTGATCATTTCTAAACTGGCCAAGTTTTTGCCAATGTGAAAGAACCTTCTCATTTATATTATCCCAGTTCATTGATGAACGGGTACCTTGATCAGAATCCGAACCACTATCTCCTAATGGACGAGCTGTTTCATCGCCATAAAAGGTTTGTACCCCACCAGGAAGTAGTAATAGTGCAGTACCTGCTTGAATTAGATCATCTCTACTATATAGTTTTGTATCATGAGACGAGATATAACTTAACATATTGAAATCTGGATCAGTATTAATTGTTTTTGCATATCTAGCAAAGAGACCTTCTAAATCATTCAAATTTGAATCTTGAAATTCAAAATTAATCACTGAATCAAAACCATGATCGAAATATTCACTCTTACCGAGGCCATGACCAAAGACCTCTGCCGTCATCCAAAAATCATCATCCCAATTAGCACCAGGACTATCTGGGTTATTCTCCCTCCATGTCTGTAACGCAACTTCAGCTTCAGCCTTTAACTCTGCCCAGCGATCAATTTCCACATGTTTTGCAGTATCGACACGGAAGCCATCAATCCCAAATTCCTCAACCCAGGAGGTTATCCATCTAATGAAGTAATCCTTCGGTGCGATATTTAATTCTTTTCGATAAGGCTCTGCGGCTGGTACAAGCCAATCCTCATACCCACTCGATTGGTTTTCCCACTTATTTTTTAAGATTGGCGGTAAGGCAACGCCTGAAGTTGTTTCAGTTTTCACATCGGGCAGAAAACTTAGACACATTGTTGTTTCGCTTCCACCACAATTATCATATCCAGCTGTTTCATCTGCGCGAATCCAGTCACTTCCCCACCAATTCGCCCAAGCTGCCTCATCTTTTTTATTGACAATATCGTTATGTGTATGCCAATCTTCCCCTTGATCCCGATTCGGTGTCCAATCTCTTGGAAGGCCACCAGAATTACCAAAATCAAAATCATGCATATCAACAATCGTTGGATAGCCAACATGATTCATCACGATATCAAGGACAACCCTAATTCCCAATGAATGCGCAAGATCAACAAATTCACGCATCTCATCAATCGTTCCCATATTCTGATCCATTGCTGTGAAGTCGAGTCCATAATAACCGTGATAAGCATAATGGGCAAAATCACCATCGTCTCCACCGCCGACCCATCCATGAATTTGCTCCCATGGTGCTGATATCCATATGACATTCGTACCTAAATCTGTAAAATAACCTTCCTCTAATTTCTGCGTCAATCCACTGATGTCGCCACCGTGGAAAGTCCCTACATTTGAACCCCAAGCATCTGTGCTCGGTCTTCCATAAGCATCATCATTACTGGTATTTCCATTGTAAAAGCGGTCAGTCAGTACAAAATAAACGTTTGCATTGTCCCATGAGAATGGTTTATCGACGAGGTCACCAGATTCATCGAATCTTTCTCTAGCATCCACCACTAAGTTCGATGGCATCATAAAGACCCCTTCAAACATTGGCAGGATCATTATCAAACATAGCATCATGCTTAATACTCGCTGAAATTGTTGCTTCATTTTCTACTTCCTCTCCCTTCAGTTTTAGAAAACATTTAATAGCTGATGCACCAAACCGATCATCCGAAAACCTTCAAAACAAGATCATCTCCTATTTCTATATTTGTAAGCGTTAACAAAATTTAGTGTTCTATTAACGATGCACATAAGTTAAAGTAGAGAGCTTATATTCAGTTAAGCTGCATTAAAAGTCTGGATTTACAAGTAAAAAGGGAATCTATTAAAAGAAGCTGATAAGCTTTTTGCTTTTCTGGTAGAACTGGATATGGAAAAATCATGTTGCGAAGAATGCTCTTGCTGCTATATTGTACAAAATAAGCAAATTCAACTAAACAAGCGAGTGCTTTTAGAATTTATTAAACTAGTTGATTATCATTAGCTGAGAAGAAAAAATGATAGAATCACCTGACTAATTAACATTTAAATCAAACAATCGATTGTCTAATTGAATCGAATTGACTCACTTATCTATTACAGTCAGAGATCAGAAAAGGTCCATTTATATTAGTAAATTGTTAATTACATCATTAGCGATCGCTAAAGAAAGCGTTTGCTCTAACTATCATTCATTATACCTAAGGACAAATAAGTGTCAAGAGTAAAATACACTGCTAATAAGTGGATTTCCCACTTACAAAGCTTAGCGTCTTTCGAATCCCACAAGTGGGAACCCTACTGGCAGTTACACTACGCTAGAACATCCTTTTACTGACCACCAATCTTCTATTTATCATCCAACCCTTTCACTTTTATGATTAGAGTATGAGATTTACAGTTAGTTAATCTATGAAAAGACCATTTAAAAATTGAAGTTTCTATATATTTATGATCAAACGTGAGGCTAGTCCTTTGCTATATATGGCTGGTCAATTAGCAAGGGAAATCTACTTATAAAAATAACCCTCTCTTCCTAAATTCATAGAAGGGGACTTCTAAAAGAGGCTAATCGATTAAATCCAAAAGGGTTTTCTAACTATAAATATTTATATAGGAAGATGTTGACATCAAAAAAGCTAAGTGTTATTCTTTTAATGAATTGAATATGTTTCTTCGGGGCAGGGTGCAATTCCCGACCGACGGTGACAAGGATCAACTTGAAGTCCGTGACCCGCAATTTTTTTGCGGTTGATCTAGTGAAAATCTAGAACCGACAGTTAAAGTCTGGATGGGAGAAGAAAAACTAATTAGAAAACACAGCAGGATAAGTGTATCCTTTTTGCCGTAGTTTCTTTTAGTCTATTAATCAAAGCCTCGTGGTCCACACAAGGCTTTTTTTGTTTAGAAAGGAGGAGGATAGATGCATGAAAAATATATGAAACTAGCCATTCAAGAAGCCAAAAGAGGCTTCGGTAGAACCCTGACTAATCCTTTAGTTGGTGCAGTCATCGTCAATAATCAAAAAGTCATTGCAAAAGGCGCCCACTTAGAATATGGCAAAGAACATGCAGAAAAAAATGCTCTCTCATCATATAAAGCCCCTAACAAACAATTCGATTCAATTCTCTATGTCACACTCGAACCTTGTAATCATTATGGTAAACAACCCCCTTGTACACAGGAGATTATTAATAGTGGAATAAAACAAGTCGTCATTGGACAGCTCGACCCTAATCCCTTAGTTTCAGGTAAAGGAAAAGAAACATTAGAGCAAAATGGCATCAAAGTGATTACAGGTGTCTTAGAAACGGAAGTCCGTGAATTGAATCCCTTTTTCAATTGTTTCTATGAACAAAATCGCCCCTATATCACCTTAAAGCAGGCAATCACTTTGGATGGCAAGCTATCTTTGTTTTCCGAGCGGACGGCGATCACAGGAGAGGATACTTATAAATACGTGCGTAAAGAGCGCGATCATTATCAAGGGATCTTAGTTGGTAGTCAAACGGTTCTAACTGACAACCCCTTCTTATTAGGAAGCGGTCAAGGCTTACACCCCATTCGAATGGTGTTAGACCGGCGCGGACGATTGTTTAATCAACTCGATCTAAATATTTTTACCAACCAAGCGAGTCCAGTTTGGATTTTTACCGAACAAAAGGTGGAGCTTAGCCTCCCCGAACATGTTGACCTAATCTTTAAAAAAAATATAACAATCGAATCCGTTATTGATGAATTAGTGAAGAGAAATATCCAATCTCTTTATGTAGAAGGCGGAGCAAAAATCCATGATAGCTTTTTAAACAGTGGTTATTGGGATGAGCTGATCACTTACATCTCACCCAAAATAATTGGTGGTAACGGTGTGCCAGCAATGTCAAGTACAAGAAATGCTAATCGATTAATCGAATTAAGAAATGTAAATGTTGAATTTATTGATCAAGATATAAGAGTTTCTGGAAGAAGGTGTTGAAATTGTTTACTGGCCTTATTCAAGAACAAGGGAAAATTTTAAAAATCAACCGGAAAGCACACACAATACAGTTGACTTGTCAAGCCTCTAAGAAGATATTAGCTGACTACCAAATTGGAGATAGTATGGCGATTAATGGCGTTTGTCTAACGGCAATTGCCAAGACTGATTCCAACTTTACGGTGGATATCATGCCGGAGACTTTTTACCGGACAACTTTTTCAAAATTAAAAATAAACGATCAGGTGAATTTAGAACGGGCGCTAGCTTTTCATGGAAGGTTGGAAGGACATTTGGTAGCTGGGCATATTGATACAACTACTCGCCTGATCCAAAAAAGAAGCAATGAAAATGCATTGATTTTAACCTTTGACTATCCTCAGGACCACCAGGGAGAAATCATTCCCCAAGGATCGATTGCAATTAATGGGGTTAGCTTAACAATAACAGAAGTACAGGCACGATCTTTTTCTGTTAGTTTAATCCCGCATTCAAAGGATCAGACAAATTTGGGAACTTTAAACCGTGGCGAATATGTCAATGTTGAAACAGATATGGTTGGAAAATATATCAAAGCGCAAGCGCATTTTACGGATAAAAGATTGGGAGGACTTCTATAATGACTAAGCGTATTGAACAAGCAATTGAATCCTTAAAACAAGGGAAGCTCATCATTGTCGTAGATGATGATGATCGGGAAGCTGAGGGGGATCTGGTTGGATTAGCAAACTTAGTTACAGCTGAGACTGTTAACTTTATGACCAAACAGGCTCGCGGTTTAATCTGTGCCCCTATTTCTGAAGAGATTGCCAATCATTTTGGACTTACGGAAATGATAAAAGAGAATACAGATTCTTATCGAACTGCATTTACAATCAGTATCGATCATCAAGACACTTCAACAGGTATTTCCGCCTTTGACCGGGCAAAGACAATTAAGGAATTAGCTAACCTAACTAATCAAGCTAGCGTTTTTCATCAACCAGGCCATATCTTCCCCTTAATCGCTAAAAAAGAAGGGGTATTAGCAAGAAGAGGCCATACTGAAGCGGCCATTGATTTGGCCAAGCTAGCAAAAGAGCCACAAGCTGCCTATATTTGCGAGATTTTAAATGAAGATGGAACGATGGCTCGAAGACCACAATTAGAAATCTTAGCAAAAAAGTGGAAGATGCCAATCATTACTATTGAAGAGTTAGTCACATATTTAACGGCAAATCAAGGGTTAACAGTAAAGTTACCGACAGCCTATGGTAACTTTGATTTAACTTTGTTTGAAGATGAAACAAATAAAGAACATCTTCTTCTATCCAAAGGTGAGATTAGAGATCTTAAAGAACCTTTACTTGTTCGGATTCATTCGGAATGTCTAACAGGGGATATTTTTGGTTCTCACCGTTGCGATTGTGGTGAACAACTACATGAGGCGATGCGTATGATTGAAGCAAATGGTGTCGGAGCAATTCTTTATCTTAGACAAGAAGGACGCGGGATTGGTTTGAAAAATAAGCTAAAAACCTATCAACTACAAGAAGAGGGTTTAGATACCTTTGATGCAAATCTCGCCCTGGGCTTTAAGCCAGATGAGAGAGATTATCGCTTTGCAGCACAAATCCTTAAGTCATATGGAATTGAGAAAATCAAATTACTGACAAATAACCCTAACAAAATTGATCAATTAAATGCTTTTGGAATTGAAGTGATACAACGCATTCCATTAGAAATAGATCCGGAGAAGGAAAATCTCCATTATATGAAAACTAAAAAGGAAAAGTTCCATCATCTACTATCAATTAATTAAAGGAGAATTAATATGCCAACATTCGAAGGAAATTTTAACGGGAAAAATATAAAAGTAGGAATTGTGATTGCTCGTTTTAATGAGTTTATCACTTCAAAGCTATTATCAGGAGCAATCGACAATTTAATGCGCCATGGAGTTAAAGAAGAAGATATCGATATTTATTGGGTACCAGGTGCATTTGAGATTCCTTTTATCACTAAAAAATTAGTCGGACAAAATAAATACGATGGCATTATAACCCTTGGTGTCGTGATCCGAGGTGCAACAACACATTATGAATTAGTCAGTAATGAAGTTGCCAAAGGTGTCGCACATATTGGACTAGAGTCAGATATCCCCGTCTTGTTTGGGGTGCTAACAACTGAAACGATTGAGCAAGCAATCGAACGCGCTGGAACAAAAGCAGGTAATAAAGGCAGTGAAGTTGCTCAAGGATTACTAGAAATGATCTCACTTAATAAGGTGATCTAAGGTAACTTTAACATTCAACAACATTGAGTGAAAGATTAGAAGCTGGAACATAAGTAGCCTTACTAAGTAAATAGAAGCATTTTTATTTCTGTAATATTCTAGATCATTTGAAGTCTTAGCGTTATGGCTTGTGAATTTCCCTAACTTCACGGCCAATAACGCTAAGTCTCGTTCTTTATATGCTTTGGATTTACCTCTTAAACGACTAGCTGCTTTAGTAGCTGATTGTTTAAGGTGCTCTTTTCGTTTCTTTAAAAATAATCCATTTATGATCTATCCCAAGAGTACCAACCAAGTGATTGGAAGATCGGCTAGTGACTCCCATGGAAAAAGTGCGAGTCCAAAAATCCTTATGGCGACACAGCAGTGGAGCGATAATAATTGTGGCATGGGACTGGGACTGGGGCTGCGGTTACTCGTCCCATCGAAGTGATTTGCGGTTACTCGCCCCACCAAAGAGACTTGCGGTTACTCGTCCCAGCAAAAACATTCACCTACGGAAAGCGCCCACCTAGAGTGTAAATCGTGGCATGATAAATCTAAACTATTTAAGTCATGATGAATCTATTAAATGATCATAATATCAAAGAGGGAATCCAGTATCTACTGAATTCCCTTTTTATTTTAGCTGGGTTTTATCCCTGACTCTTTCCTGTTTAATCTTACAAAGCCACGATTAAATTATATAAATTTAGTATTAATAACGAAATGATGATGAGCTTAAAGATCAGGTCAACCTGCTCAATTGAGAGCCACTTTGCCAACCGACTACCGATTAGGCCTCCTAGAATCCCACCAATTACCATACCCGGTAACATCGTTAAATTATAACTTCCCAAATCAACAGTTACACTTGTGATAAAAAGTGAGGATAGCTGTGAAAAGAAGATAATAAAAATTGAATAAAGGCCTGCTTTCTTTGTATCCAAAGCAAAAAGTAAGCTTAATATTGCAATATTATGTGGACCGCCACCGATATCTAAAAAGGCAGATAATAAACCAAGTATAAGCCCTACCAACAAAATAATCCATTTATTTTCAATATGGTAAGATGGAAATTTGTCTTTATATTGAACATAGACGAATACGGCGCTAAATATAATAATTAAAAAACTAGTTTGAATGACTCCAACCCAACCGTAAGCTAGTAATGACGTGAAGATACTTTTCCCTAACAAACCACCAATCACCGATCCACTAGCAAGTAAGATTGCTTGGATCTTATCCATCGTTTTAAGGTCACGGCGTTTAGTCCATAATGAGACTGTCGACATCCCCAGAACAGTCGTTGATGAAAGAACTCCAATCGTCCCAATCGGATAATGCCCTAAGAAATCCAAAATTGGTTTCATAAAAACTCCCCCACCAATTCCAGCAATTGCCCCAATGGTACTAGCCAAAAGCCCAATCATAAAATACAAAAAAATCATTTACGTTCATCCTTTGCTGTCTATTCTATCCAAAACTACTATATTGATTTAGATAATCTTCTTTGTAAAACTAATCTTCCAACCTTCTTAGTCATTTTTAAAAATTGAATAATTAGAGTTATATCGATCATTACATCTACTTAAAGAATCAGAAAAACACATTTTTATGTACTTACCTACACTGCTGAACACCTTCTTTATTTGCCCATAGAAAAAGGCCAGTAGATTCCTATTGTAATTAAGTCGTTAAGACCGAATCAAAGGTAGAAACTACAAGACCTATTTTAATTCTAACCGAAAGAAGTTAAATATTAAAGGTAAGAGAGAAAATCAAATATAAAACCTCTTCATCTTAAATTTTTCAAAAAGCGGACAATCACTTGTTTATAAGTCAGGTGACAAATAAGAAAATAGAGTAGGTAAAATTTCATTTATTCACGGAAAGAAATCCTTCAATTTTCATCAGGATGAATTATTCTGAATAATAATGATGTAATTTGATTGTTTTTGACTGAAATCTATTATATAATCTATTTATAAATGAAAACGGAAACAAGAGGTTGATAAATATGTTATTTCAACACCGAAAGGAAAAAATCCTAAATTTATTGTCACAAAAAGAAACCGTATCGATTCATGATTTAGTTGTTGATGTTGGGGTTAGTGAGTCTACTTTAAGGCGTGATCTGATCGCCTTAGAAGAAATGGGACTCTTAACACGCGTTCATGGTGGAGCAACCACGGTTAAAAATATTAGAAATGAACAAAAAATGTCACAAAAAGAAAGGAGCAACTTTCAAACAAAAGTAAAAATTGCTAAGTACTGTTCCCACTTAATTAAAGCAAATAGTCAAATTTTTATTGATGCTGGCACTGCCACCCTAGAATTGGTTAGAGTTTTACCCAATAATAAAAATATCCACATGGTTACCAACGGAGTCGATCAAGCTTTATTAGCTTTACAAAGAGGGATAAAGGTCACCCTATTAGGAGGACCGGTCAAACAAAATACACATGCAATCATTGGTTTAACAGCCTTTCATCAACTCGAGCGAATGAACTTTTCCTTCGCATTTATCGGAATGAATGGCATCAGTAAAGAAAACGGATTAACAACAACCAATCTAGACGAAGCGATGATCAAAGAATGTGCCATGCAACAAAGTCAAAATATCCGAATCTTAATGGATGATAGCAAGCTTAACCATGTCTACCAATATAAAGTGAAGGCCCCCAGCCAGGCGATTATCTTGTTAAACAGAAAAGCACAAATTAAGGCACCCGAAACGGTTGAAAAAATAAGTAATCATTACGATCTGCATTTTATCGAGGATTAATCTCGTAAAATCAAATTAATGAAAAGGAGAACATTTATGCTTTATACACTAACATTAAATCCATCAATTGATTATTTGATGCAAATCAGCGACCTAAAAATTGGTGAAACAAATTATACAAGTGGCGAAAGAATGTTACCTGGTGGAAAAGGGATTAATGTTTCACGAGTGCTAAATCAATTAGGTGTAGACAACAAGGCACTAGGTTTTATCGGCGGACATACCGGCCACTTTATCGAAGAATGGCTGAAACTTGAGCAGGTCAATTACGATTTTATTACAGTCAATGGAGATACGAGAATAAATGTGAAATTAAAGGGAAAGACCGAAACTGAAATTAATGGGGTTGGCCCAATAATCACTCAAACAAACAGTATGGAATTATTAAATAAAATTAAACAATTAGATGCTGGGGATACAATCATCCTATCTGGTAGTAAAAGTAGGGGCTTATCTGATACCTTTTACAATGACATTATCGAAGTTTGTACTGAGCAAGGGGTTTCCTTTGTAATCGACACAAACAGTAAAGAACTTTTAAATATCTTAAAAGCAAAACCATTTTTAGTAAAACCAAATCAAGCTGAGTTAGGTAGTCTTTTTAATCGAACGATTCAGTCAAAAACTGAAGCCATTCACTATGGTAAAAAGCTTCAAGAAGGTGGTGCGGAAAATGTCATTGTTTCATTAGGCGGTGATGGTGCAATTTTCATTGATAAGGATCAAACTTATCTTGCAGATTCCCCTAAAGGCCAAGTAATCAATACGGTTGGATCAGGTGATTCAATGATTGCAGGTTTTATGGCGGGAATTGAAAAAGGATTAACAAAGTTAGATGCCTTTAAACTAAGTGTTCAAAGTGGTAGTGCAACAGCCTTTAACAGTGATTTAGCCACAAAGGAAGATATTTTAGCACTAAATAATCAAGTTAAAATAAGAAAGGATTGAAAATCATGAATATGAATGATCTCATGCGTGAAGAACTAATGATTCTATCTTCCAAATCAACAAGCAAAAAGGAAATTCTCGATGAAATGACTAGAAAACTTGTTGAAACAGGTGCAGTTGATGATTATGATACTTTCAGACAAGCAATCTCAGAGCGAGAGGAGAATATGACTACTGGAATTGGTGATGGAATTGCCATGCCACATGCCAAAAATCAAGCCGTAAAAAAAACATCTGTTGTTTTTGCCAAGCATCCAACTGGCATTGACTTTGACAGTCTGGACGGTCAACCCGCTCGCTTATTCTTTATGATTGCAGCGAAGGATAGCGCAAATGATACGCATCTTTCAATTCTATCAAACTTATCAAAACTACTAATGAATAAAAACTTCACGGAAGCACTTTATGCCGCTGACACACCACAGAGTGCTAAAGCAATCATTAGTTTAGCTGAAGCTGGGTTGGAACAAGATCATAATAACGAAAGTCCTAGTCCAGACAAGAAGGGCGACGAACCCTATGTAATAGCTGTCACTGCTTGTCCAACTGGAATCGCCCATACTTATATGGCTGAAGATGCTTTAAAAAATAAAGCAAAGGAAATGGGCATTAAGATTAAGGTTGAGACAAATGGGTCAGATGGGGTTAAAAACCAATTAACTGATGATGATATTAAAAAGGCGGATGGCATTATCGTTGCTGTCGGGAAAAAAGTATCAATGGCCCGTTTTGATGGAAAACGTGTTGTCGAACGCCCGGTTGCTGACGGAATCAACAAAAGTGAAGAATTAATTAATCAAGCTCTATCAGGAAAGGCACCGATCTATCAGGCAAACCAAAGTGATCGAGAAAATGATTCAGATGAAAATAATCATCAGGAAAAAGGCCACTTCTCACTAAAATCAATCTATAATGATTTGATGAGTGGTGTATCTAACATGCTTCCTTTTGTGATTGCTGGAGGAATCATACTCGCTCTATCATATCTTTTGGAAGGATTTGTCGGAAAGAACTCCCCAATTTTTATTGGTATTAATGAAATAGGTAGTGCAGCGTTTAGTTTCCTAATTCCTGTTTTAGCTGGTTACATTGCCATGAGTATAGGTGGTAAACCTGCAATGGTAAGTGGCTTTGCCGGTGGTGCTCTTGCAGTCAATGCCGATGCTGGTTTTTTAGGTGGCTTAATTGCCGGATTTTTAGCGGGCTATATCACACTTATAGTGATAAAATGGCTGAAGGATATGCCGAAGAACCTGTCTGGTTTAAGAACGATCTTATTGTATCCAATCCTAACCTTATTCTTTACAGGCCTATTCATGTATTTTATTTTCGGACCCGTTTTCGCTAATATTAACATTGCCATGCTAAACTTTCTAGAAAATCTAGGTGCAGGTAATCAAGTTTTACTCGGCGCAATCCTTGGTGCGATGATGGCAACGGATATGGGGGGACCAATTAATAAAGCAGCTTATGCCTTTTCAATTGGTATCTTTACCGATACTGGTGACGGTAGTTTAATGGCTGCGGTAATGGTTGGTGGCATGATCCCACCTTTAGCAATTGCATTAGCTTCAGTTATTTTCAAAAATAAATTCACTGAAGTTCAACATCAATCTGCCCTAACAAACTTTGTCCTAGGCCTTTCATTTATTACAGAGGGGGCCATCCCCTTTGCCGCTGCAGACCCTATTCGTGTGATCGGCTCGAGCATGGTGGGTAGTGCGATAGGCGGTGGATTAACACAACTATGGTTAACCAAGGTCCCCGCTCCTCATGGTGGAATTTTCACCATGCTGGCACTAGGTGACAATCGCTTAATGCTCATGTTAGCTGTCCTAATTGGTACTCTCATCAGTGCGATTATCTTAGGCCTTTGGAAAAAACCACTAGAAGAACAAATAATTGCGGAATAATAATGAATTAGAAGTCAAACCTGATTCGGTTTTCAATTAAACCCGGATCAGGTTTCTGTTATGGTATGGCGAAATAATTAAAATTGACAAATAGAATTTCATAAACTTGCCCTATTCCCCTTCTTCAATCAAAATTAGAGAAGTTTTAAAAACTCAAAAGGGACTATTTACAGAAGATATTTTGCCAATTCATTCTACAACTAAAAAGTATTCAATTTAGCCTGACAGTTCCATGTTCTAACTAGTTCACCCAATTACGTATTATTCTAGTCCCTTTTGTAAAACTAGTACATACAAAAAATTGAAATTAATTCACCAGGAAGCCTAGGGATTTAAAATCGTACCCATAAATAGCAGAGCTCCGGTTTTTTCATCTGTAATTGTCATAAAGAAGGGGCGATCCACTTTCATTTCAAATGGAGGATCAATTTGTGCAGAGGTCGTTACTATATCAACTGAAGTAGTCCCAGCTGCTTCAGTCCCCTCTTCATTTACGTCAATAAATGTCTTTTGTTTAACTTCACTAATCCATATTTGAACATCTTCTTCAACCATTTTACTAAAGTCAGCTTGTCTTTCATCAAAGGCTGTTTTCATACCTAACGATTCTAATGCTTTGCTTAAGCTTGCCTCGAACTCAAGTTGAAACTTTGGTAACATAATAGTGCCTTCTTGTTCTTGAAACTCACTCTTCCACTTTTTCCAGTCTTTATTTGTCAAATTATCCTGAAGGTCAGCTATATTTTTATCTTCATTCGGAAGGAAAATTTGCATACTCATTTCTTCATCATCACCATAAGGTAGTGAGATGGCCTGGAAATCCCCATTTTCCATATACATGAAGTTTTTTTTCAATGTCATCAATGGGACATTCTTTGTTGAACCATCTTCTAGATGAAAGGCATGCTCTTCTGTCCTATTTTCATCAAATGGATATGTCCATGTACCTTGAAAATAAACTGCATTAATCAACATGGCGACGATATCCGGATTAAGTGGGACATCAACAATTTGGTCGATCTTCTCATTTGTTGCCTCACTGACCCACTTATTGATTTGATCAGCGGATTTCCCATCAGCAACACCAATTTCTTGCATCTCTGCATGATAATAATGCTGATTGTTTTCTAGAAAATCATTCTGAAATTGAAATTCCTGATTGAGCCAAATTGAGTTACCCATTTTCAGCTCAGCCTGACGTGAATCATCATTCATAATCGCCAACAATGAAGCATTGGCCTGATTGAGTTGATCACCTTCTATTTCATCTAACTGCAAGGTATCAACCATTTCCTGTCTGGTCTCACCGTCAGCTCCGTTGTAGACCATAGAAAGGGCCATAAATAAACTTGTTGGAGAAATAAAGGTGTTTCCATTTTCATCAGATTCAATTGTACTTAATAAATCGAATCCTAACTGGTTATTCGCATCAATAATTGTCTGATCAATATTTTCACTAGAGCTTACATTGCTATCATCATCTTGGTCGATGGGAGCCTGATCTGCTGTTCCACATGCTGTTAATAGTAAGACAAATAATGCGATAACACTCATCTTCTTCATCTCAACCATCCTCATTTCATATATTTTGGCTCTATTTCCTCTTGAGTAAGACTGCACACGGGATTAGCAATATTCAACTTATCGAAATACTTTGTCATGCCAACATAGTCAAGGATTTACTAGCTCTTATCCCCATTTATAATCCGATCATTTCCTTGGTATTATTGAAGCGGGGATCTTACTGACAATTGTACGGCGATAAGTAAAGTCCTTGACAAAGCTAGAATAAAGGCAGCATTTTCTCTTCTCAATCATTCTACTTTTGAACCACAATTTATCATCGATCTAATTGGTAAAAAAGTTCTCTGTATAAAAGGGTTGATTACTTTCATTAAAGTCAACGCCAATTCCCAATTTAGTAAAGCCATCATGTAAGATATTCCCACGATGCCCCGCTGAATTCATTAAACCTAGGTGAGCAAAAATACTATTAAACTGTCCGTAAGCTAGATTTTCCCCCGCCTGGGTAAAGGATATCTGATCAGCTAACATTCGATCCGAAAAGGTTTGATTTTGTAAATTTGTATGGCCAAAATACTGATTCTCTGCCATATCCGTACTATGCTTTCTTGCTGTCTCACTAACCGCTTCATCCCACTCCAGTATAGGTAAGTCATAATTGATACGAGTTGCATTGGTTAGATCAAATAACTGATATTCAAAACCCTTTCTTAATGCCTGGCTGGAGGGGGTGTAAAGGACATCCTTTGTTGATTCTAGGTCAGCATCAATGAGTAAGACAGCTGTCAACCGATCATCCTCATGAATATCATAAAAAAGAGTGACATAACTTCCGTCAATTTGATAAATATCATATTCTCCTTGACTATTAACTTGGTAGATAAAACGCTCATAGTCAATCAACTCTTCTGGTTCACCCAAGGTATCATTGACAGCCTCCTTTGTATCAGCCATCGAGAATGGATACTGGGTGGATAATAGATCTTGATTCGTAAATAACCCACGAACGATCTCTTCATCATCATATGCTACCATCATAAAGTTATGATAGTTTTCATGATAAGTAAACCAATCTAATCCATACTCATTCCTACTTTCCCGCATCGCCTCACCATATAATTCATCAACCTTATCCTTGGTATCACCTAACTCAATATTTCCTAGTGAAAAAGCTTGTTCACTTGGTAGAGTTAGTTCAGGCTTTTCTACTGGCTTTTGCTCTGGTTTTTTTCCAGGATCAAGAATACCAGAATTAGGTGATGAGATTTGATCTCTCACTTGATCGATATAAAAGTGATTATCTACCATATGATGAGCAAATTCCTTCACTGAAACAAACATTTCGTTCACAGATTCAGGAATAGCGTTACGAATGGGCTTCTGCCAAAGCGGTTCTGTCCAGAAAACAAACAGGACGATTAATAATAAATAAAAGAATCGCTTCAAAAGCTTAACCCCCTCCTTATTAATTACCTTATTTTTATAGTACTGAAACTTAATTAACTTTTATCGGTAGCTAACAGTATTGCCAGTTTGATGGATTTTGAACAGCTCCAATGTCGACTTTTCAAAAAAACTAACTCAATATTCCTATCAAAAAACTAAAAAAGTCGTAACTGAAGGGGTGCTAAACCGTCATAATCAATATCTAGCATTCCCTGCAACATTTTCGCATTACCAGCTGCATCTCCACCAGAGTTATTATTAAATAAAATATAGATATCTTCTGTTTCTTCGGCGATTTGTAAAATTCGTTCACGCCACTCCTGCAATTCAGCCCGATTATATTTATAGAGGTAGCGGACTTCTCGCCAATTGGTGTCTTTATTCTTAGGTCGATTCCAACCATAAACATTACGTCCATGAAAGCGAACTAAAGTTTTTACAGAATTCGTCACAACCGGGACAATTGGAACTGAACCATAACCAGTCTGTGGTTCATCTACAATCGAATGAATCCAATGATATTTCCGCATGAATTCAAGAGTTTGTTCACGGTTTCCTGGTCCGTACCAGGACTGATTTCTAAATTCTAATGCAATTGGAATACCATCCATCTTTTGAACACAATAACGTAAATAAATCATATGGTCCGAAGTACAGTCGAACCAGGGTGGGAATTGAAACAACACCATTGCTAGTTTACCTGCTTCGATCAAGGGCTCAATCGAATCCCTAAAAGCTTCAAACATCTCTGTTTTTGAACCATAAGGCGCATTTGCTCGCCTGTGACCAGTCATCCCTTGATAGGCTTTCACAACAAACTGAAAAGAGGCTGGTGTCTCTTTAATCCACTTTTCTATATTACGGATCGGTTGAACTGCATAGAATGAGGCATCAAGTTCAACAATCGGAAAATGGCTACAATATTCAGTAAGCCGTTGATTACTTTTAACTTCAGCTGAATATAAACGATCGTGCTCCCGCCACCCTGTTAAACCAATATATATCAACCTAATCACCTTGTCCCTTCATACTTTACAGGTTCTATTTTATCAAACATGACCTAGCCTGTCAGTTAAGTAGGATTGTAAGTATAGTCTATGAACGGAGGGTGAATCATGACTTCCCCTTACCTCTATTTAATTTTTAGAGTCCAATCGGGAACGATGATGACATTTCGGACAAAAAAATAGATGCTTTTGGCATCCAAATAGCTTAAGGGATCAATCAACTACAGTGAATAGATCCCTTCAAGGAGTGCCCTTGTCGTAGCTATTTCCATTCTTGTACTTAATGTATCTTCCTCTTTAACTGTTGCTATAAGATTACTGATACTTTTGTATAACTCTTCATATTCTCCTTCATCGCCAATTAATTGTAATTTCCACTTATTCTTTTCGTACATTTCTTTTAGCTCATCCGCTTGGATTGACAACTCCGTCCAATTTGGCTGGTCTAACTCCTTCTCAAATTCGTCAAGGTGATTAAAGAAGGCTTCACCTCCAACTTGATTTGAACAACCCGTCAAAAGAAGAATCATACAGAGTAAAACAATTGTCTTTTTCACTTTTCTCCTCCTAATTATGAATTTATATGACTATTTTGTCCCATAATAGGATAAATACTATTTGTAAAAGGTGGAAGGATATTATGCCAGAGTTAATTTTGATCTTGTTACGTTCAATCGTCGCGTTTTTATTGTTGTTTGTTATGACTAGAATTATGGGGAAGAAACAAATTTCCCAACTAACTTTTTTTGATTATTGTGTTGGAATAACGATTGGTTCCATTGCCGCTACGATGTCAGTTGACCAGAATGTAAAAGCATTAAATGGAATCATGTCCTTACTCGTTTGGGGGATCTTCCCCATCATATTGGCCTATTTCGGTATGAAGTCAAACACTTTTTCTAATATAACAGACGGAAAGCCGGCAATCTTGATCGAAAACGGGAAATTATTAGAGGATAATATGAAGAAAAACCTTATGAATATAAATGAAATCATGCTCTTATTAAGGGAAAAGGATGTTTTTACAGTAGCTGATGTAGAAATGGCTGTTCTTGAAACAAATGGTGGCTTAAGTGTCATGCTAAAAACAGACAAACAACCTGTTACACCGAAAACCCTGGGTATTCCTGTTGAACCGGAACATGGTCCAAATATCTTGATTATGGATGGTAACATAATGAAAAAGAGTTTGAAAAAGCTCGGATATACAGCTGATTGGTTATTAGCTGAAGTTCAAAAACAGGGAGCTAATGAAATTAAGGATGTCTTTTTTGCACAGATAGACTCCAAAGGACAAATGTATGTTGACTTATATGAACAGAAGAAAAATGAATAATCATTAAAAATAAAAGCCATGTAGATACAGATTGGCATTCTTAATAACAAGCCAGGATCTGACCCTACATGGCCTAACAAAGGCGCGATGACTAAATTGAAATAACACTGAAGAACGACATTGGCTAATCAACAAGATTTAAAAAGCAGAGGAGTAAATCCGAATTCATCATCCAGTCCCATGGAATTTACTCTTCTTGATTTACCCTTCAAAAAGTTTTTTCTTCATCAAGCTGTTGATGGAAAAGGCCTTTGCCCTCTTTAGTCATTAAAAACCTATCAATCATTAATTAAATTTACTTTAAATCTTCAGCTTTAATTGTCCAGATCACTTGATTACTACTTCCACCAGCTACGTTCCCACTAATTTTACGAAAATAATATTGATCAGCTTCAAAGACTTCGGTAATAAATTGCCCCGATTGTTCTTCACCTGGTCCGATCTCCCCTTGAAAGTCCTCAACACTATCAAAAGCACCTACAGCTCCAATTGACCCAGAACCTTCGAGATTATCCGTCACTTCCATCGTACCCATAATATCTTCAACATTTAAGGTGGTATCACTTGTGTTTTTTATCGTCACATCAAGTAGGATCCAGTCATCTAATTGGGATTCAATTCCCTCTAGCTCATACCCTTTTAATTCAGCCGTGGTCACTGTCATATCGTAACTTCCGATATCCGTATAAAAATGGCCGGTGTCTCCTATTGAAAGGTCTACTTGATCTTCAACATCAAGATCTGCAGCATCTTCAGTTTGATCATCTGTTGCTAAATCATCATTTTCATTATTTTCGTCACTGTTCTCGTCCACTTGCTCTTCTGGTTGTTCACTATCATTCGTATTCTCATCCTTGTCATTGCAGGCAGCGAGCATAGTGATACTCAGCAATAATACTCCAAAAGCAATTAGAAATTTCCTCATTTTGAACACCTCTCAAATTGTTTTTTGAAAAAACATGCTGAATTAACCTTTCAATAGTATTTTAACATAGAATTTTAACTTTTTAGTATGTTAATTCAATTAAAGTTTGTGTCAAATAATTGTGGGAGTTTTTTTAAGTTCCTATTTTATACAATTTTTAGTATCTAGTTAATTTATGACTTTGTTCTCTAAACCCGCAGTTTCCAGATACTTCGCTTTCCACGGGCACGAACTCGGGCGCACAGGATGTGGGTCAGTTAGACGTTGCCACAGGACGTGGCGGTTTTAGTCTAACATTCCTTATTGCTCCACTACCGTGTCGCAATAAGGATCTTCGGACTCGTGGGACTGGGACTGGGACTGCGGTTACTCGTCCCATCGAAGACCGTTTGCTGTTTCCGTAGGAATCTACTGGCAGTTACACTGCGATAAAACCCATCGGTCACTCATCTCGCTTCTTTGAATGGATTTCGGATTTCCTCACGAACTACTTACTCCATATTAACTAGAGGTCTTTTCGTCTATTGCTTATTTCTAATCGATGGCTTTTTTTACATCTCTCAAAGAAAAGAGACTTCTTTCAAAAAGCTGTTAAGGTTTTACCGATCATATGGTATTATACTAATATATTAACCTATAATCATATTAAATCTTGTAATAGTGAAAGAGGTAGAGGAAGTTGAATAAAGTTATTTTAAGTGCCGATAGCACCTGTGACTTAGATAATATAACAAAAGACCGATATAGGGTTCATTGTCAACCGCTTCATATCAATTTAGGTGAAAAGATGTATCGGGATGGAGTAGATATTACGCCAAATGATATATACCACACCTTCCAAGAACAACGTATTTTACCAAAAACATCAGCCCCAAACCCCCAAGAATATATCGACTATTTTAAACAATGGACAGATAATGGTTGTGAAGTTATTCACATCAGCCTCGGTTCTGGTATTTCCTCGTCTTATCAAAATGCTCTTCTTGCTTCAGAAGAACTTGAAGGAGTTTATGTCATTGACTCTGGAAACCTTTCAACAGGAATGGGGCATCTTGTACTCGAAGCTGGTGATCGTATTAATAAAGGGATGCCTGCAGCACAAATTTATGAGGAAGTTAATCAATTAAAAACAAAAGTCCATGCCAGCTTTGTGATTGATACGCTGACCTATTTATATGAAGGTGGAAGATGTTCCGCCCTTGCTGCCTTAAGCGCAAACTTACTAAATATAAAGCCATGCATTGAGGTTGACCATACAAGCGGGAATATGAACGTAGGGAAAAAATATCGCGGATCCCTATCTAGAGTGTTTAAGCGCTATACTCAAGAGAAGTTAAATGAATACGACAATTTAAAGCTTGATCGTATTTTCATTACCCATTCGGGCACTTCTCCGGAAAATATTGAACTAGTCAAAAAGGTAATCGAAGAAACTGCTAATTTTAATGAAATTATAGTAACCCAAGCTGGATGTACTGTTTCTTCTCATTGCGGACCCAACACACTCGGTATCTTATTTATGACCCAATGAACAAAGTAGAGGCTGGGATAAAACTCAGCTAAAATGAAAAAGGAATTCATTTGATACTGGATTCCTTTTTCTTATGATCATCATTTAAATAGAATCATCACCTCTTAAATATTTTTGAGGTGTCACTCTGTGATTTATACTCTGGGTGGACGCTTTTTTAAATGTATAATAAATTGAATATTTTGATTGAAAGCTGGTTACAATGTTCAAATTGCGACAGAAGGCCAATTTGTGCTTCTCGCATTTTTCCGTACCAGGCAAAGAGAAAGTGAAAAATGGTTTAAAGCAAATTTTAATGCTTGAAACCATTTTTTTGGTTAGTTATATTCCAGCCTCTTGTATCTTATCTTCTACTTTTTTAGTAAGTGATCAATCTGCCTCCAGTTGAAATACTGGCATCAATACATGTTGCAGTATAGCTTTAACTCCTGTCCGGTGTTGATCATACAAAAATACAAAACACTAATATAAGTAAGCCTTCAGAACGCATGATGGATCACTATTTCTTCATATTCCTTTTTACAGTATAGCGAATCCATAATGTACCGTACTCTAACTGTTTAACAGACTTCAATTCAAAAGCGCTTGCCTTAATCGTGGAATATGGTTCTCTTGCAACGAAGAAGCGATGTCCATTTGGATCGCCATTTGCAATAGGAGCCAAAATAACACTAATTTCATCTACTAAATCATTTTGGATGAAAGACCAATTGATTGTTCCACCGCCTCCAACCATCATTCGCTTAATCTTAAAGTGATTATAGAGCTTATCAAGCATCACTTCATAATCAATCTGATCTTTTCCAGCGATGATATATGATATCTTCTTCCTTCTAAGAAAATCTTTGTAAGCATGAGATGCCTGCTCCGTTAAAACTTCTACAATGTGAGAAGCTACATCACCATAACCATAGCTATTGTCTTCAAAAGCTAATTCTCCACGCGGGTCGATGGATAGATAATACATTGAGGCATTTGTATCTGCGATATAATCCCCCTTGGGAACCGGATCGGCATTTTCATTTAATGCTGGTTTCTTATAGAATGTTATATTATCTTCTGTTGATGTCTTTCCATTTAAATAAGCTTGGATATTAAACTGCTGCTTCTGAGGATCCAAGGACAACTCTTGATATTGCCGACTTGCTTCTTTAAATTCTTGTAAATCCATCACATCAATATTGCCATCTATCGCCGTGTGTGTATGAATAATAACATATGGTTTCTTCATCAGTCTTACCTCCAAAATAATTAATATTTCTATAAATCATAGCTTTAGCATGGTTAACTGATCAGGGGAGCCCAACAAGTGAAGATTCACTTTATACAAGTTGTCTAGTTGGACGAACAATCATATCACTTATTGCCATCCGATCAGGTGTATCAATTGCAAATGCAACTGCAGATGCAATATCTTCAGAAATTAAGCCCCATTCTTTTTGTGCCTTATGAAGATCTTCTGAAACCTGTTTATCATTAATTGTCTTATATAACTCCGTTGCAACTGCGCCTGGAGAAATAATAGTAGATTTAATATTGTTTTTACCTTGTTCTTGTCTTAACCCTTCCATAATGGCTCGTACAGCAAATTTTGTTCCACAATAGACAGCTGAATCAGGATAAACAACATGACCTGCTACAGAATCCGTCGCAATAATATGTCCTGTTTTTTGCTCAACCATAATTGGTAGAACTGCCGCAATTCCATTTAAGACACCCATAATATTAATATCAATCATTTGCTGCCACTCATCACGCCGTCCTTCTACGATTGGAGCAGTTGGCATAATACCAGCATTATTGTAAAGAACATCAACTCTTCCATAAGTATCCATAGCAAGATTAATTACTTTTTTAACCTCTTCATAGTTGGTTACATCTGCTTGTTGAATATGGATATCCGCCTTAGGGTTTGCCGCTTTTATAGCTTCAAGGCGATCTAATCGACGTGCGGCAATAATTAATTTAGCACCTTTTTCAGCCAGTAATCTAGACGTAGCCTCACCAATCCCACTCGATGCTCCCATAATTACAATAACCTTATTTTTAATTGTCATCATTAAACAGCTCCCTCAAATTATTGATTGATTTTTTCCTAGGTACTTCATTTATAATGGGTTTTCGCATGCTTCAGCTTGCTACTCCCCTGTCACCTTTACTACCCTTTCGATAAAAAAATCTTAAACATTGAAGTTAAGATCACCCTGAGTATAAGTGCATTGCTATTAATATTGTATTTCCCATAACAGGACTAGCATTAACGGAAGTCAAATTGGCCATCAAAGGCAAACCTTTTTTCCACATTATTAGTCATCAATATTTTTTATTACCTTTGCTGGTACTCCTGCAACGATTGTATTTTCCGGAACATTCTTTGTAACAACCGCCCCTGCTGCCACAATAGCATTATTCCCAATTGTGACATTGGGCAATATTGTTGCATTTGAACCAATCCAGACATTTTCCCCAATGATGACTGGAGCAGAATATGTTGTTTTTCTCGTTTCTAAGGAAAAGCCGTGATTAAGTGTAGCGATCGTCACATTCATTCCAATTAATGCACCGTCACCAATCCTAATCCCTCCCCTATCTTGAAAAGAACAGCCTGTGTTAATAAATACGTTTTTCCCAATATTAATATTTTTCCCGAAATCCGTATAGAACGGCGGAAAACACATGAAGGATGAATCAACTTCAGCGCCTGTTAGTTTACTGAACAGCTCCACTATCTCTTCTTTCGAATGAAATGAAGAATTTAATTCCATCGTAATCCTTTGCGCTTCAAAGCTACATTCGGTTAATAACCCATGCAATTCTTTATTCCCACCTGGAATAGGATTTCCATCTCTACAAAACTTAACAAACTCCTCCATATTCATAATAGATCCTCCAATCTTCATATTTTCTTTAATTCAAAAGCCCTCTTCTTCACTAAAAAAGTATTCCCCATCTCATTTACAATCTCATCATTTACAGAGAAATTTAATGTGAGATAACACAATAAATCAGACGATAACGAGAATTAAATCAAAAATATCCTTTTCTTCATCTTTGACTGAATGGAAGATGAACGAATCAGACTTTTATTAGATTTCTCAAATCAGCTTTGCACTTATATGATAAGCTGATATGATTGGAATATCCAATACTTATATCAAATACATACGTATACCTTTTAGGCATATATATTCAGAGGTGATTTTTATGGATATTCGAGTCTTACGTTATTTCATTGCTGTTGCAAATGAAGAGAATATTTCAGCGGCAGCAAAACAGCTCCATTTATCGCAACCTACCTTATCAAGGCAATTAAAAGACCTTGAAGTAGAATTAGGCACTACTTTATTTCAAAGAGGAAATCGAAAAATTACTCTAACAGAACAAGGTATGTTCTTATTATCGAAGGCAAGGGAAATCGTAGAATTAGTTGATAAAACAGAAGCTAATTTCCATCATGAAGAGGTGATAGGTGGTGAAATATACATAGGCGGTGGTGAAACAAGAGCAATGCATTTTATTGCAAAGGCTCTAGCAGATCTGCTTAAAAAACATTCAGCCATTAAATATCACCTTTATAGTGGTAACGCAGATGATATCATGGATAAATTAGACAGTGGATTATTGGATTTTGGTATTGTAATTGAACCAACAGATAAGCAGAAATATGAGTTCATTCAATTACCAGCTACTGAAACTTGGGGTGTATTAATGCAAAAAGAAAGTCCCTTGGCATCTAAAGAATTTATTCAACCTTCGGACTTAATAGATAAACCCTTAATTATTTCACGTCAAACAGCGGTAGATAATGAGCTTTCCGGATGGTTTGGGAAAGGTCTTGAAAAATTGCATATTTCCGGAACATATAACTTACTTTATAATGCTTCACTCATGGTTGAAGAAGGTCTTGGTTATGCCCTATGTATAGATAAAATAATTAACACTACAGGCGAAAGCAAACTTTGCTTTAAACCGCTACACCCTAACCTGCATGCAGGGCTGAATATGATTTGGAAGAAGAATCAGATATTATCCACTGCCTCCCAGGCATTCCTGGGCCAAGTTCGTTATAATATTGAAAATAATGACATATAAAATGTTTCTTTACTTTGTAGGTTTTCCCCCATCCCCCACTGACTGTGAGTTGGGACTGGGACTGTGGTTACTCGTCCCACCAGAAACATTTGCGGTTACTCATACCAGCGAGGACTTTTGCGGTTATTCTTGCCATCGAAAACATCTGTTACTATCACAAGGGGATAAGCTAATGATTCTTAAACCAAGTGGGACCTTACTGTCAATTGATCTCCAACTTTTAAAATTCAATTTCCTTCAAATGCTTGAAGTGCTGTCTTACTGACAGTTGCACTGCGATAAATGTACTCTTCAACACTAGATCAGACAAAGATTAACTTGACCGATAAAGATGGCATTGATAAAATAGTAACATTAATTACTCATATTTCTTTATTGAAATATGCTTAAAAGTGATCGATTGCAATCTATAATCGTTTTTAAGATTATCAAGATGGCATTGAATAGTTATAAATTTACTTTTATAGAAGCAAACAAGTTAATACAAGTCCCTCTGTATATCCTCGATAATAAGGTTCGAGAGTTTCTACCGGAGATCCATTAAATTTCCGACTATAGAGGCAGAATATTTACATGTATTTCTGCCTCTGTCTTTTTTGCCAGAGGTTTTTGTTATTTAAAGAATGAGATACTTGTTTTTTAAAAAAGTAAGCTGTATTCCCTAACAATTATCAGTTACAGATAGGAGTGGTAAGTATGCAAGGTGAAAATGAAATGATTTTAATTCTTGATTATGGTAGTCAATACAATCAACTAATGACTAAAAGCATTCGCGACCTTGGCGTCTACAGTGAATTGTATTCACACCGATTAACGATTGACAAGATTAAGCAGATTAATCCAAAAGGAATTATCTTATCAGGAGGTCAACAAAGTCTTGATGACCAAGACCATTTGCCAATTAATGAAGCAATCTTTGATCTAGACATCCCTGTTCTTGCCCTTGATTATGGTGCACGTTTAATCACTGACTTGTTTGGGGGTAAGGTTGAGCAATCACCTGAACAAACCTCTAGGGAAATGAAAATAGAAATTACTGAGGAAGCTTCATTACTTACCAATACATCAAGTGAACAAACGATTTTGATAAGCAGTAATGAACAAATCACCGCAGTACCAAATCCCTTTGTTGTTGAAGCTAGAAGTCAATCAGTAGTAGTGGCAATGCGCCATCAGGACAAGCCAATCTTTGGACTTCAATTCCACCCAGAAGGACAAAATGCTGTCTTTGGGCAAAATATTCTCAAGAACTTTTTATTCGAAATCTGTGAATGTAAAGGAAATTGGACAGCTAGCCGTTTTATCGAACAAGAAATTGAACAGATTCAGCAAGTGGTAGGTGATCGCAAGGTTTTATGTGCTTTAAGTGGTGGAGTAGACTCTTCAGTTGTAGCCGCTCTTGTTCATAAAGCAATCGGTGATCAACTTACTTGTATATTTGTTGACCATGGTCTACTTCGTAAAAATGAAGGCGACATGGTAATGAAGACATTTAAAGATGACTTTAACATGAATATTATTCGCATTGATGCCGAAGATCGCTTCTTAAGTAAACTAAAGGGTGTCACAGATCCAGAACAAAAACGGAAAATTATCGGAAATGAATTCATTTATGTTTTTGACGATGAAGCAGATCGATTGAAGGATATTGACTTTTTAGCTCAAGGAACGATTTATTCAGATGTGATTGAGTCTGGGATAGATAGCAAGAAAATGGTCAAATCACACCATAACGTCGGAGGCCTACCCGAAAATATGCAATTTGAATTGCTTGAACCATTAAAAGCCCTATTCAAAGATGAAGTACGAGCAGTTGGCCTTGAATTAGGGATTCCGAGTGAAATTGTTTGGCGCCAGCCCTTCCCTGGTCCAGGATTAGGGATTCGTGTCCTAGGTGAAGTGACGAAGGAGAAACTTGAAATTGTTCGTGAAGCAGACGCCATTTTACGTGATGAAATCCAAAAAGCTGGACTTGATCGTGATATTTGGCAATACTTTGCGGTACTTCCAGGGATCCAGAGTGTCGGCGTCAAAGACGGTAATCGCACATATGACCATACAGTGGGGATACGGGCGATTCATTCTGTTGACGGCATGACCTCAGATTGGGCTAGAATTCCTTGGGATGTGCTAGAGAAGATTTCCCATCGTATGACAAGCGAAGTCGAACATGTCAATCGTGTAGTCTATGATGTAACAAGCAAGCCACCTGCAACAATTGAATGGGAATAAAAGAACATGATAACTTGGTGTGAGAACGTTGATTTAACAGCATTTAGGCACATATGAAATGGATGAAAACAAGTTAATTTGAATAGGTTCTCCGCCAAAATGGTTGTTGGAATTTCCTATATCAAGTTGCATAAAGAGCCTTGTAGCAAGAAAGCAAGGCTCTTTTTTTGATTCTATTTTTTATGTCAGAATAAATAATGTCGCCAAAATTTAAATTATGACCCCTATTTAAAACAGAAGACGTTTCTATAAACTGAAGAGTATTTTTTTATACTCAAAAACAATCGAAAGGAAACTACTATGAAACCTAAAACTAAATATTTCAACAAGTTTCTTGGGGTACTGATGCTCTTGCCGACACTCATCAGTACCTTTTTTACATCCACTACACCAGTTCAAGCCAGCACATTTGTATTGGAAGAATTGACTGGTTATTACTACACTGGCATCCCTGTTCATCTTGGTTATGAATTGACTCAAAATATTTATGTTTTGAAAATGGACGGAAAGAAAGTTTTCTGTGTCGAATCTGGTATTCCTGAAAATAGCGGTGAAGGTTATACACCTGAAGCTTTTATCCATACAAAAAAAGACCTGCTGTCTAAAATTGCTTACTACGGCTATACCAAGACAAAACAAACTCACTATGGCTACGCTGTGACTCAACTCATGATCTGAGAAGAACTCGGCGACATCTATCGTTCTTCCACGATTCCAAACTATCAGGAACGAAAAGCTGAAATCATGGCATTAGTCAAAAGACATGACACTCTCCCCTCTTGGCACAATCAAGAAGTCACTATCAAAGTTAGAGACTCTTTAGCATTAAAAGATGTCAATAATATACTAAGTGATATGACGCTTGAATCCAACTCTATGAACAGCACCATCAAACAAGACGGCAATACACTGATTATCACGCCAAGTGCCGATTCTAGAAACGGCAGTATCTTTTATTGGAAAGTCCCTCAGAACGAAGTTGGTACATCCGTTGTCTACAAGAAACCTAAAGAACAAGTCATGGTGGAATTTCATTTAGAGAGTTCTAAACAAACCAACCTAAAAGTCAACATCATCAAACTAGGGAACGTCAAAGTCCAAAAGATTGATGGAGATACTGGCAAACCACTGACCGATACGACATTACGTTTTGAATATGCAGGAGTATCTAAAGATATCACCACTGACAAAAACGGTGTCGCTGAAATCAAGGACATCCCACAAGGTACAAAAGTGACGATTTCCGAAGTCACTGCTCCCAATGGCTTTGTCAATAAAGGTGAAATCAAAACCGTTATGATTGAGCCAAATAATACTATTGAAGTTCGTTTGGACAATAAGGCCCAACAAGGCTTATTGAAATTAACGAAGACTGGCAACAAAGTTGTCGATGTGGAACAAACTGAATCAGAGTATGGCGCCCTCCACTCTTTCATTTTTGACTATCGACCACTGGCTGACGTGACCTATGAGATTGAAGCTGTGGAAGACATTGTTGTTGGTGGAGCTACTCATGCGAAAGCTGGAGAAAAGCAGTATGACTACAATTCCGAAGTGGAGCTGGTAAATCCAGTAGCTGATACAGTCGCAACGGCAACTTTTAGAGGGGCTGATGTGGACTGGTATATTAGGGTAGATAATATTGTTTTGAAGAAATCCACAATCACACCGCAACCAAATAAAAAAAGGATAGTAAAATATCCTTAGTAGAAGTTGTCATATGAAGAATACCTACTGACAGATTCATTATATTCTTTTTCAAATTTCTCCTTTTGCTCTTGACAAGCTATCTTGAATGAAGTTTGCAACTCACTATCTTCTTGCAGTTTTTGAATTACCCAAGGTTGTAGCATGTAGGGGAAAACGGCATTATTTAGATCAGATACAGCATACTGAGTAGTTGCTTTACCTATCATCATACCATGCTCTAAAAAATTGACTGCTCCATCGTGCAAGGGTAGTTCATGTGTATGATTATCTTCTGTAAACAAAGAATATATAATTGCCTTTTGATATCTGTCTAAAGCTTGCAGTCTTGGTTTTTCACTTTCTTCAAACTTCTTTTTATAATATTTGTTTCTGAAATACTGAACAACGCTTATCAGTAAACTAATAATCAAAATAGAAAATGAGGTGATAAATACCAGTCCTATTACAAAACCATATTTGTCCCTAAAATCAGTCATGTACATTTTAGATACTAAAGAATTAGGACTGAAAAGTATCAGCCCAGATGCCAATGATAAGGCACCCATTATCTTATTTGGAAGTTTGAAAAAATCCGCTATATTAAAATCAACGTTCATATAATATCCTCTCATTCAGTAATATTCGTTAACTAATTATACCAATAAATTGCATTCTCTTATATAATAAAAGTAATAAATTTTAATGAAAGGTGTTCATAGCTATGAAAGATGTAGTGTTTCAAGGCAAATTAGATGGCGAATTTGATGGTTTTGACGATGACAAACTATTTAAAACCTCAAATGGTCAATATTGGATTCAAGCAAAATATAAATATTGGTATCATTATAAATACAGACCTGATATCACCATTTACAAAGAAAACGGCAGATACTATATATCTGTAGAGGCTAAAGAAATTGAAGTTCGGAAATTAAATAATGTTATAGAAAGTCAAATTGATGTAGCTTTTGAGGGTTGGAACGGAGAAAGCGTCTATAAATTGCGCAATGGTCAAACATGGGCACAGTCTACATATAAATACGAATATAAATATGAATACTCGCCAAATGCAATTGTATATGATGGAGGTTCTGGAACAACAATGCAAGTTGCTGGAACGAGCGCGAGAGTAAGAAGAGTATATTAAAAGTATTAGTAAATACAAGCTAAAAACAGCTTGCTTTTTATTTGCCAGAAAGGAGGCTAATCATTTTCAAGCACAAAGGGAAATGAATCAAATCAAGGGATACCAACCTGCTCTACCATACTAGTCTAGGAGTTTTTGGGTTCGCTGGATTTCTGATGATGGCTCTCTTCCACCTTCGCTCTCTTAAGAATACAAATTGGAAGTCCATCACAGTTGAGAAAATCCTCGCACAACTCTATATCTCAAGTTTTCTAGGTAGCGTAATCACTGCCTTTTTTGTTTGCCTATTATTAGGACTGCTGATATATCGCTATCACATTGATACGGTGAAACAACTCCAGCACAGGGAGAAATTGGCGTGCATTATTTTAGAAAACAAATGGTATGAATAGGAACAGGTACAATCTGATGGCTTCTTTAAAGACCTCTCCTCTCCCAAGTCAAAAGAAAAAATCACTGTTTTCCCCAAAGATGTACTATTCTTCAAAGAAAGGACTGATTTATATTCGTGTAGAAGTTACACTTGGCAAGTACCAAGATCAGCTTCTACACTTAGAGAAAAAACTTGAGACAGGTCTCTACTGTGAACTAGTTGATAGAGAAATCAAAGATTCCTTTATTGAGTACACCCTACTCTATGATTCCATTGCCAACCGTGTCAGCATTGAAGAAGTAGTGGAAGATAATGGACGACTTAAGCTAATGAAGTCTGTCTATTGGGAATATGATAAACTTCCTATAAATGTAAAGATAAGAATGTGCACCCCCCTTTTGATTATTTAACGATGTACAAATTTGTTCAATTGAGTATGGTGCAAACCATACTCAATAACCATAATACCCGAGCTTACGACTTATGTTCCTTTTGAATGTGATCCTTGAGACGATATGAATCCCCTACAATATTTATTACTGTCGCATGATGAAGAATTCTATCCAAAATGGCGTTTGCTATTTTGGGATCTTGAAATATATCTCCCCACGATTTAAAGTTCGCATTCGTTATAAAAATAGTGCTTTTATTTTCATAACGCATATTAATTAATTGAAAAAAGAGCTTTGCGTCATCTTCATCAATCGGTAGATAACCTATTTCATCGATGATGAGTAATTTATACCTTGCATAGTGTTTTAACCTTCTTTCTAATCTGTTTTCAAGCTTCGCTTTCTTTAAATTTAAAAGTAAGTCATTGCACTTAATAAAATATGTGCTGGTTCTCTTTTTCGCAGCTGCTATTCCTATTGATGTAGCTAGGTGGGTTTTTCCTACTCCACTAGAGCCCAAAAATACAATATTTTCTTTTTGTTCAATAAATCGCAGTGTTGTAAAATCTAATATTTGTTCTTTATTAATCGACGGTTGAAATGAGAAATCAAAATCTTTTACTTCCTTTAAATGTGGAAATGCAGCTACTTTCACCATTGATCGAATCATATTAATTTCTTTCATATCAATTTCATAATCAGTTAATTTAAACAAGGCATCGGTAAAAGATAAATTATTTTTGTTCATAAAATCGATCGTTTCATCTAAATGAGTGATTATTTGATTTAATTTTAAGTATTTAAGGTTGTCAATCAACTTCATATAACTACTATTCATTTCTATACACCTCATTAATCGCAGATAAATTTTTTAATGCTAGTTCTTCAATATCATCCTTATAGTGTAGTTGTTTAGACAAACTCTCTATATAATGGGCTTCTTTAAAATTCATCTTTTGTTTACTTATCTGATGTTCTGCAATTAAATCCGTGTTATAATATATATGAATTTTATTGTCATAGACTTGTAAACCTACGGTTTTGCCCGTGTATCCTGGTGGTACAGAATACATGTTGGACTTGAATGAAACCATATTTGAAGTGTTTACTTTTACAGGTGTATGATCTATTTTATAGAAATCTCTTATTTGCCTTTTGGGTAATGGGTTTAAGAGATTTCTTTCTTTTTTTAGATGTAATATCGGTATTTTACCTGTTCCTTGATGATATTGGCTGTTCACCCGATTACTTAATTCCTGTATAAATGCATGTAACTCTTCATAATTAAATTTCCCTTGATAAGCATGAATTTCATCAATCAACTTCATAGGCGCTTCAACCTTGGCTTTGGTTTGTGGCCTTCCGGCAACGCAAGGTTTGACGACAAAACCACAATCTTTCGCAAATTGATAAAATCGTTCATTAACTTTTCCAGGCTGGTATCTCGTTCTTGGTTCATCCATCACTGTTTTCATATTATCTACTAAAATAGCTTTAGGAATCCCGCCAATAGCTTCAAAACTTTCCATAAGGAATGAAAGTAACACACTTTGTGATTTAGAAATTGATAATAGATACGTTCTGAAACGTGAATAAGATAACAGAAATACACAAATATTCACATACAATATTTCCCCGTCTTTTGTCATGTACTGAATGTTTTCTTTCCAATCCACTTGTGCTTGTTCTGCCGGTGGTGTTTCAAACCGCACGGTTTCCTTTGTATGCATTCTACCTTTACGAGATTCAAAGTATTGTTGAAACTCTGGCTTTCCTGAAATATATCTTCTAAAGCTAGAAGCAGCGCAGTCCAATCCATGATTATCTTTTAAGTATTGCCAAAGCACTCGTTTATAGTAAAACTTCTGTGGTGTCTCATCAGAACGCAGTAATTTTATAATGTGGTAGTAATCATCAATTTTTGATTTTCTTTTTCTTGTATGACTCAGTTGATAACCATTTAAATATTTGTCGATCGTTCTTCGATCGACATTAAGATCTCTCGCTAATTTGTTTTTATTAATTTTCATGTTCAGACTCTCCATTAGTATTTTTAGTTTTGGTAAGTCTGTATTTCTACTTCCGTATTTACATCAATTTTTATATGCATAATATTCACCTCGAAAATATTATGCAATAGCCGAGCAAAATTGTACATTCCTATTTAATCGTTTGTGTACATGCTTAGGTTATCATTTATACTTCCTCATATATTGATTGCTGGAGGAACTGGTGGAGGAAAGACTTATTTCATTTTGGCTATCATTGAAGCCCCCCTCCAGACCAATGCTAACCTATATATTCTGGACCCTAAAAACAGTGACCTTGCAGACTTAGATTCTATGATGGATAATGGTCTACTTCAAGAAAGAAGAAATGCTGGACTGTCTCAAACAATTTTATGAAGCTATGCTGGGGCGTGATAGTACAAAGGTCATTTCCAAGTTGAAACAAATTGTTATGCTGGGAAGATAAGCTGGTTTCTTTTTAATACTCGCTTGTCAATGACCAGACGCAAAGTATTTAGGGGATGGAACTCTTGACCAGTTTAATTTCCGAGTAGCTCTTGGAAGAATCAGTGAATTGGGTTATGGTATGATGTTTGACGAAACCAATAAAGACTTCTTTTTAAAACAATTCAAAGGACGTGGTTATGTAGATGTAGGAACAAGCGTGATTAGTGAGTTCTATACACCATTTATACCTAAGGGATATGATTTTCTAGGACAAATAGGTCAATTAGCAACCAAAACGCAGGCTGACCCTGTGCCGTGCAAAGCGAAAGGAACAAGGGCAGACTAGCGTTGTTTAATGTGGCGATAGCCACGCCAAACTGACACCCCCCAGTCATCTAACAGGGGGTAGAAAAACAACAAAAAACTATCAAAAGTCATCTGCAAGTCCAGTAACCACGGGCGATAGAACGATTTTTATAAGGTATGATTATGCATAGGAAAATGTCACACCTTTATTGATTGGAGGAATGTGAATGGAAAACAACCCTTCTTTGGTGGAAACATTCAGGAAAAAACGCAATGACTACGCCGTTTCGCAAAATAAGCTTGCCACGGCTGTGGGCATTACACGGGAACACCTCAATCGGATTGAAAATGGAAAGACTTTAGTTTCCCAATCTCTAAGAGAAAAATTAGACAAAGAACTGGACGTCTTCAATCCTGACTCTCTCTTAGAAATGTTATTCGACTATGTTCGGATTCGATTTCCAACTGATGATGTGGTCATGGTTGTGCAACAAATTCTGAAAATAAACATTGAGTATATGGTGCATGAAGATTATGCCTATTATTCCTATCAAGACAACTATCACTTTGGGGACATCATGGTCTTACATTCCGTGAATTTATCGAAAGGAACACTGCTAGAGTTGAAGGGAAAAGGCTGTCGGCAATTTGAAAATTTTCTTCTTGCTCAACACAGAAGCTGGTATGATTTTTTTGAGGACTGTGTCAAAGCTAAAGGTTTTATCAAATGACTGGACTTAGCCATCAATAATAAAACAGGGATTTTGGATATTCCAGAATTGGCTAGAAAATGTGTCGAAGAAGAATGTGTCTCAGTTTTTCGGAGTTTTAAAAATTATAAAAGTGGTGAATTGAAGCAACGCAATGAAAAACAGGATATGGGACACACACTCTATATCGGCTCACTAAAAAGCGACATCTATTTTTGTATTTACGAAAAAGATTATGAACAATACGTCAAGAATGAAATCCCCTTAGAAAAAGCTGAAATCAAGAATCCTTTTGAAATCCGCTTGAAGAATGAACGTGTTGAAAAAGCACTGGATGATTTACTGGGGTATCGTAATCCAGAACGGACAGCCTTTAGTATCATTAACCGATATCTCCGATTTACTGATAAAGAAACAGGAAAACGCCGTAGTGATTGGAAAACCAATGACAGCTGGGCGTTTTTTATCGGCAAAAATCGTGGACATCTTCGTTTAACTACTCAACCAGAACCTTACGACTTTAATCGAACGTTGAGCTGGCTACGTCATCAAGTAGCCCCTACCCTTAAAATTGCCACAATTCTAGATGCAGTCAACGAAACGGATGTGGTGGAAATGATGATTCGTGACGCCTGCTTAACAGATCGTCATGAGAAAATCCTACAACAACAGCCCTATAATTCTAAGGATATTATCCTATGAATGAGTTGAAATTAGTGAAACTCTATTTACTTAACCGAAGAATTTATCTCGAAGAAAGGAATAAGATATTATGAACTCTGGACAAAATTTATATAACTTGTTTTTAAGTAATGCGCAATCGCTGGTATTACTGACAATTGTTTCTATTTGACTCTACTTGGGATTCAAACGTGAATTCTCAAAACTAATTGGCTTTTTGATTATTGCATTGATTGCCGTTGGGTTGATCTTTAATGCAGATGAAGTAAAAGATGTGCTACTCAACCTTTTTAACCGACTCATTGGAGCATAGGAGGTCACATAATGGAAGTGCAGATTTATATTGCCAACTTAGGCAAATACAATGAGGGAGGATTGGTTCTCCCCTCCGATTGATTTTGAAGACATGAAGGAACGTATCGGTCTCAATGATGAATACGAAGAATATGCTATTCATGATTATGAACTTCCCTTTAGCATTGGGGAATACACTTCAATTGAAGAAATTAACCGACTATGTGAGAGGGTTAGCGAATTGGAAGGCTCACCTATGTATGATGAACTATCTACCATTCAAAACACTTGGTTTAATAGTCTTGAGGAAATGCTAGAAAACAAAGACGATATTATTTGCTACAACGACTGTGATTCAATGGAAGATGTTGCACGATATTTCGTAGAAAAAACTGGTGGATTGGGAGAAATCCCTAGTCACCTGCAAAATTGTATTGACTATCAAGCATTGTGGCGTGATATGGGGATTAGAGGAAACTTATTGCTGACTTCTCATGGGATATTTGAACACACTAACTAATACACAACATATTGTTGCTTTTACATATCAAAAATGGATTAAACACTACATATATGTTAGAATGTTACTGGAAATTCTTTTTTAAATAGATATATACTGTAGGAGGAAAAATTAAATGGTAAATCTTCAAAAAAACTTTATCTCATTCCATGACCTAATTAAGCTTGATTATGACGATAATTCTCTTTTGAGAGAATATAGGGACCAAATTATAAATGGATTAAAGGATTTTATGGATATAGATTATTCTTTTAGCACATTCGTTCAAGGTAGTTACTCAGTCTTTACAGGAATTAAAAGTTCAGATGAAAATATAGATTTTGATATTGATGTTGGATTAGCAATAGAAATGAGTTTGGACGATTGTCAAAATCCAATAACTGCGAAGAAATGGGTCAGGGATGCAATACAAAGAACATTTCCAAATGCAAAAATTACTATAAAAAATCCTTGTATAACAGTCAACTTTTCTAGCGATAATAATAATGAACAAGTACATGTTGATATTGCAGTATATGCTGTTGAAAATGAAAACTATTATTTGGCAAGAGGAAAAGAGTATAGTTCAGATGAAAATATTGAATGGGAAGTAGCAGATCCCAAAGAATTGAAAGATATGATAAATAATTATTCAGACTCAGCGGAAGATAGAAAGCAATTTAGGAGATGTATTAGATATTTAAAAAGATGGAAAGATAATAAATTTAAACAAGAAAACAGACCAACCGGAATAGGATTAACAGTTCTAGCACTAGAAAAATTTTCCCCAAACAAAACTATTGATTGGTTAGAGAATACAACAACATATAATGATTTAAAAGCATTACATGATTTTACTAGCACACTATTAAATTGTTTCAATAATTATGAATATGATAAAACCAACAAACGTTGGCATTACAGAATAAAAGCAGATTTACCAGTAAAACCTTACAATGATGCGTTTTGTAAAATGACATCTAATCAGATGGAAGATTTTAAAACCAAATTAGATTCATTAAATTCTGATCTCAAGTTTTCAATTGATACACTGGATGAACATGAAGCTACTAAAAAATTAAATAAACATTTTGGTGATGATTTTGTTGTGGTAGATGAAGAAACAGTTGTAGAATCTAGTGCAAGAAATTCATTTGTCTCGGACTATCCAAGTGCGTAAATCCATTATGATAAGTAAAAAATTAAATTATTTACTGGATAATGTTTATGAAAATAGTGAGGGACAATTATTTGGTGATTACTCAAGTTCGAATGGGAAGACTATTAAACTAAAAATAGTTTTCCCTACCCATTTTCCCAACGAATTACCTAAAGTGTACATTCAAAATTTAGATGAAATAGATTTATTTATTCCGCATTTAGATAGCAATGGATTGATTTGCTATGTTACCTCGAATAATGTCATATATGATAGTAGAAATGAAGACAATGTATTGTTTTCTTCAGTACAAATGGCGATTAAAACCATTGAAACTGGTATAAAGAAGCTAAACTATGATGATTTTAGAAATGAATTCATTGCATTTTGGGATCAGCAAAAAGATTTAATACCAGTAGACTTTTTTGCTGAGCCAAACGATGAAGTTAAGCGTTTAGAAGTTTTTTTATACAAAGAGGAGAATTTAATACTTACTGATATTGATAATCAAGATATACCAAGTAAATTTTATACTGGTAAAATTGATAAAGCGAATTCTGCGGATGCTTTATATATACCTTTAAGATTAAATAATAAGATTTTACCTCCCAACCCCAGAAAGGGATGGGGGAAAAAAGAATTATTAAAATTAATCAGAAATAACACCACCCAATCCAAAAAAAATTTTTTTGATAGATGGATAAAAGCTAAAAGCACAAGTATAAAAATATTGATTTTAAAAATACCGATTGATAAAAAAAATGAAGTAATAATAGGTTACTGGTTCGATAAAAACAAACAGTCGATAAAAAAACAACTAAAAAGACCCACACCATTGTTAGTAACCCGTTCGGACTTGAAATATCTTCTTGAAAGGACAAGTGGCGAACACTATTTTACAAATTTAAATGTTTGTATTGTTGGATTAGGTTCAGTTGGGGGGAAGTTATCTTCTGAACTTTCTGACTTGGGGATAACTAAAATGACATTAATTGATTACGAGGCGTTTGAAAAAGATAATCTTTTTCGCCATGAGTTAGGAGCAAATAGTTTAAAAGTAGATAAGTTTAACTATAAAGTAGATAATCTGCAAAATGAGTTAGAGAAGAAAAACCCATATTTAGAAGTTGATGTAGAGTCAATGAATGTTCTAGGCGTTATCAAAAGCGATCCTACCTTTTTTGATAAATTTGATTACACCTTTATCTGTGTGGGGGATACTATGACAAGTTTAGCACTAAATAGTTTCTTTAAAAAAGGAATGTATAAAGTATTTTATTCTTGGGTTGAACCCTTGGGTATTGGGGGACATATACTGTATACTGACTATAGTCAAAAGGGATGTTTTCAATGTCTTAATACCAGTGTAGATGAAGGAATTATTACAAGTAACCGCTCTTCGCTAGCCGCCCCGAATCAACATATCGAAAAAAATTTAGCAAGTTGTCGTTCTTCTTTTGTGCCGTATGGATCATTAACATCAAGTGAAGCTGCAATTAGAACTACAGAAATATTTTACAAGGTAATTACAGAGCAAATCAAAGAAAATACTCTGTATTCATGGCTAGGGGATACTTATCATTTTAAATCATTGGGATATCTGTTTAGTAATCGATATAGAAAATTTGAACATTCATTTCCAATCTATGAAAAAAACTTTAAAAATGAGAAATGTAAGATATGTGGAGACCATTCATGAAAAAATTTAGTAACGAAGTACTTTCAATCGAAGTAAGAGATGGGGTTGTGAATCAACTGTCACACTTTATACAAAGGGAAGCAAAATCTTTGGAATCAGGTGGGATACTCATGGGAAAGAGACTCTATAGTGGTGATATCATAATTACGGATATCACTACACCTCAGAAAGGTGATATCCGTAAGAGAATGTACTTTAAGAAAAAAACAAAAATTCATCAAAAAATCTCTGATGATATCTGGGCTGAAAGTAAAGGAAGAATAACTTATGTTGGTGAATGGCATACTCACCCTGAAAATATTCCAACACCATCGTTTGTAGATATAAAAGGTTGGGAATTAGGTGTAAAAAAACAAAAAAATAACAAGGTTTATCTTTTTTTAATAATTGGAATTAGAGAATTTGGCATGTGGAGTTATGATGAAGAACATGGTTTAATACAAATGGAGCGGATATTGTGAGGCTGACATCATGAAAAAAATAATATTTATAGTTTGGAAAATATTGATTCCACTCATGCTGCTTATTGTTTTGCCCCTTTCTCCTATATTCTTATTTGATTCAAAAATGACAAATATAGGATTACAAATTCTTTTAAAGAATGAACGGGAGTATAACTTAGCAATAGAAATGTTGAAATATTTAAATATTAATATCACGTATCTATTCAGCATACTAATATTAATAATTTTACTAAATTTTTTTAAAAAACAAAATAAAGATCGAATATTTAATTCAAATAGTAATATTTATTATAATTTTTACTACGCTCTCTTTTGGATTGCTTCAAATATCTTAGGTTATGATAAAATACAATTAGCTGGAATACCTATTCAGATGCAGTATAAAATCGTCTTGAGATCAACTTTTAATTCTATTGTCCCTGATATGTGGATGGAGCATTACGATGAAGTACCTGATGGTGTAGAAGTCACTTTAGACTCTATTATTGTCAATGATCCTAAAAAGATTAACTTCATTATCTCTGATACCTATTTTCTTAAAGATGAGGAAATAGACGCTGAGTACAACACTAATTCAGTAATAAGAATTACATCAAATCTCAGTGACAGACGATACGTGAATAAGGAACTTGTTCAAAAAACTAGAGAAGCCATCCAACTTGTCCGTGAAAAGGGATATAAAGAAATATTCATTTTTTCTACAGCGAATCCACAAAATAACTTGAATATAATAAATTCTTCGTTTAGATTTTTTGGGCGATTCGTTGATTTTAAAGTCTTTGTCATTCAAAAAAATGAGGAAAAGTGTTTTTTTAAAAAATATAATCGAGAAAAAAAACTCAAATATGAGAAAAAATATAGAATAATTTAGAAAGAAGAATACTATTGAAAAAGATAAGAAGTTACAGCAGTATCTGGTCGGTCGAAAAAGTCTTCTATGCCATCAACGATTTACAGCTTCCCTTTCCTGTGACCTTCACACAAATGACATGGCTGTCGTGTCATTATTAGTAATCATTTTATTTGGGAATCTCCCTCCCCTTTCCATGATTGAAAGAGCTTTACTCAAATATGTTGTAACCGTCAAGTCTAAATGTACACTTGGCGGTGCGGATGTTTTCTTGGACCATTAAAATAGTTATTAATGTAATGATATTTCAATAATCTAAGTAATTTTATGGGGCGAAATTTATCATTTTACGGTGTTCCACTATACTCATCCCGCCCAATGGTTGTTTAATTCTTTCGTTATTATACCATACAAGACACTTGTCCAATTGCTCTATAAAACTTTCGATTGTGTCAAGTAATTGTGGGAGCTTTTTTAAGTCCCTTATTTTATACAATTTTCAGTATCTAAGGATAATACCCTGCAGGAGTCGTTTTTTGGATATTGAAAGGATGAAATCAATTATAAAGATTGTGAAAATCTAGAAGAGTTAAGAGCGGTTGTAGATAAATTATATTGATTATTACAATGATGAACGTGGACAGTGGAATATAAAAAATTGCCCCCTGTTCATTACAGGGAGCAAATTTTATCTGGGTTGCTTAAGGTCCTTTTTTTAAATGTCCTTGACAAGGGGTCCATTTCAGACCTCTATTTGATCCTACCTAAAGGTAGTTTATTTAGCAAGCTTCTTTCGTCTAACAAAATATACGCCTAAGCCAATGATTAATAATGCTAAACCTATAATGATCCAATTGTACATGTTTGTTGCTGTACTTGGTAGAGAATGATTAACATCGCCATCTTCTGCTTCGGTTTTCTCAGTTGGTCGGTCCGTCATATCATTTTCACTTTCAATATCATTATCATCTTTTGGATCATCTTCAACAGTATTCTGAGAGCCATCTATATTTTCCATATCATTGTGATCCCCATCGCCTTTATTACTGTCATCACTTGGATCCACATTGTCTTTATTATCTTCTTCACCGTCAATATCACCAGGTTCCTCATTGTCAGAAGGATGATTTATTTCCCCAGTTACAAAATGAAATATATCAGAGCGTCTTGTCGCACCATATTCATCTATAATATTCATATACCAATAGTAATCTTTATTAGATTCTAGACCATTCCATTCTGTTGAAACGACATCCCCAGATGCAACATTTTCTACAGAACCTATTAATTCATTCGTATAAATATTAACACTGAAATAATCAGTAGCAACCCTTTTATTAATATCCTTTAATTGGATACCTTCTTGAAATGAATCAATTTCAGGTTCAAAAAAATTATAATCATCTAAAATTGGTGAATACGTAACGACATCAAGAACTTCTTGTACTGGATCAAATGTCAATAGCCTTATATAGCCATCCCCGCCATTTGGTCCCCCTTGGTAATCTGCCAACATTTCAATAACTTTTCTTGTTGTCCCATCTGAATTTGTTACTGTTGTAATTCTCTTGGCAACCCCATGATAATGTCCACCTATTGCCATAATGACATTATCATTTGTTGCGATAATTTCATCAAATACATTTTGCGCCATATTTGATAAAGTAGCATTATATTCTAAATAGGCATGCAAACCTAAAATCGCGTTACGATCGGCATGTTTTTCTAATGCTTCATTTGCCCATGCGATGGTTTCTTCTGTATCTTCTGTCCCGAACCCTAAGTACAACACAATAAAATCATGTCCACCAAACGAAACTAAGTCATAGTGGTTACGGTTATTATCCATCTCACCGCCATACCAAGGATTATCTTTATAACGATCAGCCCCTACATATTTATGGTAGTAAGAGTAATCAATTCCATCAATTATTACATCATGGTTTCCAGCAAGTACCCCGTATGGAACATTAGCATCATCAAGCTTTTTCAAATTACGATCAGCTACTTCCCACTGTGCATCACTATCAGCTACATTTACAAGATCTCCAGTATGAATGGCGTATTCAAACGTTCCATTTTCATATTCATCAACAATCCAGTCACCTAATTGATCAAAAATGTCAGGGTAATATTCTGCATAGAATTGAGTATCTGTCCACCATAACATCGTAAATGGATCATTTGGATTTTTAACTTCATCCTGCACCATTGCTTGAATTTTTCCATCTTTAACAAATCTAGCAATATCTACTTCTGCCGTTAAAATGATATCACTTTCCTCATTTTCACCAGTTGCAGATTTTAATGCAGTCCACTCTCCAGCTTGATAATCCCAGCCATACAAAGTGACGATTCGATTTGGCAATGTCTTTCCTTTCCAATACAATTCCACAACACTATCGTCTGCAATTTCTTCATCTACTTCAACTTCGAAACGATGATATGGAAATCCCGAAGTTGTATCACTTACCAAATATTCTCCATCTTCAGAGGCAATTTTAGCTTGGTCGGTTTCATTAATTACTTCTTCCCCAGCTGACTCCAATGTAAGAGGAGGCTCACGATCCGCATTATAAGTATAACCTGTCACACCAGACCCCTTTGTAAAATCATACTTATAACCTTTTAAAAATTGTACGTCCATTCTATCTCCAGTTGGATCCGTAACCGTTGCCTCTAACTTCACGCTGTCTTCAAGCAGATCTTTAGCATCTTCGGGTGAAACAGATTCGGGTTCATTCGGAATTTCTGTTCCAATTTGGAAGGTGACCGAATCAATCGTTTCATTACCAGCACCATCATATACCGTTACAAAAATTTCGTGCTCACCTTCTGCTAATTTAGCAGATGATGTTTCATATGGAAGTTCAATCTCTTCACCATCAAGTGTTGCCTCTACTTTATGAACACCAGTTAAATTATCTTCTGCATCAACATCAAAAACTAGCTTACCTTTTAAAACTTCCCCGTCTATTACATAATCATTTTCCCCATATGTAATACCCTTGATATTTGGGTCTGTATTATCTACCGTTACAGATATTGATTCACTAAAATCACTATTAACATTTAACTCAAGTTCATAAACACCATCAGCATAAGCAGTAGTATCAATTTCCGCATATCTAGCCGTCCACTTATCTTCTGGTATATCAAATTCAAAATCAATCTTCATTGGTTTGTTAAAGTTAGTATTTGTAGGCGCACCACCATCACCCATACTATAGAAAATGTTTTCCATATATGGTGCAGTCGTTACTGACTTATTACCTAAATAGGATTTTGTCTCCTTTGGCATAACCATTGTACCGTCTGGTAATTCGATATGAATATTCTTAACATTAAAATCATCAAAGTTCGTTTTATTAAAATGTTCTTCATGAACATCTAAGTCATATGGTACATTTTCACTACCCGCATGAATCGATACAGTACTACCAGATACAAAGTAGTCAGGTGTCATTTCATAAGAATACCACACGTTATCAATATATTTCGGTAAAAGTCTCGCAAAATATTCTCTTTCTCCTGCTGGATTTTTTGCACTTGCAGAGGTTTGATAAATATGGTCAATTCCATTTGCCTGGAAACCAAATTTAACGATACCAGGTAATGCCCGTTTTAAATCTAGTGGATTATTATCCATCTTCATTTCAAAACGATCATCAAATTGGCTACCATACGCATAAAGTGAGACCATTTTATGAAGTATATCACCATCATTGATGGATAGACCTTTATCTGGTAATGGAATATCTCCCATCTCATCTTGTACAGTTAAAGAATATCCTAGTGAATTGTACGGAAGTTTAGTAGTATTTCCACTGCCATCTTCCCCAACAATCATATAACGGTAAACGCCTGGATCCGAGATATTCAATGCGGCTTCATACGTGAATGTGCCAGCTTCCTCTGATAATAGTTCTGCATCTATCTCATTTGTAAAAGTTGTCTTCTCTGTATCCCCATCGCCATAAACGACTCTAGCTTTTTCTAATTTTTTTTCACTCGTAAATGTAATACGATAATCATTATTTTTCTCTATGTTATACTTTCCCTGATTATAGTCCATCTTTGGAGCTACAACATCTATTCCTTCTACCTCAGGCACCTGACCCTTATCAATATTTCCAGGGTTGGCAAATGGTCGTGTATCCAATCGCTTCATTTCTTTTCCGTTTTTAGGATAAGTATATCGAATGACACTATTTCTTACTTCACCTATTAATTTGTCTTCCCCTGATGCTGTTGCATCATACCAAGCTTCAACAATCATATCATCTAAATGATCAGAACTTGAAATAGCAAATCCTCGATGTAATGAATTTGGCAAATTAAAATCAGATGATTCACTATTATCATAGAAAATAACATCATTTTCTGCCAATGTTGAATTAAAATGTGTATTAAAATCTTCTACCTTGGTATATCCTGCACTTACTGCTTCCTTAGCAAACCATATAATTGCTGTATTGTATGGTTCAATGGCCGTATCATCTGGAAATGTCCATTGTTTTGTATTCGTTGAATCAGGATATAGATAAAATAAGGTATAACCTTTTAAATTTAGTACTTCGTCAGAATTATTATATACTTCAATGAATTCATATTGATTACCAGACCCCTTACGATAATCTCCAGAAGGGTTAGGAGCCATTTCCGTTATCAGAATACGAGGTATTTCGTAATCTTCCTCCCGTACTTTTATTGAAGATTTGAATTCTTCTGACTGAACAGCTGTTTTGCCATCTGTTGCTTCCAAATAGTAATAAAAACTATCACCAACAAGATGATCTGATGGTATTGTATGTGTATAATAATTGTCAGAACCCAACTCCATTTCTACTTTCGTGTAACTATCCTTTTTATTAAACCTATAATTCAATGTAACAATTAATGGATCTCCATCTTCATCCGTCACATTGGCACTTACTATTAAATCAGTATCAACTTCTATCACTTGTATAGGATCATGATTGATAACTGGATCTATATTTTCTATCGGGATTAATTGTTCGTTTTCAATCTGTCCAGGTGTCGGTTCACCTTTTTGAATATAGTTGTCTAGAAGCGTTCCATTTCTCGGAATTCTAGTATGTAAACTTAGTCCATCACCAACATCGTCTTTCGTGTAAAAAACTTCACTAATAATAGCATCAGGATCATCTTTTTTTGTAATTAAGAATCCACGCTCACTATTATTTAGTCCATCCTGCCCCCGGAGCTTATATACAGGCACTTCATCCGGAATGGAATGGTAGGTTCGAAAATCTTCTTCCGTTAATTCGCTAGCGGAACCAACAATATTACTATTTGTCCGTTCCACCCATAGTACCGCAGGACTATTTGCAGGTATAATAGCCTCTAAATGATCTGCATCATCTACTGCCGTTACTTTTAAATCCTTTATATTGTTAATGTAATTATATCTAATTTTATATAAACTATTAAAATCAATGTCTGTATCTGTATTATTATAGATTTCTACAAATTCAAATAAATCATTATTCCCAGCACCATCTATTTCTCCCTCATTCGATTTATCATCAGGATAAACTTCCGTAATTAATATTGGAAAAGATGCTTCATTATCTATTTTACTTCTTTGGTCATTTTTATCTAAAGCAAAAATAGTATTCGTAAATGATAAATTCACAAGCAATATAATTAGAACGATTGATAAAATCCTTTTCATATAATTTCATACTCCTTTGTGCACATTTAGTTAAACTAATAGTAACTAATTCCCATAATTTCTACCGGTAAAAATAAACCATTCTCCCTCCCTTCAGTAATCCATATTACAATCACCGTGTTAACTAAGTGCTAATATCTTGTAAATTCTTCATAAAATAATTGCAAATCAACATAAATTGGTTACCAGTATCCGACATAGCGAAAGTTAGTTTGTTAACTCTATTGATGGTATTGTATACTATAGGAGAAAGGAGTGTTTTTTTTGGATTTAAAAAAGATAGATGAACAATTCACACTTAAAGCAATATCTTTAGCTGAATTATCTAAAAAGCAAGGTAATGAGCCTTTTGGTGCAGTACTAGTAAAAGATAATACGATTGTCTTCACAAATGAAAATCAAATTCATACGATGAGCGATCCTACCTTTCATGCTGAACATGGACTGATCCGCAGGTTCTGTCAAGAAAATAAGATATCGGATCTTTCAGAGTATACTCTTTATTCTAGTTGTGAGCCTTGCTTCATGTGCTCAGGTGCAATGGTATGGTCTAAATTAGGTCGTTTGGTATTTAGTGCTTATGCAAAGGATTTAGACAAGATTTTAGGAGAAAAAGAGGAAGCTCCAAGCTCTTTAGTATTCCAACATTCTGTCTGGACACCTGAAGTTACCGGTGGGGTTCTTCGGGAAAAAGGGGTTCAACTCTTAGAAAGTTATTTTTCTAGTAAGGATAAATAGTTTTATAGAATCTCTTTGCCTGCTCGTGAGTTAAACAATATTTTAAATTAAGTTTTGATAATAACAATGCAACAAATTTTACTAGATCTTTATCTGGAGATTCTGATTGGTGGGGTGGAATGATTCACCTTCCCCCTACCATTTTTACCAGCTTGTGTCCTAGTTATTTGATCCGCTAATATACCTTCAGCAGTTTTGTGACAGCACTTTTCTACTTTTGTAACTCAAATAGTAGCTCGGCTTCTTTTTATATATTGTTGGGACTAAGTTTCCTTCTTTGTGTTTTAAAAAAGTGGGAAGCCTTATAGTTAAACATCAATATAATCCATTTCCTGACTGCGCTCAGCAAAACTTTTGAAAATGGTTTAAAAGTAGATGTAATCTCCCTTCCAACTCTCCTATGAAAGACTTCGAAATTATATGTCACTATAGGAAAAGGAGAGGTCTTCCGGGTTAAACCGAAATAGATTGAAAAAGCCATGACGACAACCTACTAATTATGGCCTTTTTGGCTTGCCGAGTGTGCGCTGATGACTACACCCCAACCTGACAGGGTAAATGAATCCTAGTGATCAAAACCTATTTAACTAGTTAGAGCGTAAGAATTAGATTGTGCCCAAAGAGGAAATTTATTTTTATGAAGTTGATGCAATTATAATTGAAAATAAAGACATACAAAGATTAATGATATAATTGCATATAATTAAACAGAAATGAAACACTCTGAACTCAAATGTTTAAACTAGAAAGGGGGAATGAGATCATGGGGAGATTACATTTGGCATATTTGAAGAGATTGGCTAGAAAAATAGATGAGAAGACTAAGGTGCATATCGCCGGACAGAAAGACGTGAATGGTGTAAAGGAGATCATCAATATACCATACATAGATGACGGAATGGAAAGTCATCTTCTTGATATTTATTATCCGGAAAACACCACTGATAAACTAAATGTCATTATCAACATCCATGGTGGAGGATTTATATGCGGATCGAAAGAGGTTAACAGGATATTTAATAAATACATGGCAAAACGAGGTTTTGTTGTTGTGAGTGTAAATTATTCACTTATTGATGGAAAAGTACGTTTTAAAGATATTATTTCTGATCTATTTACTGCAATTCACTGGGTATACAACAATATCAGTGATTACTATGGAAATAAAGACCATATCTATCTTTACGGTGACAGTGCTGGGGCTACGTTGACATTGATGGTTGCAAGTATAGCAAATAGTCAGGAGTTGCTAGATACTTATGCTGTGGAGGCATTTCCATTTAAGCAGTTTAAAGCTCTTGCTGTTATCTCACCTTCAATTGGATCAATGAATCCCATGGGTTATCTTGTGGCTCCAAGCTACCGTGAGTTTTTGAGGGACGACTATGGGAAGGAAAACTATGACCTCTATTTTCCGGATGTTTTTGTGCCTGAAAACTACCCTCCCGTATATATATTGACTGCAAAAGGGGATTTTTTAAGAAAAGATGCGCATAAAATAGAAAAACTACTTTCTGAAAATAATATTCCATGTGAACTGACTGATAGGGAAGAAAAACTAGGACACACATTTTGTTTCCAAAATCCATATCGTCAGGAGAGTATTGAAGCAGCGGACGCGATAGAAAGGTTTTTCAAAAAGAACTTTTAATATGTTTTTAAAAAGTTGGAAATTTAATAGTTAAATATCAATATGATCCATTTCCAGACTGTGTTCATGCAAAACTTTTGAAAATTGTTTAAAAGCAGATGTAATTTCCCTTCCAACTCACCCTATGAAGGACTTCGAAATTTTATGTCACTATAGGAAGTTGGGACTTTACTGTCAGTTGATCTCCCACTTACAATGCTTACTTTCCTTCAAATTTCTAAAGTGGAATCTTACTGACAGTTACACTGCGTTAAAGCGAAACTCAATCAGTGAGGGTTGGTCTACAGGACCTAGATCATGCAGACATTACCACAAATGTGATGGTTTAGTCCGCGTTCCCCTATCCCCACTGATTGCGACTGGGACTGGGACTGGGACTGCGGTTACTCGTCCCACCGGAGACATTTGCGGTTACTCGTCCCAGCGCATTGATTTGTGGTTATTCATCCCAGCAAGAACTTTTGTTACTACTACAATGGTATGACCTAAAGGCCCTTAAACCAATCAGACCGTCAGTTGATCTCCCACTTACTCACTGGGCCTTGCTTACAAGTTCCATAAGATGAGAGTCTTCTATTGGAAATTAGATAAACAAATACTTCAAAACTTTTAAAAGCCTTTGGTTCTTTTTTGACTTTATAACATTCAGAGTACGATTGTTTTAATCACCTTTCCCTGATCTAAATCAAATAAAATAATTTCACCGTTTTGATAATAAGCATATGAACGTGAACCGTCTTTTGGTATCGTCGTGCTACCTGGATTAAGAACAATGACTCCATCTTTCTTCTCTAGCACCTTCACATGAGTATGACCAGAAACAACCACTTGGCAGTCATGTTCTTTTGCCTGTTGAATGCGTTCTTCTTCTGTCTCTTCATAGCCGTGAACAAGATAGAATCGATGACCATCAAATTGGATCACGCGGGATTTTAATGAAAGGTCCTGTGCTAACACCATTTCATCCACATCCGCATCACAATTCCCGCGAACATAGACGATATCCTTGCGCGACTTCAGTAGATTTGCTAATTCTTTAGGATTGTAGTTTTTCGGCAAATGATTACGTGGACCATGATAGAGTACATCACCAATATGACAAATTTGTTCCGCATCTTTGAGTCCTTCAAGCGCTTCGACCGTATCCTCGAAACCACCATGACTATCACTAATAAAACCTAATTTCACTTTTATCACCTGTCCTTCTTACAAAAAGTAAATTCTTATTTACTACTTTAATTCTTGCTTATTCAATCACTTCAGTATGGAAACAACGCTTCATATGATTTAGCATTGACTCACCAAGATTGGTAAAGGTTGCGACACCTCTTTTATGAGTTACCGTTTTAAATCCTTCTGCATCTGCCCCTGAAACCGTTGAAAAGACACAAATATCTGTTGCCACTCCAACTGTATGTACCTTTTCCACACCCTCTTTTCTTAATTTTTCAGCCAATCCGGTTTTAAAGAAGGCATTATAATTCGTTTTTGGATCATAGATGACATTTTCATTGTCCTTATTTTCTTGAAACCAATCATTTAACTCTCCATACAATTTTTGTCCCTCTGTATTAACAACATTATGTGCTGGCCATAAATCAAAGTGAGGATCGTTCGGTTGATGTGCATCCATTGAAACAACAACAATATTTCCCTCTGCCAAAAACTTTGTTGCCAAGTCCTTAATATAAGGTACGATTTCCTGTCCTGCCTTACCTACTGTTAAGGTACCATCATCGGCAACAAAATCATTACTCATATCAACGATTAATAGTGCTTCTTTTGCCATTACCACTCAGCTCCTTATCATCTCTTTAGCTACCAGATAACTTTTTATATTGACCGTAATCTATGAAATCCACTCTAGTCCTTCTGAAGTCATTGTTATTTATCTGATTTTACTTTTATCCCTGTTGCTTATGTTCATATTATACTAGCAGAATTGACCATTGCAAATCTTCACCGCTTTATATCTAAAGTAAACAAGGCTCCACATCACTTATGTTCCGAGTGAGATGAAGCCTATTCTATACATTTATATTTTCGAATAATGGATTTTGGAATCTATCCTTTGTTCTTTAAATATTTTTGGAATATATATGGCATTGTCGTTTTGTCTTATTTTTCATACTTAGAAGCAGGCTATGACTTATTCATAACTAACCTTCAGGAATCCCATCCAACTTAATGTAACCGATTCAGCTTAGAAAGTTTAAATATTCAATCCCAATTATAGCAATCCATTTTTCTACTTTAATAGTCTAGGTGGGTAACATAATCCGAATTTAAGGCCAAAAAACACTGATAAGTGAGTCGTAAACTTTTGGTATTTTTACTTTTTTCAGTAGCTCCATTATCATCCGGTGGTTGCCCTTGTGTGATTGATCTAGGGCTTTAAAGTCAGTCAATCTGTGATAAAGCATATCAGCATCTAGTCAAAGCTTCTGATCACCCTACAATATTTGTTTGACTAAATCTTGATAATATTCATATAACAACTGTTTATTATCAATTTGATAGTCTTTTCGATAGATAAGCTGAGCATATTGATCTGTCAATTTCATCATTAAATCAACCTCAAGTGTATCATCTACCATCTGGGCAAAGCTGTGTAATGTTAGTGTTGATGATCGTTTTAATTTTTTTATTTGTAATAAGTAGAGCAAAATCTGATAGGCTTTTTTAAAATCGGCCTCAGTTTCGAAACAAGGCCAACGCCAAAATAGGATTTGCTTTAAAATTGCCTTCCACCTTGTCACAAGATAGGCTAGCAAGGCAATAAGTAAACCGTAGAACCATGGCCAAAAGTTCAGTTGTCGAATGGTTGAACTTGTCCCCTCTTCCTCTTGCTCTATGTCATCTACTTCGGGGATCATTGTATCTTGTTCATCTTCTTCTATTAGATCTTCCCGATCTTGCACTTGGTTTTCGATATCTTGTTCAAGTTGATCATTTGATTCATCTAGCTCTTCATATAGGATTTCGCTACCATCGAAGCCAATCGTCGGTTCAAATGGAATCCAGCCGATTTCCGGGAAATAGACTTCCACCCATGAGTGAGCGTTACGATTGGTAATCTCATAACGATAGCGCTCTTCATCATCCGTAGATAAATCTTCAATTTGTTCCCCACTTGTAAAACCCTTCACCCACCGCGATGGGATTCCAATCGCTCTTAACATCACAGCCATTGATGTTGAAAAATTGTCACAATAACCTACCTGTGTTTCAAATAAAAATTGATCAACATAGTCTTCTTGTTCATTTGGGATAGGGACTCGACTTGTTTGATAAGTAAAATCACCTTGAGCAAAATAAGATTCAATCGCAAGTACCCGATCATAGCGCGTAGGTTCATCTGAGGTAATTTCCTCTGCCAGTTGAATCACCCGTTCTGGTAGTTCTTCAGGTAATTGTAGATAAAGTGACGCGATATCGTGGGGGATCGCCCCATTTGCCCATCTTAACTGATCGATTGAGATATCCGGGTATAAATAAGTCATTTCAATAGTTTCCGTCTGGAGTTTAATGTCTGGATTTTCAGGTTCAATTTGACCTGTTTCCTCATCATAGGCAAAAGAATCAATCTCTTGATGATTCACTTCTAACAAACCATAGGGATAAACAAGTTTATTAAAGTCCATTTCCTCTAAATATTGAACGGATACTGTTCTTAAAGGTTGATCTGAGCTTGGAGTAACTAGCTGTAAGCCTCCCACAAAATAAGGTTGGAAATCTAAAGCCTTCTGTCTTTCCCAGCCGTGACCTGTATAAAAGTCCTTCGATTCAATTCGCCAATAATGATCAAATGATGTTTCAGCATAAAATAATGGGGTATTATCCATTTCCAGTGTGCCACCTAATCGACGATCATCCTCACCATAACCAACCCGACGCGTTTTCCCCCAATTGCTAAAATTATACTCCTCAGCTGTACTTCTTAAAAAAGGGATCGGATCTGGCCAAATTGGATCTGATTTTGGAGCGAAATAACTTAATAGGCCAATCGCAAATATGGTCAAAAGAAATGGGATAAATATCCGTTGAAACCATCGGGTGAAATCAGTCGTTAGCTGTTTTTGTTCGGCCCTTTTTAAATAATGATTAATCACAAGCAGAATTAAACCGGCTAAAGCTATCCGAATAATTGCTTGATCCGCTTGATAGGGAGTAAAGGTATCCAGTACAGTTACAAACACAATCGTTAGAACAATTAAGACAAAGGCACGCTTCATAGTAATTAACCAAAAGTAAAGTAAATAACTGACTAGCGCAATGATCAGTAAAAATAAGGCGGTTTGGAAAGATTCAGTAAACCGATGCCAGTCTCCAGCCATTAGAGCTGTCCAATTAATCTGCCATTCTATTTGAAGTTTACGAAACCAGTAGTCACTGAAAATTGGCCCCGGCAAAAAAGTGTGGTTGATCATTAGGATCAGCACAATTGTTTTTAATAGAAAGGATAGCCGTGTTGGCCATTTGAGATAGGTTAGGCCAAAACAAAAAATGGCGTAGAGAACAAATAAATCAAGATGGCCTAATTCAGTAACTGTCTTTAAAGGACGAATCCATTCAATAACTAAAATAAATCCAAGCAAATAAACGATAAAGTTTAACAATTGACTACCAGACTGAATACGCCCTTTTCCTCTCATCAAATATTCACCACCACTCTTCTTTTTTTCAGGTCAAATTCCGTTAATAAATAAACCTGAATCCGATGCTTTTTCAATTTAGTTTCAAGTACTTCATCTTGCTTTATTTGATCAGCTTGTCGCTTTGTTATATATAATGAGATCCGATTCACCTGATTGGATAAGCCCACCACTTGTTCGACGAGTCGACTTGTTAATTGATCTGTAAATAAGATCAGAAAATCTCCTTTATCAACAGATTGCTGATAATGTGTAAACGCAGAATCCATCTTCTGTTCATCTGCACCTGGTTTAAATGCTATGAAAGGATCCATTAATTCAGCTTGTTTCTTATTGGTTAAAATAAGTGGCCGGCCATGACCAATGTGGAGAAAATCAACCTTTCGATTTTTCCGATTAGATGCCTTTAAAATAGTTTGACAAAGGGATAAGTGCCACTCATAGGCAACTCCACCTTTCATCCCTAATAGCATAATCGTACCATCTCGACTATATTCTTGTTCAAATTCCTTTGTCATTAATGTGGCTGTTCTAGCAGTCGCTTTCCAATGAATCGCTGAAAGTCGATCGCCAGAAATGTAAGGGCGAGCTCCTGTTATATAATTAGAACGATCCGTCTGTAAAGTTGTTGTCAAACCTTCTCCAAAACGATTTTCTTGATCATTCCATCGTATATATAAATCAAGATTAGCGGGAGTAACACGAAAAGTCGATGGAGTTGGTAAAACAATTGATTTAGTGATAAAGCCAAATATATCAGTCATCGTTAAACTAAGCTGTTCAAAAGCATGCTTGCCCCTCGGTAAATGATTCAAGTCGTAGGAATATTCAAGTTTACGGCGAAATAAGGGATAAAGCATCTGCTTAACACTTGCTTCACGTTGTAAAATATTGCCCTTCTCCAGCATTTCCCCCCATCGATCAGTGGTAAAATAAGAGCAGGCAGATTCAGGGAGGAAATCCTCGATGATCAAATATGAAACCGGAAATGGAAGATGTCTTGTTAGCTCTATACGAACCTGAATCGATTGTCCCGCCTGAATCGGACTAGTCGCAACTACTCGTTTCACATGCCAGTCCCTAATTGGATAAAAAATAAAGAACAAATAATAGATTAAAAAAGGTAAACTAGTATAAAATAAAAACCAGCTCACAAATCCACCTTGAAACATGGCATAACTAAACAAAACCAATACTAAACCAAATAGTAAGGCTAACTTAACCAACAAATAGACAACTTTCCGCATCAGTTTGATACCTTTTGGGCTGGAACTTCGACTTGATTTAAAATATCCTGGATCAATCGATCAACTGATTTGCCTTCATAATTCGCCTCTCGAGTCAAAAGCATCCGATGGTTTAGAACAAAAGGCGCTAAATAGATCACATCATCTGGGATACAATAATCACGTCCCATAATATAGGCATATGCCTTGCTTGCCCCCATTAACCCAATCGCACTACGGGGGCTCCCACCCAGTTGAATATCAGGATGTTCTCTTGTTTGACGTACGATTTTAACAATATACTGTTGAATAATTGGGTCAACGTAGACATCCCTTACCTCTTTCTGCATATCAATTAGGTCGTCCCGTTCGATTATAGCTGTTATTGTCTCAATTGGATGAATACCACTCGTAATATCCAGCATCTCGATTTCTTCGATTTCGGTCGGATAACCCATTTTTAATTTGAGTAAAAAACGATCGATCTGCGCTTCTGGTAGAGGATATGTTCCTTCATATTCAATTGGATTTTGCGTGGCCATCACAAAGAAGGGCTGGTCAATTTGAATCGTTTCGCCATCTACAGTGACACTTCCCTCCTCCATTGCTTCTAATAGAGCGGATTGCGTTTTCGGTGAAGTTCGGTTGATTTCATCGGCTAAAATAATATCACCAACAATAGGTCCTCTTTTATATTCAAATTGTTGGCTGTGCGGGTGATAAATTGACACACCTGTTACATCTGAGGGCAATAGATCAGGTGTAAATTGAATTCGATTAAAAGAGCAATTAAGAGATTTAGCAAGTGCCCGAACAAGCATTGTCTTGCCGACTCCTGGTATATCCTCGAGCAACACATGGCCACGAGCTAAAAGGGCAGTTAAACTTAAGATCACTGTTTCTTCTTTACCAACAATAACTTTATTTATATTCGTTACTATATTATTTATTGATTGTTGTTTCATATTCATCTTCAACTTGACCCCCGTTTATAAATCGTAGATTGTAAAATTAAGCTAGACAACTAAAAAAGTCATTTATGATACACTCTTACTATACTTCCACCACGAAGAATAGGAGTGATCATAAATGACCTACACCCATCTTACCACGGAT
>NZ_JAHLQM010000002.1 GCF_018919165.1 Amphibacillus sp. MSJ-3 | reverse complement strand
ATCAGTGAGTAAGTGTGGTGCAAAAGGGAAACCCATTCAGTGGGCCTTTTAGGCCGAGGCCGGTAACATAGGCTTTCAGCCGCAGAGCAAACCACCAGTTCACACTGGTGGTTTTGATTATAAGAGCTACTCAATTTTGCCATTGAATCAAACCAGGATATGTTTCTTATTTACTCAAATCAATCTTCTTATTAATAAAATAAATAATAAATCCACCGATCGTCATCGAAACCAGTTCTCCTAATGCAATGGTTAGATACATGAACCAAAAAGAGCTGGGTTCTTCAGAAACAAGATAGATTTGTCCAGCGATCGTAAACATTGATAAAGTGGCAATGATGGCTGTTACGGTCATCTTTACTTTTAAGTTTTTGATCTGTTTGGTTGCTGCTCTTGAAATAATCAAAACTAGAAAAGTAGACAAACTACCAACGACTACATCGATAATTCCAAAAGGTGAGAAGAAGTTAACAATCACAACACCTAATGTTACCGCAAATACATAGCGTTTATGTAAAAGGGCAAGGTAGTTAAACATTTCGGATAATCTAAATTGGATTGGACCAAAGCCAACTGGGGCGACGGCGAGTGTGATAACAATATAGAGTGCTGCAATTAGACCCATTTTCGCTATTTCTTGGACAGGTCTACTTGTCTTTGAGGGATTTGTATTCATCATATTTCTCCTTTGTAAAATAGCAAGTGCTATCTTAGTAATAACTATGACCAAAGGATGAGAGCTTTATCGCCCTAGCTAAGTGCCATAGTGCAAGTTCAAAAAAACTTGCTTGTCCATTATAACAGAAAATATTAGGGATGAACAGGGTTATTTCATTGTCCAACCCCCATCAATAGGAATAGTTGTTCCGTGTATATAGTCTGCTGCTTCACTAGCGATATACAGGGTGAGATTTGCGACCTCTTCTGGTTTTGCCCATCTACCAGCTGGCGTTTCATTCGCAACCCACTTAGCCATCTCTCCGTCCCCAGCAAAATCTGCTTGATTCATCGGTGTTTTAATGGCGCCTGGTGCAAGTGCATTTGCGCGGATTCCTGCATGGGCATAATCATAATCCAATTGTTTTGTATAACCAATAATGGCATGTTTTGAAGCGGTATAGGCTGCCCCGCCACCTCCTGCAACTAGTCCTGCAATCGAAGCCATATTGATAATGCAACCTTTTTTCTCTTGCAACATATGTGGTAATACGGTATTAGTCACTAAATATGTTCCCTTTAAATTCGTTTGAATGACTCGATCCCATAAGTCTTCATCTGTTTCTAACGTTTTTGCATAGTTATCCAGAATTCCCGCGGTATTGAGCAGAATATCGATCGTGCCATTTTGCTTGATCGCATGATAAACAGTTGTTTCTACCTTACTCTTTTCTGAAATATTACCAAGTCGGTAGTCAAACTGATCGTTAAATTGCTTTTTTAATTGGGACAACTTGTCTTCCTTAATATCAAGGGCAAAAACATTTGCACCCTGAGTTAAAAAGGCCTGGGCTTGTGCATAGCCAATTCCTGAATTAGCACCTGTAATAAATACACACTTTCCTTTAAATTCTTCAAATTGCATCCTAATCACCTCATGAGAAATAACCTGAAATTTATCCGGATTAATTTCAATTAATCAACAATTTCCCAATCATCTGCAAGTAAGTCACAAACTGTTGGGGTGAACATCGTATACCCTTCACCTTGAACATTGATTAGAAAATATGGATTTAAGCGCTCGCCATCGATCATACTCTCATCAACTAATTTGACATAGAGTTCAGCACCCGCCCAACCTTGTCGAATAATTTTTTTTCCAGCTTTCAAATGTGGTAAGATTTCTTCAAATGTCATATCAAATCATCCTTTATCTATTGATATTGAAATTATAAAGGAATCGTCTATGAATGACAAATGAGAGTAAGGATACTAAAGCCACCTGTAGGTAGGTGATTGGCCAGAACCTTTAATCACTTGTCTCACACGATTTAGCGATCTATTTATATAAATTAGATCAAAAAGGAATAAAAGCCAAAACGGGTAATATACCAATAAGAGGGATATCTATCTGCTGATCAAGTACTTATAAAAAGGGGATGATGAGATGGCACAATTAAATGAATCACTCACATTTAAGCGTGGTTTAACGATAAAAAATCGAGTGATTATGGCACCGATGACAACGATGATGAGTTTTCAAGATGGTGTTGTAACGAGAGATGAATGTGCTTATTATGGGCTACGATCTGGAGAAGTAGGAGCAGTTATTACGGGTGCGGCAAATGTCCAGGAAAATGGTAAGGGATGGGAAGGACAATTGGCTGTTTACCATGATCGCTTTATTCCAGGCTTATCCAGGCTAGCTGCATCAATTAAAAAAAATGATACAAGAGCTATTTTACAAATATTCCATGCAGGGCGAATGACAAATTCTAAGATCCTCCGAGGTGTACAGCCAGTTTCGGCAAGTGCTGTTCCTGCTGAGCGTCCGGATGCAGAAACACCTAGGGAGTTGTCGAGTGAAGAAATTACCGACTTAATTGAAAGCTATAAACAAGCGACTGAGCGTGCAATTAAAGCTGGGTTTGATGGGGTTGAAATCCATGGCGCAAACACTTACTTGCTTCAGCAATTTTTTTCTCCCCATTCCAATCGCCGGAAAGATGAGTGGGGTGGAAGTCGGGAGAAGCGGTTTAAGTTTATTAATGATCTTGTTGGAGCAGTGACTGAAGTTGTCGATCGATCAGAAAGGAAAAATTTTATTGTTGGTTATCGGTTTTCCCCAGAAGAATTTGAGACGCCCGGCATTCGTTTGCCAGATACTTTGTACTTAATTGACCAGTTAGCAGATAAACCATTAGACTACCTGCATGTGTCTTTCAATGACTATAAACGAATCTCGATCAGTGAGGCATATCAGGATAAGCCAATCATTCATTACCTATATGAAAAAATAAATGGTCGCCTCCCTTTTATTGGTGTAGGTGATATTAGAACGAAGAAGGATGCGGAAGACGTTCTCGAAAAGGCAGATCTTGTTGCACTTGGCCGTGCCTTACTGATTGATCCGCATTGGACTGCAAAAATTTTGGCGGATCGTGAAGATTTAGTTCGAAAAGAATTATCAGAGTATGAACGGGAAGAATTAATGATCGAAAACGGTGTCTGGGCCTTTTTGGAAGGGATGATGCCAGAACGATTAATTAAAAAATAAGTTTATTTTTAGCCCCCACCAAAGTATCGGTGGGGGTCAGTTTGTTTAGCTTGCTAAAAAAATAAATCTAAATAAACAAATGGCTTAATATCCAAATTCCTCTAACAACAGATATTCAATTATCTAGTTCGATTGTCATCATTATCTCTATTTCGGTCATATTCAAAGTCCTCGCCAAATTCGACACCATAATTGACACTACTTGTGTTGAGTGAGCGATCGCTGTCTGTCTGGTCTACCGGGTCAAAAAAGTAAGATAAACAGACGAGACCACTTAGTCCTATAAGGCTGTATAATAAACGGGATAAAGCAGCACCCTGTCCACCAAAGATGAAAGCCACTAAATCAAATTGAAAAAACCCGATTAGCCCCCAGTTAATTGCTCCGATTACCGTTAATACTAAGGCAATACGCTTAAATGTGCTCATGAAATCATTCACCTCCTCATCCAAGTTACGATCAGTTTTATCTTTTGCTCTAAACAAAATTTCATACAATCAATATGTGGAATTGGGGATAAAGTTAATCTTTAATCACAAGGATTTCCTTTTCCTGCGTAAATAAAAAAACAAAGGTGAATGACCTCTGTTTGCTTTTACCACTGGATCTTTTCAAATTGTTGACTAGAATAAATCTTGTTCTTTCGGATAAGAATAGAAGTATAAAGGGGAAAATTCAGATTGGGGTCGAAAAAAAGGAGAGGCAAACTTATTATTCTCACGGATCATTTTGCCGATTGCTTCCTCTATAAAAATAAATAAAGTGGCCCCCACTAAGTGAAGGTCCACCTTATTCTTGAATAGCTAACGAATGGTTTCAAAGCATTTTTAAAATGTTCACATTCATTTAATCAAAAAGTCGAATTCAATTTATAGGTTCGATCATTTCAAAGGCTCTCTCAATCGGTTTGTATAAGATAAAAGCCATAATGAAATTCCCAACAGCATGATAAGTATCAAAAGGGATCCCGGCGATGTAATAGGCCAAAAAATGGTCAAAGATAATGTATTCAAACAAGGACATGATAAAACCATGAAAGTATCCTGCGAAAAAGCCGATTAAAGCTAATAGGTAAATGAAGTATTTCTTATCCTTCAAATGGCGAAAAGATCCACTTATGATTGCAATAAGTGAAAAAGAGATAACTTGTGGCAGATTCCAAATGCCAAATCCTAAGAATAAGTTACTTACTATAATACTAATTGTTGCAACAAGTACGCCGTTTGTTCTACCCATCAGAATAGCTGTAATCATAATGATCATGGTAAGGGGTTGAACATTTGGAATGAAGCTCATATATATTCTGCCGATAACGGCAATACTGACCAACATGGATAACATGGTTAATTTCCTAACAGTCAACTTACTACTCCTAACTTTGGAAGCCAAATTCTATGATATCTTCATTGTGTTCTGCCAATAACGCAATACTGACCAACATGGATAGCATGGCTAATTTCCCAATAGTCAACTTATTACTCCCAACTTTGGAAGTCAAATTCTATGACATCTCCATTTTCAACCTTGTAATCGGCAGCTCCTACAGAAGCCATTTCCCCATTGATTGTATACATCCAAGCATAGGGTTCATCTTCCTCCGCTTTAATCCCATTGATGGCAGTAATAAAACCATTGTCCTCTTCAATGTCAAAGTTATCTTTCAAAATGTCCATTAAAGTCGATCCTTCTTCAACTTCTAATTCCTCTTCGGCAAGAATTTCTTCGCCGTGTTCTTGTGAAATGATGAGTTCTATTTGTAATTGCTGAACTTCACTTTGTGTTGATTGTCCACCATTATTATTCGGGTCAGTCGATCCACAAGCAAATAAAATATTTGTAGCTAACATTAAAGGTAAAAATAATTTTAAAAATTTCATATGATTATAACTCCCTCTAGAGAAAATTTTTTCAAACAAGAGGGCGTCGTAATAGTGACGCCGCTCATAAACTATTTATCCTAGCTTAACGAATTGTAAGTCCCCCACAACAAAGCAATTGAATGACATGTGAGGAATCAATAGTAGCCAAAGCCTGATTCGTTCATCTCACACTTAGGGAATAATGAAAACACCACTGAGAGACATTTTACTTATCTAATTGGACAAGCACCTGTAGTACAACCATCATTCCCAATATCTGCATCTTCAAGGTTATCAGTTACCTCGTATTGTTCAAGTAATTCAGCAGTAAATGGCACCATCTTTGCCTTTTTCTCCTCGAATTCACCTTTTGTGATGGCTTCATATGGCATCAATTGGTATGTTCCGCCATCTAATGCTAAGAAAGATACACCAACAAAGTTATCCCAACCTTGTTTGACTCTTTCCTCAGCCCTACTCCATTCATTAGGTTTAACGGTAATCGTATTTGATGTGTTGTGCTCTGTGTAATTATTTTGGAAACTAAAGTAGTTATCGAATTGTTCATCAACGGAAATATCATCTTTTGTTTTATCTGCTCCAGAAGCGACAGGGAAATCAACAACAAGCGTCTTGGCATTGGCCATTCGCTCTTCGTAAGTGTCTCCTTCTGTCCCAACTTCAGGATTTACGGTCCATCCGAGATCTAAGGCTACTTTAGCAAGTGGATCAGATGCATTGATTCTGATTCTTCTAATGTAGTAGGGCGAGTGTGACCAATGTAAGCCACTAGATACAGGTGAATCTGTTATTGGGTTTCGCGCAACTTGACTTAGCGTTCCTTCTGGTTTTACTGCTGTTACAAGTAATGGTGCGCTTATTCGCAACTCTCTAGCATACTTGTCAGCCTCACTTCTTGATGCATGGTGTAATTTCCTTTGTAACTCCTCTTCTTGGGCTTGAGTATAGCCTAGCAAGGCCATCGCATCCTTCCAACCTGTTAATGATGTACCTAGCAAACGATCACGCTTTTGCACTTTATCCCATGCTTTAAGTTCAAGTTCTGCTAAAGTCATTCTCAGTCCAATTCGGGCAGAATCTCTTTGTGCCTGTAACAAACCTTCTTCATCAAGCGTTTGATCCTCATTGACAAAGGCAGTTAAGTTAACTGTTGTTAAATTACAAACGTTTTTACTGAATAAAATAATTTCAACACATGGATTTAGCCCAATCTCTTCCATGATATATTCCAACCTGCTTCTTGTTGGCTTGGTCTCCCCTAGTTGTTTCAGTATTCGTCGGGCCCCCTCTTCAAGGTTGACAAAGGCAGGCTCACCTTCGCCTTTTAATAATTCAAATTGTAAACTTAATCTTTCATCGCTTGGTTTGCTTGTAAAGGCAACAGAGTTATTACTCATTCGTCGATGGTCAATGTTTTTTCTTGGCTCTCGAACAGGATACATGTAATAGCCATTTACTTGATCTGCGAATGTGAGTGCTGTATCTTTATCATCGAAATACTTTAAGCTTTTTCCATCATCATAAGATACAGCATGTTGTTTTAGCGACATGTCTTTAAACCACTTTGGTAGTTTGATCCCATTTTTAACTAAGGTATCCTTAACAACTTCATGTTGATCAAAGTGCTCTTGTGACCAAAAACCATTAATCCCGTATTTGGCAAGTAGAACCTCGATGTCATCCGCGTCAGAAAGGAAGATTTCAGCAGTACGCCGTACACCACCAACGACAACGTTGGCACCAATTAAATTTGCCATATCAAGAATATGAATCGGTCTGACTTGACCATAGCCCTCTTCATCTACTGCAATGGGCTCTAAGCTATCATCAATCTTGTTACTCAGTACATTTGCAAAGCCTTCATACATTGATTTTAATGGTTCATGTCCAGAAGCTGTTCCACCAAAAGTTTTCAGTCTTTCACCATTTGGCCGAATAGAGTTATAGCTAAACTTAATTGTGTGAATATGTTTATATTTTTTATTCGTTAAGACATCTAAATATAAGTGAAGCGATTCAACCCAGCCTTCCTTAGAATCACCAATATATATTTTAACAAAGCCATTACCGATTTCAACAAGTTTAGAATGCTCGAGTCGCTCTTCTTTAGGAAGCGGCTTATACTCAGAATGAAGGACCTTCACATTAGTTTTGATTTTCGGCATCGCTTTGGCCATTTTTAGTGTAGATTTAATCCCAATTCCAGTACCAACTAACAATAAGTAAAAGACTTCAGGTAAATCTCCCCAATCTTTTATATTGGTAAAAGAACAATTAAAGTTACCAAGTGTGAATTTCTCGTTGATAACATCATTTCCACCGCCAAGCCATAGAGTACGCCCTGAAGGAAATTGTTTCGTTTCATAAATACTTAAAAATATCCGCTCTGCTTCTTTTTGTAGAGCTCGATAGTCTGGTTCTAATCCAATTTTCTCAAGATGATCACTTGCTAAGGTCATATTATAATTCACTGCACGTTGGACTGTTTCATGCCAGAATTCTCTTCTGTTTTTACCCGCTTTCCATCTAGAGTATGTTCTGGTGTAGACAAAACTCCCAATTTCAGTTAGTGGATTTGGCTTGTTTTCCACAACTTTTTCGACAAAATCGTCGGTAATATATTCAATTAACATGATTGCTCTCCTTCTCCTTGCTTTCTAATGGTAACCAATTCATTGAACCAAATGCTTCATATTTGAAAAACGATCATTTGATGATTAAGGATATCACTTGCTCCCTTTTATAATAAGTATCAGATATAGGAAAAGTTCATTTAAATCAGAACCGATCACTTATCTTTAGATAAACAAGGAATCTTTTAAGAAAAAAGTGAATTTGTTTAAATCCTTATTTTATCGTAGTTAAACTGACTAAAAAGCCCCTATTCCAATAACCTAAGGGGAAGGGTCGGATGATAAGAAAGGGGAACAGTCAGTAAAAGTCTGATTTGTTTATCTAAAAGTCAGTGAGGGTTGAGGAAAATGTCCACTGAATAAAAGGTTCACTTTTATATCATAACTGTAAGTGAAAATAAAATCAATATATTGATGTTTAAAAAGTATGTAAATACCACATATAGTTATTAGACGAATAACCGTCGAATCATATGATAACAGCTTTAATGGAATAATGGAATTTACCGCAGTGTAACTGTCAGTAAGACCCCTCCTTCTAGTATTTGAAGGAGGATAAGAATTGTAATTAGGGGGTCAACTGACAGTAACAGCCCGATTGGTTCAACTAACATTCAGTGGGATGGGGAATTCAGCCTAAGGCCACCAGGTCCTATGGGAAGGTCTGCACGGCATAGCTAATGTAAGCCCAACCTCCACTGAATGAAGTTTCACTTTACCGCAGTGTAACTGTCAGTAAGCCCCTCCTTTAAGTATTTGAAGGAGGATAAGAATTGTAATTAGGGGGTCAACTGACAGTAACGGCCCGATTGGTTCAACTAACATTCAGTAGGATGGGGAATTCAGGCTAAGGCCACCAGGTCCTATGGGAAGGTCTGCATGGCATAGCTAATGTAATCCCAACCTCCACTGAATGAAGTTTCACTTTATCGCAGTGTAACTGTCGGTAAGACCCCTCTTTCAAGCATTTGAAGGGGGTCAGCTGATATTAGAAGTCCTGCTTTATCATTAATGGCCTGTATCTGAGCGACTTATAGAGGACTTGGAATGTTGATTTGCTTACACTTATATAACGGAAATAAGGCGATCCCGACTCTTATAAATGAAAAGGGTAGTCACTTCACCAAACGGAGAACTCAATTGACTTAGAAAGCAGATTTAACAATCGGGCCAGGCCATAACTGATTTGCTGACTTGGAACAATCTGCAGAAAAAAATAGAAAAAGAACGACTCAAAATAAAAATGATTGAGGTTATTAAAGAATAATATGTTAACATATAAAGTGATGTATTGCATTATTTGTAGCACATCACGATTTGAGTATGAGTGAAGAAAGGGTTGTGAAAAATGCTAGGGGCTATTGAAGCTGGTGGAACAAAGTTTGTTTTGGCAATAGGAAATCAGTCAGGAGACATTCTTGATAAAATCGTTATTCCAACAGAACATCCTGATATAACAGTACCAAAAGTTATCGACTACTTTAAAGATACAAAGATTAAGCGACTTGGTCTTGGCGGATTTGGTCCAATCGATATTAACCAAGACAGTCCTACTTATGGGCAAATACAGCAAAGCCCAAAAACAGCTTGGGTTGATTATCCTTTAGGGGCTGTATTACAAGAGAAACTAAATATCCCTATTATTATTGATACAGATGTAAACGTTGCAGCAATGTCAGAAGCGAAATTCGGAAGTGCAAGAGATGTTGATTCTTGTTTATATATTACGGTAGGGACAGGAATAGGGGCGGGTGCCTATTATCATGGTCGGACTTTACAAGGCTTGTCCCATCCAGAAATGGGTCATATTAAGGTTCGCCGTCACCCAAAGGATACTTACAAAGGAACATGTCCTTATCATGAAGACTGCCTAGAGGGTCTAGCGGCAGGACCTGCTATTGAAAAACGCTGGGGTAAAAAAGGTGATCAGTTAGCTGATTTACCTCATGTTTGGGAAATGGAGGCTTATTATTTAGCGCAGGCACTGACAAATTATATTTATGTTCTTTCGCCTGAAAGAATTATTTTGGGCGGTGGGGTCATGAAACAAAAACAATTATTCCCATTGATTCGCCAAAATGTAATCGACATGCTGAATGGTTATGTGAGTTCACCATACTTAACAAAGGATAAAATCGATGAGTACATTGTATCACCTGGGTTAACTGATGAAGCGGGTATTAAAGGGGCCTTACATTTAGTAATGGAATAAAAGGATCGAGTAGAAGCACTCTAAGGAGCTTTTACTCGATCTTTATATTGCCTAATTTTAGTTCTTCTTAAAATATCCCACAGACTGATTATACCCATTTGAAAGGCTTGGGAAATTAGGAAGTATATTGGGAGAGGAGAAGATGATATGAAGGTCATTGATGGTTTCAACGACAGAGGGAATCTTTTTAAAGAAGATCGACTTGGTTTTGGAGATGATTATATGTTTATCCTCGATGGTGCTACAGGGGTGGCGAATAATCAAATTCCTAATTATTCAAGTGATGCTGTATGGTTTGTAGAAACAGCGAGCAAATTTCTGAATGAACAGCTAGCCAATGCATCAAATAAGAAAACGGAAATTATTTTAAAGGAATTAACAAACCATATCAATGCTCAATTTAAAACTTTAAAGATCGGAGATGTTAGTAAGCTTGAGATGCCCTCTGCAGCATTTATTATGGCCCGAAAGATTGACCAACAGCTTGAGCTTATTTCTATAGGTGACTGTACAGGGGTGATTGAATTTCATTCAGGAAAATATGAGCTCATTTATGATAATAGAATATCGAAGTTAGACAATAAAGTAGTCAATACGATGCAACAAATAAAAAAAGAACGCGATATTTCAATGATTGAAGCGAAACCTTATGTTAAAGAACTTTTAATAAAAAACAGGTTATTAAGAAATGAAAAAGATGGCTATCAGGCCTTGGATTTTACCGATATCGTGCTAGAAAAGGTTGTTTATAGAAAGGTTCCATATCCTATGGTTAAATCAGTCTATTTGTTCAGCGATGGAGTCGATAGCTATTTCAATGATTTTAAGTTATCTGATGGTCCGATCGGATTAATAAAAGATATTAAAGACAAAGGTGTCCATCAATTATTAGATCGCCTTCGAATCAAGGAAGAATCGGATCCTAATTGCGATCGCTATCCTAGACTTAAAATGAAGGATGATGCAACACTTATCTGGGCAGTATGTGAAGAAGCTTAATGGCTATGTCATTCAACCTCCTATTTTAAATTTTGTTAGAAACTAATTAGTGAGTCCCTCAACAAACTTAGGATAACTATGATTAGTTAATGAAGCAGTTAAAGTCATTAACGCTAATCAGGGTAAAGTTGATCTGTCTTCCTTTCCTTTTGGTTTATTTAGTTTTCTAAACTGGGAAGGGGTCATGTTTGTTTCACGTTTGAATGCTTGTGTGAAGAAGGACTGTGATGAGAAACCTGTGATGTTGGAAATCTCGCCAACCGTTAAATTGGTTGTCTCTAACAATATCTTTGCCTCTTCTACTCGGATTTCATTTAAATATCTAATGGGTGTGATCCCGACTTCTTCTTTAAATAGATGGACTAAATAGTATTTATTTATATTGCTTACTTTTGCTAGTGTGTCTAAAGTAATTGGATCTTGAAAGTTCTGTGTCATATAATACTGCGCTAGGGCAATCGTGTGGTTTACCTTTTTACCTATGCTTTTCTCAAGTTTGACCTCTTTCATTCGAAGTAGTTTTGTAATGAGAATTTCAATGATATTTTGACAAACACGCTCATAATTTAATTTTTTTCTTTAATTTCGAGTAATAATATGTCTAAATGGTGGAGGATATCTGCTTCATCATCTTTATAAGTGAATAAACCATAGGGATTATCTCCTTCAGTTAAGGAAAAAGAGATCCCTTCAATTCCTAAGGCGATATATTCTAAAGAATCTTGAGGGTTAGATTGTTCGGTGTGTTCAACATTTGGATTTATGACGACTAGATCGCTTTTTTGGACTGGGATTTCATGAGAGGTTAGAATGAATGAGCCTTTTCCGTTTACAATATAAAATAACTCAGTGAAATGGTGTGTATGTGTGATGCTATTCCAACCCTTATCATATGCGGATCGTGTGATATACAATAGTTTAAAGGGAATAGAATCATATTTCTTCTCAGTGACTTGATAGAATTCATGTGCCACGATATCTCCTCCTTTGGACACTATTTTATTGTTTATCCATAATGGGGGTAAATGGGAAATAGTCAGCAATATGTATAGGGTAAAGAGGAACCCAGCCTCCATTGTGCAAGGAAAATCATTAGATGGTAGATTGCCACTATTGCGTGCCTCGTTAATAGGATTAAATAATCTTTTCAGATCGATAAATGCGAATCATAATAATTCCAGTCTAAAATCAAATGTTTGCTAAGTCAATTTAAAGTTCTAAAAGATCAAGTTTACAAATAAGTATTTAAATAACCAACATAAAGTCAATGTTTGTTTAGTGCTTTTGTGTTGTTTATCCTTTGATTTTGTTGACTATTTAATAGGATGTGCGTATACTAGAAATAAATAAATGGAAGCGCATTCATGATTGGCGAGGGGAGTAAATGTGATGGGTAACGATAACATGTCTATTCGTGAAGATTTTTATTTAAATGGGAAGAAACTGAAGGTGATCTCAGGTGCGATTCACTACTATCGAATTGTACCAGAGTACTGGCAAGATCGTTTAGAAAAGGTCAAGGCGATGGGGTGTAATACAATTGAAACTTATGTGCCTTGGAACGTACATGAACCAGAAAAAGGTAGATTTCAATTTACAGGACAATATGATCTGATTAAATTTATCGAACTTGCTGATCAGTTGGGTTTGTATGTTATTTTAAGGGCATCACCTTATATTTGTTCAGAATGGGAGTTTGGCGGTTTACCGGCATGGTTATTAAAGGATCCGGGAATGCGGGTAAGGAGTTTGTACCAACCTTATATGCAACATGTAGAGGACTATTTTGACGAGCTCTTTCCAAGGATCATTCCGTATCAAATTGATCATAATGGCCCAATTATCTTAATGCAAGTTGAGAATGAATATGGTTATTACAGTAATGAAAAAGGTTACTTGAATCAGTTAGCGGATATGATGACAGGTTATGGGGTCACAGTGCCATTAGTGACATCAGATAGTACAAGAGAAAGTATTCTGAATGCAGGAGCTATTCCTGAAAAAGCGTTACCGACCATCAATTGTGGTGTGAACCTAAAAGATCGATTAGGGGCATTAAAAGCACTTAGTCCGAATAAACCATTAATGTGTATGGAGTTTTGGATTGGCTGGTTTAATATTTGGGGTGGTGAACATCAGGTTCGGAATCCTAAAGAATTGAATAAAGATTTAAAAGATATGCTTGAGATCGGTCATGTTAATTTGTATATGGCACATGGTGGAACGAACTTTGGTTTTATGAATGGGGCGAATTATTATGCAAAGGAAGTGGATGGTTACCAAGAAGAGGAATATGCACCCGCCACAACATCATATGATTATGGTGCACCAATAGATGAGTCCGGCGAATTGACGGATAAGTTCTACTCATTTAAGCAAACGATAGAATCGGTCATTGGCCAAGTCAATGACGAAGAAAAAGTTTTCTCCCCAGTTAAGAAAAAAGCATATGGGAAGTGGCCAGTTACTAAGAAGGTCAGTTTATTTAGCGTGATTGATGACATATCAAAACCCATATATCACGAACATCCGGTGACTATGGAAGCTTTAGATCAAGCTTATGGTTATATTTTATATCGAAGCCAGTTGGGACGAAAATCGATGACGCAAGCTATAAAATTAATTGGAGCCAATGACCGTGCCCATGTTTTCCTCAATGGAGTTCATCAGTTTACTGCTTATCGTGATAGCTTTCGAAAGAAACAAATGATTGAATTAATAGCAGATCAGACTAATCAATTAGATATTCTAGTTGAAAATATGGGTCGTGCTAACTTTGGCCCATATTTAAATGAGCAAAGAAAAGGAATAAGAACGGGTGTCATGCTTGATGAGTATCTTCATACTGGGTGGGAGCACTATTCATTACCTTTAACAAATCTAGAACAAGTAGACTTTTCCAAACCTTATCATCAACAACAACCCGCCTTTTACCAAGTATCCTTCCATGTTGAGGAAGTGGCTGATACTTACTTAACATTACCTGGTTGGGGGAAAGGTTGTGTCTTTCTCAATGGTTTTAACTTGGGTCGTTTCTGGGAGGAAGGGCCACAGGCCACCTTGTATGTTCCGTCACCTAGATTAAAACAAGGGGAAAATCAATTAATCATTTTTGAAACTGAGGGTAGAGCCTCAGGTCAGATCGAATTTGTTCAATCACCAATTATCCAAAATGCGTAAAGTGGAGGTTATCATCGATGAATGAGCAAGGGAAAATTAGGAGACTAGAAGATTTAGACCGTGGTTTAATAGCAATAAAGACAGAAACTGGTGTTTTTCTAAGCTGGCGTATTTCAATTGAAGAATTTGATCATGCAGAATATGAAATTTACCGAGATGGACAATTAATTCATCACATCGATCGAACTCAGAATAGTAATTACCTAGATAAAGAAGGAAAAGTAGATAGCTTATATGTGGTAAGAGCTATCACTCGAAATGGAGTAGAGGAATCAAATCAAGTGTCTGTTTTAGATCAGAATTACTTTGATATTCCACTTGATAAACCAGTTGATGGGATAACACCAAATGGTGAACCTTATACATATTCAGCAAATGATTTATCAGTTGGTGATGTGACTGGGGACGGTCGTTATGAGGTCTTCGTAAAGTGGTATCCAAGTAATGCAAAAGATAATGCCCATACTGGCTATACAGGTCATACCTATTTAGATTGTTATACCTTAGAAGGAGAAAAGCTCTGGCGAATTGATTTAGGGCCCAATATTCGATCAGGTGCTCATTACACACAGTTTCTGGTTTATGACTTTGATGGTGATGGAGTTTCTGAATTAATTTGTAAAACGGCAGACGGAACCATTGATGGTCAAGGTAATGTCATTGGTGATCGATCGAAGGATTATCGCAATGAGAAGGGATTCATTCTTGATGGCCCAGAATATTTAACTTTATTTGATGGGCGGACAGGTAAAGCTTTAGATACGATTGATTATAAGCCAGATCGGGGTGTCCCGGGAAGCTGGGGTGATCATGACGGAAATAGAATTGATCGATACTTAGCGGGAGTAGCTTACTTAAATGGTGAAACAGCAAGTGCGGTCGTTTGTAGAGGGTATTACACAAGGGCTGTGTTAGTCGCCTATGATGTTGTCGATAAGAAATTAGTTGAACGTTGGTGTGCTGACTCCGATAATAATATGCCGAAACTCGCAGGGCAAGGTGCTCATTCGCTGAGTGTAGCTGATGTCGACAATGATGGATTTGATGAAATCATATATGGTTCAGCAGTTGTTGATCACGACGGGTCCCTTCTATATTCAACAGGGTTTGGTCATGGAGATGCGCTGCATGTCGGTGACTTTGATCTAGATAATCCTGGTCTGGAAATCTTTATGACCCATGAAGAGAGCCCGCATGAACATGGTTTTGAGCTTCATGATGCTAAAACAGGAAAAGTATTATTTAGTCTCCCGTCAGATGGAGAGGATATTGGTAGGGGTGTTGCTGCTGATATTGATCCAAGATTTAAAGGAGCACAACTTTGGGGCTATGCTCCAGAGGAATCAAATCGCGTTGCTGGGACGGAAGCTTTTTATACGAGTAAAGGGGATCCTATTGAAGGCCCGATTCCGCCAGCAAATTTTGTTATTTGGTGGGATGGTGATTTAGGGAGGGAAATACTAGACCATGATTTTGACCCAGCCATTCAGGCGGGAGTTGGGACGATCATGAAATGGAATTGGGAAACCGAGCAATTAGACTTGTTGCTTAGGGCAGATGGAACGCTTTCAAATAATGGGACGAAAGGGAATCCTAATTTACAGGCAGATTTATTCGGTGATTGGCGTGAAGAAGTCATCTGGCGTCTTGAAGATTCAAGTGCATTAAGGGTCTTTACGACAACAGATCTAAGTGAGCATCGCCTATATACACTTATGCATGATAGTCAATATCGGGTAGCTATTGCTTGGCAAAATGTTGCTTATAATCAACCGCCACATCCTAGCTTTTATATTGGCTTTGATCAATCTGCTATGCAAATTCCTCTACCTAAGGTTAAACTGGTTCGAAAAAAATAATGAAATAGAAGGTGAAGGTTATGAAAAAAGGATTAGACCGTATCCGACACAGATTGTTGAAGACGCCTTCGCATATAGGAAAATACAAGAGAAAGAATATTGTCTTACTATTATTATTTCTATGTGTACCAAGCTTACTGATTGGGATTTTAATTAATTTTTTTGGTGTAAGTCAGTTAAAAAAGGATTTCATTGAAACACACGAGAAACAAATAATAAACCAGGTGGATTATATTGATTCACAAATGCAGAGTCTAGAAGTAAATTTGAATTACTGGTCTTATGAAAATTTATTCAATAATAATATTGACCAAATAAACTTTCAAGACCAGTATCAACTTGCTAGGGAAATCTCGGGATCATTATTCTCTAAGCAAAATGGCAATAGCTTGATTGAGCGAATCAGTTTATTTGTAAATAGCGAAACCCCATTTGTCTTTAATCCACAATTCCGCTGGACGGGGGATGATCAGTTATCTAACTACCAATATTATCTCCAAAAAGAGGATACCTTTTATTGGGATCAGAATTTACTAATGTCTGAGGAAGATCATCACTTGTTTCCGCTTGTACTTGTGAAAAATATACCTACATTTGCTCAAAATCAGAAAAAAACAAATGTCTCATTTATTGTTGAACTCAATCAACAAGCTGTATTGCAAATGATTGATGGTTTAAGTTTAGCGAGTGAGGGTTTTTCCTTTATTGTGGATAAACAAAGTGGAATGTTGATTTCATCTGATATGAAGAGTAATCGATTTGTTGAGGAAGTTCTTATTGAACAAGGACTTGGAAATGATTCGTTTACTGTTGATTGGGAAGGGGAGGACTATTCGGTTTCTTCAGGAACGATTAATCGGGTAAATGCAGATTGGCTTTATATATCTGTCGTTCCGATTTCTTTTATGACCAAACCGATTAACCAATTATCCCAAACCATTATGATTATCAGTTTAATAGGTCTAGTCCTATCCTTTATTATTGCAAATGTGACTTTCCGATCCATTTACCGACCGGTTGAAAAGATTTTAGAACTATTTAAAGGAAATGCCTTATCTAATAAGGATGCTTTTCATTTAATTGAATCCAATTGGAAGAAACTAAATAATGAAAAGGAATTGTTAGAGAACCATGTCGCTACTTTAAATGAAAAACTAATTAGTAATTTCTTTTTTCAATTAGTCGAGGGTTTTTTGCAGAACCAGAGTGAACGAGAACTAAGAATGCGACTTGCCCAATATCAAATTTATTTAGATCATGAAACATTGCGCTATTTGGATATTCAAGTTTCAAGTAAAAAACATCAAAGTTATATCATCAAATGGATGAATAACATTTTTGATGAGAGCTATTACGTGATCCATTTTAATGATCACTTTCTTGGTATTATTTTTATTATTCAAGATAATGAACAATTTGAAGAACAAATAAATGAGTTATATTCAGCTATTAAGGCAGATCATAAATTTGAATTAGCAATTATGTATTTGAGTCAACCTGTTCAAGACCTTAGTGATTTGACACAAGCCGTTGAGAAAATTAGACAACGGAAATATAAAACTCGTGCACATGATCAACTCGTTTTAATTCATATGCCGAGTGTAATTAAGAATTCAGAGCAAGCAGGCGATATTTACCCATTTGAAATAGAACGGCGAATTTTAAAGGCGATTGATCTTTCTGAAATGGAGCAGGTTACCGAAGGGGTTGACCAATTTGTAGCAGCTATTCAGGAATATGATGAGCGCTCGATTCAATATAACTTTATTCAACTTTATGGCTCCATTCAAGCACGGATTATGAAGGAAGGTATCTACCCATTTGAACTATTTGAAGGGAAAAATATCGTTAAGGAATTTATCCATGCCTATGATATGGATACTCTTAAAGCTATTTTACTAGACGATGTTATCCAACCGTTTATCATGAAGCGGAAAGATCATTTGATTTGTAAGCAAACTCAGATGATTCATATTGTGACTACCTATATCGAACAAAATTATATGTATGATATTTCACTTGACCAATGCGCGGATGAATTAGGTTTAAATTCATATACCTTGAGTAAAATGTTTAAACAGTGTAAGGGGATTAACTTTATTGACTATTTGACAAATTATCGGATTGAACAGGCGAAGCATTTGTTAAGTACTTCCACAATAAAGATTCAGGAGATCGCAACATCAGTTGGATACCAACATAGTTACTTTAATCGAATCTTTAAAAAACATACCAACATGACGCCTGGCCAATATCGAAAAATGCAACAAACGGCTAACCTTACTCAAATTTCGAATTTTTCCAGCCTAAACTGGCCGTAAGTGATGAGATAAGGAAGGAATCTTTTATTGTCAAATGGCTAGTAAAGATCCGACTGCTTCATCTAATATTCAATAGAGATGGCATCTGCAGAACAAAGATTCACTTTATAGAAGAGGTGTGATTATGCTAACTATTTTTTTAGCGGGAGACTCAACGGTAGCAAATTGTCCGCTACATGAATATCCGATGGCTGGTTGGGGGCAATGTTTCCAGGAGTTTTTTGAAAGAGATAAAGTAAGCGTTGTCAATATGGCTAAAGGTGGTGCGAGTTCAAATAGCTTTATAGAAGACGGCTTGCTTAATGATATATTGAATCGAATAAGACCTGGTGACTATGTTTTTATTCAATTTGGTCATAATGATCAAAAAGAATATGGAAGCAAGACCCCGGAAAGGTACAGAACTATGCTCACAATTTACCTAGACAGGGTTCAAGCAGCCGGTGCCGATCCTATTCTAGTTTCACCTGTTCATAGACGTTTCTTTGATCAAACAGGGAAATTGAAAAATACCTTAGGTGAATTTTCGGAGACGGTGAGAGAGTTAGCCCAAAGTAGATCGATTCCCTTCATTGATTTATCGAAGCAAACGCAGGAATTATACGAAGACTATGGTGAGGAGAAATCGAAGAAACTCTTTACTTGGTTAAGGCCTAACGAACATGTTAATTATCCCGAAGGAGTAGAGGACAATACCCATTTTTCAATTGAGGGGGCAAGATTAATTGGGCAACTTGTTTGTGAAGAGTTAAAAAAGAATCAACATCCGCTTGGAAAATACATCAAATCAATTGAGAGGTGAAACAAATGAAACAATTTAACTTTGTTAAGGGAGATTTGATTTACCACAATCCTTTAGCGAAGGCAGAGGATTTGTCCGATTTCAAAATGGAAGGCTCTATAAAGACAAGTTTTGAAGATAAAAAGCTAATCCTTGAAAATGAAATGGATCCGGAGGAACATGGTGACTTCGCACATTGGGTTCTTTGGTGTAGAAAGGATTTTCCAGATGAAATCATTGTTGAATGGAACTTTAAACCGCTTAGAGAACCAGGTTTATGTATGTTTTTCTTTTCAGCTACTGGAAAAGAAGGCCAGGATATTTTCTCGCCAGCTTTGCCTAAACGGAATGGGCATTATCCCCAGTATCATTCAGGTGAAATCAATACCTTACACTTATCTTATTTTAGAAGGAAATGGGAAGAAGAACGAGCATTTTGCACATGTAACCTCAGGAAAAGTGCGGGTTTCCACTTAGTTGCCCAAGGTGCTGACCCAATTCCAAATGTAAAAGATGCTAGAACAGATTATCAATTGAGGCTAATCAAATATCGAGATATTGTGCAATTCTCTGTCAATGATTTGGTTGTATTGGAATGGCAAGATGATGGAAAAACATTTGGAAATATATATTCAGGAGGAAAAGTAGGCTTTCGGCAAATGGCACCGATGAAAGCTTCTTATAGTCAGTTAAAGGTATATAAAGCAATCAGGGAAGAGTAATCTACTAGAGGATGTGATCCAATGAATGATGATGGAGTACTGGGGAAATTATATGTTGCTTTTGACTTTGTCTATCGGTTAATTTATTTAAATTTACTTTGGTTTAGTTTTACACTTATTGGTGCCTTTATCTTTGGGATTGGTCCGAGTACGATTGCCCTCTATCATGTGATTCGAAAGTGGTTAAGAAAAGAATTAGGTAATGATCAACATATTTTTAAAGACTATTTGCAGGCATATAAGGATAATTTTATAAAAGGTAATATTATCGGGTTAATCGTTATCTTTGTCTACTTTATGTTTTTAGTTAATTACCGATATGCCACCTTACGGACTGAACTTGTCTTTCAGTTTATTCGTGTATCAACAGTTATTCTGGCAATTATAACAACGATTATGGCCACCTATCTTGCACCACTTTATGTTCACTATAAGTTGACGATAAAGGAATACTTTCAAAAATCATTTGTTCTTGCTATAGCACATCCATTACCAACATTATTAAATGTCGTTTGGTTAATCATTGTTGGCTATTTATTTAATGTTTTATTTCCATTTTCATTATTATTAGGTGTTAGCTGTCTAGCATATGGATTGATGGGGATAACTTATTCGTCTTTTGTTCGTAATGATCGACTTGTTGAAGAAAAACTAGGCAGGTCATTAACAAACGTTGAGGTGGAGGAAAAAAGGCTATCCTGATTATATGTGATTGATAGGTAGCGGATTAAGACAACTTAGGTGAAGGAAGGGAATGCAATATGCAAGTCAAATGGTTAGAGGGTGCACCGGGAGTTAAGAGTGGGGTTACTTTTGGATTGCCCTGGAAGCAGGGTGTATTAACACACTTAAGTCACTTTCGACTTAATCAATACCCTGTTCAAAGTTGGCCAATGGCTTTTTGGCCAGATGGAAGTATAAAATGGACGGCACACGCAACCGTCATCGATAAAACAGAAGAAAAAGAATTTAACCTGATTAAAGATGATACATCGGTCTGTGAAGATGGAATAACAATTTCGGAAACCGATACTGAAGTGATGATTGATATAGGTTGTCTTAAGTATAGTTTAGCCAAGTCCGGTCATTACCTAATAAAACGTATAGTGGATCGTGATGGAAGTTTAGTAGCAAGGGACGGTCAAGTCGTTGCTGTTATGGAAGAAGGTCAGCTAGAAGGCGGACAGCGGATAACAACTGAGCAGGTCTTAGTTGGTGAAATAAGTAAGCTTGTTATTGAGAGAAAAGGGCCATTACAGGTGACTGTTAAGATAAAGGGTGTTTGTGGTGAACAGAATGAATGCCCTTTTACAATTCGACTAATTTTCTATTATCAATTACCGCAAATCAAAGTCATCCACACTTTCTTTTATAATGGCAATCCTGATCAACATTTTATTAAGGGATTGGGTCTAGAATTATCAACAAAGTTAACTGGATCGCCCTATAATAGACATATTCGTCTAGCAACAAAATCAGGTATTTATAATGAACCTGCTCAATTATTGGCATCAAGGCGATTTAGACAGTCCGATCTCTATCGAAAACAAATTGATGGAGAGATTGTTCAACCTACTAAAGAAACTGAAGCTATTTTTAATCAGGCAAAAGGCCAAGCAGTTTGGCAGGATTTTAAATTTACGCAGACTTCCTACCAGGGTGGGAGATTTAGAAAGCGAACAAGTAGTAAGCAAGCCTGGGTGGATATTCCAACGATTAATCAAACGCGAGGTCTTTTATATGTGGGTGGGGAAAATGGTGGAATCTCAATTGGTTTAAAAGATTTTAATGAGAAATACCCGAGTCAATTAGGAGTACGTGGAGTAGCTAAGGATCTGACGACACTATCAATCTGGTTTTGGTCCCCAGATCAAGAGGCTATGGACCTAAGGCATTATTCAAATGAGACCCATGTTAAAAGTGCTTATGAAGGTTTTGATGAGATGCGGGCAACACCTGTGGGAATAGCAAATACTAGTGAGGCCTATCTTACTTTCTTTGCTAGTCATCCATCGAAAACGATGCTATTCGACCTGGCACATGACTATCAAAAACCAAGTCTACTAATCTCAGATCCTAAATATTATTATGAGTCTGGTGCAACTGGAATTTGGCCGTTAAAGGAAATGTCCAATCCTAAGATTAAATATTTAGAAGAACAGTTAGATCAGCTACTTTTGTTTTACCAAAGGGAAATTGAGCAAAGGCATTGGTATGGATACTGGAATTATGGTGATATCATGCATACTTATGATGCGACTAGAAAACAATGGTTCTATGATATGGGTGGTTATGCTTGGCAAAATACAGAGTTAGTCCCCAATCTATGGCTTTGGTATAGTTTTTTCCGAACGGGTAATCCAGAGATTTTTAGATTGATTGAGGCGATGACGAGACATAATAGTGAAGTTGATCGTTACCACTTTGGTGAATATAAAGGGCTAGGTTCACGGCATAATGTCAGTCATTGGGGCTGTGGCTGTAAAGAAGTGCGGATCAGTATGGCCTGTTTATATAAATATTATTATTATTTAACGGCTGATGAAAGAATGCTTGACTTATTAGATGAGGTAAAAGATGCGGATCAAACGCTTGATCAGCTTGATCCAATGCGAGAGCATTTCCCAGAAGAGGTAGGTTTAACTCACGCACGAGTTGGACCAGATTGGGTTGCCCTTAGTTCTAACTGGATGTCAAGATGGGAGAGAACAGGAGAGCGCGTTTACTTAGAAAAAATATTAACAGGTTTAAATACATTGAAGAAAATGCCACATCGCTTACTGACAGGGCCAACATATTGTTATGATACAAGGACATCCGAATTAATACCTATTAATAACGATGAGGGTAGTTATCATATGGTGATTGCCTTTGGTGCTCCACAAGTTTGGTTAGAGTTAGCTGATTTACTAAATGATGAAGCATTCAAAGATATGATTGCGGAGTTTGGACAGGTATATGCCATGTCTGAGGATGAGAAACTAAACTTTTTTAATGGACAGTCAAAAGGTGATTACTTCCATTGGCCGATGTTTGCGAGTGGTCTAATTGCCTATGCAGCATCGAGATTTGACGATCAGGAATTAGGGAAACAGGCTTGGCAGCTACTTCTAAATGAATCCTTAAGCGATATTAAGCTTCCGGTCGTAATCGATCAAACAAACAGTTGGGAGACCTTAGATGAAATACCTTGGGTAACGACAAATACGGTATCACAATGGGGCTTAAACGTTTTAATGTGTTTACGATTTATCCCGGACCAACTGGACGAAACCTTTCCATCTCAATAATACCAGAAGAGTATTAGGCTAGATGCGGGGAGCGACAATAGCGAGGCCCCGAATGGGTGGGCTAACATTTAGTGAAGAAGAGGGCATCAGAGAGAGAATTTTTTAATCCAGCTAGCGAAAAAATAGGTCTAAACTTAATAGAGTAGGAGTGACGTTAATGGACACAATTCATATTTGTTTTCCCGAGGGAAAGCATAAAGTTTTGACTTTTAGTTATGATGATGGGCGTGGTGCAGATAAAAGGCTAATTGAGATTTTTAATAAATATCATTTAAAAGGTAGCTTTCATTTGAACTCAGGTTTTATCGATCCAAAGAGTTCTTCAAATAGGATCCATGATGATTATATTCAGGCCTATGATATTAAATCTATTTATGAAGGTCATGAGGTTGCCTGTCATACAGTTACACATCCAACAATTGCCCGAACGCCGATAGAACATGTTGCACTTCAAGTGATTGAAGATCGACGCTTTTTAGAAAAGATTACAGGTAACCCGGTGCAAGGTTTTTCATATCCAAATGGATCATATAATGAATCGATAAAGGAATTGTTACCACAATTAGGGATAAAATACGCTAGAACAGTGGGGAGTTCAGGGAATTTTAATATGCCTGAGGATTATCTTCAGTGGCAAGCAACTTGTCATCATAATCACCAATTACTTGAATTGGGTGCGGCATTTAAAGAATTGTACAAAACACAATACCTCTACATGATGTATGTTTGGGGACATAGTTTTGAATTTGATCGAGATGATAATTGGGATTTAATTGAACAATTTGCACAAATGATTGCGAATCAATCGGATATTTGGTATGCAACCAATATCGAAATCGTTCGTTATATGGAGGCAGCTAAGCAACTAGTTATAGGCATGGATACAAGTTTTGCTTATAATCCGTCAGCACTTACGGTATGGATTAATATAAATGGTGAGATTAAAGCAATTCAGCCAGGTGAAACAGTATCTTTGGCCAAAACAAAGAAAGTTGTCTTAATCGGTGATTCTACAGTTCAAAGTTATCCAGATAAATCAGAACCGAAAGCAGGATGGGGCCAATACATTGATCACTATTTTACAGCGAAAATCGACTTTCAAAATTATGCGATCGGTGGGAGAAGTACGAAGTCATTTATTAAGGAGGGCCGACTTGATCAACTGGATGAAGTCATTAAGGCGTCTGACTTTGTCCTTGTTCAAATGGGGCATAATGATGCGAGTAAAGATAAGCCCGAGCGTTATACAGATCCAAACAATGAGTATAAAGCATACTTGAAACAATACATTGATTATATTAGGGAGAGGGAAGCCACTCTGATTTTGATTACACCTGTTCCAACCTTATCAAGGGAGAATGGCCGTTATAAAAATAATTTTGCAGCCTATTGTCAAGCGATGAAGGAAGTAGCCCTAGAAGAACAAGTTCAGATCATCGATTTAATGGTTGATACAATCGAAGCTTATCAACAACTAGAAGTGGCAAGGGTTGAACAGTTTTACTTAGTTTCGCTAGGGTATGATGACCATACCCATTTTACAAAGGAAGGAGCGAAAATGGTGGCTTCTATTTTAGCCAAAAGATTAACAACAATAGATGCGTCATTCGCGGAGGAAGCTCTGTTCTAATCTGTATTCCTGCAGATTAACTGACTATGATTCCTCGACATCACCACATCAATCATCTAAGAAAAATGGCTGGCTTATAAATGTGGCCAAACAGTTAGTAAAAGCTGGATTCATTCATCGGATACTCAGTGAAGGATGAAGGGAACCCCCTAGCGAATTCAGCTTTTCTTTATCAGATTTACTCAAAAAGCAAAAAAGTCTAATTAAAGCAAAGAAGTGATAAAACGCTGATATCAACGTTTATGACTTCTTTTTAATTAGCCTAGCAAGGATGCAAAAATCTCTTATTGCAGGAAATTTGAAAGCGCTTTATTGTTAGTTGTGAGTTAGTTGAAAGGTAAGACCAACAAATTGATTGAAGGAGTGACAGGTAAATGAATTCAATTAGAAAAAGGGGAGTTTTGTTTATTGTTGTTTTATTTGGACTCTTATTTTTAGCCGCATGTGGTGACAGTGATGATGCTTCAAAAAATAACGCATCATCAAATGGAGCTGGAGGTAGCGATGGAGAAGGAGAAGAAACAGTCCATTTTGAGGAAATTAATATTATGGCCCCTACTTTTGAAACAACAGCCCCACCAGCTGACAATGATTGGGAGTTAGCCGTAGAAGAGTTTACAGGTAAGAAGATTAATATTAATTGGGTCCCAAATGTTAACTATGAGGATCGTATGAACGTCACACTTGTTTCTGATGATATACCTGAAGTAATGGTCATTCAGGGAAAAACACCAGGGTTTCTGAACTCAGCAGAAGCGGGAGCCTTTTGGGAGCTATCTGATTATCTGGATGATTATGAATTTCTAAGTCAATATAATGAAGACGTCCAAAGAAATGCTTCAGTCAACGGTAAAGTTTATGGGCTTTATCGTAGTAGAGATATTATGCGTTCAACAGCCATCTTAAGAAAGGATTGGCTTGATAATTTAGGGTTAGACGTCCCTGAAACAGTTGATGAATTCATTGATGTACTATATGCATTTACAAATGATGACCCGGATGGAAACGGTGTCGATGATACAGTTGGTTTAATCATTCCAACCTATTATGGAAGTCTTGATACTTTAGCTGTCTGGATGGGAGCACCAAATGTTTGGGGAATTGAAAATGGTGAATTTATCCCGAACTTTACAACAGATGAATACATGGAATCTTTAGAATTAGCAAGACAGTTAGTTGAAGATGGTGTAATCAATGAGGACTTTACGACTTTAAGCCCGGACGATTGGGATAGTGCAATGTTCACTGGACGTGGTGGAGCAATTATTGATGTCTATTCAAGAGCGATGTCAGTGAATGGTTTATTTGCTGATGAAGCTGGTAGTGATGGTAGTGACCCAAGTGAATATTTTGTTGAGATAACTGGAACACTTCGTGCATCTGATGGTCAGGAATATGGTCATCCAACTGATGGATACTCAGGATTTTTAGCTATTTCTAAATCAAGTGTGCAAACAGAGGAAGAACTTCATGAAATCTTAGCATTCTTAGATCAGTTATGTTCACCTGAAGGTGCTAATTTATTGAATAATGGTATAGAAGGAGTTAATTACGAGTTAGATGATGAGGGCTACGTTATTCCGTTAGAGACAGAAGAGGCTGTCGCTCTAAATCCATATATAATGAATCAAATGGCTATGTATGGTGATGGTTTATATAAACCAAAAGCGGATAGTGATTTAGCAATTAAGCGTTATCAATTGATGGAGGATAATGAAGAACACGCTGTATTTAACGAAGCTGCATCATTAGTTTCTAATATTTATACGACTCAAGGGACACAACTAGATGAGATTATTGAAGATGCCAGAATTCAGTATTTGGCAGGTCAAATTGATCGAGAGGGCTGGGATGCTGCTGTTGATTTATGGTATAACAGTGGTGGTCAAGAGCTCATTGATGAATTAACGGAACTATACGGAGAAATGATGGATTAAAGCAATAGTGAGGGTGACAATATAGGGATTTAGCTTGTCACCCTCGTTAAAGAAGGAAGGGAAAAGATTTGAAAGACTTAACTGTTAATGAGCCAAGCCTAAAGATTGAGAAAAAATCGTTTCGCGAAACTATGAAAACAATATGGGTTAGAGATAAATGGTTATATGTTCTTCTGATTCCCGGTGTTCTATATTTTTTGATTTTCCGTTATCTACCAATGGGTGGAGTGGTCATTGCTTTTAAAAACTATGTTCCATTTTTGGGGATTAAAGATAGTGCTTGGGTAGGATTTGATCATTTCGTTCAGTTCTTTAATAGTCCGGATTTTGGAAGGTTATTAGGCAATACATTATGGATTTCATTTTTAAGTTTAGCATTTGGGTTTCCTGCTCCGATTATTTTGGCTGTTTTGTTAAATGAGGTACGACATTCAATTTATAAAAAATTGGTTCAGACCTCCGTCTATATTCCACACTTTCTATCGTGGACAATTGTTGTTGGTTTAACGCATCTCTTGTTTTCGGTAGATGGTGGTGTGATTGTTGAGCTGGTGCAAAATATTTTTGGTGTACGCATCAATTTCTTGGCAGATCCCAATTGGTTTAGACCACTGATTATCTTGCAAGGCATTTGGAAAGGTGCTGGTTGGGGAACGATCATATTTTTAGCGGCTATGTCAAATATCTCATCTGAACAGTATGAAGCGGCAATTATGGATGGTGCAGGAAGGTTTCGACGTATTTGGCATATTACACTTCCAGCCATTAGAAGTACGGTTGTCATCATGTTGATTTTAAATATGGGTTCTGTACTTAATACAGGATTTGACCAAATCTTTTTAATGATGAATCCACTAAACCGTACAGTAGCGGATGTATTTGATACTTATGTTTACAATGTTGGTATAACGAGGGGATCCTATTCCTATAGTACAGCAGTTGGTCTCTTTAAATCTGTTGTAGGTATTATCTTAATTTTAACAACAGACTTTATTGCTAAACGAGTGGATGAAGATAGTGGTCTTTTCTAGGAAGGGAGCTTAACAACAATGAGTGCTAGTATTCATAAATTGCATAATACCAAACCAGGTCGTGTGTTTGACGTTTTTAATCTTATATTTTTAGGTCTCGTAGCGATTATCACTCTACTACCTTTTTTATATGTTATTGCTGGTTCATTCGCAACTGAACCAGAATTAGCTAGACGTGCATTCTTCATCATACCTGAAACATTCACATTTGAAGCCTATCGATTTATTTTTTCTTCTGAAGCTTTTGTTCGAAGTATTATAGTCACTATAGGTGTGACAGCAGTCGGTACCTTAGTTCAATTATTTTTCACCTTTACAATGGCATATCCACTTTCAAAGAAAAAATTACGAGGCAGATCATTTCTCATTAATATGGTTATCTTTGCCATGCTATTTAGCGGTGGAATGATCCCTACTTTCCTAGTGATCCAGGAGCTAGGGCTAATTGATACCTATTGGGCCTTAATTTTGCCTGGTGCCATTAATCCATTTAACCTCATTATTATTAAAAACTTCTTTCAAAATTTTTCAACGGAACTTGAGGAGGCAGCCAAGATTGATGGGGCTTCAGAAATAGGGATTTTTTGGCGGATCGTTTTACCCTTATCAAAGCCGATTATTGCTACATTTGCCTTGTTTTATGCGGTAGGGATTTGGAATGATTTTATGAGCCCATTGCTTTATCTGAATGATAGTTCGAAATGGACTTTACAGTTAATATTGAGGCAAGTAACGATCGCTTCCGATCCGAGTGCCTTGGCAAATATGGATCCAGACTATATTCCGCCGGCAGAAGGAATGAAACTTGCTATTATTGTGATTGCAACATTGCCGATTATGTGTGTCTATCCGTTTTTACAAAAACACTTCGCAAAGGGCCTTTTGATTGGTTCGGTGAAGGGATAATGGCATTTTCGATCTTACCCTCTATTTTAAATATCCATGAAAAAAAGCATATTAACTAATATATGCTTTTTTCATGGATTAGATGGTGAAACGCGTCTATTAAACACCCATTTCAATTACGCCATCTTTATTTAACAGGGATTTTAAGATTTTTTTAACAAATATAGCTGATTTCACTTTTACATCAAGACTAGGTGAAATCTCAATTTTATACTGGTTTTGTTCAATATTATTTTTTAACTGATCAATCGTGTCACACGCTGTTTCAAATGTATTATAGACACTGCCATATTGAAAGAATTGATGGGTATCACTTCCCGCAACAATTGGTAAGCCAAGTTGATTAGCAAACGACGTCAATTTATCATAGTAAGGATTCACTCCATATGTGTAAAGATCTTTGCCATTTAGATCTAATGCATCTAGACGTTTAAGTTGTTCGTAATCATGATGGTGAAGCGGTGTGCTCTCACGAAAGGCATGAGCACCTATTTTCAATACATTGAAACGATCAGCGAGATCAAGTAGTTCTGCAAAGGGAATGAATTGATCCTTTCCTATATGGTGATCAAGTGATGAACGGATAGCGATAATATCCTCACGGTCACCGATTAGAAGAATATGTCCAATTTCTTTTACGTCTACTTCAATGCCTGGAAATAGCTTTAATCCATCGACAAGGTAATAATTATTTTCGTAAGTATAGTTGTCAGCCAGATAATCATAAATATCATAAAAACGATCTGTATTAAAGTGCTCAGTCATCGCGAGAGCATCAAGGCCACTTTCTTTCGCCTCTTGCATCATTTCTTGGAAATACTTCGGCATAAAGGATGATTTTTTTGAAATCTTAACATGACTATGAAAGTCTATTTTCATTGTTGTTCCTCCATTCATTGATTAAATCTTTTAAAAATAATTAATTCCAATAACAAACAAACTAACAAGATAGATAAATGAAAAGGTTAGAAAACCATAATCGCGTGGTTTAAATTCTAAATGAGCGAGTTTAATTGCTTTTACCTTTGGATGATTGAAGGCATAAAAGCTCCCCTTTGTTTCAAGTGCTTCAACTGTTGTGCGGGCTTTTTTTGCTGTTGTTAACATTAATGGGTAAAAGGAAAAAATTGCAATTTTAATAAAATAACTGATTGTTCGCCAATAAAGGAAACCATGTTTTTCTGGTGCCTTTCCACGTAAACGAAACGATAGAAAGACATGATGGTATTCTTCAATTAGGCTAGGTAGCATCCGGTAGGCATAAGAAATACTAAATGATACTTGCCCTGGTAGACCAATTTTTAATAATCCATCACTTAACTTCTCCGGATCCATCGATGTAAAAACAGCAATACTTGCTAGTGAAATAATTGAGAGCTTCAACGTTAATAGAAGAAGCGGCATCATTGTACTTAAACCACCACCAAAGAATAAAGAAGCAATCAATAAATATCCCCCTTGTCCTAACAAACCTAAACAAAGAATAATTATGATTAATGGACTTGCTCTTGTGACAAGCATCATCATGACGACAAAAGTAAACAAACCAATCAAGATTGCCTGATTATAAATAAACCATGGAGCAAAGCCAAAAAATAAGTACCAAATAAATAATGTTCTTGGATCAAGTTTAGCTAAAAAGGTTTGATCGTTACCATAGGCTGTATTTAAGAGCTCAATTTTAATTTGTTCAACAGATAGTTTATCCAGTAACTTTTGCCCGTATTCCATCATGAACCTCCTCATCGTGATTCTTTATTGCTTCAACAAAATCATTGACTGTATATGAAACAGGTGACATATTTAGCTGTTGACTTAGTGTCATGATTTGAGGCGGATGTAGCCCCGCTAAATTCAATAAACTATGATTATTAAAAACACTTTCCCTTGTACCATCATGGAGCACCTGTCCATCTTTCAGGACGATAATACGATTTGCCCATTCAGCAACTAATTGCATATCATGAGTTGCGATGATAACTGCTTCGACTTTATCTTTTAGTTTATGAATTAATTTGGTAATTTGTTTTCTTGTTGCAATATCAAGATTGGCTGTTGGTTCATCAAGTAGAATGATGGAAGGATTCATCGCTACACCAATAGCTAGTGAAGCTCTTCGCTGTTGACCACCACTCATTAATCGGCTGTCCCGGTGCTGTAGATCACTTAAGTCAAATTGCTCCAGGATTTGATCAACACTCGCCTTATAATCAGGTACCTTTCGTGCTTTTAAGAAAAACTCTACGTCCTTTCTTACTGAATCCTCGATAAACATTTCCTCAGGATTTTGATAGATATAAGTAACAAAGTCAGCTAGTTTTTCCGGAGAATAATCTTTTGTATTCATCCCTTTAACAAGGACATCGCCTTGTTCAGGTTTGACCACACCTGTGACTAATCGCATAAGTGTTGACTTACCAGCACCGTTATTTCCTACTAATGCGATTCGATCCCCATCATTAATTGTTAGATTAATGCCATTAAGGATCGTTTTCTTCGATCGGGTAATCGTTTTGTAGGAAAACTTTACTTGATTTAGCTCGATGATTGAAGAACTTATTTCTTCACGTTCTAGTGGATGATTTTTGACCCTTGTTTCACCCCGGTTTTGGGGAAAGTAATCTATTGCCTCTGTGAGTGTAATCGGATAGGCAGTGTTTGGAAACAACTGAGATTGAAAAGCAGCCTGAGTCACTTGAGGTGGAAAGATCTGTCTGGAAAAAAGTTGATCAACACATCTTAAAGCATCAGCCGTTTTATTTTTCCAAACAATTGACCCCTGATCCATCAGGACGACATGTTTACAGTAATCAGCTATGAACTCAGTATGGTGTTCGATGACAATAATGGTCATACCATATTTATCATTCAACATTTTCAATACATCATAGATTTCTTTAGCATGGAAGGGATCGAGTTGGGCGATCGGCTCATCAATAATCAGTATTTTTGGTTCCAATGAAATAGCACCGGCAAGGGCTAGTAAATGCTTTTGTCCACCGCTTAGTTGCCAAATAAATTCATCATCGTGTCCCGTTAGTCCAGCGAGTTCAAGTGCACGTTTGCCACGCTCTTGATAATCTGGATAGCCAAAGTTTAAAGGGGCAAAACTAGCATCCTCTAATACTCGTGCCCGAACTAATTGATTATCAAAATCTTGATAGACATATCCCACATAACGAGAGAGTTCTGCCACTTTGTGATCCATTGTATTTAGGCCGTCAATAAAAACTTCACCTGAGAAATCGCCAACGTAGTAATGTGGGATGAGGCCATTTAATAATTTACAAAGTGTCGACTTGCCACTTCCGTTACTCCCAATAATAGCAAGGAAGTCACCTTGCTCAATCGTCAGATTAACTTGATTTAGAACAGGTTCCTTACTACCTGGATATTTAAAGGATACTTCCTCAATTCTAATTTGTTCCTTATTCATTGAGTTTCCCTCAAATCTGGATAAGTTACATTTGTCTTAGTTTTTCTTTTGAGTAAATATACAATCGTGATGATTGCAATGATTGCAGATAGGGCAATACTGACCCAGATCAAGCTCCCTTCGAGACCGGAATCCCATTCACGATTAAAGTCTGTTTCTGAAAGAACCTCAGAGCAAAAGGCTAGTAATGCTAGTATGACACCACCACTAATTAGACGGGGTGTAATGATTTCGCTTGTAGAAAACTTCATCGTATTATCTCTTGGTTTCATCCCGAGTAAAGGTTCAATTTTCCCATATAAACGTGGTACAAGATAAAGTGTTGGTAGTAGTGCAAAGAGAATTCCAGAAAATAAGATATCATTTAGAAAGGAAAATCCCTCAATAACTACAACACTTTCAGCAAGTCCAGATACTGCCTCCAATTCCTCAACGCCAATCCAGACCTTACCGATGTCAACCATCATACTAATAAATTGATGGATAACAACACCAGAGATTGCTGCAACTCCTACTTGCCGACGGTTTGTCGGATCTTTAACTAGGGTACCCGCAATGAAGATCGCAAGTGAAAAAGATAGAAACTTCTCTACTTCACCAAAACCTCCAAATTGTCCAAGCATGATTTCACCAAAAATCACTTCACCAAGTGACGCCCCAATTGCTGCATAAAGTGGATGGAACAACATGGCTAGTGTGAGTGGAATAAAGGCAAAATACTCAATTGAAAATTCAACTGGGCCAACATAAATAGATGGCACCAATTCGGTGATCATATTGGACAGGCCATACAAGGACATTGACAATATAAAGACCATCATTTTTTGCGAGCTTGTTAAGACATATCTTTTTTGTATTTGATTCATGAGTAGAACCCTCCTTTGGTTATCTTACCTTCATTGTAATTGGAAAATATTAAGTAAGTATAAAAAGGATGTAAAGCTTATGTAATTTTTATTTCCTTACAAATTTAATGATAAAAAAATTACATTCAGTTTAATTCCAATGATTTTGTATGATAAAATCTAAAAAAAGGAGTTTCTTTAATAAGGGGATATAGGAGGGAAATGAACATGGAGAAATTAAATTGGGATACTGAATCGATGTCACCAAATCAATATAAAATTGCAGACTATATTCAGAAAAACTTAAATTTTGTTTTACTCTCAACCGAACAGGAGATTTCAGATGCGCTCCAAATAAGTATCGCCTCAGTTTCACGTTTTTGGCGAACAGTTGGCTATAAAAATTTCAAAGAGTTTAAAACGACGATGCGAAAGCAGTTGAATATTTCCCCCGCTGGAAAAATGGAGCATATAATGAACCATGTAAATGATGGTGAGATCGAGCATCATCAATTGCATTTATCAATCAACCATCTTCAAAAGACAATCGAATACTTTTCACAACAAGACTTTAATCAAGCGATTGAGTTATTAGTAAAGGCTAAACAACTATATATTCATGCCCCGGGTCCATCCTATGGTTTAGCTGAATTAATGAAATATCGTTTAGCTAGATTTAATTTAAAAATTTCAATTTTGCAAAAGGGCGGGAGTGAAATACTAGAAGATCTGATCCATCTTACAAAGGATGATGTTGTTCTTATCTTTGGCTTTGTTCGTTTATTACCAGAAGCCCAAGTCATTTTGAAGCACGCAAAGGAAGTTGGTTTCAAGACCATAATTATTACTGATCAACTGGTTTCGAGTTTTACCAATAATGCTACAGTCAGCCTTTTTGCAAGTAGAGGAGAAATGTGGGAGTTTCACTCGATGATTGGCCCTACTTTTTTAATTGAAAATATTATTATTGCGATCGGGTTAAAGAATAAAGAAGAAAATTTGGAACGTTTAGATACTCTTAGTGAATTAAGAGGGAAGTTTTCAAATGAATTACCTAGATAAATCAAACAAAGGTTTCACTAAAGAATATAATGGTGGAACCTTTGTTTATTTGAGTTATATATAGATGAGTAATTAATAACTAAACAACCAAACTTCAAAATGCGGTTGTCCCTATATAGCGATCTACTTAAATCTACCAACCTAAATTGGTTTGGGGAATTTTGAAGGGGTTAAGGGATGTCATATCTTGGTTCACTTAAGGAACAATCAGTGATCATAAAGTGTTCTCTTTTGAAGTTTCACTTTGTGTGGATTAAGAGATACTCCCCTATTGGGAAAACTGCGGTTAGGTATAAAAACTATTGAAGGGGTTAGAACTCCCGAATGATTATCCTTTTAATTGATTACTATCTTGCCTATACTTAAGTAAAGCTAATCTATAAATTATGAGGAGGTATATAATATGACATTACGAAAAGACTTCTTATGGGGTGGTGCGATTGCGGCAAACCAGGCGGAAGGTGCTTATCAGGAAGACGGCAAAGGAATGAGCTTAGTTGATATATTACCAGCTGGTGGCGATAAACGTTGGGATGCCTTAGCTCATCCTAAAAAGGCGCTAACAACTACTTATGATCATTATCCTAGCCATGAGGCAATTGATTTCTACCATAGCTACAAAGAAGATCTTAAACTATTCGCTGAGATGGGTTTTAAAGTTTTCCGGACATCGATTTCATGGCCGAGAATTTTCCCAAAGGGAGACGAGTTGGAGCCAAATGAAGCGGGACTGAAATTCTATGATGATCTATTTGATGAATGTCACAAGTATGGAATGGAACCCTTAGTAACAATTAATCATTTTGATACACCACTTTATTTAGCAACTGAATATGGTGGCTGGCGTAACCGGAAGCTCATTGAATTTTATGAACGTTATGCAAGAGTTATCTTAGAACGATATAAGGATAAAGTAAAATATTGGCTAACCTTTAATGAAATCAACATGGTGCTTCATATTCCATTCTTTGGCGGGGGATTAATGTTCGAGGAAGGTGAAAATGAAGATCAAGTTAAATTTCAAGCTGCTCACCATCAGTTAGTGGCTTCAAGTTTAGCGACGAAAGCAGCGAAGGAAATTAATGGTGAAAACTTTAAGGTGGGCTGCATGCTTGCCGCTGGTGAGGTCTATCCTTATTCATGTCATCCTGATGATATGATGAAAGCAATCGAGGCAAACCGCCATCAATATTTCTTTATTGATGTTCAATCACAAGGCGAATACCCATCCTATACAAAACGTATGTTTAAAGATCTTGATGTTAAAATTGAGATGGAGCAGGGTGACGTAGAAATTTTAAAACAATATCCTGTAGACTTTATTTCATTTTCTTATTACTCATCACGTCTAACAAGTGCCGATCCTAGTAAATATGAGGATGGTACTTCGGGGAATGCATTTGCATCACTTCAAAATCCGCATCTTAAAGCCTCTGAGTGGGGTTGGCAAATTGATCCTGTAGGTTTACGGGTAACAATGAATCATCTATACGACCGTTATAAAAAACCACTCTTTATCGTAGAAAATGGTTTAGGTGCAGTGGACAAGCTTGAAAACAACACAGTTGAGGATGATTATCGAATTGACTATATGAGAGCCCATCTTGAACAGATGATAGAAGCTGTTAAAGATGGAGTCGATTTACTCGGATACACTTCTTGGGGTTGTATCGACTTAGTAAGCGCAGGTACAGGCGAGATGAAAAAACGTTATGGATTTATTTACGTAGATCGTGATAATGAAGGAAATGGAACTGGGAAGCGCTACAAGAAGAAGTCATTTGATTGGTATAAAAAAGTGATTGAATCAAACGGAAAACAATTGTAAGTCTAATTTTGAATAAAATAATTAAACTAAGGCCGGTGTTGATTGTTGGAGTTAAATCAACACCGGCTTTGTTCTGGGTAAATCGTTTTAACTTGAATTTAAAATATCTCATTCAAATTAAGTTCTACTAGAAATAGATTTAATTATTGAAGGGAAATAATCAATTAATTGCATATGATTAAGAATGATGATGGCCCTAGAAAAATAAATTTAGGCATTTCTATTGGTTTATTTATAGATATGATGTGGAAATTTCGGAGATTGATTAAAGCTCTATTTAATGGGTTTGTTTCCACTGATTGAAGTTTCACTTTATTGATTAAATTTAAGTGAATTTGAACAAACTATGAATAAATACAGATTAATCCCGAAAGGAGTGCTGAATAAGTGAGAAAGAAAACCGTTATCTTCTGTACGATCCTCTTCTTTACTTTTATTTTATCTGCCTGTCAATCTTCAGAATGGAATAGCCAACAGGAGAGAGAACAGATAAATAATAATCAAGAGGATGAGGCTATTGAAACGAATGCATCGAAGGAAAAAGTACTTGTTACATTAATGAATAGTGAAGGAATGCAAGTTGCAACAGCAACATTGACAGAAAAAGATACGGATGGCGTTCATATTGTACTTGAAGGGGAGAACCTGCCACCGGGTGAGCATGGTTTTCATATTCATGAAGTAGGGGAGTGTATTCCACCAGATTTTGAATCAGCCGGTGGACATTATAATCCTACAAACAGCAAACATGGATTTGAACACCCAGAAGGTCCTCATGCTGGTGACCTTGAAAATATTGTTGTGAATGAAGATGGAACTGTTTATGCGGAGTTGGATGCACCAATGGTAAGTCTCAAACGTGATCATGAAAATACCCTATTTACGAAAGCAGGGACCTCATTAGTCATTCATGCGAATCCTGATGATTATATTTCACAGCCTTCAGGAAATTCAGGAAAAAGAATCGCTTGTGGGGTAATAGGAGAATAATTAGTAAATAATCACTTTTATAAAAAGGCCTTAGCTCATTAATCCGAGTTAAGGCCAAAAATATCTGTAGAGCTAGCAAAAAAATCATTTTCTATCCAAAGGATAAATATGCTCAAATTTTTAACTTTGGTTTTCCAAGCTTCCTCCAAAAGTTTAAAAAGTACCACTGTTAATCTGATTTTAGACAAAGGGTTCTCACTTCAAAGTATATGAAGGGCAGGACTGGTGATTAGGAAAATTAAAGTTTTCTTATCTCAAGCAAAGATCAGTGGGGATAAGGGGAAGGCAAACTAAACCCACCAGATCCTGTGGCCCCCACTGTTCTTTATTTGATCGAACAAAGTAGACGACCCAATTGGCGCTAGTGAGCTATTGGTATAATTCATTCAACAATATAAGTTGAGCAGTGAAATGTTTTAGATCACTTGAAATGGGAATGTTAATTATATCTATTATATTGTTGGGTTTAAGTTTGTCGCTAAATTTATAATCAAGTAATTAAATGGTTTATAGCATGTTAACGCAAATGTTTTTTAAATACTTGAATAAATAAAATGAAAGGACGGGATTAGATGGTAAAGGTAGCCGTAATAGTGGGGAGTTTGAGAAAAGAGTCTTTTTCAAGGAAAATTGCAGAAAACGTTGCTAGTCTATTTCCAAAAGACTATCAGACGGAGTTTGTCGAAATTGGCCAGTTGCCACTCTATAATGAGGAATATGATAGCAATGCACCAGAAGAATATGTTTCATTTCGGGATGCGATTCGCAGTGTTGATGCAGTATTGTTTGTTACTCCAGAATATAACCGCTCAGTACCAGGTGTATTAAAAAATGCAATAGATGTAGGTTCACGTCCTTATGGGGAAAGTGTTTGGAATGCTAAGCCGGCGGCTATTATTAGTCAATCAATTAGTCAGCTAAGTGGTTTTGGGGCGAATCATCATTTACGTCAATCACTAACATTTCTAAATATGCCTGTCGTCCAACAACCAGAAGTGTATCTGGCTAATTCCCCAGACTTATTAGATGAGAATGGAAAGCTAAATAATGAACAAACGATTCAGTTTTTGCAATCATTTGTCGACAGCTTTGTTGATTTAATAAAAAAATACCAATAGCAAGTGGTACTTTTATTTAACCATGATCAACTAAAAACTTATCAGGGCTAAAATCTTAATTAGGATTTGGCCTTTTTTTATTTTTTAAAAACAGATAAGGATATTTAAGGACAGTATAATTAAATTATTTTGTCACATTTTAACTATCCATAACACTTAGATTAATAAGTAAGGGAAATTAAGAAGACAGTTGGAAGCAACCAGCTGTGAAAGATCTGATAGCTTCATCTCCTGTTCAATGGAGAGAAAACTGTCCCAGAATAAAAAAAGGTCACTGAAAAAGTTATAATTAGCGTATTTTTAAAGCTAAGGTAGGGAGTATAGTCCAAACTTAACCTTAAAAATACTGATAAGTGACTAGTTAATTTTTAATGCTTTACTTTTTCAGTGGCCTCGAATAAAGTTTATTTTTTTAATTATCTTCTAGGGTATTAACGGCTTGAACAATTCCTTTTGAACCAAGGGACAACTTAAGTGCTAATGGCGTAGGGGAATTTGTCAATAAACGCTGGGTATAATAGTACGATAAAACTAATGGAATGACAGCACTAATCCATGCTAATGGATTAGACATAATTGCCCCGCGAAAACCAAATAATTTCGAGAGTATAATTGCCCCGAATATTCTAGCGACAAGTTCCATTGCTCCTGCTAATGTAGGGGCAAAACTATTCCCTAATCCTTGTAATGTAAGCCTCAAAACAAAGATAAGTGCTAAAAATGTATAAAATGGTGATTGAATTTTAAAGAATTGATCTGTTAAATCCAAGACAGCCTCATGGTTTCCATCAACAAAAAATGATGATAAGAAGCGACCATTAAACCATAAGATGATTCCAATTGTAATACTATAGCTGATTGTTAATTTTAATGCGACACGAACGCCTTTTCTTATTCGATCAAATTTCCCAGCCCCGAAGTTCTGAGCTGCGTAAGTCGACATGGTTACTCCGATGGTTTGAAGTGGCATTGTCAATAATTGATCTATTTTGGAAGCGGCGGTATAAGCAGCAACAGAAAGTGCACCCAATTGATTTAGTGTAATTTGAACCGCAATGGTTCCAACTGCAATAATGGAATATTGAAAGCCAAAAGGAAGTCCAATTCGTAAATGCTCTTTATACTCTGACCACTTCAGTGTCCAATCCTCTTTGTGAATCCGAAGAATAGGAACATGTTTCTTTATATAAAGCAGGCAAAGAATCGAGGCAACAATTTGAGAAATAATAGTCGCATATCCTGCCCCTTCCACATTCATATTAAAGGCTAGGATAAATAGATAGTCCAAAACGACATTTAAGATAGAAGCAATGATTAAAAAGATTAACGGTGTTCGACTATCACCAATTGCTCTCAACACATTGGATAGATAATTAAACAAAACAGTTGCTCCTGTTCCAGCAAAGATAATTACTAAATAATCATGAGCTTGATCAATGATTTCTGGAGGTGTTTGCATTAATATTAAAATTTCCCTTGTATTTGCTGTTGCTAAGATTGTTAAGATCATACTTGCAATCGCAACAATTATTAAGCTGACACCTAAGCTACTTCTTAAAGCGGCTTCATCTTTTCGACCAAAACGTTGGGCGGTGATCACTGCCAATCCTGCTGTTAACCCAATAGCTAAGCCGAGAATTAAAAAGGTAATACTACCGGTAGAACCAACGGCAGCTAGGGCATTCATACCCAGTGTCTGGCTAACGATAAATGTATCAGCCATACTATAAAATTGTTGGAATATATTCCCCAACAACATTGGAAGAGTAAAGAAAAGTATTAATTTCAAAGGGTTTCCGGATGTCATATCTTTCCCCATCATGCACCTCCTATTTAATGCAATAAGTCATTGTATGTCTACAAGCATGAAAAAGATGATCTGAATGAAAGCCAAGATCATCTTTTTGTATCAAGGGTTTATCCCAGTATGATTGATTTTATTTACCCTACTATGAAAATGAGATAAGACTCAATGATTGAGGGTAAGGATTTCAACATATTAATCTACAATACAGGGTGGTAAATTTATTTTAAATTAAACAAATTAATATTCATTAGATTAAAGAATTTTACTTAATAATTTGTACTTTGTCAATAGTTCTTCCATCAACTTTTAAAATTTTAAAGGTCAAATTGTTTCTTTCCATAACATCATTTTCAGCAGGAAAGTTATTAAATGCTTTTAATAAATAACCAGCAAGTACATCTTCTTCTTCTGGAATGTCAGTTCCAAAGATCGAATTCAAACGATGTAAAGTGATTTTACCATCACAAATGATCTCAGTTTCGGTTAACTTTTCAACCAACAGATCACCTTCTAAATCTGTTTCATCTTCAATTTCTAGTCCAATCATTGTTTCGATAATATCTTCATGTGTTAGAATACCTTCTGTTCCACCATATTCATCTAAAACAATAGCCATATGTTTTTTCTCAATTGTCATTTGTCTAAAGACCCATTCAATTGAATGAAATTCGTATGCAATCAAAGGTTCATCAATAAAGTTTTCTAAAGACTTCTCTTGTTGTTCAGACCAATGAATCAGATGCTTGGAATGAAAGACGCCAATAATATGGTCAATATCTTCATCATAAACAGGATACCTTGAGAATGGATATTGAAGTAAAGCTTTTTTTACCTCATCATAAGTTGAATTGTGTGGTAATGCTACAATTTCAACTCGGGGTGTCTTTAAAACGTCTTTAACATTTAAATTATGAAAATCAAGGACGCCTTTAATACGATAAGATTCATCTTTTTGGAACATCCCTTCAGAATCCGCAATTTCAATGATTGCTCTTAATTCTTCTTTTGAGACGGATACGCTTTCAGGTTCATCTTTAGATAAAGCTTTAGTAATTAGGGTTGTTAGCCAGTTTACAGTAACAGTTATTGGCTTGAAAATAGAAACGAAAGCTGCAATAACCGGATAGACAATATATGAGATTCGCTCCGGAAATGCAGCTGCAATTGATTTTGGCACAATTTCTGCAAAAATAATGATAACAATAGTTAATATTGCTGTTGCTATTCCGACATTATAGCCATAATCGATGGCAATGGTTGTTACAAGAGTTGGCAGAACGATATTTGCTATATTGTTTCCGATTAAGATACTTGTAATAAATTCGCTAGGCTTTGAAACTAAGTCTAATAATTTTTCTGACTTTTTGTCACCGTTTCTTACTTTAGTTTGCAACTTTATCCTATTTGTGGATGTTAGAGCTGTCTCGCTTCCAGAAAAGAAAAATGAAGCAAATAATAAAAAGATGATCGCAATGATCACGAAAATTTCCTCCTTATTGATACCAATAAAATATATTTAGTTGACTTAATTATATACTATTACCCAGATATAGAAAAGTAATATCTTTTAAAATTAAGTCTATAACAATCTTCACTTAATCTGATTATTGTTTGATAATTGGGAAAATCCCTGTATATATGGTATAGAAATGGGTTTCCGCGCATAAAACTGCGTTTGTCGCGCATAAAGGTCCCATTTCCGCGCATAAAAGTAGAATTGCCGAGCATAGAAGTGTGATTAGCGCGCATAAAACCACAGTTTCCGAGCATAGAAGCAAGTCATGATTAGAGGGAATTGGAAGCTTTCAAAATTAGCAGTAAAAAACCTTGTTTTTTATCCGATCATATGTAAAGATAGATGACAAGACACCGGTTATTTGTCAATAAAGAATGGAATTAACTGGGGAAGTTGATTTGATTTTAGATACAGTCATTTTACACTTAACTATTTTACTAATTTGATTAAAAATACTGATAAAAGTGAACGTGATAGATAAGATTAAGTCAGTTATTTCGTGATGGGAAAAAACGCATGCTCAAAAAATATAAAAGGGATGTGGCTTGTCAATATGAATCAAGTTAAGTTGAAAAGGATACTAGAGAATTTTTTTATTGAAGATTTGGGAGAAGGCGATCAAACAACAGATTTGATCTTTCCACAAGGAAAACAAGGTAAACTTGTCTTTTTGGCTAAAGAGGCAGGTATCTTTTGTGGGAAAGATATTATTCAAACGGGTTTTTTAATACTGAATTCAGGCATGGATGTAAACATTGTTGCTAGTGATGGTGATCAGGTGGTTCCGGGTCAACAATTGGCGCTTGTCACTGGAGAAATAACAGATTTATTAAAAGGAGAGCGGGTGATTCTTAATTTGATCCAGCGTATGAGTGGTATTGCTACATTAACCTCTAAAGCTGTAGCAAGATTAAACAATGATCAAATTAGGATTTGTGATACACGAAAAACAACCCCGGGACTTCGTATGATCGAGAAGTATGCTGTTCGTTGTGGCGGTGGTTATAATCACCGATTTGGCTTGTATGACGGGGTGATGATTAAAGATAATCATATATCTTTTGCTGGTTCGATTAAGCGAGCAGTTCAATTCGTACGAAGTCAAACTGGTCATATGGTAAAGATTGAAGTGGAGACAGAATCAAAAGAGCAAGTCATTGAGGCTGTTGAAGCGGGTGCGGATATTATTATGTTTGATAATTGCCCGCCGGATCAGATTGCACAGTTGATAAAGCTTGTGCCTGATTCAATTATTACAGAAGCATCAGGCGGAATTGATATGGAGAATTTAGCACTTTTTCGTGAGACAGGGGTTGACTATATTTCTCTTGGATTTTTAACACATTCATATCACGCACTAGATATTAGTGCTGAAGTTTTACTAGATAAATGAGGGGGATTATAAAATGATTGTGGCAGATAAGCAAAGGTTGATAGTTGAGGAGATTAACAAATGGAAGGAAAAACACCATGCAATTATACTGGCACATAACTATCAAATGCCAGAGATCCAAGATATTGCAGATGTGCTTGGTGATTCATTAGCGCTTGCTCGAGCTGCTTTGACTACAGAAGCGGATGTTATTGTTTTTTGTGGTGTTCACTTTATGGCGGAAACAGCAGCTATCTTGAATCCAGGAAAGACAGTATTACTTCCTGATTTAGAAGCAGGCTGTTCCTTAGCTGACTCAATTACCGTTGAACAACTTCGCAAATGGAAGAGTGAATATCCTGATGCTGTAGTGGTATCTTATGTAAACACATCAGCAGAGGTCAAAGCGGAAAGTGATTATTGCTGTACGTCATCTAATGCTGTTGAGGTAGTTAACTCTATTCCAAGAGATAAAGAGATTTTATTTTTACCAGATATGTTTCTTGGTCAATTTGTAAAACGCGAAACAGGTCGTGACAATATTCATATCTGGTTAGGTGAATGCCATGTTCATGCGGGAATCAGGCCAGATCAAGTGGAAGATGTTATTCGTCATCATCCGAAGGCAGACTTACTCGTTCATCCAGAGTGTGGTTGTTCAACTTCAAGTTTATATTTGAAAGCTGAGGGAGTCTTGCCTGAGGATAAAACACATATTTTATCAACGGGTCAGATGTTAAAGCATTCAAAAGTCGCTCAAGCAGATGAATTTATTGTTGCGACAGAAGTTGGCATCATTCATCAGATGGAAAGGCAAAACCCTGGCAAGCGCTTTTTGGCGGCTAACCCAGAGGCTGTTTGTCCTTTTATGAAAATGATCACATTGGAAAAAGTACTAACCGCTTTGAAAGAAAAGAAGCATGTCATTACTGTACCCGAACAGGTGGCCGGGAAGGCGAAGCAGGCGATCGATCGTATGGTGACAATCGGATAACTTTCTTAATAACATCACAAAGCAATTAAACTTTGAAAGATAATGTTTAACACTTTTAAAGTCATTGCTGAGTGATGTTTTTTTGTCTATTTTGATGGAATCAAAAAATATAAACTTGTGAGTTGAAAATATGTAAGCGGTTAGTTATAATAAAAATAGTATTTCCTAATAGTAAAATAAATTTCCATATAGGAAAAAGGGGTGTTCATTTGAAAAAGCATGAAGTTTTATCTAAATTACTTGACCAGAAGCTTGTCGCTGTTGTACGTGGTGATTCAGTAGAAGAAGCACAAGAGGTTTCTGAGGCATGTATCACTGGTGGGGTTAAAGGGATTGAATTGACATTTACTTTACAAGGTGCAGAAAAGGTGATTGAAAATCTATCGGCTGCATATAAAGATGATGAAGATGTTGTGATTGGTGCTGGAACTGTTTTAGATGCGACGACAGCTAGAATTGCTATTTTAGCAGGGGCACAATTTATTGTTAGCCCAGGCTTTGATAAAGAGACGGCTTTATTATGTAATACTTATCATGTGCCATATTTACCAGGGTGCGTCACTATTACAGAAATTTTAACAGCTTCTAAATATGGTGCTGATGTAATCAAACTCTTCCCAGGTGATTTAGTTGGACCTGATTACATAGGTGCAGTAAAAGGACCACTCCCACATGTTCAACTAATGCCTACAGGGGGAGTAAATGAAGATAATATCACCGATTGGTTTGATAAAGGCGCTGTTGCTGTGGGGATTGGTAGCAATTTAACATCATTGAAGAAATTGGGCTCATTGGAGGCAATTACTGAGCAAGCACAAAAATACGTTGAAAAAATTTCTTATTTAAGGTAGGTTGCAAAATGAAAAGGATTGTTACTTTTGGGGAAATTTTATCTCGACTATCGACAGAGCAAGGTCAGCGTTTAGCGAGTACGAATCAATTACAACTCCATTTTGGTGGAGCGGAGGCTAATGTAGCCGTCTCCCTATCTCAATATGGACATCATACGGCTGTGGCATCTAGAATACCAGATAATATGCTAAGTGACCATGTTGTGAATTATTTGAGATCCATGCGTGTAGATACAGATTTAATTGAGTTTGGTGGAGATCGCCTTGGTTCTTATTACCTTGAAGTAGGTGCAGGGAATAGAGGATCAAAAGTAGTTTATGATCGTAAGTATTCAAGTTTTTCACAACTTAAAGAATCGATGCTCGATTACGATCGTATTTTTGAAAATACTTCAATGTTGCACGTGACAGGTATTACAACGGCCTTATCTGAGGAATTAGTAGATATCGTTGAAAATTTATTTAAAGAGGCCAAGAAGAGAGACATCCAGGTCAGCTTTGATTTTAATTATCGAATGAAACTATGGTCACAAGAGGAAGCAGGCCGAGCATTTAAACGCTTACTCCCATATATTGATATTTGCTCATGTGGTGAGTTAGATCTGATTTATCTACTTGGGTATCCAAAAGTGGACCAAGAATTGTCTGATGAAGAAAAATTGCTAATTTATTATCGACAATTAAAAGAAGATTATTCCAATATAAAGCTTTGCATTTCAACAAAACGAGAAAGTATTTCTGCTTCACATAATACTTTAAAAGGTTATTTGTATGCAGATGATACACTCTATCAATCTAGAACTTATGATATCGATCATATAATCGATCGTGTTGGAGGGGGTGATGCTTTTGTAGCCGGTATTCTTCATGGATATATCAATGAATGGGAACATGATGCAACTGTGTCTTTTGCAACAGCTGCTTCAGTTATAAAGCATACAATATCAGGAGATGCCAACTTGACTACTGAAGCTGAAGTCATGGAAATGATCAATAGTGGGAATCAAATTTCAAGGTAATGATATAAGGAGGAAAAGAGGATTATGAATATGGAAACACGTTATGCACACAACCCAGAAGGAATTAAAAGATTTACAACAGATGAATTAAGAAAGGAATTTTTAGTAGAGTCTATTTTTAAACCAGGTGATGTCATCTTAACTTATACACATCACGATCGTATGATCTTTGGTGGAGTAACTCCAACAGATAAAGAACTCACTATTAAATTAGACAAAGAGTTAGGTGTTGACTATTTCTTAGAAAGAAGAGAATTGGGTATTATTAACATCGGTGCAGATGGTTACGTTGTTCTTGATGGTGAAGAATACGAAATTAATAGTCGCGATGGACTTTATGTTGGTAAAGGGACGAAGGATATTCTATTCCGTTCAAAAGATGCAAGCAATCCTGCTAAGTTCTATATAAACTCAGTACCGGCACATAAAAAATATCCAACAGTAAAATTAGATATTAATAAGATGAAACCGTTAGAGATGGGATCTTCGAAAACATTAAATGAACGGAAGATCTATCAATATATCCACCCGAATAATTGTGAAAGTTGCCAGTTACAAATGGGTTATACGATCTTAAGTGAAGGTAGTGCATGGAACACAATGCCAGCACATACACATGAAAGACGTATGGAGGTTTACCTCTACTTCAACATGGAAGAAGATACACGAGTATTCCACTTTATGGGTGAACCAGAGGAAACTAGACATCTAGTTGTTTCAAATGAACAAGCGATCATTTCTCCAAGCTGGTCTATTCATACAGGTATAGCAACGAGTGATTATACATTTATTTGGGGAATGTGTGGCGAAAATATCACTTATGATGATATGGATCATATTGAAATGAGTAGATTAAGATAAGTTTTGGCTAAACGATTGTTGGGAATCATAAGGTAAAAAGCTAGAGACTGATTATTAGTTAAATTAATCTCAAATCATTGTAGGCATGATCATAGGCAAGTTAATAGGTTAAGAGATTCTCAACAGTAGAGTGAATACGGTCATGCCTGCGATGGTATATAAAAACTTAATCATTTTAATTTACTAATAAACAGCTACAGTATTTTTTGAAGCATTATTTAATAAAGGGAGGAAGAAAGAATGCCAGATACATTAAAAGATTTTTCACTAGATTTCTTTTCATTAAAAGATAAGGTAGCTATTGTAACTGGGGGAAATACAGGTTTAGGGCAAGGTTATTCAGTTGCATTAGCGAAAGCAGGAGCTGATTTATTCATTGTGACTTACGATAATGATTGGGATGAAACACGTGAATTAGTTGAGGCTACAGGAAGAAAAGTAGCGTTTTTCCAAGCTGATTTAAGTGATCGTGAGCAATTGAAGGCTTCGGTTGAAAAATGTATGGAAGTTTACGGCCGAATCGATGTTCTCGTTAATAATGCAGGAACGATTAGACGTTCGCCATTATTAGAGTACAAAGAAGAAGATTGGGATGCAGTACTAAAAATAAATCTTGATGCTGTTTATTTAATGAGTCAAGAAGTAGCAAAAATTATGGTTAAACAAAAGAGCGGTAAAATCGTTAATATTGCTTCAATGCTATCCTTCCAAGGTGGTAAATTTGTTCCATCCTATACGGCAAGTAAGCATGCAGTAGCTGGTTTAACCAAATCATTTGCTAATGAATTAGCTGAACACAATGTTCAAATTAATGCAATTGCCCCAGGATATGTGGCAACAGCGAATACCGCACCTATTCGAGCAGATGAATCTCGTAATGCAGAGATATTATCGAGAATACCAGCAGGAAAATGGGCGAAGCCTTCTGACCTAATGGGAACAGTTGTCTTCTTATCAAGTCCAGCATCGGATTATGTAAATGGTCATATATTAGCTGTTGACGGCGGTTGGTTGGCTAGATAATGAATAAAAAGAAGAGACAGGTTTAAAAAAACGGTCTCTTCTTTATTTGTATTCAATCGATTAATTTAATTCAGCCAGTATATTATCCCGGCAAATTAGTGTGTTTTTAATTAAATCACTTAAGACTTCATCAGTTAAGCGATACTTTGGTAAACTAACACTTACTGCACCGTAGTTTTTTTCGTTTAAAGTTATACTACAAGCGATGCAAAAGACCTCAAAATCATGCTCTCCATCATCACAAGCATATCCAAGTTCTTTAACCTTATCAATTTCTGCATAAAGTGCTTTTTCATCCATAATCGTATTTTCAGTAAATTGAAAGAAATGATTGCTTGCTAAATACTTTCTCATCTCTTCATCTGTGAACTCAGCAAGAACAGCCTTCCCCATTGCAGAACAATAGAGTGGAATGGTTTTACCAATTTCAGAATAGAGAGAAACAGGTTTTTTACTCTCAATTTTTGAAATGTATTTGATGTGGTTTAATTCATGAATCCCTAAATGGACTGTTTCTTCTGTAATTTCTTGTAGTGCCTCTAAATGAGGAAGTGCAATTTGCTTAATGCTAATTTGGTGTAAACTTTTGTTTGCGTATTTAATTAATCTTGGCCCCAAACTGAATGTTTTTGTATCGGGGTCTTTTTGAACATAACCAATTAATAGTAAGGTGTTTAATATTTTTAACGCTGTTGGATTAGTAAGTTCAGTGTATGTTGCTATTTCGTGTAATCTTTTAGGTTGATTTTGTTGTGATAGAAATTCAAGTATAGCGTCAGCCTTTAATAGAACACTACCATATGGTTGTTGTTTTTCATTTGCCATGTATATAGCCCTCCATTTAATATAAGTATATCAAAAGATATGATTAGCGCAAAACATGATTAAGTTCAGTAGGATTAAGCCTCACCTTCCCCCAGCTTACCTGGCCATATGCTTTTAGATTAATAATTAAAAGATATCAGAGCTAATCTCTGGTAGTAAAGGGCTAGCAAAGGCCCAATCGCTTGACCTAAGATTTAGTAGGAAAGAGATGCCCTCCTAAATAATGTTTCACTTTACTTCTTTATTAAGAAGTTGTGACGGGGAGTAGCCCAATATTTTTTTAAATAAGGCTGAAAAATAAGCAGGATTATCGTAACCGACAGCCTTAGCAACTTCGTAAATCATATAATCACCGGAGAGTAACATTTTCCTAGCCTTATCAATCCGTGTCTTAGTTAAATACTCTTTAAAGGTAATTCCCATCGTCTCTTTGAAAATTTTCCCCAAGTAATTTCTAGAGATGTATAATTCTTCAGCAATTTCATTTAAAGTAATTGGTCGATGGAGATTTTTGTCGACATATTTGAGTACATCTTCGATTAATTTTGAATGTCGAATGTTTTGTTGAAAAATGGGTTCATTTTTAATTGTATTTAATAGATTTTGAAAAAAATGCTTCAGCTCTTGCCAAGAATGAAATTGTGAAAAGTGTTGATAAGGGTTAAATAAGTGATCAACCTGATCTGAGATATTTATTCCACAATCTTGGAGCTCATAATTAAATATATTCCATAATTCCGTTCCAATATACATGGCGATAGGTGAGACAAAGGATTTATCTATCATTTGGTTGAAGTAGTTATCCAATGTTTTTTGAATGTATTGAATATCGGTTGAACGAATGGCTAGAGCTAGTTCCTTTTTTATCGGTGTAATTTCAATGGGTGTTTCTTCCTGATTTGTTTGAATTGAAGGCAATAGTAATTTGCGAATAGCTGATATTGTCTCTTCCCAACTAGAAGTACAGTAACCGACCTGATCATTTATCTCAATCGAAAGGAGCTGGGATAAATGGTCACTGAGATTATCGATGATTCTTTTGTGTTGTAGATGCAATTGTGATCCTTTGTCTTTAGTTGTAAATATAGTCAAAATGCTGTTTGATTGGTCGATTTCAATGTAATAATAATCGAAATTAAATGAATACATCGTGTCTTCTATAATATTTGAAATAGCGAAGGAGACCAATTGATTATCATGACGATGGGCTTTATCATCGGAAATAGCAAAGGACAGCTTAATAGGTAAATAGACATAAGATGACCACTCATTAATCATTTGTTGCTGTTTACTTTGTAAGGCTGTAATATTTAAATGTCCATTTACTGCTGATTCAATGAGTTCTTCAGCAAAGTATCTCTTATACTGTTTCACTTTATGTTTGAATTGCTGATAATTACGCTGATTTCTTTGCTCATCCTCCAACTGGTTTAGCACACCTTCGACCGTTTGAATAATTGTTGCCCTAGAGGCGGGTTTGGATAAATAATCTTCAATTTTTAATTTTAAGGCCTGTTGTGCATGTTTAAATTCTGAATAACCACTTAAAATGATAATCTTCTGTTGGAAGTCTCTCTCTCTTAACGCTCGAATCATTTCAATGCCGTCTAATTTCGGCATGTAAATATCCGTTATAATAAGGTCAGGTTGTTTGTTAGCAATTGTTTCAAGTCCATCAATTCCATTTGATGCGGTAGCAATAACCTCACAAGGTAAATTTGATTTTGATAGTGTTGCTTTCATTCCATTTAACACATGTTTATCATCATCAACGACTACTATTGACCAAGTCATAGGCTTTCTCCTTTATCCTGGTTTAACTATTATTCCAATTTAATTAAAATTATCCGAGGTAAACTAAGGGTTATGGTGGTTTGACAGGGAACGGTAAAAATCCCATTTGTACAGCTATTTACAAGAGAGAAAACCCTTTTGTATCAAAAATCTTAGGTATCCTCAGTATAACTTCAACGCCACCTTCAGGCCTGTTCGTTATATTTATTTTAGCGGCATAATGGTAATAATGATTTAGCCTATCTTTTACATTTTTAATGCCATAGCCACCGGATTTATTATCTGTTTTATGCTTTGAAAATGAATCAGCACCAAGACCGTTATCTTTGATTGAAATCTGGATGAAATTCTCCTTATCTCTTATTGTTATTGTAATCAGCCCATCTTCTATATCTTGAATGCCGTGAATAAGGGCATTTTCTACAAAAGGTTGTAGCGTTAGTTTTGGTATTAGTGCATGGCGAACCTCTTCTTCCATAACGATATGATATTGGAAGGTTCCTTGTTGCCTAATTTCCTGCAGTTTTAAATATTTTTTCACATATTCAACTTCCTCTTCAATGGTTAGGATACTTTTACCATTTGAAAGTCCAACTCTCAACATACCGCCCAATAATTCAATCATTTCACTCATGTCATCATCACCTGATTCAATTGCGCGCCAATTAAGTTGATCAAGGGTGTTATATAGAAAATGCGGATTTATATTTGCTTGAAGTGCCTTAAGCTCTGCCCGTTTTTGTTGTTTGTGCTGTGCAATGAGTGATTTATGTAATTTTTCATTCCGATTAATTAAATTTTTATAACCAGTAAACAAGTGCCCGAATTCATTACGATAATGATTAGGTATATTTTGTGTTGCTCGATTTAATTGATAATGATTCATTAAATCAGTCAATTGATGAATGGGTTTTGTTAGTTGATTTGATAAAAAACCAATAGCGATTAAAACAAAAATTGTAATGAGTAAACTGAACAATAGTAATCGAGTTGCAGCTTGTTTACTAGATTGAGTAAGTTGTTGATATGGTGTCGTTGCGACTAATTGCCAGTCATAGCTCATAAGATCAGCTGTGACGACCAATTCATCCTTATTAACAAAATAAGACCTATTCCAATCTGTCGATTCTTCTGATGTGGTTGATGGTATATATTTTTGGCCAATTTCAGTTTGATTGGTACTTGCCAAAATGTGTGCATGTTTATCAATCAAATAGAGTACGGATTCATTCGGATAGGATCTAAGCCAACTCTCGGCAATTAAGGGATCCAAATTTAAGACAAGAATGGCTTGTGTTTGTCCGCGTGAATTCTTAATTTTCCGTGCATGGCTAATGACGGGTTCATCTCCAGAGATCATTTCTACTGTGCGAATGCCAATCCAATCAGCATTTTTATGATCTAATTGGTGAATCAAAGGAGACGTTAAAGCTTTTTCTAAATCATAATAACGAACGGGATTCTGAATATTATTTGTTGGTGGATCATCTATGAATATTTCTATTGAGTGCAAATCACCATTACTATAAACCGAATTGGAAAAGTCATTAGTTAGTGAATAAATTTGATAATAACTCCCACGATTGTTTATGACTTCATTTAAACTGCTTTGTCTCGATAAAACAATAGCGTTTGCTTCAAATGCCCGTAGTCTTTCTTCGATACTATCCTTAATTAAAGTTACATTTATTTGTTGTTGACTTGCTGATAAATGGACGATTTCCTTGATCGAAACACGATAATTAATAAAAATGATTGTTGCCAAAGTAATGATAAAAAGGCTTGATATGCTTATGAATAAAACGTATTTGAATGAGTATTTATTTAGAAATCTCAACAAGAAACCTCCAAAGAATAAATTTCCCATATAGAAAATTACTTATTCATATAGAAATTACATCTATTATTATATATAATAGTGTAAGGGGTTTCAACGTTTTAAATTTATGTAATTGATAAAGGAGGCACATCCCAGTTGAGAAAAGCATTTAAAATGAGCGTGCATAAGGATCAACATGATGAATATTACAAACGGCATCAAGAACTATGGCCTGAGATGGAAATCTTACTAAAGCAACACGGGGTCATTAAATATGGGATTTTCTTAGATGAGAAAACAAGTATACTGTTTGCTTATCTAGAAGTTGAAGATGAAAAAGAGTGGGCTAAAGTAAGTGAGACAGAGATTAATCAAAGATGGTGGGACTATATGGCGCCGATTATGGACGTTAATCCAGACAATAGTCCAATCTCAATTGATCTTACCGAGATGTTTTATTTAGAGAAATAAATGGATTGATTTGAGAAGCTCTGTGATTTATAGGCAAATGAAAAATCAGTCCTTAGAAAATGCAGTTTTACTTAACTTTTCCCAGATTAACTGGCTGTTCCTCACTTAGTGAAGGTTCAAACTCTAACTATTAATCGTTAATATGCTTGATGGTTATCTAAGGTGACCGTGCAGTCAAAATAATAAATAAGGAGAATTTTAAAATGAATTTAGGTATTAGAGCACACGATATTGAGAATGAAAATTTACAGGATCTCGCAAATAAGCTAGGTGAAAAAAATATTCCATCCATTCAATTTGCATTGAAAAAATCAATCAAAGAGTGGGAGATCACAACTTCAAGTTTGACTACGGGTTTTGCAAAAAATATAGCTAATACTTTTGCAGAACAGAAAGTTGATATAGCTGTATTAGGCTGCTATATCAATATGATTGATCCAGACTTAGAAGAGCGTAAGAAAGTTTTAGATTATTTTAAAGCCCACCTTCGCTTTGCTCGTGATTTTAATTGTAGTATCGTTGGAACCGAAACGGGCAATGTCCATTCAAAAATGGGCTATACCACAGATAACTTTACCGAAGAGGCATTTCAAAAAGTTGTGGAAAGCGTTAAGATTCTGGTTGAGGAAGCTGAACGTTTTGGGGTCATTGTTGGTATTGAAGGGGGAACACATCATCCAATCTATTCTCCACAATTGATGAAACGCCTGATCGATGAAGTGAAGTCAAATAATTTGCAGGTTATTTTAGATCCGGTAAACTTTTTAACCGTTGATAATTATCAAAACCAGACAAAAATCATGGATGAAGCTTTTGACTTGTTTGGTGATCGAATTGTTATTGTCCATGCTAAAGACTTTGTTATTGAAGATAATAAAATCAAAATGGTTCCAGCTACTCACGGCAACCTTGACTATACTTACTTATTTAAAAAGATCAAATATGCTAAGCCGAATATCCCAATCTTATTAGAAGGAGCAAAGGAACCACATATTTCACAAATTATAACAGACTTAACAAAGCTATATGATCAAATTTAAATTCCTGGAGGAGAATAATGGCTAATATAAAACGAGAAACCGTTATTGAGAAAATAGAATCATTAGCAATCAATTTATCACAAATAAAAGATGATCAAGGTGAATTTTTGTTAGATTTTGATGGTTTAAAGGTTGATGATAAGAGCTGGCATGTCTGGAACTGGCCACAAGGTGTTGGTCTATATGGGCTTTATCAGTATTGGAAGATGACCAAAAGCGATACAGCTATTAATATATTAGAAGAATGGTATGAGCAACGTCTGCTTGAAGGTTCACCACCTAAAAATGTGAACACGATGGCACCGCTCTTGACTATGGCCTATCTATATGAGGAAAGAGGGGCCTCAGAGTATTTACCATATTTGGAACAATGGGCAGAGTGGGTAATGTATGAGATGCCTAGAACAGAAGAAGATGGCCTCCAACATATGACTTACGGGCCAGAAAATAAAAACCAATTATGGGCAGACACCTTAATGATGACTGTTTTGCCACTGGCGAAGATTGGCCAACTATTGAATCGCCCAGAGTATATAGAAGAGGCTAAGAGGCAATTTTTACTTCATATTAAATATTTAGCTGACAAAAAAACTGGTTTGTGGTTTCATGGTTGGACCTTTGAAGGAAATCATAATTTTGCCTCGGCATTATGGGGAAGAGGGAATTGTTGGGCAACAATAGCGATTCCTGAAATTATTGAGATGCTAGATTTAAAGAAAGGTGATTTTCTATATAACTATTTAGTTAGTACACTAGAAAAACAAGTTGAAGCTTTAGAGAAATATCAAAATGAAAGTGGCCTCTGGCATACCTTAGTTGATGATAAAACATCCTATACTGAAGCGTCAGCATCAGCTGGATTTGCTTATGGTATTTTAAAAGCCATTCGAAAGCGTTATCTATCAGATAAATTTTTGCCTATGGCTGAGCGTGCTATTGTTGCAGTGATTAATGAAATTAATGAAGAGGGAGCACTACAAAAGGTTTCAATTGGTACTGGAATGGGTGATGATCTGGACTTCTACCGAATGATTGATCAAACAACAATGCCCTATGGACAATCGCTAGCAATCCTATGTTTAACTGAATACTTATATAAGTATATTTAGTGGATAAATAATTGGTGGCTATATTCAATGCCACCAATTATTGTTTGTTGCAGTGTAACTGTCAGCAAAAGTCCGGTTCATTCATTTAACACTCGATGGGGGGAAGTCCCTGCTGGATAAAGAAAGTTGTGATTGGCCCCTGGTCTTTTACAAGCTATAGTAGAACTCAATTCAGCTTTTTCCCTTGCCCTATATGTTATGATAATGAAGGAGTATATTAAACAACTCATAGTATAATTCGCAGAATATTTAAGGAGATCGGTATGAAGAAAGATTTATTTTATCAACACATTTATATGTTTTATTCATTTGTTTTTGTACTCTCAATTATGAATGTTTTTATTGAGAGTGAAAGTCTTAATTATTTGATTGGCTTGCTCGCTATTTTAATGGTTATTGTATCTTTCTCGAGAGCAACAAGGTTATTTAAAATCCTTAGTAGTTCATTTCTCTCAATTGGTGGTTTTATCTATCTTTATTCGGGAGAATCATTACTCGAGCTTCCAAGTATATTAACCAATAATATGTTGCTATTGACACTTTTAACCATGCTTCCTTGGATGAATAGTGTTGTTCGAAGCGGTCGATTTGATCGGACGATTAACAAGTTAATGAGAATTAACGCTTCTGATCTTGGTCGATTATATACACGAAGTTCAGCAACTACTTTGACTTTAGCGGCATTCTTGAATTTATCTGCTGCTACTATTTCACAAGATGTACTAAAGGATACACTATCAAATGTAGAACAAAAAGTTATGAAATCATTCATTAGTATCTCAACATTAAGAGGCTTCTCATTAGCACTGTTATGGAGTCCTTTAGAAATATTGCTGGCGACCTCTCTTTTCATGACAGATGTTTCATACGGAGAGATTCTGCCTTGGTTACTATTAATTTCGGCAATTATTTTCATTTTAGATTCAATTTGGGGTAGATTTCATTTTAAAAAGTATTCCTATGAGAGCGATGACAGTGTGGAGCTTAATCAGGCTGATCTGAAGAAATTAAGAAATAAAATTGCCCATTTAGCAGTAGCGCTTGTCACCTTTTTAGGACTTGTGATTGCTTTAGGAAATTTATTTGATCTAAGTTTTTCGTTAACGGTGACCTTACTCATTTTCCCTTATTCATTTGTCTGGTCATTAATCATGAATAGAAGAAAGACCTTCTGGATTATTGGTTGGAATACGTGGAAAGAAAAAACGAATACAATGCAAAATTTTATTCTATTATTTATTTCTCTCTCGCTATTTTCATATAGTATCGGGAGCACGACATTCTTAAATGTTATTCAAGAGCCACTGTTGGCAATATCCCAATATCCTCTGCTTGTATTCTTTTTAATTCAAATAACCTTTATTTTTCTTAGTATGTTTGGTATTCATCCGCTGGGCACGCTTGGGATATTAACAACTTTATTAACAACATTACTTACTGTTTATAATCCATTAAGTATCGCTATTGTCCTGGCAACGAGTTCAATAGCCACTTTATCAGTTGGGACATACGGCCTTGTTGTGACTTTGACGTCAGTGAATCTGGAGCTTAGTCCATACCAAATTACCATTAGCAATTTAGTCTATGCTTTGGTCTATGGGGGAGTGGGATCAATTATTGGTTATCTCCTGCTATAGTTTTATCGTAGTACAAGTGACAGTAACGGACCGATTGGTTCAAGGGACTCTAGGGCATCTACTTGCTAAAACTGTCCCTATACATCTGTCAGACAAAATGAGACTGGAATATAACTTAGCTAAAATCAAAAGGGAATTCATTAAATACTGGATTCCTTTTTGATCTTATGATCATTTATATAAGTCATCACGATTTAAATGGTTTAGATGTGTCACTCCGTGATTTACACCCTGGGTGGACGCTTTCCGTGGGTACGGCCTCGGGCGCACAGGATGTGGGTCAGTTAGACGTTGCCACAGGACGTGGCGGTTTTAGTCTAACATTCCTTATTGCCCCACTGCCGTGTCGTAATAAGGATTTTCGGACTCGCACTTTTTCCGTAGGAGTTGTCAGCCGACCTTCCAATCACTTGGTTGGTGTTCCTGATAGTGGATCATAAGGGGAAACACAAAAAAATATATGAGAGGAAAAGGCTGATAAAACTGCGGACAAGGTAAAATTGATCTTGGCCGTTCTTTAAGTTTTTGAAGGCTAATTTTGGTGTCTTTAAGAGGTAAATTCAAAGTACAGAATGAAGGCGGATTTGCCTTAATGGCGGCGAAATTATAGAAGTTTACCACTATTAACAAGGCTAAACTGGGCGTTTATATACATAAGATAGGATAATGTGGTTCTGATTACAATTTCCATGTAATCAGAACCATTTTTCATGATTAGGGTCTCGTTTTGTCTCAGCCCCATTATGTTACTTTTTTTAGTTAACTTTTTTCCCTTTTTGTAGATAGTCATTTATAATCTCACTTTGAATTGCAGGATGACAGGTTAGTGTGGAGTCCCTTGTTAACATATTGATTGGTTTACCATCTAAATTGGTAGAGACAGCACCCACTTCATTTGCAATGACCATTCCACCTGCGATGTCCCAAGGTGCAAGATTCATGGTTAGATAACCATCAATGATTCCCTCCGCAATAAAGGCGAGTTTCAAAGCGGCAGAACCATAAGTTCTTGAACCGAGAATTTTCTTTACTAATTGTTGCATGATGCGTTCATCGATGACGTCGTTTTCACATAACCAATAGTGGTTAAAACCTAAGATGGCTTCTTCAAGTTTTAAGTTTTCTGTTAAATGGGGTAGCTTTTGATCATTTTTAAAAGCTCCTTGGCCTTTTAATCCTGTGTAGAGATTGTTTGCCATACAGTCATAGACTAAGCCAATTTCGCCAACGCCATTATGGAAAATGCCAATGGATATTGCAAAGTTTCGTTTTTGTTCAATAAAATTCATAGTTCCATCAATCGGATCAATAATCCAAATCGTTCCGTCAAGTGATTTTAGCTGATCTCCATACCCTTCTTCACTAAATATAAGATGGTCTGGAAAGGTTTCTCTGATCTTAGTAGCTAAAAAGCGCTCAACTTCTTTATCAATCTCAGTGACCAAATCTTTAGGACTCGATTTTGTTTCGATGATTAGTGGATCATTCATTTTTGTACGAATGATTTCCCCAGCTGCTAAAACCCATTCTTTTGCTTGTGAGAAAATCTGTTTCTGTATAATTTTATCCATATATGCTCCTCCTCTAGTTAGAATAATTTAGATTTTGAACTTTTACTTTATCGAATCATTTGAGTCTATTATAGCATAGTCTGATTGTTAGTTTATTTAAACAACATAAGGCCTATGGGTTTAGGCATTCAGATTTTCATTGAATTTGGTAACGATGAAATTGACTGAATAAGGCCTTTCTTTTTATCTAATAAACTCATTAATCAGTCTTTTAGAGTCATACTAAGCACATAGCCCCTAAGCTTTCTCTTTATCATGCACCTCTCCTCTAAGTAAATAGAGTGAAGGAGAATGGCGGAAAATCAGTTGGGTTTAATTTGCTTTGTTATAAAATAAACCAACCACTTTGTTAGATTTGTATTGTTTTTCAATCGTTTTTTAACTTTTCTTATCTACTAATAAGATGAAGACTAATTTATAATCGACAATGTAAGCGGTTACTTAAATCAGTAGGAGGAGAAGAGCAAATGAAGAAAAGGTTATTGTTTTTATTACTTTCTACAATTTTTTTACTGACAGCATGTGGGGGGAGTGAAGGTGAGACAACTTCAAAGGATGGGGCTTCACAAACAGAAGAAGATAGTGGTGGGGAAACGGTCATTCGTGTAGCTTGGTGGGGGAATCAAGAGCGTCATGATATGACACTAGAGGCGATTAAACTGTTTGAGGAATTGAATCCCGGAATTAAAGTTCAGCCAGAGTATACGGGCTGGGATGGATATTGGGAACGTTTAAATACCCAAGCTGCAGGGAGTAACTTACCTGATGTGATTGCAATGGATAATGCTTATTTAAATGAATATAACAACAATGATCTACTAGTTGATTTAGCACCATTAATTAATGATGGAGAGATTGACTTAAGTGATGTTGATGATGTTTATCAAGAAATTAATCATGATGGTGATCGTGTACTGGCTGTCTCTCTGGGAGCAAATGCATTGGCTTTGGTGTATAACGAAGATTTATTAGCCGAACATGGTTTTGAGCTTGAACCAGGCTTTACCTATGACGATTTATATGAAATAAACTTAGCGATTAAAGAAGCGGTTGAGGCTGAAGGCGGAGAGTATTTTGGCTATGACTTTGCTAATGCAGAGTACGAATTGTTTAATAACTATGCAAGACAACATGATATGTCTTTCTATAATGAGGAGGGAAATGGATTAGGATTTGATAAAGAGGTGCTTGTCTCATATTTTGAGTGGGTACAAAAAATGGTCGAAGATGGTGCCGCACCTTCACACGATTTGATGATGTCATATATTGAAGGGGGTAACTCAATGGTTCAGGAAGGTACATCTGTTGTTCAAACAGCTGCCAGTAACCAACTTATTGGCATTTCACAAGGTACCGATTATGAACTAGATTTAACGATTTTACCAGCTTTGGATGGTGTTCATGCCAACTATATTAGACCAAGTATGTCCTTCTCAATTACAGAGCATTCAGAACATCAAGAAGCAGCGGCGAAGTTTATTGACTTTTTCACTAACAATTTAGAGGCAAATGAGATTTTACAGGCTGAGCGAGGTGTACCAATTTCATCTGTTGTCCGTGAACATTTAAGTGATAAAGTAACAGATTCTGTCGAAAAGACATTTGCTTATTTAGAAGTTGTTGCTGAATACGCAAAAGAAGCAGATCCACTCTCCCCTCCAGGAGAAACAGAAGTACGCGGTGCCTTTGATCGAATTTTAGAATCCTTAAAATATAGTCAATTGACACCTGAAGAGGCGGCAGATCAGTTTATGAATGAAGCATTAAATATCTTGAATTAGTTAAGATAAAGCGATTATTTAAATAACTTGGTTTTAAATAATCGCTTTTGGAATTCCTGTAAAAAAAATGATGATGAAAGGGATGGCAAAGAAAAAAATGAGTGACACAAGTCGTTTAAAGTTAGAATCTCATCGAAAGGGTTCGGATCATTTAGCTGGTTACTTAAGTATATCCCCCTGGTTAATTGGCTTTATCCTACTAATTGTTGGGCCGATGATCGCCTCATTCTATTTGTCTTTTACCGATTATAACTTATTATCTTCACCTAATTGGGTTGGATTAGATAATTATCGGGCCCTATTCAGTGATGGGCGATTTTTGAAATCATTAGAAATCACCTTCAAGTTTGTCTTTATTTCTGTTCCTGCAAAACTTATTTTTGCATTGGCGGTTGCTATGCTCTTTAATACAGGGCGAAAGGGCAGCTCTTTGTTTTCAGCTATTTACTATATCCCTTCAATTATTGGCGGAAGTGTAGCGATCGCGGTTGTTTGGAAGCAGCTCTTTGGCCGTCAAGGGGCGATAACACAAATATTATCAATGTTAAATATAGCAGAAGGAAACTTAATTGGTAATCCAGATACAGCCTTACTGGTGCTAATTATATTGGTCATTTGGCAATTTGGTTCACCAATGATTATCTTTTTAGCTGGGCTCCGTCAAATTCCGAAAGAGTTATATGAGGCTGCAAGTGTTGATGGTGCAACTAAAGTTAAACAGTTTTTCCATATTACCTTGCCAATGTTAACGCCAGTAATCTTTTTTAATTTAGTTATGCAAACCATTAATGGTTTTATGACGTTTACTCAATCTTATTTAATTACCGGTGGTGGGCCCCTAGATGAGACACTCTTTTATGCGGTTTACCTTTATGAAACAGCTTTTGAATATTTAAGAATGGGTTATGCTTCTGCCATGGCCTGGGTCTTGCTCATGATTATAGCAGTCATTACCTTGATATTCTTTATGACATCTAAGTACTGGGTCTTTTACCAAGATGGGGGGCGTTACTAATGCGGAAAAACAAGCGTCTACTAGGGGATATTATTTTCTATATCTTTACGATTGGTTTAGGGCTTGCAATGATTTATCCAATTCTTTGGATGTTTGCAAGTTCCCTAAAACCTGCATCGGAAATCTTTAATCATGCGATCTCTTTATGGCCAAGTGAATTTATTTGGGAAAACTATTCTGAAGGATGGGCTGGATTTGGTGGAATTGGTTTTTCTACCTTCTTTAAAAACTCCTTTTTTGTTACATCAATTGTTGTCATTGGGACGCTCTTAACAGGAAGTGTTGTTGCTTATGGCTTTGCAAGAATTGATTTTAAATACAGTAAAATACTGTTTGCCTGCTTAATGGGGACGATCATGTTGCCTGTACAAGTCACATTGATTCCACAGTATATTATCTTCAATAAAATAGGTTGGGTAAATACCTTTTATCCATTATTGTTACCTGGTTTAATGGGTGGTCAACCTTTTTTTATCTTTCTGTTAATTCAATTTATTCGTGGAATACCACGCGAACTAGATGAAGCAGCCATTATGGATGGTGCTAATAAATTTGATATTTACTGGCGAGTTATTTTGCCATTGTTGAAACCGGCATTAGTGACGGTAGCTTTATTTTGTTTCATGTGGACATGGGATGACTTTCTAGCGCCATTGATTTATTTAAATAATGCGAGCCTTCATACAGTAACCATTGCATTGAGAAACTTTATGGACTCTTCGGGGGCTACATCTTGGGGTCCTTTATTAGCTATGTCATCCTTATCCTTATTACCACAGTTATTAATCTTTGCTTTCTTTCAAAAATACTTAGTTGAAGGTATTGCGACAACGGGATTAAAGTAATGCAACCAGAATATAAGTGACTAGGGTGAAGTGAAATGAATGTGAGTAAGGTTGGTACTGGTATTTATCATTTACTTGAATGGCTAATGGTATTAGCTTGGTTGAATATTTTATGGCTTAGTTTTACACTGCTAGGATTGATTATATTTGGTTGGGCACCTGCGACACTTTCCTTACTCTCTATATTAAAGGAAATATGCCAAACTAAAGATTTATCCTTACCTAAAGTTAAGCAATTTTATCATCATTATCGCCAGAATTTTATTGTGGCAAATGGGGTTGGCTTTATCCTAATTCTAGGGACAATCGTTCTTAGCTATGGATTGATAACATTACCGTTTTTACCGGATACTTCTTTCTATTTCATGTTTGTTTTTTATCTTGTAATGACCAGCCTATTTATATTGATAGTTATCTTTATTTGGCCAACACTCATCTCTTGCCAAACAACATTTATCAATTATTTTAAATATGCCCTGTTAATTGGATTATCAAATCTTCATTATGGTTTGTTATTTGTGATCAGTTTACTAGTTATCCATTTTTTATTCAGCCCCTTTCCGGGACTAGTCTTGTTCTTTTCAATCAGTCTACCTTGCCTTATATTGATGCATATCACAATAAAGGTAGTTTGTAAAATAGAGGATAAGGCTTCAGTTATTCAATAAACACAATAAGTGAAAGCGTTAACATAGGCTTACGACAAAATATGTTAAACATAAAACAATATAATTAAGAGTATAAATAGATATCTATTTAGTAGTGATTATCTAAGGGACTATTATTACATGAGGAGGCTGGAGATGAGGAAACTCAGAAAGACCTTAGCAATTGTTTTATCTCTTTTTTTACTTTTATCATCTACGAACATAGTTGTTCTAGCTGATAATAACTCAAAAGCAGAGGAATCTGATCGAGTGTATCTTGTAGATGATGACTTTGAGGACAAGGAGCTAGATACTGCTGTTGAGGATTTCCCAGAGTCAGATAATTACAGTGTACTAGATGCTTGGAATAAGGATGGAACAATAAAAAGTATACCGAGAGTTGTGAAAGATCCTCTTGACGAGAATGGAAACGTCATATTTGTTGAAGACTTGGGTGATACCGCAGTGGCGGTTGTCAAAGATATTCCCCGTCAAGAGAAGCCATTTACCGTAGAACTTGATTTTATGGCAGAAGAGTTTGGCCATTCTACTAAGGTTTTAAGAACCTTAGATGGTAGTACGGTAGCGGCTGAGATTGAATTAAGAAATATTGGTGGAAAGAATATTTTAGGCTATTCAATTCCAGGTGGTCATGAAATACTTGATGATGATTTCCAATTAAATACTTGGTACAATATCAAACTATTAGTAGATCCAGAGAATCAGCAGGCAACCCCTGTCATCAATGATGTTGTTATGCCAACTTATGGTTGGAGATTCTTAAATGCGACTGGGATTACTAGAGTATTGACGATGGCACCAGGCGGACAGGCGACTTCATCATATTTTGATAATTTAAAAGTGTATGAAGGAATAGATGACTCACTACTTAATCCTGATACACCGCCATCTAAGATAGAGGATATTGATGTGAGTACAGATGAGCTTTCAGTCTTCCTTGATTGGGATCCGGTTGAAGGTGCAAAATCTTATACTGTTAAAATGGCTACAGATCCTGAAGGCCCATTTGAGCCGATTGTAGGTGCTACAGACCAAGTGTTGACCTATGCAAAAGTGGATGTCCTTAGTGATGGAACGTATTATTTCCTTGTCGAGGCAAATAATGCGAAAGGGTCAACAGCATCAGATGTATATTCGGTCGATGTTAAAGATGATACAGAGAGAATCCTTGCCTTCCCTGGGGCTGAAGGTGGCGGAAAATATACAACAGGTGGTAGAGGACAGGAAGTATATACTGTTACAACCTTAGAAGACTATGGTCCTGGTGAAGAGCCAATTGAAGGTTCATTAAGACATGCCTTAAGTAAGGGAAATAGAACGATTACTTTTGATGTGTCGGGTACAATTTATTTAAAAGACGGTCTAAGCATAAAAGCAAAAAATATTACCATTGCCGGCCAAACGGCACCTGGTGACGGAATAACACTAGCAAATTACGACTTGGATATTGGTGGGTCAGAAAATATAATCATTCGCTATATCAGAATTCGACCAGGTGTCACGAATTCATACGATGAACCTGATGGGATCGGTGGGGTTGATGCGAAGGATATCATCCTTGATCATATTTCAACTAGCTGGTCGACAGATGAAACATTATCAATTTATCGAAGCGAAAATATAACGGTTCAGAATAGTATTATTAGTGAGAGTTTAACAATGGGTGCGCATGTGAAAGGTAAGCATGGTTATGGTGGTATTTTTGGTGGGAAAAATGCGACTTACTTTAACAACATTATCGCATCACATACGAATAGAAACCCGAGAATAGGTGGTTCTACACCTGGGCAAACGAATGTAGACTTTAATAATAATATTATTTATAACTGGGAATCTAACTCAATATACGGTGGTAATTATTCAGATGTAAATATCGTTAATAATTATATGAAACCTGGACCAGGTACATATAATAATGTCAAAAATAGAATTGTCAACCCAGGTATCTTTGGTAGTCCAAGCTCCTGGTATGTTTCGGGAAATTATATGTTTGGTGATTCAGGTGTTACCGCTGATAATTCCAAAGGGATTCATAATAAAGCAGCAGATGCCACCATTCGTACTGAGCCTATTCCATTTCCAGAGAATAGATTAAGAGAACCGCAATCTGCTGAAGATGCATATCAAGATATTTTGAAACGAGCTGGTGCCAATTTTCCAAGGAGAGATGCGGTTGATGCTAGAATCGTAGCTGATATTGTCAATGGAACGGGTAGATTTATTAACAGTGAAGAAGAAGTCGGAGGTTATCCGGAATTGGCTTCTTTACCAGCACCGTTAGATAGTGATGGTGACGGAATTCCAGATGACTGGGAAACTGCAAATGGCTTAGATCCGAAAGACCCAAGTGATGGAAATGAAGTTACCGAAGAAGGCTATACTAATCTTGAGCTTTATATAAACTCCCTAGTAGATATTGATTATGAAGCTGATAATCCAGTGGCTGAAATAACTTCACCAACTTTAAATTCGATCCATGAGGCAGGAAAAGATTTAGAGATTAAGACGAAAGTTGAAAGTTCGCATGGGATTGAAAAAGTAGAATTCTATACAGGTTCGGAGAAATTAGGTGAAACAAAGACAGCACCTTATCAATATACTTGGAAAGATGCCCCAGACGGAACGCATTTTGTAAGTATAAAAGTAACGGATAAGCAAGGAAATCAAACTCAATCTACATCTGCACCTATTCATGTGAATAGTCCTTTAAATAGTGAGACTTGGCAATCAACAGATATTGGGAATGTTGGTATCGCTGGAAATACTAGTGTAGATGAAGAAGGTGTTATTACAGTCAAAGGGTCTGGTAGAATTACTGGAAAAAATGATGCTTTTCATTTTGGTTATCAAGAACTTAAAGGTGATGGGGAGTTTATCGCAAAAATAAATTCTATAACACCAGTTGATAATAATGCCATTGCTGGAATTGCAATCAGATCTAGTCTTGAAAAAGATGCGGCAACAGCGATTTTAAGTACATCTTTAATTAAAGCAGATAGAATAGAGTCTAAGACACCATATACGATTAACCTATCTTCTAGATTGGCAGATGGAGAAAAAATCGAAACCTTAGACAATATAAGCTATCCAGATGAGAAGTTGCCTAGTCTATTATCGACAGAGATACCTTATTGGTTAAAACTAGTGAGGGATGGAAACGAGGTAACTGGCTATGCCTCACCAGATGGTGAAACATGGACGAAGGTAGGAGAAAAGACGATTGATTTTGATGAAAATGTCTATGTCGGATTTGCAGTAGACGCTGCAAAGAACACAAATGAGATTGACAATTATAATACGGCAGTATTTTCTGATATTAGTACGACAATGGCTAAAGTGGATGATATCGATGAACCAGAGGAGCCAAAAGAGGAACATATTATCTTTGAAGATGATTTTTCAAAGGCAACAGGAGATAACATTACTACACCAGAATATATGTCTTTACCAGATGATCGTTTAAAACCAATGTATATCAGCAGAGCTGGTAAATTGGAGGTAGTTTCTAATCAACTTAATATGTCGGGTCGGTTTACGATTGGGGCAAGAGACGCAGTAGATACATCAGAGGACTTTACACCAGGAGGCGTATTTGATTTAAGCAAACCTTACCGAATGACTATTAAGATAGCAGATACCATCCTGGATTCAAATAATGAAGGTAGAAGATTACAAGTATTCGTAGATAATGGTACATCAATTGATGAGAAGTCCATTCATGGATCGGACTCAAAAATATTCCAACAAACTGTTTCATCGATTACTCCAGGTGAAATAATAATCGAGTCAGATGTTGGTACGGAAGAGTCTTTTGTTCAAATCCGTACTGAGGGCGACTCAGGTGTCGTTATTGACCAGATAAAGATTGAGGCTATTGAATCTGATGATGGATCAGAGGAACCTGAAGAACCTGCTGAACCTGAAATTCCCCGTGAACCAGGTGAAGATGATGTGATCGTTGCAAAAGATGGTAGTGGTGATTATGAGACAGTACAAGAAGCGATTGATGCTATTCCAAATAATAATAATGAGCCAGTAACTATTTTCGTGAAAAACGGTGTTTATAAGGAAGTTGTAACTGTTCCGAAGGATAAACCTTTTGTTACGATAATAGGTGAGACTCAATCTGGTACAATCATCACTTATGATAACTACGCAGGCCGAGATGATGGTACAGGCGGGACATATGGAACAACAGGTAGTTCAAGTGTCTTTTTACGGGCAGATCATTTCAGAGCTGAGAATTTAACGTTTGAAAATGGCTTTGATCCTAGTAGGGATGTTGAAGGAAAACAAGCTGTAGCGGTATATGCTACAGGAGAAAAGATGTATTTCAAAAATGTTAGCTTTTTAGGACATCAAGATACACTTTATGTTCGTTCAGGTAGTCAATACTTTAATGAAGTGTATGTTGAGGGTGATGTCGACTTTATCTTTGGTGCAGCAAGGTCAGTATTCGAAGATTCTATTATTCACTCATTAGATCGAGGCTCCTCGACGAATAATGGTTATATTACTGCTGCTAGTACATCGATCAAGGATGACTTTGGGATTTTGATTCTCAATAGTAAATTAACTAGTGATGCAGCCCCTGGTACCGTTTATCTCGGTAGACCGTGGCAAGCTGGTGGGGATCCAGAAAATGTGGCTAGTGTTGTATTTAAGGAAAGTGAATTAGGTGCACACATCCACAAAGACGGTTGGACATCTATGAGTGGATTCGAACCTGAGGACGCCCGTCTATATGAGTATAAGAACTATGGCCCAGGAGCCGTTGTTAATGATTCAAGAAGACAATTAACTGATGAAGAAGCCGAAGAATGGACCGTAGAAAATGTTTTAGGCTGGGATCCTAAGGAAGTATTTCCAGAGGAGCCGGGTGACCCAGAAGATCCAGAAGAGCCGGGCGAACCAGGTGATCCGGAAGAACCAGGTGAACCGGGCGATCCAGAAGATCCAGGCGAACCGGGCGAACCGGGCGACCCAGAAGAGCCAGGCGAACCAGGCGATCCGGGTGATCCAGAAGAGCCAGGTGAACCGGGTGATCCAGAAGAGCCAGGTGACCCGAGCGATCCAGAAGATCCAAGCGAACCGGGTGATCCAGAAGAGCCAGGCGAACCGGGCGATCCAGAAGAGCCAGGTGAACCGGGTGATCCAGAAGATCCAGGCGAACCAGGTGATCCGGAAGAACCAGGCGAACCGGGCGACCCAGAAGAGCCAGGTGACCAGAATAAGTTGCTTCCGGGTACATCAACGTCTATATATAATTTACTTTCTGTTGGTTTACTAGCCTTGCTATTCGGTGGATCTTTAGTTATTACACAGAGAAAGTATCTAGGTAAACAAACAAGAAATAAATAATGACGGTTTATTTAAAGTTGACCTCGAATAATGGAGTGTAATCATATTATTCGGGGTCTTAATATTGACTTGAAACATTTTCAATATTATTAAGATAAATTGAATAGCTCGTAAAATGATAACGTTTACACTATGTCTTTATAAAAAATGTAATCTAATCATCGATATAATAGATCATATAGGTATTATTAACTATTAATTTAATGACTTTTATTCAAAAAGACCACTGAACAAAAAAGCTGAAAGATGGGGGGATCGGTAAAAAAAGACTTTTTCGCAGTGTAACTGCCAATAAGACACTCACTTCAAGAATTTGAAGGAACTAAGAATTGTAATTGGGAGATAGGGGAGGGCAGACTTAAATCACCACGTCCTGTGGTAAGGTCTGCATGTTCTTGGTCCTCTAGGTCCACCCCTCGCTGATTGAAGTTTCGCTTAACCGAGTCATATTTTTAAATCAAATTTTTTAAGAATGATTAACTTTGAATTGTTGTACTTACTAAGTTAGCAGATTTAATTAAGTAGTAAATGAGGAGGCAATGAAATGAAGAAAGGAAAAAGGTTACTATCTATTTTAATGATCCTTATCTTGTTATTTCCTAGTATGACAGTGCCGATAGAAGCAGAGGGAATTAGCCAAGAGGATTGGGCATATGACTTTTTTGGTCCAAATACAAGTGAAGATAAGAATCCTGCTCCTACATATAACGGTGATGGTTCAATTACATTAGAGGCTTCGGGTGGGAAAATATCTAAAGATGAAGAAGGAATATCCTTTTACTCGAAAAAAGTCCCAGCAGAGGCTAACTTTGAAATTAAAACGAGTGTTAAAGTAGACCATTTTAATCAAGATAAGGGAATTAGTACACCGAATCAAAAATCATTTGGATTAATGTTAAAGGACGCTAAGGGAACCAATACTTCAAACTATGTAGCAGTAGGTGCTTTAGATACTGTAATGAAAGGATTTTATAAAGCCGAGGAGTTAGGTGCAGAGCAAATTAAACTTGATCCCTTTGAAAATGTCCAGTCTCCAGTAGCAGGAGAAGAATATCAACTGATAATAAAGAAATCAGGGGAAACATACGAGCTGGTTATCAATGGGGTTAAGGAGCTTATTGAGGTTGACCATCTATTTACTGATGATATCTACGTTGGGTTTTATGTCGCAAGGGATGCGAAAGTAACCTTTAAAAACACTGAACTTAAAGTAGATTCTAGGCAAGTAGATAATCTAGAAGTGGACACATCAAAAATGAAGAAGGAATATCTGTTAGGAGAAGAACTCGACCTTTCCGGTCTAAAGGTAGTAGCAGAATATTCAGATGGACAAAAAGAAGAATTATCAGATGATGATTATATTGTTTCAGGTTTCAATAATAAAGAAATCGGGACAAATAAGATTGTGATTAATTATAATGGTGTCACCGCAACGATAGATCTAGAGATAAAAGCACTAACCGTGACGGATTTGACAATTAAATATTCCCCAGTGAAAACAATATATTATAAAGGCGATGCTTTTGACCCAGCAGGCTTAGTTGTTGAGGCGAATTATAATGATGGCTATAAGATAGCTGAATTAAAGGAAGATCAATATAAGCTCTCGATTGAAGCAGGTCAGATTCTTGAAAATCCGGGTGAAGTAGAAGTGATTGTAACTTCAACTGAAACTGAAAACCAAACAAGTAAATTTAATCTTAATGTTTTAGATGTAGAACTTGAACACTTGGAAATTAGAAGACTGCCACTCAAGACACAATATTTCGTCGGTGATGATCTTGACCTAGCAGGAATATCTGTTTATGCGATTTATGATGATGGTACAGAAGTGAGATTAAAACCGAATGATTTTGAAGTCTCAGGTTTTGATTCAGAGGTTGTAGGAGATCAAGAAGTTCTGATTACACATAAAGATCAGTCAGTAGTGTTAAATCTTAATGTGAAGGAACCAGAAGTAAAGGGCATAGAGGTCACTGAATATCCTAAAACAACCTATGAAATTGGAGAAGAATTTAATCAAGAAGGAATGGTCGTATCAAAGGTATATGATAATGGTGATAAAGAGCCGTTAGGGAATGATGATTATCATATCGATAGATCTGATTATGATCACTCAGTTGCCGGTGTTTACGAGATTAAGATTATCCCTGAAGAAGATTTAGGACCAATCGTTCTAAAAGTTACAGTCAGAGAAAAAACTACGGCAAAGTGGAATGAAATTAGATTTGGTCAGTCAACATCAAAGGAACGAAATACTATTGAGAAGTTAGACGATGATGTCATTCGAATTGCTGCATTAGATGGTGCAGGGAAAATAACTGGTGACCATGATGGAATCACTTTCTATTATACTGAGATTGATGCAAAAGATAATTTTACTTTATCAGCTGATATTTTTGTCGAGGAATTTGCTAGACAAGAGCCTGATGGTCAAGAGGCTTTTGGGATTATGGCAAGGGATGCTATAGGGATTGATAACAACGCCGCAGTATTTGCCTCAAATATGGCTGCACTTGGTGGGTTTAATGGTGGATCTAGAAGTGATGTAGGTACAGTGCTATTTGCTCGATCAGGAGTCGTATCCTCAGATGGAGAGGGTAGCGAGGGAGTACAGCGAATCATGTTGGATAATGTACGACCAAACCGAGAAAATACGGCTGAAAACTATCGTTTAACCTTATCAAAAACAAATAGTGGATTTACGGGTCAGCTCAATGACGGGGAAGAAAAGATTATATTTAAGCCAGATATCTTAAGTGTCCAAGATCAGGATAAAATTTATGTTGGTTTCTTTGCAGCAAGATTAGCGACCATTCAAGTAAGTAATATTGAATTGGCTGTATCGGATGCAGCTACCGATGCCCCGGCTGTACTACCGGAGGAAGATCCAATCACACCACATTTAGATATTATATCATTGGATAGAACGAGTGATTCAGAATATACATTGATGATTGATACAAATATTGATGGAGTAGTTACTGTTAAACAGGGCCAAGATGTAATATTAACAGATGGAATGATTAAAGGTGGGGAAACGCTAGAAATCCCAACAGAGATAAATGATAATGCTAATACAAATTTTAGTATCGTATTTTCACCTGATGATACACAGCATTTAACAGATTACGATGAAATTGTAAAGAATTTTACCGTGACTATGAAAACATTTGGTGATCGTGATCAAGACATTTATGTTTCACCAACAGGTACAAGTCATGGGGATGGTTCGAAAGAGAAGCCACTTGATCTAGATACGGCAATAGACTTTGTTCAAAAAGGACAAAAGATTATTGTTCAAGAAGGGGTTTATAAGCGCGACACGAGTTTGGAAATCAAAAGATTTAATGATGGAACCGAAGATGCAAGGAAATACCTAATAGCAGATCCAGAAGCTAGTGAGCGACCACTAATTGATTTTGATAAGAAAGCTCCAGGAGTGATTCATGGTGGCGATTATTGGTATGTTGAAGGAATCGATTTTACCCGTGCAGCTAATGGAACAGGTTATGGTTTAGGTGGAAGCTTTAATATTATTAATAATATTAGTACTTTTGAAAATGGTGGAACAGGCTTCCAAATTAGTCGTGTTAGTGGAGCACAAGATGAGTATTCGAAATGGCCGGCACATAATTTAGTAAAAAACAGTATTTCATTTGATAATATGGATCCTGCTGAAAATGGGGCAGATGGATTTGCTGCCAAATTAACAGTAGGTGATGGAAATGTTTTCAGAGGTAATGTTTCACATAATAATATTGATGATGGTTGGGATTTATATACCAAAGTTGGGACAGGACCGATTGGAGCTGTTACATTAGAAAATAATATTTCATTTAATAATGGGAAATTAACCAATGGGCATCAAGGTACAGCTGGTCAGAATGGATACAAACTCGGTGGAGAAGGGGTTCATGTACCGCATATTGTTAAGAACAACTTGGCTTTTGGCAATGATGTGAATGGCTATACCAGCAATAGTAATCCGGGCGTTATTACTGAAAATAATATTGGCTTTAATAACGGTGTCAATTTAAGTTTAACCACCTATAGTCACATTACACCGGACTTCACAATTAACGGTTTCGCATCGATTCAAACAGAATCTGGGACAAAAGATACTTACCAAGGAGACTTAGATTCTGACCTTAATTATATGTTCGATGGTTCTAAATCAGTAAATGCCTCAGGCGAAGAATTATCGGATGAACTTTTAAACAGTTTAGAAAACCTATTCAATTATGATGACGATGGAAATATCATTTCTGTAAAAAGAAATAAAGCTGGTGAAATTCAATGGGGCGATATTTGGGAAACATATGACCAGGTTGTCGCAAAAAGACCAAATGAGCCGGATGAGCCAGTGGAACCGGGTGATCCTGATGATCCTAGCGAACCGGGCGAACCAGGCGAACCAGGCGAACCAGCTAAACCAGGTGAGTCAGGTGAATCCGGAGAATCAGATGATTCAGGTAAACCTATTGAGTCAGATGAATCAGGAAAATCAAATGATTCAGACAAGCCAAGTCAATCAGATAAATCTGATGAATCAAGTCGACAGGAAGGTAACAAACAACTTCCAAGCACTGCAACTTCAACCTATACATTTTTGTTAATTGGTTTATGCGTTTTAGCAATAGGAGTTATCCTAATATATAAACACAGACAATATAGTCATAGAATGAAAGTTAAGTGATGTCGATAAGAACAGTTTTTTCCGAATAACGGATGGTTAAAATCCGTTATTCGGTTTTTCTTGTTTAGAATACGGTAAAGCGAAACTTCAATTCGTGGGGCTTGGGCTATAGGATCTGGTAGGTTTAGTCTGCATTTCCCTATCCTCCACGGACTCCCTCGGTTAGAGTTTTCTTAACCCTTTATAGAGTGTTATCTAAACGAATCGGGCTTTTTCTGACTGTTACCCCTGCTTATCATTCGATGATTTTCCCTAATATAATTGAGGTGGTATCTTAGAAAATTATAAAATGATGGTTTAAAAAGCTACTGTTTAATTTAATCGCTGAAGTTGGAAATTTTAAAAATCCCCTTCATAGTGAACGAGGGTCAATTTGCTTTGCCGATCATATTTTTTTTGTCATAAAAAGAAATATTCCATTTTAGCTATTACTAAGTGGTTATTTTTATCTCGAACTCTTTTACGGAACATAGGATAAATGAATCCTTGTTACCGGAGAAAATAGGCGAATAGGCATTCATTCATACAAAAAATATCCATAAAGGACTAGTTATAATTTCTCAATTTGATCATTCGGGAAGGATTCAGTTAATCATTAATCGAAAGAAGTAAAATGCTAGCATGTTAAATGTAAATGGAGGGGGATCTTGAATGGCCAAAAAATTAAATGTATCTTTTAGAAAAAAACCATTTTATATTGATTATAAAATGGGGACATGCTCTAGGGACTCAATGAGGAATTTCCACTTACATAGTGATTATGAAATTTACTATCTTATCGAAGGCGAACGTAAATATCTGATCAATGATGAACAATACCTTATAAGGGAAAATGATCTTATTTTTATTGACCGAAATGTCATGCATAAAACAGAAACGGCCGAGCTTCCAAGTTTTCAAAGAGTGGTTATCAACTTTCAGGATAATTTCTTATGCTGTGACGATCACTTTCTTCTAGCGGAGTTATTCGAAAATGGACCGCATATTATTTCTGTACCTGCTTGTAAAAAGAAAATAATATCAGAGCTTATAATCAGGATGCAAAATGAATATATCGATGATAGAAAAGATGCAATGCACTATATTCGTACGTTATTGACCCAACTGTTATTAGAAAGCAATCGTTTATTAAAGAGAGAAGTAAATATACCGATTGTTGAGAATGATAATGATACGCTTAAGCAGGAAGTCGTAGCCGATATTATTAAATATATTAATACCCATTATTCAAATGATATTTCTCTAACCCTCTTATCACAAAAATTCCATTTAAATGAACAATATATTAGTCGATTATTTAAAGATGTCACCGGAAACAACATTATCAATTATTTAAATGCTGTCAGAATCAACGAGGCCCAACGTCTTCTTATAGAATCAGACATGAAAGTTATTGAAATCTCTAAAAGTGTAGGTTACTCAAATAATGTTCACTTCTGGCGTGTTTTCAAAAAACTGATGGGCATATCCCCAAGTGAGTATCGGACGGTTTACGAGAAAGCTAAAATGTAAGCGTTTACTAATATGTGTAACAAAATAGGTAAATGCTGCTTCAATATAATTAATGATAAGCAATATTAATCCTATAAGAAAGGGGAGATCAATGCTAGCAAAGACGGTATAAAGTGTTTAGAAAACCTTTGATGAAGTTCCATATGATCAGTCAGTAAAGATCTGATTTATCCATCTGGTCCCCACTAAGTGAAGATTCACTTTATCACTGAATCCCTGTATATATGAGGTTCTTAATTCATATGTTTTAAGTGGAACTAAAATAAACGGGAGGTATGGTGATATAGTGGATAAAGATAATGAAAGAAGCTCTGCTGATAATAATTTAAAGAACGAACAACTAAATCAGTATCGGAAGCAAAATACCGGTAAAGGTAAAAAGATGACAAGTGATGCTGGTTTAAAAATTTCCAATGATGAATGGTCACTACGTGCGGGAAAAAGGGGACCTACCTTACTTCAAGATGCTCATTTTTATAAGAAGCAATCTCATTTTAATCGTGAACGTATTCCGGAACGAGTTGTTCATGCACGTGGATTTGGGGCATATGGTGAATTTGAATGTTATAAGTCAATGCGTCCCTATACAAGAGCTCACTTTTTACAAGAACCAGGTAGGAAGACACCAATATTCGTTCGGTTTTCCACCTTAATTGGAAGCAAAGGATCCAAAGATACAGCCCAGGATATTAGAGGATTTGCAATTAAATTTTATACTGAAGAAGGGAACTATGATTTATTAGGATTGTCATTTCAAGTCTTTCTTGTTTCTGATGCAATGAAATTTGTTGATGCTGTTCATGCGATTAAACCTGAACCTAGAAATGATATTCCGCAAGCGACTTCTGCTCATGATAACTTTTGGGATTATGTTTCAAACAATCAAGAAACAGCACATATGATTATGTGGCTTATGTCAGGATACTCTAGACCTAAAAGCTATCGAATGATGAATGGTTATCCAATCAACACCTTTCGCTTTATTAATGAGGAGGGGAAAGCAACTTTTGTTAGATTCCACTTTAAAGCGGTGCTTGGTGTTCATGCTTTACTATTGGATGAAGCAGGGGTGATCGGCGGGGTTGACCCAGACTTTCACCGTCGCGATTTAATTGAAGCGATTGAAAAAGGAGCTTATCCTGAATATGAATTCGGTGTTCAACTTATTGCTGAAGAAGATGAATTCAAATATGACTTTGATGTTTTAGATGATACAAAGCTATGGCCTGAAGAAGATGTACCTGTTGAAATTATCGGAAAAATAACCCTCAATCGTTTACCAGATAATGAATTTGCTGAAACAGAGCAATCCTCCTTTGATCCATCTAATCTTGTGCCTGGAATTGATTTCTCAAATGACCCTGTTTTACAAGGACGCGCATTCGCGTATCGAGATACGGACTACCATCGCTTAGGAACAGGGAATATTGAAGAAATACCAGTTAACCGACCGATTAAACAAGTTAATTTTAATCAACGTGATAGCTATGCTAGACACAGAATTGATATTGATCGGGTTAACTACCACAAAAATTCATTAGCAGGAAATACGCCAGCTACAACTCCACCTGAAGAGGGGGGCTATGCAAACTATCCTGGAAAAGTTGAAGGCTTTGTGACGAGGGATATCCCGAGTCAGTCATTTACCGATCATTTCTCACAAGCAAGACTCTTTTGGAATAGTATGAATGATGTGGAAAAAGAGCAGATTATTGACTCCTTTGTTTTCCATTTAGGCCACGTTAAAAGCCGTTCTGTTCGCCAACAAAATGTCGAAATGTTTGCTAATGTTGACAGAGATATGGCGATAACGATGGCGGATTATCTAGGAGTTAACCCGCCAAAAGGAACAAATGTGAAGGTGACAAAAAAATCGCCATCACTTAGTTTAGCGAATATGCCACATTATGCTTATACGCAGAAAGTAGCTATTTTAATAGGTAACGGATTTAACGGTGAAGAAGTCAGTCAAGTGATAAATTTTTTAGAACAATCAGGAGTGTTTATTGATATTGTAAGTGAACGATTTGGAACAGTCACAGGTTCACATGGGGTTGAATTAAAGGTAGATAAAATTTTTACAACGACATATCCTGTTTTATATGATTCGATTTATATTGTTGGTGGAAGGGTAGAGAATGAAGCAAAATTTACCCAGGATATATATGATTTTGTCAATGAAACATATAAAAGTTATAAACCGATTGGTGTGGCTACAACTGCACAGTCCTTTATTAAAGTATCGAATCAAAATAACTTAGCTGGAGTTGTCTTTGCGACAAACAATCCAAATTTTAATCAGGATTTTGTCAGGGCTATTGCCTATCAACGGTTTTGGGATCGAACTTAAATAGAAAAAGAGTCAAATATGAGTATATCGAAAAGCAATCCTTATAAGGTTGCTTTTTTTGTTCTTTTCTAAATGGTTAACCTTTAGCTATAGTTTAATATTATAGATCGCTAGATCAATAAAATCTTTTTATATTGGTTTTAAAATTATTGAAACAGGGTATATTACCTAGGGCGGACTACTGTAGATAAAGTAACTAAATATATCGAATGATTTCTCTTCTTGAAGAAAAAATGTGAAAAATCCATATTATCTGATCAGATAGACTGGTATCGATATTGAATAAGTGTTAACATAGTTACAGTATTAAACCTTTTGATTAAAATGCATGATTTCAAAATTGGTTATTCCATCTAAGAAAGAAGGAGAAGCTGAAATGAAAATTGGTATACCTAAGGAAATTAAGTCAAATGAAAGTCGAGTCGCAATTACGGCAATGGGTGTGAAGCTTTTAAAACAAAAGGGACATGATGTCTATATAGAAACTGGAGCCGGAGTCGGAGCAGATATTACAGATGAAGAATATCAAGAAGCAGGAGCGACTATTTTAGAAAAGGCTGAAGATGTTTGGTCTGTAGATATGGTCATGAAAGTTAAAGAACCGCAACAAAGTGAGTATAAATATTTTAGAAAAGGTTTAATCATCTTTACTTATTTCCATTTAGCAAATGAGCCTGAGCTTGCAAAAGCTTTAGTAGAGTCTGGAGCAACAGCAGTTGCTTATGAAACAATGGTTGGACCGAAAGATGACTTGCCAATGTTGATGCCAATGAGTGTCATTGCAGGGAGAATTTCTGTTCAAATTGCTTCGTATTTTCTACAAAGCCCACAACAAGGGAAAGGTAAGTTAATTGGCGGTGTGCCAGGTGTTAAGAATGGTAAAGTCGTTATCATTGGTGGAGGAATAGCAGGACAAAATGCCTTGCAAATTGCTCGAGGTTTAGGTGCACATGTAACGATCTTAGATGTTAAACCTGATGTGTTACAACAAATTGAAGAAGTTCACGGAAGTGATGTCATTACCTTGATGTCAAATGAAGTGAATATTGCCGAATCAATTCGTCATGCTGATATTGTTGTTGGAGCTGTTTTAATTCCTGGATCTAAGGCACCGAAATTAGTTACTGAAGAAATGGTTAAATCAATGGAACCAGGTTCAGTTATTGTTGATATTGCAGTTGACCAAGGAGGTATTTTTGAGACAGAGGATCGTACAACAACTCATGATGATCCAATTTATATTAAACATGGTGTTCTACACTATGCTGTTCCTAATATGCCAGGCGCTGTTCCAAAAACATCAACAATTGCTTTAACAAATGTTACAGTACCTCATGCACTTGATATTGCTGAAAGAGGGGTAGTTGCAGCAGCTGAACATAGTAATATGATTTATACTGGTGTAAATGTTTATGATGGCTATATTACCAATAAGAGTGTAGCAGAAGCGTTAGATATGGAGTATCGTGATTTTGCCAAACTTGTTTAAGCGAGTTGGACAAGCAAATAATAGAACCGCATGAAAATAGATCAACCTTTTTCATGCGGTTTTAATTTGCCCTAGGTAGACTAGTTTTAAGTTTGCTAAGTGTAACTGAACCGTAACATGGCGGATTGCTGACTTTGAGTATATTATTCTAATGATCAAATTTACACATTCTAGCTGCCAAAAGGTTTTTTTATATTCAAAATTGATTTATCTAATGTATTAAAAAAACTAAGGACTAATCTTCTTTTACTTTACTTCCAAACGCTTCGGGGAGCATCGTAAATCCATCGATAATCGTATCTTCTTCTACTTCAATCATTAGGTAGCGTTTTCCATTGAAGGAAACTTGTTTAAGGCGATGTAAATCTTCTGGGCTTACTGCAATATTAGCAACTTCCGTATTGATTTTAATCGACTTTGTTTTGAATTTAGGTACGATATTTTTGGCCTTTAGCTCATATTGACTATCATCAATCACATTGTTGAAGGCTGTTTCAACTTTCTCGGGAACGATATGTTCAATACCACTATGTTTTAAGACGCTCTCGACATCTTTATAATCCAAGGTTGCTGAATCTTCTTCATCTTCTTCAACGACGCGATGAATTTCTTGGTAAATATTTGCTAGGGTTGACGTGTTAAGTTCGTGGCCAATAGCATCACGGACAACTTCTTCAAAGATGATTTTGTCCTCTTTAGCAGTAACCGTTTCTTCAGCATTAAGTACTTCTTCAATAAAACTTTCATCAGGCTCATTCGTTTTTGGTGCAGAATAAAGTACCCGATTTACGTTAGCGGCATGGTCGATAAAACATGGGAAAAGGAATCCGCCAATTGGCTTTTGTAGATTAATAACAGGGTCGACTACAAGATTATATTTGAATGCCTTTTCGATGTAATCAAAATGCAACTCTTTCTTTGGATCTTGGGTTTGGTTCATACTGGATAAGATAAAAGTGTGTGAATGAAGAGAATTATATTCGCTTTCCTCATCATCGGTGCTCTGGCGCTTGATCGGTTTGAAGTATTCTCCCTTGATAAAGGTGATTACAATATCCATTTCATACTGCTTTACTTGGAGCATCTTTTCAACGATGCGAATCATTTGTGCTTTCCATTCATCTTTATCATCTGTTAACAAAGCTTGATGTAGTATGAGTTGACTTGAGTCTTCAATATTTGTCTGGAACTTGAGCTCAAATAATTTTTCATCTATGCCACCTGTTAAAACCTTTTTAAAATTATTTAAAAAGAGTTCTTGTTCATCTGAATCGAGAATTTCAAAAGGCTGACTTTGCTGATGATAGATTTCACTAGATTCCTTCATAACATAAACATTAAAAATCTCACTAATATGTAACAATTCATTATTTTTCTTAAATTGCCTTCTAATTTCTGCAATCTCTTTTTTGTTCATTAATTTCTCCTCCTAACTGTTATGATCTTATCATATTTTGCGACCAATCAGCTAAGGGTTTTTTAAAAAAAGGACTGGGACAAAACTAGTCTCACTGTGTAAAAAAGGGTTCTATTTATGTTTTTTTCGTAAATAGAACCCTTTTTCATTTTTGATGATTCTATTTAAATGATGCTAATAAGAAAAAGGAATCCAGTATCAACTGAATTCCTTTTTCATTTTAGCTAAGTTATGTCCCAGTCTCGGGGGAATGTCATCTATAGAATTGGGTATGATTCTGTAAACCTTGGGTTGAAATAGTAGGGTGGTCTCTCACCGATTAAAGTCGTCAATATTGGATAAGGATTATCATTATAAATTAATTCCACATCTTGATTTGCTTCATTAGATAACAATAATTGTACACCTGGATAATAATAAAAATCCATTGTAAACTCTCCTTTTTTCTATATTCTATTCTGTTGATAATCTTGTGCCCCTTTCGAACTGGAATTTCTTTAAAACAAACACGCTTTTAAGAACAGTTCATAAAGTATTACAGTTACTAAATAGGAGGGTGCCTAATGAATGAACCATTTAATGAAAGGTTACAAGAAAAACAAGCTGATTACCCACTTTATCCATATTACGGTACTGTAACAAGGTATGAGGATATCTATTTAAGTGCGCCTGAACAACGTCAGTATCGCCAGCCAGGCGTTGAAGGATTAATGGATCCAATGCCAATTGTCGAAAATAAAAATCTTCAGGGAAGTCATAAGCTTAAAGGTAAGGTCGCGCTTATTACGGGAGGAGATAGTGGAATTGGCGCAGCTGTCGCAATTGCCTTTGCTAAAGAAGGGGCAGACATAGCGATTGCCTACTTAGATGAGCATGAAGATGCGAATCGAACAAAAACTAGAATTGAGGAGCTTGGGCAAAGATGTTTGTTATTACCTGGTGATTTAAGAGATAAGAAGCAATGTCTCGATATCGTTGAAGAAACTGTTTATACTTATAATGGTCTTAATATCTTAGTAAATAATGTTGGGATTCAATTTCGTCAGCCGAGTTTGTTAGATGTAACAGACAAACAATTTGATGATACATTTAAAGTGAATATTTATTCTTATTTCTATGTGACAAGAGCCGCAATTCCTTATTTAAAGCCAGGTAGCTCAATTATTAATACGAGTTCAGTAGTTGCCCAAACCGGAAAGGCATCGATGATTGATTATACAACGACAAAAGCAGCGATTCTAGGTTTTACAAAAGCACTAGCAAACAGTTTAATTAAAGATGGTGTTCGAGTGAATGCTGTTGCACCTGGACGAATTTGGACACCCCTCATTCCTGCTAGCTTTCCAGCAGATGCTGTTGCAATTTTTGGTACAGGGAATCCGATGAATCGTATGGCTCAACCCTTTGAAGTTGCCCCATCCTATGTTTTTTTAGCATCAGACGATTCTAGATTTATGACAGGACAAACGTTACATCCTAACGGTGGAGAGCGGATGGCATAATGTGCCGTGTAATATGGGTGAAATGATACTTTATGTATTCACTGTCAAGTTCTCTTGCGGAGTAAAATTAACCTACAGTTTGTGGCTCTTAGTTGATCTGATGTGTGAACTTTAATCGTATGCAGTCCCTTTTAGCAAGGAAAGGGAGAAAAGATAGTTAAGGGGTTAAATCGTAAGAATAAGTGTTTACGGCTAGTTACTTTGATTAAAAAAAGTAAATCCTGAACATCAAGCGGATGCTCAGGATTTAGTATTAATGACGGATTAGGTAATCAAAAGCTCCTAGTGAAGCTGTTGCACCTGATCCCATTGAAATAATGATTTGTTTGTATGCAGAATCTGTACAATCACCTGCTGCAAAGATTCCTGGAACGTTTGTTTGACCGTTTTTGTCAACGAGGATTTCACCCATTTTATTTCGTTCAACAGTATCGCCTAACCAGTCTGTATTTGGTACTAGACCGATTTGGACAAAGACACCTTCGAGTTCAACGTGTTTTTCATCGTTTGTTTCACGGTCGATATAAGTAATCCCGTTAACTGTTTCATCACCAGTAATCTCAGATGTTTGTGCATTTACAATCACATCGACATTCGGTAAACTGTGTAGACGCTCTTGAAGGACTGCGTCTGCTTTTAATTCTGGCATAAATTCAAATACTGTTACATGTTTAACGACACCAGCCAAGTCAATAGCAGCCTCAATTCCAGAGTTACCTCCACCAATGACAGCTACATGTTTACCCTCAAATAGTGGTGCATCACAGTGTGGACAGTAAGCAACACCTTTATTTTTGAATTCAGCCTCTCCAGGTACACCAACATTTCTCCAACGTGCACCAGTAGAAAGAATGATTGTCTTACTCTTTAGTAAGGCGCCATTATCAAGTTCAACTTCAAAAAGATCTTTCTTTTCGATTTGTTTGGCTTGGAGACCCTTCATGACGTCAATGTCGTATTCATTAACATGCGCTTCAACTTCAGCCATAAGTTTTGGACCTTCAGTATATTTTGTACTAATAAAGTTTTCAATCCCTAAAGTATCCATAACTTGACCACCAAAGCGATCAGCAACGATACCAGTACGAATCCCTTTACGAGCAGCATATATCGCAGCACTTGCTCCGGCAGGTCCTCCACCTATAACTAGCACATCAAATGGATCCTTATCATTTAAAGCATCAGCATCGGGTCCACTTCCTATTTGACTAAGAATGTCTTCGATCGTCATTCGACCACTTTCCATGAAGTCACCGTTTAGGTAAACAGAAGGAACGGCCATAATATTTTTGCTTTCGACTTCATCTTTAAAAGCTGAGCCTTCAACCATTGTGTGTGAAATATTTGGATTAATGATACTCATTAAGTTTAAAGCTTGCACAACGTCTGGACAGTTGTGACAAGATAAACTGACATAAGTTTCAAAATGTAATTTCTCTTTAATATTTTTGATTTGCTCAATCACACTATCTTCAACTTTAGGGGCGCGTCCGCTAACTTGTAGAAGTGCTAACACTAATGATGTGAATTCATGACCGAGTGGAATACCTGCAAAAACGACTCCACTATCTTCTTCACCTTTTCGATTGATACTAAAGCTTGGTGTTCGTTCTAGTTTCGCCTCTTCAATAGTGATCATCTTAGACATATCTGCGATCTCATTAACGAGGTCAAGTGTTTCTTTAGAGACTTTATCGTCACCAACACTTACTTTAATAACAATATCATTTTCTAAAAGTTCTAGATATTGTGCGAGTTGCTGTTTAATTTCTTTCTCTAACATAATTATCAAACTCCTTAAATTTTACCAACAATATCTAGACTTGGTTTAAGTGTTTCTTCTCCTTCTTTCCATTTAGCTGGACATACTTCACCTGGGTGTTTGCGCACATATTGTGCTGCTTTAATTTTATTAATTAATGTACTTGCATCACGGCCAATTCCGTCTGCGTTGATTTCAACTGCTTGAATCACACCATCTGGGTCAATGATGAATGTTCCACGGTCAGCAAGACCAGATTCTTCGTTTAGTACATCAAATTGACGTGCAATTGCTTGTGATGGATCACCAAGCATAATATATTCAATTGAGCTTACTGCTTCAGAATGCTCATGCCATGCTTTATGAACAAAGTGTGTATCTGTTGATACTGAGTATACTTCAACATCTAATTCTTTAAGTGCAGCATATTCTTTTTGAACATCTTCTAATTCAGTTGGACATACAAATGAGAAATCTGCTGGGTAAAAGACAACAACACTCCATTTTCCTTTTAGATTTTCTTCTGTAACTTCGAAGAAATCCTTTCCTGCTTGAAAAGCTTGCGCTGTAAATGGTTGTACTTCTGAACCTATAAGTGACATAATGTCTATTCCTCCTTAAATATTTAGAATGATTAACTGATCAATATTTTCTTAAATAAGAGAGTATTAATCAATAATAATTCTAATTCGATATACATTATTATAAAGTATTTGTTTTATAAGTCAAGTAGAAAGATTATCTCTGATAATCAGTTGATTCTATTGTTTTAATAGTATTTGTTAGGATTAGAAATCTATACTTAATTTTAAAAGGAAAAAAAGTTATTCTTTTAAATTATCGTTTAAATAAACATATTTGATAATAAAGTGAATCTTCATTCTGTGGATCCTACAGGCAGTTCATCGGGGCAAAACTCTCGCTTCTTATGTGATTCTTCTCAGTAGCTATACATATGATTTAGTCTTTGCTAGAATAAGACTAGTTTTACTCGATCAAATATGGCTTAGAAGGGATTGCTAGTATTGAATACTGAAAAGGAAAAGATGATTGCGGGGAAGATGTATTGTCCAGAAGATCCTCAACTTGTATCAGATCGGCAAAATGCTCGTCGACTTGTACGTTTATACAATCAAACAGATGAAACAGAGAGCGAAAAACGAATGCAGTTACTAAAGGAAATGCTTGGTTCAACAGGGGAAGATATTTATATCGAACCAACTTTCCGATGTGACTACGGCTATAATATCCATGTCGGTGCTAATTTTTATGCGAATTTTGATTGTTGTATTCTTGATGTATGTGAGGTACATATTGGTGACAATTGTATGTTTGCCCCTGGGGTACAAATTTATACGGCAACACATCCACTTGATCCAATTGAGCGTAATTCAGGTAGAGAGTTAGGGAAGCCAATCACAATTGGAGATAATGTTTGGATTGGTGGAAGTGCCGTGGTAAACCCTGGTGTAACAATAGGCGATAATGTTGTTGTTGCTTCTGGCGCGGTTGTGACAAAAGACGTACCGGATAATGTTGTTGTTGGAGGAAATCCAGCACGTATAATTAAAGAAATAATGGTGGATTAGTGAATAGTGAATAAACCCCCAAGGCATTTTATTGTCTCGGGGGTTTATTCATTGTTAAATTCGCTTCTATATATGAAGTTATTTTTTAGTTATTGGAAAAGACGGATAGGAACCAATCCCATACGGATTGAAAGAAATTAACGATACTTCTGATTACACCTTGTCCCTCTTCACTCTCAGCAAAATCACTAATCCAATTTTTGGTTGCATCAATCGTATCATTAACCTTGCCCCAATCAATGTCTAGATTACGTAAATTATCAAATAACTCAACTAAACGATCAAGCTGTTCATCTGATAAGTCAATCCCTAATTCTTTAGCTAATTGAATAATTAAATCACGTAGCTCTTCAGTTGATTCAGGCTGCTCTTGATCAATTTTTTCTTTAATTTTGTTCATAAAGTCAACAGCTTCTTCCTCGCCGATATCCTCATCTTCGGCAAGTTCTGCTGTGACAACCATTTCTTCATTAGCAGCTTGTTTTACTTCTTCGTCAATTTTCTCTCCAGTTGTCGCTTCATAGGCTTTCATAATCCCTGTTAGGGCACCTGTTCCAGAAACATCAAAAGGAGCAGTTACATAAATTTCAGCACCACTAATACCAGCGGTGGCAAGTGCATTTGAATACATTGAACCCGTAATATAGGTGATTTTATTTGTTGTTACGGCAATTCCTGTATTATCATCTCTTAATTCAATACGAGCTGAGGAAAGTGCGTTTGAACCAATTTGAGCTGCGGGAATATAGTCACCTAAATAATTATGTTCTTCTTCATTTGTAACATAAATAATATTAACGTCTTCTTCATTTTCAATGCCCATTTCTTTTAAGATGGACTCTTTTTGTGCTTGAGTTAAATCCTCACCAAGTGTAACGATTAGCTCACCTGAAATAGCATCCGCCAAAACTGTTGGGGTAGTAGTATATATGAAGAAAGTAAAAGCTAGAAAAATAATACTACCCTTTAACATAAATCTTTTCATTGTATAGCCTCCTCACGTTTAATCAAACGTATTAAAAACTCATCCCTATTTTACAACATTTAGATGTGCTTGTCTTGTCATACTCTTCGGTTAAATACCTGAAATCCAATGATTGGTAATTAACTGACAGAATATGTACTGGAAAAGCTATAGTTAGTTTCTACAACTCAGTGAGTGATGAGAAATCTAACTAAGCTTAGCTTTTCTTTCTAATAAGTTCAATATAACATGAATGGGATAAAAATCACAAAAAAGACCCTATTTTATTTAGAAATATTAAAATAAAAAATAGATGCTAGTTAGGTCCAATTATTGATTTGCTTTGGAAATGGGTTCAACATTATTTTTCTTACTCTTCTTAGTGGGGATGTTAATCGAGCTGTTCCCATTAAAGACTCCACCCTCATCAATGATAATCCCCTCTGAACTAATATTTCCAGATAATACACCACAACTGTGGATGTGTACTTTCTGACTTGTCTTTATTTCTCCTTTTGCTTCACCTGCGATAATGACATTTTTAGCTTGAATGGCAGGTTCGACATAGCCCTTTTTGCCAATAATAACGTCACCCTCACATTCGATATCACCATACACTTTACCATCAATTCTGAGACTAGTTGGCAATTTAATTTTCCCTTCAATAACGGTTTCTTTCCCTATAATTGTTTCAATTACTTTATGATCTTTTTTTCCTTTTAACAAAATGAAAACCCTCTCTTATTTGTTATCATTATCAAAAAAATTCAGGTATAGCTCTGGATCTACCCGAGTTCCAGCTTTTATGACTTCATAATGTAGGTGTGGACCGGTACTTCTTCCGGTACTCCCTAATTTTCCAATGATGTCCCCTTTATCAACACGATCTCCCTCTTCAACATCTATTGAAGATAAATGTGCATATAGTGTTTCATATCGTCCACCATGGTTAAGAATAATTGTGTTACCATAACCACCATAAACCTCGGCAAGTTTAACAACACCATCAGCTGCTGCATAGATAGGTGTTCCAGTCTTTCCACGGACATCAATCCCAGAGTGAATCGCTTTTGCACGATTAAAAGGATCCTTTCTCAGTCCGAACGGAGATGTGATTGTATTTGGTTCTGTAGGCCAATGCGTCGGTATGTAGATTAAGTTTTCCTCTAGTTGCTCAATGCTTTCTATTGTGTACTGATATCGATCGGTCATACTTGAACTAATCAATAGATCATTCGAGGACTCAGCGTTTATATTTAAAGTTTCATCATCTTCTAATGGTATTTCAATACCACCAAGTGCTTCATCAGGTAATTCATTGATATGCTGATGAAGCTGTTCTTCAATTTTATCCAATTCATTAAAACGTTCGATCACGAGCTCTCGTTCATCGATTAAATCATTCATTTCTATTGTTAATTGTTCTGTTGTATTTTCAAGACTATGTACTTTTTGATTTAATGTATGATTAACTGTTAGTAGTTGATTATTAATTGAAATGTAATAGATTAATAGACAGACTGGTACAATAATCATAGCAATAATAAATAGTATGAGAGCACGAGGGAGTGTAAATCTTTTGATCGGCTTCTTTATTTCATTTGACATCAAGGTAAAGGTCCATGTTCTTAACTTGAATTTTTTCCGTCTCAGTTTAAATACGCTCCTTTCAGAGATTATGTTACATTTTTCGCCAAAAAAACAGCTTATTTTAACTTAACCCACTATTACAATACTTAAATGTCTAATACTAATCAATAGTTTACAGGCAATTGTAACCAAGTTGAAATATTCCATGGGTAAATATGGTCATTAGGATAAATACTCACGATGCAGATGAAAAAAGGGCTGGGACATAACTAACAAAAAAATGGTTTCAAGCATTAAAATTTGTTTGAAACCATTTTTTGTTGGATTTTTGCTTCTGGGGATAAACTTCCTCAAATTCACCGCCATCAAAGCAAATCCCAATTCATTTTTCACTTTCTCTTTGCGTCACACGAAAAAACGCGAGAAGCATAAATTGGCCTTCGAGAATCCAAACCCTGCTTCTACATATATTTTACGTTTCCCATAGATTTCACCAGTTTTTCTTCTAAAAGCTTGTTTCGTACATAGATCACGGAGCGATACCTCAAAAACATTTAAAATGTGATGATTTTATTTAAATGATGATAATAAGAAAAGGGAATCCAGTATCAACTGAATTCCTTTTTCATTTTTGCTGAATTATGTCCCAGTCTTTATATCTGAATTATTGTAAGGCATCCGTGTTATTTCCACCGGGTGGGACAATTGGAAAAACATTTAGCTCATCTTCAATTGTAAAGGTCATGAGTACGGGTCCTTTTACCTCCATTGCTTTTTTTATAATCTCATTTGCTTGGTCAATCGTTTCGGCTGCTAATCCTATCACACCATAGCTCTCAGCTAGTTTAACAAAGTCAGGTGAGCTAATTTGAACTTGTGAATAATGGCGTTCGTAAAATAATTGTTGCCATTGACGAACCATACCGAGATAACCATTCTTAAAAATGGCGATTTTAATATTTAGTTGATATCGTACCGCAGTGAGTAGTTCTTGTAAATTCATTTGAAAACTCCCATCACCACTAATACAAATCACTTGTTGGTTTGGCTTTGCCATCGCACCACCAATGGCAGCAGGAAGCCCATAGCCCATTGTTCCAAAACCACCAGACGTTAAGAAAGATCGTGGCTTTTGGAAAGAAAAGTGATGCGCGGTCCACATTTGATGTTGCCCGACATCGGTTGAAACGATGGCATCGTTATTTGCGTATTTATTTAACAGCCTAATGATCGCACCAGGGTCAATTAATTTATTTTTAGCCTTGTGAAATTGGGCAGACTTTTTATGCCAACTCATTACTGTTTTAAGCCAGTCTGAATTTGTTCTTTTCAAGTTTAAGTGATTAAGCTGAGTTAATGCAGCATTAACATCACCAACAATTGGATATTCAACATCGATCAATTTATTAATTTCTACAGGGTCGATATCGATTTGGACTTTTAATGAATTTGGTGAAAAGCCTTTAATATTACCAGTGATTCGATCACTAAAACGTACGCCTAAGCAAATTAACAAATCAGCCTGATGTACAGCGCGATTAGCAGCGAAAGTTCCGTGCATACCGATCATACCCAGATGTAGAGGATGATCTGCATTGACAGCGCCTAATCCCATCAAGGTACTAACAAAGGGGATTTGTGTTTTAGCCAAAAAATTAGCTAAGGCATGATGGGCATTACTTATGACGCATCCACCACCAACAATAATTACGGGTTGTTTTGCTTGAGCAATTAAAGCTGGAAGCTGTTCAATTATATGTCTAGGTATTTCTTTTTGGGTGAATTCTTGATTTAATTGATCAATATGAATCTGTTGATCACCTTCATAAGTTTGCCTTAGTATTTGACGATTAAAATCAATTACCACAATACCTGGACGTCCAGTTTGGGCAATTTTGAAAGCTGCTTTTGTCATCGGGATCAATTCATTTATCGAATTTGCTGTGAAATTATATTTGGTCATTGATTTTGTTAATCCATCAACATCGAGTTGTTGATCAATTGAATTTCTTTGATGTTCGATGAAAATAACGAGTGGAACAGAATCGAGTTGTGCGGTCCCAAGGGAAGTCACCGCATTAGTCACACCACTTTCGCTTGTGAGCCAACCAACACCAATCTTTCCTGTTGTACGACTATAACCATCTGCTGCATGAATCGCTGCTTGATCATGGATGAATTCAACAGTAAAGTGGTGGTCGGTGTTACAAAAAAAAGACTGATTTGTAGCTGTTTTAAATAAAAACTCGACTTTATGTTGTTCAAATATATCAATTAACTTTTGCTCACCTAATTTTTGTTCTTCAAATTGTATCATTAGCCCCATCCCCTCTTAATATTTTAACTATTCAGATAATTAACTTTGCAGTAATTTATCAAAGTATAACAGAAATGTCACGAAACTTGATCCTTATCAATTATTGTTCACAAATTATTCGATATAATAGAGGGGGACTATTCATAAAATAAAGATACTTTTTTAAAAAAAGAATCCAAGTCATTTGTAAAAGTGAAATATATGATCCGAGGAGGGATTTAATGTCGGAACAAGGTCATGGAGCGAATTGCCATCCGATGCAGGCTTGTGTTCAATTGGTTCCTATTTTTAATCATTTGGAAAGTGAACAAATCAAAGAGGTAATGAATGTTGTCCATTCAACTAGTTATCAAGTAGGTGAGCACTTATTTCATGCGGGTGATCGATCAGATGCATTATATGTCGTGCACACAGGGAAAGTCAGAGTCTATCGGTTATCAGAAACAGGAAGGGAACAATTGGTGCGCTTACTATTGCCAGGAGACTTCACGGGTGAATTGGCATTGTTTCGGGAAGGTGAGCATGAGTCCTATGCTGAAGTCATTGAATCTGCTCAAATTTGCCGAATCTCTCGGTTGGATTTACAACCGTTGCTTGAACGTTATCCGATGATATCGATTCATATCCTAAATGAATTGGCTACACGATTGGAAAAGGCAGAACAACAAACAACGCGCTTTGCGACAGAAAAGGTACAAGTTCGGTTGGCTCATTTTTTGGCTGAATTAATGCCATCTATTGAATCAAAAGCAGAGGTTAATCTTCCGATGTCTAGAAAGGATTTGGCAACCTATTTGGGAACAACCCCTGAAACGATTAGTCGAACACTCTCTAGCTTTGAGAAAGAAGGTTATTTAACACAAAAGGGTCATAAGAAAATTATCATTCATGATATTGACAAATTACTAATTGATGTTTAAGTTAAAATTCGAATGGAATGAAGGGTAAAGTTAAGATCGATAAGATGAAATCTCAATCAGTGGGCTTTTTCTTCATCCTCCACCTGAACTTTCTCAAAAGATTTGAGGTTTTGAGGGTAGGGATTTAAGGACGGTTACAGCGGGATAAATAAGTATGTAGTGAAAACGATTACAGAAAAGGGTTCTGTCTACAAAATCATGTAAACAGAACCCTTTTTTTAAAATGATTTGGGCTAGTACTTTAAGGATGTGAAACGATAAATTCAGCATGACCAACTAAATGATAGTGATCAACTGTCGCCGGTATGATAAAGTGATTCCCTTTTTTAAGGGTAAATGTTTTGTTGTTTGTTGTTAACTCAGCTTCTCCATCAATAACACTTAATTGAATAAAGTCAGCATCACGTGTTTGACTACATTCCCCAGCTAAATCCCAATGATAAACGGTAAAGTACTGTTCTTCAACGAGTTTTTTCACTGTTAACCCATCCTGCTTTGTTAGGGATTGTTTAATGTCTGGAGTTCGATGTGGTGCTCTAGTCACTTCAATAGATGAATCCAAGTGTAGTTCACGTGTGTTTCCTTGATCGTCAGTACGATCATAGTCATAAACACGGTAGGTAATGTCAGAGCTTTGTTGCGTTTCTAAAATAACGATGCCAGCGCCGATAGCATGAATTGTTCCACTAGGTACATAGATAAAATCCCCAGCTTTAACTGGGATACGGCGAAGTAATCGATCCCAATCCCCAGCCTTTGCCATTTCGGCAAATTGTTCTTGTGATTGTGCATGATGACCGAAGACAATTTCCGCTCCTTCTTCAGCTTGTAGAACATACCAACATTCAGTTTTACCATAGGGTTCATTTTCAACCTCTTGTGCGTATTGGTCATTTGGATGAACTTGCACAGATAAATCATCAGCAGCATCTAAAATTTTAACGAGGAGTGGGTAGGCGTCATGATTGTCGACAGCTTTATTAAAAAGTTCAGGATGACCTTCCCAAGCATCTTTAAGCGTTTGTCCCGCTAATTCACCGTTAGTGATTTGACTTGGTCCGTTCTCATGTGCAGAAATGACCCAAGCTTCACCTGTTTTGTCATTTGGAATCTCATAGTTAAATAATGTGTTTAATTTAGTGCCGCCCCAAATCCGTTCTTGAAAGACCGGTTTTAGGAAAATCGGTTCGTCATACATATTGCAGTCCTCCTATTTTTTTGAAAGATATTGAATTATTCCCACCCTGTCGGGATTTAGCTAGGGTTTCCTACTTTGAGATTTACATCAAAGTGATTGGTGTAACCCTAAATGGCAACAAAGAAAGGAATCTTTCTTCATTGGGGGTTATTTTGCTTCTTTATTTATCCTTCCTAAATTGGCTTGGATGATTATTAATTAGCATCCCCGTTATTGCTTGTGACTGAATCAATTAAGTATGTTTCCTTATAAAAAGAGATTTGCTAATTAAATTGTAGCAGGACTAAACCCTGTAAGCAATATTTTTAAAAACTATTCTTCAGATAAGATATGGTTATCGATAAATTAGATAAAAGGCGATGACTTAATAGTATTAATAAGTGTTTACGATAAGGATCTACATCTCCTTTTTTAAAATAGGTGAAAAATAAATTTAAATTAAGTAATAGAATAAATATAAATAAGTTTATTATTGATATTATTTAAGTAAATTATTATAATGGAAACCGATAGCGCTTTCAATTGGAAGAAGAAAAAGGAGGAGCTTATGAAAAATATTAAAAGGCGATTGTTCTTATCGGTTGTATTGATCTTATTTGTCAATCTTTTTTCAGGTCAGGATCTTGTGTTCGCTGATGAAGGAAGAAAATTAAACTTGTCAAACCCTAACGCATCACAATACACAAAAGACTTATTTTATTATTTAAAAAACCTTAGTGAAGAAGAAATATTATTTGGTCAACAACATGCTACGGATGAAGGATTAACCATACTAGCTGATGGGAATCGGGTTGGATCAACTGAATCCGATGTCTTCAATGCCGTGGGGGATTACCCAGCTATCTTTGGTTGGGACACAAATAGCTTAGATGGACGTGAACGACCAGGAAATGCAATTGATGATGTTCCACTCTCTCAAAAGGAACGTACTGAGAACTTAGCAGAATCGATGAAGATGGCCCATAAGCTGGGTGGAATCGTTACTTTAAGTATGCATCCAAACAACTTTGTTACTGGAGGGAATTACAACGATACTTCTGGTGATGTTGTGCGTGAAATCTTACCAGGAGGTAGTAAGCACGATGCATACAAGGCTTGGCTAGATAACATTGTTGACTTATCCTATCTGCTTGTCGATGATGATGGTCAGGCGATTCCGATTATATTTCGCCCTTTTCACGAACAAACAGGTGGCTGGTTTTGGTGGGGGGCTACAACGACAAGTCCAGAACAGTATAAGGCCATTTTCCGTTATACCGTTGAGTACCTACATGAACATGGTAATGATAACTTTTTAATTGGCTTTTCACCAGGAGCGGGACCAGCGGGTGACCGTGATCGTTACTTTGCTACCTATCCAGGTGATGATTATGTTGATATTTTAGGGATTGATAACTATGATCAAAAGAATAATGCCGGATCCCAGACATGGATTAATGGTCTGGCTGCAGATTTGGCCATGTTAGCTGATGAAGCAGAAGCGCGTGGTAAAATTTCTGCACTCACTGAATTTGGTTATAGTGCTGAGGGGATGAATGAGGTAGATAATCATTCAGAATGGTGGACGACCGTTCTCGATGGAATTCTTAATCATCCAGATTACCCATCGGCGGCTAAAACGGCTTATATGTTAACATGGGCAAACTTCGGATTTCCGAATAATGTCTATGTTCCATATAAAGATGTAAATGATGATCTTGGTGGTGACCATCATTTATTAGCTAATTTTACGAAATTCTATCAGGATGACCGAACTATTTTTGCTGATGCATTGGCCGTTGATTATGGACAAGGTAGTTATGAAACTGAGTCGCATGATCCATTCATGTACGTTGTTTCACCTACAAATGGTGATTCGATTGTTTCAAATCCACTTGAGTTAAAAGCTCGTGTAGTAAATGGTAATGAACCGCGTGTAACATATAGTATTGCTGGTGGTGAGGAAGTTGAGATGGAACTTGTTGGTCGGTATTATCAAGCGAATTGGAGTCCATCAGCTGACTATAATGAATCAGCTGTCGATATAACGGTTCGTTATTATGAAAATGATGAATTAATTAATGAAGAGACCCATCGTTATTATATTTATTTAGCTAATTTAATTGTTAAGGAATGGACATTTGATCATGATATTGATGGCATTCAGAACAATGGAAGCTGGCCAGAAGATGGGGTTAGTCTAACCTTGTCTCATCAGGTCCTTGATGGACGAGGAGTATTAGCATTAGATGTTGAGGGTATGCCGCAGCAAGAAACTTGGCAAGAATTAAAATTACAATTAATCGATTTAGAGGATTTTAATATCCAGTCTGTGAACCAACTTTCATATGATGCTTATTTACCAGTCAGTCTTGGTACTGGTGACTTAAAGACAATTGTACAATTACCAGATGATTGGGATACGAAATACGAGGCGGAAGTTCAATTGGCGGATTTAGTAACCGAGACAATTGATGGAGTTGAATACTATGTTTATCGTGAATCAATTTCCTTCCCAATTTTAGAAGGGACAAAAGGATTTGCGCTCTCATTAGTTGGGGATCAATTGGATATGTCAGAGCCAATCTATATCGATAACATCCGTTTGGAAAATAGTTATCTAGAAGCCCCGGTTGATCCATTTTTAGTTGATGATTTTGAAGGCTATATGGGTGATGATACTTTACTTAATCGGGCTTATGGGTCCAATGGAGATCCGATTCGCTTATCCTTATCATCAGAATATAAGTTTACAGGTGATTATGGTTTGCAATATAATTATACGCTTGCAGATCAAGGCTATGCAGGTCGTGAGATTTCATTAGGGGGTCTTGATTGGACTGGAAAAAATGGTGTCTCCTTCTGGATGCGAAACGAAGGGCATGAAGACCAGCATTTGACATTACAGATCAATATCGGTGGTGTCGCGTTTGAAGCTGAAATCGAATTGGATGAACCATATGAAGGAATCGTCGAAATTCCATTTTCCGACTTTTCCCCAGCGCACTGGGAAGGTAATCAAGATGCGATTATTGATACGAACCGAATTCAAAAGGTAGCAAGTTTTGCCCTCTACATGGGTGGAGATTCTTTAGGTGAAGGAACGTTGTACTTTGATGAGATTCGGGCAGTTGAAATTGAAGGTGCTCCCGAAGTTCCGTATCCTGATGAAGCCGAGTCAGTGGAGCCGATTGTTTTTGATTTTGAAACGGATTTAGCTGGCTGGGATGGACCTGGTGTATCTCTTGAAAAGGGACATTTGCGGGTTGATGTTTTACCAGGTGGAAATACAGAGGTCAAAAAGACATCGGGCTATGATTTGAGTGACTATAATTATATTGTTGCCCGCCTGATGACTATGAAACCATTAGCTGCAAAATTATTTATTAAAGTAGGAAGTAGTTGGGCTTGGTCTGATTCGGGTGAAATTGAATTGGATGCTGATGGTTATAAAGAAATGATCTTTGATATTTCAGAGATTGATGATCGAGATCAAGTTCAAGAAATAGGAATTGAGTTCTTAGGTGAGGAACTCGAAGGAAATGCTAAGGTTCTCGTTGATAACATTCAAATTGTCAATGATTTAGATGAATTAATTGCTGGTGAGGATTCGGAAGAACCAGTCGATCCTGAAGTACCAGAAGAAGATATTATTAAAGAGTTGGAAAAGCAAATTGGAGAGCTGACAAAACGTCTAGATGAATTAGAAGCTCTGGGGGCAGATGTTTCTGACTTGAAGCAACTTTTGGCTGATCTTCAAGCTAAAGTGGAATCACTTGACTTAAATGATGAAGAACTTTCATCTTTACTTGCAGAACTTCTTGCTCGAATTGAAGCACTTGAGGCAGAGGTTAGTGAACTAGAAGATGATTCAGCGGAATTTCCCAAGGGAGAGAAGGGAGAAGGTGAAGAATCATCTACTAATGATAGGGATGGCAATGATTTAGATAATAAGACAGAGACTGAATCTGATCAAGACGGGGCTGCTTTGCCATCAACAGCTACATCCATGTATAATTATTTGTTGACTGGTATCTTAATTTTAATTGCTGGAGCTGGATTGACCTTTTATAGCTATAAGCGAAAAAGTAGATAAATAATTTAAATGAAAAATCCCCAGCAAGTGTTGGGGGCTGTACAATATATGACGTTGGTGAAGAAAAAACACATTTCTCCTTGGATGGGAAATGTGATTGAAATTCACTAGCGTCATTTGATTTCATAATAAAAACAAGTGAATTTACCTGTAGAATAGCAGGCATCAAACCATATTCCAGAAGGGAAATCACTTGTCTACTTCAAATAACATTAGAAACTTACTTGACATTCAAAATCCAAACATTATCTTTGAAGGAAATTGTGTAAATGGTGGAAGGCACAATTGAAAGGCCTGTGCTATCCACCTAAAATACTTGCGTGCCTAGATCATTTAATACTCACTCCCACTGATTGAAGACCCGCTTTTGTTTAGGATTGAATGTAAACTTATGATTCGAGTAGTAAAAGAAGATTGATAAAATGCCGATAATCTTTTGCCTGAATAAGTTGTTGAATGACAGTTGGATTTTCAACGATTCTTATTAGTGCCTTGTACATATTCTCCAAATCCTCATGGCCATCCTTTTCAACATTTAGTAAACAAACAAATTGAACCTGCTTATCAGCCCAAATAATGGGTTTCTGTAATGTGCAGATCGTTAAAAAGGTTTGCTTAGCTTGTGCTGTAATTGGATGTGGTATCGCGATTAAATTCCCATAAGCGGTTGGCGCAACTTCTTCTCGTTCATGAATTAAGTTTAAATAGTTGTCTGGTAAATCCATTCTCAGACGGATTTGATCAACTAAAAAGGTAAGGACGGAATCCTTTGTTTGAAAACTTTGATTTAGAAAAACTAAATCTTTATTAATATAGTCTAAAATGCTGTCTCTTTTTTCATCGAGGTGGGCCTCGATTTTATCGATATCTTTATCAGATAAAATGGCATTGACTTCAATAACTGGCACCGCAATATCTTCATAAATAGGGACAGAGCTCACGATAAAATCTGTTTTATCGAAAGGAATCTGCTGTAATTTATAATATTCAGTTGTTCCCAGCACTTCAATCCGTGAATTAAAGACGGATTTAAGTTTATATTTAATGAGATGGGCACTCCCAAGCCCGGAAGCACAAACAATATAACAGCGCTTTGGTCGAGATTTAATTTTCGTCCTTTCGATAGCTGCTCCAATATGGAGAGCGATGTAGCCGATTTCATTTTCATCGATTGAAACATTCATTTCATTTTCTAAGACTAATCCAGCAATAACGGCTGCTTCAAATGCAAGTGGGTAATTTAGCTTAATATCATTAAGCATTGGGTTTCTGAGATTCATTCCATATTTATAACGATTGATCGCTGGTTTCAGATGTAGACCAAGGCCGATGACGAGCTCCTGATCGTGACGAATATTTAAGCTCATTTTCGTTTCGATTAAATCTAATATTTTTATCGTTAAGGATTGGATTTGCTTATCTAAAATATTCTCCAAGTCGGCTTCACTTATATTTGTCTGACTAACCATTTTTGTTCCTAATAAATGAATAGTAATATAAGCGATCTCTTCTGCTGGAAATTGGACGTCCAATATTTTTTCAGTTGCAAGTACAATATTTTGGGCAACTTGATACTCCTTTTGTATCTTTATTTCATTTAATTCTTGATTAAAAATTGAGACATAGTGACCATCTTTAATGCGTTTATAAGCAATGATGATATGAATGAATAGATTATTAATTGCAAGATCAGCTAGAGAAATTTTATGATCTTTAATCTCTTTAAGAATGATAGACCAGATTTTATCTAACTGTTCTTCGCTTGTTCCAGTAATTTGCGCAAGCTGATCCTGCCAAATGGCCTTGGAAGCTGATTCGCTACGATCAAAAATATGTTCAGACATAGCAAAACGTAGCTTAACCTCTTCGCCAATTGTTTTTAAGCCGTAATTAGGTTTTTGTTGAAGCAGGATATCATATTTATTTAGGATCCTTTTGACAGAACGCAAATCGCTTTGGATCGTTGATTTGCTAATATGCATCTCGTTACAAAGGTCATCAAGCTTTAAGTAATCCTCAGCAAGTAAAAAACGTTTAACAAGATACTTGACCCGTTCATCAGGTGAATTAGGTAAAGTTTCTTCGTTAATTTCCTTTTTAAAAAATTGATTTAAATAATTCCTAAATTGTTTATCATCATCGATGATCAGTTCAAAGCCTGTCCCGCGGATAGACCTTACCTTCGCACCGTGGGGGCGCAATGTATGGTCGAGTATTTTTATATCATCTCGAATGGTCCGTGAAGTAACCCCGAGGATTTGCGCGATATGCTTACTAGTCACCGGTTTATCCCATGCCATGAGTTCACGTAAGATTTCAAAAATCCGGGAGTTCAAGTTATCATCCCCTTCTAATAACTGCTATTCCTGTTTGCTACAATTAATATATGCTAGGAAGTTGTAATTAAGCTTAAAAGCGTAGCGGATTTTCATCGCTACGCTTCCAATCGACCGTGTTAATCGTTAAAACCATGCTGTTTGGCAACTTCAGCAAACCAACTGGCACTCTTTTTTGCTGTTCGTTCTTGCGTTTCAATGTTGACTGAATAGAAACCATAGCGATTTTTATAGGCATTCATCCATGACCAGTTATCCATGAATGTCCAAAGATGATAACCTCTTACATTACAATTCTCCTCGATTGCCTTGTGTAACCATTTTAGATGACCTTTGATGAAATCGATTCGATAGTCATCTTCAATTCTACCATTTTTTAAAAAGCGTTCTTCATCTTGAACACCCATGCCATTTTCAGAAATAAATGATTCAATATTATCATAATTTTCTTTTAAGTTAATCATAATATCATAAATTCCCTTTTCGTAAATCTCCCATCCACGATATGGATTCATTTTACGTCCGGGCATTTCATAGTTATCGAAGAACCAATCGGGCATAAAGGGACTGTTTGGATTTGGCAGGTTATCCTTTGCCTTAACACGTCTTGGTTGATAATAATTAATACCTAGGAGGTCGATTTTATTTGCTTTGATCAGTTCAAGATCACCTGATTCTATGATTGGCAGATGATCGTGTTCACCTAATAATTTAATCAAATCCTCAGGATATTCCCCTTTTACAGCTGGATCAAGAAAGCTTCGGTTAAAAAGTAAATCACAAATATGTGATGCTTTAAGATCAGCTGGATGCTGACTACGCGGATATGAAGGGGTTAAGTTGAGGATGATTCCAATTTTCCCATCTTGATCTTCATGATACGCTTTGACAACTTTGGCGTGCGCAACCATTGTGTGGTAAGCAACTTGAATCGCCTTTCTAAAATTAATGATATTCGGATAGTGGAAATCATAAAGATATCCGCCTTCTACCGGAACAATCGGTTCATTAAAAGTAAACCACTTCTTAACTCGATCACCAAAGAGTTTAAAAGCTATTTTAGCATAATTTGTGTAAGCATCGATCACTTCTCTGTTTTCCCAGCCACCGATTGTCTGTAATTCTAGGGGCATGTCAAAATGGAATAAATTCACGAAGGGTTCAATGTCATTAGCAAGTAGTTCATCAATGACTTGATTATAAAAAGTAACTGCTTCTGAATTCACTTCACCGACACCGCCAGGAATGAGTCGTGACCATGAAATGGATAGTCGAAAACTATTGTGTCCAATTGCTTTCATATTACGAATATCCTCTTGGTACCGATTGAAAAAGTCAGATGTTAGGTCAGGGCCTACTCCATCAAAAAAACGATTCGGTTCAGTTTTATACCAATGATCCCAAATATCCTTCCCTTTTTTCCCGTTAGCAGATCCTTCTGTTTGGGTTGCGGAAGCGGCACTCCCCCACCAAAAGTCCTTAGGAAATTGAAAATCTAAAGTCATGCTTGGCATCCCCCTTATCTTGTCCGATAAATTTCAATGATTTCAATAGCTAGGTCTCGAACGGTCATTGAAGTCATCAAATGATCCTGTGAGTGAATCAATATTACACTGATTGTTTTCCCGTTTCCTTGGGCTTCTTCTTGGAGTAACTTTGTTTGGTATTTATGTGCTTTTCCTAATTCTATATTAGCTTCTTTAATTTTTTCATCGGCTGCTTCGAAATTACCTTCTTTAGCTTCTTGAATCGCCTCCATAGCACTTGACTTCCCGTTTCCAGCATATAAAATAATTTGAAATGCGATTTCAGTAATCGATTGATCCATATTGTCCTCCTTAGGCGGTCTGTTATCTGAAATTAAGAATAGATGGGGAGGTAAATAACCCCCCAACAAATAATAATCTCACTATATCTCTATTTTGCTTTTACTTCATTTTCGTAATATTGTTTATCCATGATCTTAAGGAATGGTAACCAAATGATAAAGACGATAGCCATGTTAATAAGTTGCATGACAGATCCCATAATATCATTTCCTGTTGCTAGATAACCACTTAATATTGCTGGGGTGGTCCATGGGACGATTACCCCGGCTGGCTTAGGTGCAAATCCAATCGACATGGCAAAATAGGTAACAGCGCCAACAACGACCGGTGCTAATAACCAAGGAATAATGACAAGCGGGTTCATGATAATTGGTAATCCGAAGATAACCGGTTCATTTACGTTAAAGACACCGGATCCAATTCCTAATTTACCAATTTCACGCATTTGTCTACTCTTAGCAATAGCAAAAATAGCAATTAACACAGCGAGTGTCATACCTGAGCCACCAATTCCAACGATAAAGGTATCAATAAATTGCTTTGTCACGATATTAGGCAATTCTTCTCCAGCTTGAAAAGCTTGGTAGTTTTGATCATTTAATGAATACCAAATTGGATCGAGAACTGAGTTGATAATGATTTGACCGTGCAAACCAAAGAACCAAAAGATTTGAATGAGTAATATAGCGATAAGTGTGGCTGGTAAACCACTACCTAATGCTGTTAACGGTTCTTGTATAATGGTATAAATAAAGTTCTGTACCGTTTCAAAAGGCGTATAGCTAAAAATAATTCGAATAGCCAAGAAAATAGTTAGGGTTAATGCAATTGGAATTAATGCACTAAATGAACGGGCTACAGATCCTGGTACACCTGCTGGCATCTTAATCGTTAATTTTTTGTTAACAAAGTATTGATATAATTCAGCAGCGATAAAGGCAGTGAATATCCCTAAGAATAAACCTTCTGCTCCAAGCGCTGAAGTTGGGATAACACCTGTTGTTTCATCTAATACTTGTGGTGTTAAAACTAGAAAAGCAGCTAGTGCAACAACAGCGCCATAAATGGATTCTCCGCCTCGTTGCTCAACCATTTTATAACCAATACCTAAAATAACAAAGAGTCCCATAATACTCAAGGTTGCAGCAGAAGCAGGTCCTAAGGCATCTTGAAATGTTGCATAGGCTTCTTCACCAATCCAGTTGTCAATAAATGGCAGATTGGCAATAACAACGAATATAGAACCAAAAATAATTAAGGGCAGGGCAACCATAAAGCCATTACGTAAGGCTGTTAAATAACGGTTATTATTTAATTTATCAGCCACTGGCATAAGCACATTTTCGAGCTTATCCATAAAACGATTATTCATGAGAAAATCCTCCTTTTTTTAGTCACTCATAAAAAATTACTGTTCCTTACCATCAATTAAATTAAGTGCCAGATCAAGAACGGCTTTGCCATCAATACGCCCGTATGAGACAGGGTCGATAACATCTAGTGGAATGCCGACTTTTTCAGCCACTACAGAGAATTTCTTTTTCATAAAACGCATTTGGGGACCGATCAACAGTACGTCTGCACGCTGCATGTCCTCGGGCGCCTTGTCTTGTGCAACTGCCCAAATTTCAACATCAAGACCACGAGCTTTTGCTTCTTCTTCCATTTTTGAAACAAGCAGACTTGTTGACATACCTGATGAACAAGCTAATAAAATCCTCTTCATTTGATTACCTCCATTTAGAATATTTTATTTCTTTACAGTTTTAATTCTATTTTAGAAACGCTTTCATTACCACTTGTTGTTTTTCCGTTATCATAACGGAAATGATTAACATTCTAGGATCTCAACTTTAAGCATCCTGGCAGGCGCTTGGATAATATGCCGGCTCATATGCTAGTAAAGGCCCGATTTCTTCATTTAATATTTGATGAGGAAGAGGGGAAGGCAGACTAAAGCCGCCATTTCCTTTGATTGACCTAGGTCCTTTAGGCCCATCCCCCACTGATCGGCGTTTCACTTTATCGTATCTATCGATAAAAAAAGATGCTCTATCCTTTTTGGAAGCAGCATCTTTACAATGAGTTTAAAAGATTAGTAAACTGTATAACCATAATCCTCAATAACTTGTTTTAGTTTTTTAATATATTTAATCGCTGTTGCACTAAGAAGGGACTTTTCATTTGTGATCCAACCAACAAGCATTTTTTCATCTGTCAAAAGGGGAACGGATATAATTTGCTCCTCACTCAGATCGCTATTGAGTACACCGCTAGAAATTGTAAACCCATTAAGTCCAATGAGTAAATTGAATAAAGTTGCGCGGTCACTAACGCGAATGTTCTTTTTGTGATAAAAGGTATTTAGTATTTCCTCGGAAAAATAGAACGAATTGTATTCTCCTTGTTCAAAGGAAAGAAAAGGGTAATCTTGTAAATCCTCTAATTCAACAGCCTTCTTATCGGCAAGGGGGTGATGTGAACTTATAAAAACATGTGGTTCTGCTTGAAAAAGTGGGTTAAAGATTAGGTGATTTTCCTTTAAGATTTTCTCCAAAACCTTCCGATTGAAATCACTAAAATATAAAATACCAATCTCACTTCGTAGATTTCGAACATCCTCAATGATTTCATAGGTTCTTGTTTCGCGAAGGGTAAATTCATATTCATCAACAGCTAAATCAGAAAGAAGCTCGACGAAAGCATTCACAGCAAAGGCATAATGTTGAGTAGAAACGGAACATAATGGTTTTGCAGGCTTTTTATTTAAATAGCGTTGTTCCATCAGTTCTGTCTGTTCAATGATTTGTCTGGCATATGATAAAAATTCAGAACCATCAACTGTAAGTTCAATCCCTTTACTAGTCCTTAGGAAAATTTCAAATCCCAAAGTATTTTCAAGTTCTTTAACAGCGGTAGACAGACTTGGCTGTGTGATGAAAAGCTCTCGAGCTGCTTTAGAAATCGAACCACATTCGACAATCTTGATAATGTATTTAAGCTGTTGAAGTGTCATCTGCTTTCTCCTCCCTTTAATTATCATGATTGTACATTTCGTTAGGAGAATAATCAAGGATAAAATGCGAATATTCTGTCTACTATTTCTAACAGATCACCTAAATAAGTCCTTGTCTTTTAAAAAGTGTATTTGATTATCAAAAGTTTCAGAAAATGGTCCATAGTTAAAAACTATTGCTAGAGATAAGAAAGAGGCATTACATTAATCGGAAATGAGTATGGTAGAATCATCCTAATCAATGAATGAGGGGGAACGAGGAATGAAGACGGCGGTGATTGGCTACCCACGTGTGGGAGCATTACGCGAATTAAAATTTGCTACAGAGAAATATTTTAATGGTGATTTGACTGAAAAGGAATTACAAAAAGCAGCAAAACAGTTGAGAAAAGATCATTGGGATAAACAACAAAGTGCTGGGATTGACTTTATCTCATCAAATGATTTTTCCTTATATGATAATGTTCTTGATACGGCGGTCTTATTAAATGTAATCCCAAAACGTTATAAAGCATTGGGATTGGAAGAGAGCGCGGAGTATTTTGCGATGGCACGTGGCTATCAAGGTGAGCAAGGTGATGTAAAAGCGTTAGCGATGAAAAAGTGGTTTAATACAAATTATCATTATATTGTCCCTGAATTTGAGGATGAAACCGAATTATTGCTAGTGGGAGAAAAACCATTCAAGGAGTTTGATGAAGGAAAACAAGAGGGCGTGATCACTAAGCCCGTTATTATTGGACCATTTACTTTTCTGAAATTGGCTAAATACACTGGTGAGAAAAAAGCCGAGGATTTTATTGAGGCTATAACTAAGGCCTATGCCCAGATCTTAACGCGCTTCCAAGAGTTAAGTGCAGAATGGGTACAATTTGATGAACCGGCTTTGGTAACAGATTTGACAGAAGAAGATCGGGCGCTGTTTGTGCAACTATACCAAAATATACTCGACCAAAAAGGACAAGTAAAAGTACTTTTGCAAACTTATTTTGGTGATATTCGGGATATTTATCAACAAGTGATTGACTTAGCATTTGATGGGATAGGTCTTGACTTTGTTGAAGGTAAACAAAACTTAACATTGCTTAATAACTTTGGCTTTCCAAAGGATAAGACATTGTTTGCGGGAGTTGTTAATGGGAAGAATATTTGGCGCAATGATTATAGCGTAACGTTACCAGTGCTTGATCAATTAAAAAGCCATTGCCAATCATTTGTTTTAAGTACATCCTGTTCCTTGCTTCATGTACCTTATACACTAAAAAATGAACAACAAATAACAGATAGACAAAAACTATATTTTTCTTTTGCCGAGGAGAAATTAAATGAATTGGTTGAATTGGTGGATATCACAAAGGTAGAAAACTACTTTGAAACGGATCAATTTAAAGAAAACCAAGAGATATTTGATCGTCGTGATCAATTTCAAAACCAAGCGGTTCAAGCTAAAGTCAAATCACTCACTGAAGCAGATTTCCAAAGACAACCTGTATTTGCTGAACGTGAACGTATCCAAAGGGAAAAGTATAATTTGCCACTTTTACCGACGACGACAATTGGTTCATTTCCACAGACGGCCGATGTCAAAAAGAATCGTGCACAATATAAAAAAGGTGAAATCTCACTTGAACAATATACTGCATTTAATAAAAAGAAAATTGCTGAATGTATTGCATTGCAAGAAGAGATTGGTTTGGATATTTTAGTTCATGGTGAGTTTGAGCGTAATGACATGGTTGAGTATTTTGGAGAACATTTGGCTGGGTTTATTTTCACTCAAAATGCCTGGGTCCAATCTTATGGAACGCGCTGTGTTAAACCCCCGATCATTTGGGGAGATGTTAGTCGGATAGATGCAATGACTGTTGATTATTCAACATATGCACAATCGCTAACAAACAAACCATTGAAAGGAATGTTAACGGGTCCAATCACAATACTTAATTGGTCATTCCCGAGAGAGGATATTCCTTTAAAAGATTGTGTACTACAAATAGCGTTAGCGATCAGAGAAGAAGTGCTTGATCTAGAGAAAAATGGGATCAATCATATTCAAGTTGATGAAGCTGCACTTCGAGAGAAATTACCACTCAGAAAAAGTGATTGGTATAGTGAATACCTCGATTGGGCAATTCCAGCCTTTCGCCTTGTCCATAGTGGTGTAAAACCTGAGACACAAATTCATACACATATGTGTTACAGTGAGTTCTCAGATATCATTAAGGATATTGATCAAATGGATGCAGATGTAATCACCTTTGAAGCCTCGCGTTCAGATCTTTCTATTGTTGATGTTTTACGGGAGAATCAATTTAAAACACAGGTTGGTCCAGGTGTCTATGATATTCATTCTCCAAGAATTCCTAGTGTTTCAGAGATTAAAGCAGTATTGACACAAATATTAGCCAAAATGCCACGTGAAAAAGTATGGGTAAATCCCGACTGTGGTTTAAAGACTAGGGGCAATAAAGAAGTGATCGAAAGTTTGAAAAATATGGTTAAGGCAGTTGAGGAAGTTAAAAAGGATGGATTTGAATGAAAACCTCAACTCTGTTTGATGGAAAGAAGGTTCTGTCATTCGAGATATTTCCACCCAAACAACCAGCATCGATAGATGTGATTTATGATACTGTAGCCCAGTTAAAGGAGTTAGAGCCTGATTTTATTAGTGTAACATATGGTGCAACTGGAGGGGGAGCACGTTCTAAAACTGTTGAAATTGCTTCAACTGTGAAGAATATCTATGGGATTGAGAGTGTCGCCCATTTACCGGGGATTAACTTATCTAAAAGTGATGTATTAGGTTTACTTAGCCAATTTGAAGAGCAAGGGATAAAAAATATCCTAGCCCTTCGTGGTGATATCAATCCGAATATACCAGCAAAAGGTGACTTTAAATATGCGAGTGATTTAATCGCATTTATTAAGGAACAAGGCGACTTTAATATTATTGGCGCGTGTTATCCGGAAGGGCATGTTGAATCAGGTGGAATTATCAAAGATATCCAACATTTAAAAGCAAAAGTAGATGCAGGTACTGATCAATTAATTACACAATTGTTTTTTGATAATGACTATTTTTATTCCTTCCGGGAACGTGCCACGATTGCAGGCATTAATACCCCTATTCAAGCAGGAATTATGCCAGTAGTCAATAAGAAACAGATTGAGCGGATGGTTGACTTGTGTGGTGTTGATCTACCTAAGAAATTTTTAACGATGATGGAGAGATACCAGGATAACCCTATAGCAATGCGAGAAGCGGGTATCGCTTATGCCATTGACCAGATTGTCGATCTGATTACACAAGGTGTAGATGGGATTCACTTATATACTATGAATAAGCCAGATATAGCTTATCGTATTTATCAGGCGATTAACAAATTGCTAGTCGCCTAGTAGAAGCTGGGACAAAACTAGTCTCTGATCATGAAAAATGGTTCTGATTACATGGAAGTCGTAATTAGAACCACTTTTTTATTTATTTCAAAACCGAGTTTAGCCTTGTTAACGGCTATGAACTTCCTTAAAGTTATCGCCATTAGCACAAATCTTCCTTCATTTTGTGCTTTGGATTTACCTCTTAAAGATTAGTGATTAGCCTTCAAAAACCCCTTTGGAGAGTTATTAGCTTACTTTTAACCAATCGCTATGTATTTAGTTATTTGCTTAGGAAATACTAGCGGTTGAAGAACAAGGGGCAGAAAATACTGGTTATTAGTTTGGAGCTTTAGTTAAAAAGACATAAAAGACTTGTTAACTAGGATATGAAGAAATAAGTTAATCCTTTATTAAGTAAAATAAGGGATTCATTACTGAAGAAAGCCTTTTAATCATAATGAGGAATACGCTTACTATTGACATGTTAACCTAATTTAATTAGAATTAACTTATTAAGTTATCGATTAATTAAACAAGGAGGGATATCGTGCTAAAAGAAGACATGTATCAAGAATTAACTGAACGTATCTTACCCTTTTGGTTAAATCTTAAAGATGAACAAAACGGTGGTCTATATGGCAAGGTAGACTTTGATTTAAATATTGATAAGTATGGTGATAAAGGTGGCATTGTAACTGCTAGATTTTTATGGACCTTTTCTGCTGCCTACCGTATTTTAAAAGATGAAAAGTATTTAGCAATGGCTGATCATGTGTTTCAGTTTTTAACAGATAAATTAATTGATCGGGAACATAGAGGAATCTATTGGTTGCTGGATTATCAAGGTAAGCCTATAGATACTAGAAAACATATTTATGCACAATCATTTGCTATTTACGGATTAAGTGAATATTACCGGATAACACAGAAGGAAGAAGCGCTTGAATTAGCGTTAGAATTATATGATTTAATCGAATCGATTGGCTTTGATCAAGAAAATCAAGCTTATAAAGAAGAATTTAATCGAGAATGGATTGAAGTGCCAAATGAAATGTTGAGTGAAAATGGTGTGGTAGCTGATATTACAATGAACACCCACATTCACATTTTAGAAGCATATACCAATTTATATAAAGCCTATCCGAATGAAGCATTGAAGGATCGATTAATCACCTTGTTAAAAGTTCACTATGAAAAAATTTATCAACATGATACACATTTCTTAGGTGTATTTTTTGATAAGCAATGGAGTAAAATAATCGATTTAAAATCATTTGGTCATGATATCGAAGCAGCTTGGTTAATGGATGATACGATTCGTACTTTAGGGATTGAAAATGAAGCGTATAAAAAGATGATTAGAGATATTTCTTATAATATTTCAGAATACGCGATTCAGCCTGACGGTTCATTAATTAATGAAGAGGAAAATGGGGAATTAGACAAAACTCGAGTATGGTGGGTTCAAGCAGAGGCTATTGTTGGTTTCTATAATGCCTACCAAAGAACAGGTGATATTAAGTTTCTTAATCGGGTTCAAGGACTGTGGAATTATATTCAAACAACGATCCATGATCCGCGTCCTAATGGAGAATGGTACTGGTCAATTGAACCAGATGGTAGCCCGACAAAACGTGACTTAGTTGAACCATGGAAAGCATCATATCATAATGCCCGAATGGCTTTAGAATTAATTGAGAGGATGGAAAAAGATGATACACAATAAGTACTATGAACAATTAGAGAAGCAAGAGGAACTCTTATCACGAAAAAACAAAAAAGATAATCAATTTTATAATGGAGTATATGATCGTTATCAATACCCGGTGATTACTCGTCATCATATTCCAATTCATTGGCGGTATGATTTAAATAAAGAGACAAACCCATACTTTATGGAACGGTTAGGAATTAATTCGGCTTTTAACCCAGGTGCGATTTATTTAAATGGCAAATATTATCTAGTCGTTCGAACAGAAGGTTTAGATCGGAAGTCGTTTTTTGCTATTGCTGAGAGTGATAACGGGATTGATAACTTCCGATTTATCGGTACACCTTTAACTTGGGAAGATATTGATGAGACAGAAACTAATATTTATGATATGCGTCTTGTTCAACATGAGGATGGTTACATCTATGGTATCTATTGTTCAGAAAGTAAAGACCCTGATGCACCTGCATCTGATACTTCTAGTGCGATAGCACAAGCGGGATTAGTTAGAACAAGGGATTTGAAGACTTGGGAGAGATTGCCTAATATTACAACCCCATCTCCCCAACAAAGAAATGTTGTTTTACATCCAGAATTTGTTGATGGAAAATATGCCTTTTACACTCGTCCGCAAGATGGTTTTATTTCAACAGGTAGTGGTGGTGGCATTGCCTTTGGTATTTGTGAAGATATTGAAAATCCAGTGATTAAAGAAGAAAAAGTCATTCATGAAAGAAAGTATCATACGGTTTATGAAGCGAAGAATGGCCAAGGACCTGCTCCAATTAAAACAGATAAAGGTTGGATTCATATTGCGCATGGAGTTCGTAATACAGCAGACGGTTTGCGTTATGTACTCTATACAATGGCGACGGATTTAGAAGATCCAACAAAAGTAATCGCTACTCCTGGTGGCCATTTTATCGCACCATATGATGATGAGCGTGTTGGTGATGTATCAAATGTTATCTTTTGTAATGGTGCAGTTGTTAATGAAGCAGGAGAGGTATTCATATATTATGCTTCAAGTGATACCCGTTGTCATGTTGCAACAACAACGATTAATAAATTGGTTGACTACACGTTTAATACACCTGCAGATCCCTTTAGATCACTAGATACTGCTAAACAAAGAAAACAGTTGATTGAACAAAATGAAGCCCTATTAAATAAGTAATAAGTTAAGAAAGGCCCTTGAAACCAATCGGGTCGTAACTGTCAGTTGATCTCCGACTTATAGTGCAAAGTCTCCTTCGAATGATAGAAGCAGGAGTCTTACTGACAGTTACACTGCGGAAAAAGTAGAATGACGATTATTATGTGAGTTTAACTTTTATAAACTTCTTGAAATCACTTACATGGATCGCTATTTTTCTTAATAAGATTGTTGCTAAACTAAGCTTCTTTTGATAGTATGAAGTTACTCGTATCATTGGTTTAACCGAACCGTTAAGTTATAACTTAATGGTTCGGTTCTTATATAAAGTGACATTGAATAAGAGCTAAGGAATGGGAAGTGCGATAGTGAAAAAAGATAATGTGACGATGAAGGATATTGCTGACAGATTAGGGGTTAGTAGTGTTACGGTTTCAAAAGCTTTAAATGACAAAGAAGGAGTTAGTGATAAATTAAGACAAAGGATCAAGGAATTAGCTGACGAAATGGGTTATCGCTATAATATATTAGCTAAATCAATGAAAAACGGCATGTCTTATAATATCGGAATTATTATGCCTGAACGTTTTTCAGGTGGTATCTCCCAATCTTTCTATTTTAGAGCCTACCAGCAAATATCAACGGTTTTAGAGGACTATGGTTATTATGGCATTATGAATATATTGTCGAGCGAAGATGAAGAAGCTTTAAATTTACCGCGAATTTACCAAGAAAAAAGAGTCGATGGTTTTATTTTTCTCGGTCAATTGAAAAGTGATTATATTAATGTTGTTAAAGAAATAGATATGCCAATCGTCTTTTTAGACTTTTACGATGAACATGATCAAATAGATTCGGTGATTACGGATAATTTTTATGGCGCTTACAATATCACAAATTACTTGTTGAATAAAGGGCACCGCGAAATTGGTTATGTCGGTAATCTTTATTCAACAAGTAGTATTCAAGATCGCTTTTTAGGTTATTATAAATCCTTATTGGAGCATCATATTGAATTAAACCAAGATTATATCATTAACGATCGAGATGAAAAAGGGAAATTTATTGAGATTCAACTTCCTGAACGCCTACCGACTGCTTTTGTTTGTAATTGTGATCAAGTTGCACATGAATTAGTGAAGAAATTAAATGAAGAAGGCTATCAAGTTCCTGATGACGTTTCGGTTATCGGTTTTGATAATGATATCTATGCAACGATAACGAATCCACAGCTTACTACAGTTGAAGTAGATATTGACGAAATGGTCAAACAGGCTGTCCGGTTAATTGTCCAGAAGGTTCAAGGAAAGAATAAACGCTATGGACGTACGTCTGTAAAAGGTAATATTATCAAACGGGATTCTGTTAAAGAGCTAAGAGAAGATGAGTAAACGCCATCTTTCTTAGCTTTTATTTTCCGAGAATGAAGGTGATTATTTGGGGAATAAAGTTTACCAACTTGTGATCAAGTTCTATCACTATTTGTTAGTTAGCTTTAATTTTTGGTTAGGTTTGCTAAAGGGACTCATTATTTATTCATTAATCCCGGCCTTAGTTGCCTTATATTTAACACTCCAATTTATGAGGCAAAATCCTGATTATGATGAGACGACAATAAAAAAGACTTATCGAACGCATTTTCAGCAATTCCAGCAACATAAATTAAGTTCCTTTTTAGTTAATCTTGGTATGATCTTACTAACGACTTTAATATTCTTCGGGATTAGAGAAGATTTGGGTTGGCTTGTCATTGGTCTAGCTTCATATTTCCTCCTCTTATTACTAACGACGCTCAGTTATACAAGTTATTATATCGCCTTTGGGGACTTCACGATAAAGCAAGCATTTGCTATTGGTTTTATCAGTGTGATAAAAAACCCAAGCTTGACTTTATCGCTTGTTGGTATTTATGGAGTAATGATTGGTTTGGCCTATTATAATGCTGTCTTATTTGTCGTTTTATTTCCAGTTCTCTATGGTTCAATTGTTGTTTATGCTTTTCCGAAAAAACTTGGATAAATATTGTTAAAATGAAAGTACTGCCCTAAAGTGAGTCAATCAACTTTAGGGTTTTTTTGTGTTTATCTAATGAATCATAAAGTAAAACTTCTTAAGAGAGAAATCTTGAACTAGGAAAATAGGATTAAAACTAAATATCGGCTTTGAATATATGGAATTATTTAAATCTACTTTTGTATAGCAAATGAAAGACGAGGCAAAATATAAAAAAGGGGGCTAATGTAGATGTTTTTTATTTGATCAATTAAATAAGGAATTTCAAAAAAACTATTGACTAGCAACCGTTTTCAATATAAAATTAAGTTATTAGCTTAGCGGTAACTTAATTAGGCTAATTAAATCATTTAAATAAAGGAAGGGTGTTAAGGTAATGAATAGAAAATTTATAACTTTATTACTAAGTATTTTTGCACTTCTATTATTGGCTGCTTGTGGTTCGGATGATACTGGCCAAGAAGGTACAGATGCAACAGATGATGTTCCTGCTTATGAAGCATGGAAAGAGCTAGATCCTGAAGAGATTGAGGGAGACTTAGTTGTTATCACTCATCGAACAGATATCGTTGATACCGTATATGAAGATTATAAAGCAGAGTTTGAGGAAAAATATCCAAATGTAAATGTACGCTTTGAGGCCTTGTCAGATTATGGTGGAGAAATTATGCCCCGTATTAATACACAGGACTTCGGCGATGTACAATACTTACCGATCCAATTGCCAATTGAAGATATTCCGAATTTCTTTGAGCCAATGGGTTCTTTAGAAGATATGGGAAGTAAGTATTTAGGTGTAGATGAACGTGCAGTTAATGATACGGTTTATGGAATTCCAATTGCTTTAACTTACACAGGTGTTATTTACAATCAAGCTGTTTTTGAAGAGGCTGGTGTAGAAGAATTACCAACTACACAAGCGGAATTTCTAGAAGCGTTACAATTAGTAAAAGATAATACAGACGCTATCCCCTTATATACAAACTATGGTGATGCATGGCCATTGGCTCAATGGGAAGGTGCTGTGACTTCAACAGCTGGTAATGAGGATTACTATAATGTTGATATCTTAGATGATCCACGTCCATTTGATCCAGGTGATCCACACTATGAACACTATAAACTAATGTATGATGTGGCAGAAGCTGGCTTGATTGAATCAGATCCATTAACAACAGATTGGGAATCATCTAAAGTGATGATGAATAATGGTGAGATTGCCACGATGGTTCTAGGATCATGGGCTTTAGAACAAATTCAAGATGCTGGTCCAAATGCTGATGATATTGCGATTATGGCATTCCCATCAGATGCAGAACGTACTTTATTCTCAATGGGTGCGGATATGAATATTTCAGTAAGTAAATTTAGTGAAAATAAAGAAGCTGCCTTTGCTTGGGTTGATTACTTTATTCACGAATCTGGCTATTCAGTTGAACAAGCTGGTGGAATTAGTGCATCAGTTGATGCTGAACTTCCAGAAGAATTAACAGAAGCCGAAGAGGCAGGTGCGGAATTTGTTATGTTAACACCATCACCTGAAGACAAATTAGGCTTGCTTGATGAAATCGATAAAGAATCAGAAGTAGGACTTTGGTTAGAAGATGAAAAACAAATTTTAATTGAGGCAGCGATTGGAAATAGAGCAGAATCCTTTGATGAGATTATGGAAAGATGGAATAACGCCTGGGAAGATGCCTACAATAAAATCGTTGAATAATTTCCCGATTGTAATGATTGAGGAGAGTACACTTCTTGTACTTTCCTCAAATGAGTTTAATGTTTACAGAAAAACAGGGAGGTGTAGCACTTGTTTAGTTTATCAAAACTTTCTTATGAAACTCAGAAAAAAGTAATCATCATTGCCTTTCTAATTGTACCAATGGGCTTATTGGGAGTATTCGCCTTTTTGCCGGTGATTAATATGATCTGGTACAGCTTTACCAACTGGAATGGTTATAGTGCAATGGAATTTGTCGGATTAGATAATTACAAAACAATCTTTACCAATCCGGAATACTTTAGAGTCTTCAGTGTTAGTTTGTATTATTTCTTTGCGACATTTATTCAATTAGCAATCGCTCTATATTTTGCTACCATTTTATCCTTTGATGTAAAATTCAAAAACTTTTTCAAAGGGGTTATCTTTTTCCCATACCTTTTAAATGGTGTAGCGATTGGCTTTATGTTCTTGTTCTTCTTTAGACCTGATGGAACACTTGATACACTTCTTTCTGCAATTGGTTTAGAAAGATTTATTACACAATGGTTAGGAAATCCAGCAGTAATAAATTATTCTTTAGCGGGTGTATCCGTTTGGCGTTATATGGGGTTTAACTTTATTATTTTCTTAGGAGCGATTTCATCAATTCCTGGTGAAATATATGAAGCGGCTCAAATTGATGGTGCAAATCGTTGGCAACAATTTATTCACATCATCTTTCCAAGTATTAAAATAATTATTTCGTTAAATTTGATCCTGGCTGTTAGTGGTGCGCTAAGTGCCTTTGAAATTCCTTATATTATGACAGGCGGCGCAAATGGTAGTGCGACATTTGTCATTCAAACAGTTGATACTGCATTTAAATACGGAAAGATTGGCCTAGGTTCTGCAATGGCTGTTGTTCTCTTATTTATTGTAGTTATTGTGACAGGCATTCAAAGGAAATTTTTCGGTGAAGGGGATTAATATGTACAAATTTAAACGTCACTTAGGTACATTTATAAAATACGCTTCTTTGTTACTTGGTACATTTGTTGCGGTAATCCCTATCGTTGCTATTTTCTTTGCTTCATTTAAAACAGGAGCAGAATATACAACAACAGGTCCCTTAGTGCCACCAAGTGATTGGACTAACTTCGAAAATTATCAGAGAGCTTTCGTTGAAGGGAATATGTTGACTGGTTTTAAAAATACTGTGATTATTCTAGTTATTTCAGTAATCGGGACAACATTAATTGGATCAATGGTAGCTTTTGTTTTGCATAGATTTGAATTTAAAGGTAGTAAATTAATTTTAGGTGCCTTCCTATTAGCAACCTTAATTCCTGCTGTTACAACACAAGTTGCGACATTCCAAATCATTCATTCACTCGGTCTTTTTAATACGATTTGGGCAGCGGTTATTCTGTATTTAGGAACAGACATCATTGCAGTTTATGTGTTTCTACAATTTATGGATTCGATTTCTATTTCATTAGATGAATCAGCCATGTTGGATGGGGCATCATATTTTACAATTTATCGTAAAATTGTCCTACCATTATTGAAACCAGCAATTGTTACAGTGTTTATTATTAAAGGGGTTAATGTCTATAATGACTTCTATACTCCATTTTTATATATGCCTAAAACAGATTTACAAGTGATTTCTACATCTTTATTTAAATTCCAAGGTCCGTTTGGGGCGCAATGGGAAGTTATTACAGCTGGTGTCATGATTGCGATTGTCCCAACCTTGATAACCTTTATTTTCTTACAAAAATATATTTACAATGGCTTAACAAGTGGTTCAGTAAAATAAATTGTAGTCCTATATTGTTCAGTTTAAATAGCTATTGAATTATAGAGATTTGAGTAAGATTCTATGGCGTTTTAGTTACTTACTAATGTAGAGCCTTTGTTTTCACACAGATTAACTGACTGTAAGCCCACTACTGCAATCGTGCGAGAGAAATGATTGAATGAAGATTGAGATCAACAGTCAGTAAAGGCCCTAAATCATTTATCAGACACTCAGAAGGGGATGAACTTCCCCTAAAGACTTGATTAAATGACTGATCGATGTTTGGTAATAGGGAATTGCCAATTACTATCGAATGATTAATGAGAATAAATATAGAGTTTAAGGAAGGGATCAGAATATGTCTAACGTTAAATTGATTTCAGAAAGCTTGCCGAATATACCTTGGCAAGATAAGCCAAAAGGCCATTATGCTCCTGTATGGCGTCATAGTGAAAATCCTGTGATTGACCGCAATCCTGCTAAAAATATCTCGCGAATTTTTAATAGTGCAGTGATTGCTTATGAAGGGAAATTTATTGGTGTTTTTCGAGCTGAAACCGCGAATGGTCGTCCACATTTACATCTAGGTTATAGTGATGATGCACTCAGTTGGAGAATTGATGAAGAACGAATTGCTTTTGTGGATGAAGAGGGAAATCCATTCCAACCGAAGTACGCTTATGATCCACGATTACTAAAGGTCGAGGATACCTACTATATTATTTGGTGTACAGATTTTTACGGTGCATCAATCGGGTTAGCCGAAACAAAAGATTTTAAAACATTCACCCGTTTGGAGAATCCATTTTTGCCCTTTAACCGTAATGGTGTTTTATTCCCGCGTAAAATAAATGGTAACTATATGATGTTATCACGTCCGAGTGATAGTGGTCATACCCCATTCGGTGATATTTTCCTAAGTGAAAGTCCAGATCTTAAATATTGGGGTAAACACCGTCATGTCATGGGAACGGGTGGCGATGGCTGGTGGCAAAACGTTAAAATTGGTGGTGGTCCAGCACCGATTGAAACAACAGAAGGCTGGTTAATGTTTTATCATGGGGTAACAGGTACATGTAATGGTTATGTTTATAGTATGGGTGTAGCTATTTTAGATTTAGATGAACCTTCAAAAGTAAAATATCGATCAAGCAACTTTGTATTAACACCAGAAGAAAGCTATGAAACGACAGGTTTTGTTGACAATGTTATCTTCCCATGTGCAACATTACATGATGCTGAAACAGGGAAAATTGCGATTTACTATGGTGCTGCAGATACAAAAGTTGGTTTAGCTTATACAACAGTTGATGAAATTGTTGAATATGCAAAAGCAACACACGAAGAAATCGCTGATGATAAAGAAATTGGAAGAATGTAAAAAGTAATAATGAAGCTAGGAAGGTATGGATTGAACGATGCCCTCCTAGCTTTTCTTAGCATAAGAAAAACAATAACTTGATAGATGTGGAGGATTGTAATGGAATTCATTAAAGGTTTTACCTTTGGCTGGGACAGTCAGAAAGGTTATTTTAAAACAGAACGGGCTAAGGAAAGTTTACGCCTACTACAAGAAAGAACAGCTAGTGAATATGTAATCATTGCTTTAGCTGCAAGGCAGGAAACGGCACATACAACTGAAATTGATTATAGGGGATCCCATATGGTCGCTGATGATGAATTAGTTGAAATGATTGAATATGCTAAGTCGCTTGGACTCAAAGTGATTTTAAAGCCGACAGTAAATTGCAAAGACGGAACCTGGCGGGCGCATATAAACTTCTTTGACCACGATGTACCATGTGAACCGAAATGGCGTGATTGGTTTGCAAGCTATACTGCTTATCAAAAACACTATGCTTCAATAGCTGAGGAAACGGCCTGTGATCTATTCATTGTTGGCTGTGAAATGGTTCAAACGGAACGAAGAGAAGATGATTGGCGCCAACTCATCACTGAAGTTCGTCAGCTATACAAAGGTTTGGTCACTTATAATACGGATAAATATCAGGAAAATCATGTTAAGTTCTGGGATGCACTTGATCTTATTTCATCAAGTGGTTACTATCCGATAGATGATTGGGATAATCAATTGGATCGTATTGAAGCGGTTGTTAAGAAATATGATAAACCATTTTTCTTTGCGGAGGCAGGTTGCCCGAGTCGAACAGGTTCTTCACAAATTCCGAATGACTGGTCCTTAGAAGGGGTTGTTAATCTTCAGGAGCAAGCAGACTATTATCGGGTGATGTTTGAGAAAACAGAGGATAAATCATGGATTGGTGGCTTTGGCCTGTGGGACTGGCAAACCTATTTATATCATGAGGATGAAGCTAAACAAAATGATGATTATGGTGTTTATGGTAAACCAGCAGAGAAAGTAATCAAGGCTTATTATCAATCGCGATAAATGTTAAAAGACAAATATATTCATGAAATAGATACTTAGCTAGGAAAGGGCGAAGAGGATGCAGGAAGTTTTCATTAAAGGAATGACTTATGGTTGGGATGGAAGAAGGGGAGACTATCGTACTGACGAGGCTGTGCAATCATTAAGAAGGTTAAAGGAAACGGGAAGTGAATGGATCGCACTCTCCTTCTATACATATCAAGAAACATATTGTTCAACTGAAATTTACTTTGATTATCATCATACAATGACTGATCGTGATCTGATCTTTGCAGTGGAACAGGCTCATGAGCTAGGTTTAAAAGTCTGTTTAAAACCTGTTGTTAACTCACGTGATGGCATTTGGCGTGCTCGGATTGGTTTTCCGGACGAGGCTGAGGATAAATGGCAAGCGTGGTTTCAATCTTATCGTCAATTTCTTAATCACTATGCTGAATTAGCGGAAGAACTTGATTGTGATATGTTTACGGTTGGTTGTGAAATGGTGGCTACTGAGGGTCGTGTATCTAATTGGCAAGAGGTTATTAGAGAAGTACGTGAACGATATCATGGTCCGATTATTTACAACGCAAATCATGGTAAGGAAGAAGGTGTTTCCTGGTTTGATTTAGTTGATTATATTGGTACAAGTGCCTATTATCCTGTTGCAAAACAGCCAGGTGAATCTGTTGAGATAATGAAGAAAAACTGGTTGCCCGTTAAAGAGAAGTTATTGAGATTACATGAGAAATTTAATAAACCAATTATCTTTGTTGAAATTGGCTGTCGCAGTGCCAAAGGGTGTGCGATGATGCCTTGGGATTTTGAACATGTAGACCTACCTGTTGATCAGGATGAACAAGCGAATTTCTATCAATCTGTTTTAGAAGTCTTTTGGGATGAACCTTGGTTTGGTGGTTTTTTCTGGTGGGATTGGTCGACAAAACTTTATCCAATCGAAGAAGCTCATTTAAATCGTGGCTTTGATATCTATGGGAAGAAGGCAGAAAAGATTGTTAAGGATTATTACTTGAATAAATAGCTGAGTGCTCATCTGAATTGTTGCTTTAAGGGAAATGGAATAATCTAAACATAATGATTCTAATTTTACTTCTATTATCATACAGAAAATTGAAGAAATACCTGTATGAAAGCCTGAAGGATCCCTATTTGATCTGAATCTTGTTTGACTTCGTTTATTTAAGTCTATAGAGAGTGAGGCTGTGACTAGCTGACTGGGATTAAGAATGGAGGAATAACGATGCATATTGATATGCCGTTAGCTGATTTATATAATTATCAGGGCAAAAGCCCGCGCCCGATTGATTTTGATTTATATTGGCAACGTGGTTTAAGCGAATTAGAGAAGCAACCGCTAGATTATCAATTAGTTGAAAGTGACTTTAAGAGTGAGATTGCAGATTGTTACCACTTATACTTTACCGGTTTGGGTGGAGCTAAGGTCCATGCTAAATATGTTCAACCTAAACCTAATCGCGCAAGTGGTCAAGGTCTTGTGATGTTTCATGGCTATCATGTTGACTGTGGGGATTGGCTTGATAAGTTGGCCTATGCGGCAGAGGGGATAACTGTTATTGCGTTGGATTGTCGTGGTCAAGGTGGTCTATCTACAGATCCCGTTTCTGTTAGTGGCCCAACTTTGAAAGGTCATATCATTCGAGGTGTGAGTGATCCTGACCCAGATCGTCTATATTATCGACAGATCTTTCTCGATACTGTGCAGGCAACTTGGATTTTGATGAGTATGGATCATATTGACGAAGGAAGAATTGGCGTTTATGGTCAATCACAGGGAGGGGCACTTGCTGTTGCTTGTGCAAGTTTAGAACCGCGAATTAAACGCATTGTTGCGGTCTATCCATTTTTGTCAGATTTCAAACGAGCATGGGAAATGGATGTGGTAAATTCAGCATATGAAGAAATCTCCTATTACTTTCGTAACCATGACCCGACTCATGAAAAGGCAGAGCAAGTCTTTGAGCGACTGGGATATATAGACATTCAAAACCTAGCACCGCGGATCAATGGTGAGGTAAGGTGGATAACAGGTTTGAGAGATCAAATTTGTCCACCATCGACTCAATTTGCCGCCTATAATAAAATTCAAACTAAAAAGGAAATGGTCCTTTATCCAGAACATGGCCATGAATTTTTGCCAAAGCATAGTGACCATGCCCTGCAGTGGTTTAAAGAATTATAGTGATTTGGATCCTTATTCCCTCCTGTAGATATCGTTTCTATGAAAATGATGGTCATAAGAGAAATAAATGACTATATCATTTGAAACAGTGTTCCAGGGATCTAGCTTCATTCGCTGAAACTTGTATTAACCTGGTAGTTGACCATAGGATAACCGTTCATGATCCGCTAGTCTATGGTTTGTTTGCAAAAGTTTTAATTGATAAAATTTTTGTCTTTAAGTACAATGTAAACAAGAACAAGCTATAACAAATATTCATGTTCATCAGGGGGAATGAGACTTGAAAATGATTGAAGAATTTAAAGCGTTCATTATGCGGGGAAATGTATTGGACTTAGCTGTTGGAGTTGTTATGGGGGCTGCCTTTACAGCGATTGTAACAGCATTAGTTGAACATGTTATTACACCGATTATTGTTGCGATAACAGGTAATGCTGACGTCAGTGCTTTGACAATTAAACTTGGTGCAACACAGATCGAATATGGTTATTTTCTACAAGCGATCATTGACTTCTTATTAATTTCACTTATTTTATTCTTAGCGATTAAATTAATAAATAAATTGATGCGAAAACAAGATGAGGTTGAACCAGAGCCGGAGCCAGAGTCACCAACTGCGGAACAGTATTTAGCAGAAATACGTGACTTATTAGCTGCTCAAAATAAGGCTAAGTCAATACAATCAACTAGTGATGAGCTAGATTAAGTGACTCTTGTCATGCAATCTGCAAATTTGTCTTAAATTAACTAAGTGTAAGCCCTCGCTCTAATCAGATAAGGGAAATGATCGGATGATCAGAGTGCTTACTAGCCTGTTAAAGTCTAGTTCATCGCTCTGTCATCTAGTGGTTGATGGAGAAGGACCTGTGGATTGAGGGTTTCTTAATACTTAGTTTAAATCAATCAGAAGACCTCCAACTGATAAGCTGCCATGCTCAGTTGGAGGTCTTCTTTTAATCCACCCTATCTATATAAAAAGGGGAAACACATGAATAATATGATTAGGCAAAATGATGATATATTGCTTGTGAACATGGTTTGTTTTTGGAAAGAATATATTTTACAGCGCTTTTAAAACAAACAGTTTAGAATGATAGTCTCCAGCTTTCTCTCGTGACCAATATTCATCAGCACGACCGGTAAAGTTTTCAGCTAGAATAATACCGATGTTCATTAATTCATCACCATAATAAGTTTTATCCGTACCTTCAATGGCGTAACATTTGTCTGGATTTAGACCGACTAATTTAATCCGTTTATAACTTTCGTTTGGTTTAGCTAATACCTGATAGTAACCAACAATTGCTTCATTTTGATCTGATGACACAAGCATCCAAGCGGTCTCATTTGATTCAAATGGATTCATCAAACGATGAAAGACCCCTTGACGAATTAATTCCCTTTGTTCTTTGAAAAAGGCTGTTTGTTTTTTGACGGCTTCTTTTTCGGCATCTGATAATTTAGTAACATCTAATTCATAGCCGAATGTACCAAAGTATGCGACATTCGCACGTGTTTCAATCGGTGTTATCCGTCCCACTTGATGATTGGGAACAGCTGAAACATGGCTACCAATTGCGCTTAATGGATAAACGTGAGAGATACCATATTGGATTTTTAAGCGTTCAATAGCATCCGTATCGTCACTTGTCCAAGTTTGTGGTGCATAATAAAGCATGCCTGGATCAAAGCGGCCACCGCCACCAGCACAAGATTCAAAGAGAATTTCAGGATACTTCTCGATCAATCGTTCATAGAGTGAATAAACCCCTAGAATGTAACGATGGAAGACTTCACCTTGCTGATCAGCAGGGAGCTCTTTAGAGTAAACCTCTGTCATAAATCGATTCATATCCCACTTAATATAAGAAATTTTGGCATCATTAATGATGTTGTCCATCATTTGATAAACATAGTCGACAACTTCTGGCCGAGAAAAATCTAGAATATATTGATTACGACCATGAGACGGCTCGCGATTTGGAGAAGCGATCAACCAATCGGGGTGGTCAGCAAATAGTTTTGTTCCCTTGCTGATCATTTCGGGTTCAAACCATAACCCGAATCGCATGCCGAGCGCTTCGATTTTCTCGGATAGACCTTTAATTCCATTCGGTAGTTTTTGTTTATTTTCAAACCAGTCACCTAATGATGAAGAATCATCATGGCGTTCTCCGAACCAACCATCATCCAGTACGAACAATTCAATGCCAAGCTCTTTTGCAGTTGAAGCAATTTCAAGCACCTTTTCTTCGTTAAAATCAAAGTAGGTAGCTTCCCAATTGTTAATTAGAATTGGTCTAGTTCGATCACGCCAATAGCCACGTGCTAATCTTTCACGATAAAGGGCATGATAGGTTTGACTCATTCCATTTAATCCGTTTTCAGAAAAGACCATGACGGCTTCAGGTGTTTGAAAAGACTGATTGGGGGCTAGTTTCCATGAGAAACGAAATGGATTGATCCCCATCATGACACGACTAACTCCGTAAGAGTCCACTTCTACCTGTCCGAGGAAGTTCCCGCTATATACAAGGCTAAAACCATAAACATCCCCGGTATGCTCAGTTGTCTCAGGGCGTTTTAAAGCAATAAATGGATTGTGGACATGACTACTTGCACCTTGGGTACTAGATACTGCTTGTATCCCTGTTGCAAGTCGATTCACTTCAAGGTGTGTTTCACGTGCCCAGGCCCCATTTAATTGGAGGAGTTCAAACTGATCAGATGCTAAGTCAATACTTGTACTCATTGCATTTTCAATTTGATAATCTTCCTCTGAATCATTTATGAATTTTGCGCTTCTTGTAATAACTGGCCGATTAGAAAAAATCGTATAACTTAACACGAGTCTTAAGTTTAATACAGGATCTCGTAGTGTAATGAATAAAGTGTCTGCTTCATCATCTGCTTCAACATATGTTGCCGGTAAACCAGGTAAAGTAGGTTTTCCTTTTTGAATTTGATAATCTTCATATTGGAAAGTTGTTACATGGCTCCCAAGTTGGTTCGTGATTGCGTGTGCAGGATAACGGAAATCCGTTGTTCCATAACTAGGATACTCTTGTTTAATATGTTCAAGGGATGATGTATGGTCCCCCTCAAACATATTACTCGATGGTCGAACTTCTCGTTCAATTAAATGAGAGAATGAATCACGATGTGTAATTTTCTTTCCATAGTAGAGATGTTCTAATTGCTTACTTTTTTCTAGGACGCGAAAAACGTAACTTATTTGTTTGTTTTGCAAATGAAATTCTTGATTTGCTTCATTTATAAATATTGACATTCTAATCACCTCTTGTATTTAGGTTATCGATAAGCTATTATAAATTAACAATAACATATTTTGATTGAAAACGCTATAGTTTATTATACACTCAACTTTTAGAGAGATACATGTTAATAATAAAAAAGATTAGACATTCTTAGGAGGGCATTATATATTTATCTTGTAATTTGTTTAATTAACTTATTAAGCTAATAGAAAGAAAGGAGATGGATGCAGAAGAGAAAAAGCGGTTTGTAGTGACTAGAATAAAGCATGAAACAGAGGAATCTGATTTAAGATTCACTTTTTATTATTGATAAAAACAACTACCATGAGGTGATAAATAATGAAAAAACTTATCCAGAAGATACGAGGTTGGCAGTTTAGGCAATTAAACAAAGGTGACTGGTTAAATGCTACCGTACCGGGCTGTGTTCACACTGACTTAAATTCACATGGATTGATAGAGGATCCTTTTTATGGAACAAATGAACGTGATCAACAGTGGATTGATAAAGAAGATTGGGAGTATCAATCAACATTTACGATTGACGAAGATTTAGTCAAACAAGACCGAATTGAGCTTATTTTTCATGGGTTAGATACGTATGCGAATGTTTATTTAAATGATCAATTGATTTTAACAACAGAGAATATGTTTCGTACTTATCGTAAGGATATTAAATCTTATCTAACAGAGGGTGAGCAAGAACTGCGCATTCATTTTAAATCCCCGATTGATGTTGATTTGCCAAAACTTGAGGCGCTCGGTTATGGATTACCGGCAGCTAATGATGATTCTGAAATGGGGCAATTGGGCGATCGACAAATCAGTATTTTTGCTCGCAAAGCTCCTTACCACTATGGTTGGGACTGGGGACCACGTTTTGTGACGAGTGGGATTTGGCGTGATGTGGAGTTAGTTGCATGGTCACAGCTTGACATCGATGATTTTTATATTAACCAAAAATCGATTTCAAAAGAAAAGGCTGAATTAATCGCAGAACTTGAAGTCGATAGTATTTCAGACTGGCAAGGTCAACTTCAAATAAGGACAGGAGATTTATCTTGGCAGAAAGATGTTCAACTTAAAGAAGGGAGAAATAAACTAGCAATTGAACTAGAGATTGACCAACCTAAATTATGGTGGAGTAGAGGTTTAGGTGACCCAAATCAATATACATTTAAAGCTGAGCTTAATCAGGATAACAAGCCAGTGGCAAGTGCTAATGTAACAACGGGATTAAGAACAATTCGACTCGTTCGTGATCCTAATCAAGAAGGCCATTCATTCTACTTTGAATTAAATGGTGTACCGGTATTTGCAAAAGGGGCAAATCATATTCCTAACGATAGCTTTGTAACTGAGGTAACAGAGGAACGTTATCGCTATGAAATTGAAAGTGCGGCATCTGCCAATATGAATATGCTTCGCGTCTGGGGTGGGGGTATTTATGAAGCTGAGATTTTCTATCGCCTCTGTGATGAGTATGGGATTATGGTTTGGCAAGATTTTATGTTTGCCTGTAGTATGTACCCAGGCGATCAAGCTTTTTTAACCAATGTTGAAGCAGAAGCAAAAGATAATGTGAAACGCCTGCGTAGTCACCCATCGATTGTGCTCTGGTGTGGAAATAATGAAATTGATTCAGCTTGGGCACATTTTAATGAGCATGCAGGTTGGGGCTGGAAAAATGCTTATGACCATGAGACACGAGAAAAAATTTGGTCGGATTATAAAAAGATTTTTCATGAAATTCTAGCAGATGTAACGAGTGAATTCGTACCGAACGAACCTTATTGGCCATCATCACCAATGGTTGCTTTGACAGATGATATTAATCAACATGCAACAGAAGTAACAGCTAGCGGAGATATCCATTATTGGGAAGTTTGGCACGGTAAAAAACCGTTTGAGGATTACAATACGCATGTTGGGCGATTTATGAGTGAGTATGGTTTTCAATCATTTCCGGAGCTTAGAACAGTCGAAACTTTTGCTGAAGAATCGGATTATGCGATTGAATCAGAAGTGATGCTTCATCATCAAAAGAATGGTGCTGGAAATCAATTGATTGAAACATATATGGATCGATACTTACCTAAGCCGAAAGATTTCCCATCCTTCCTTTATATGAGTCATGTCCTTCAAGCAGAAGGGGTTAAACAAGCGATTGAAGCACATCGTCGAAACATGCCTTATTGTATGGGAACCCTATATTGGCAAATCAATGATTGCTGGCCCGTAGCTTCATGGTCAAGTATTGATTATTATGGTCGTTGGAAGGCACTTCATTATTTTGCTAAGGAAGGATTTAAAGATGATATTTTATCTTTTGTGCAAACCAAAGACCAAGTGAAGGTCTATGTCGTTACAGATCAATTGGTCAATCGAACAGCTGAGTTAACCCTCACCTTGTATCATCTAACAGGGGAAGTTTTGAGTGAAAAGAGGTTAAGTGTTGACCTTATGTCAAATCAAAGTACACAAGTTGACACAATTGCTCTTGAAGCTTTTCTAAAAGATTATGATCGAGCAAATATTGTTCTAGTAGGGGAGTTAACCGTTGGGAATAAAAAAGTCGATCGCAAATATCATTATTTTAAGCCAACAAAAAAATTAACCTTGCCCAAAGCTGATCTTATGATTGAACGTTTACAAGCAAGCGATCAGTTCGAAATATCGACAAATCAATTTGCCAAAAACATATGGTTAGATACGGATGAGGCTGGATATTTTAGTGCTAACTACTTTGATCTTTTACCTGGCGAGAGAAAAACTGTTCAATTTATACCGAGAAACAAAAGGGTAAATCAAGCAATACAAATTCAAGCGAAATCAATGTCCGATATGATTTAACGAATTTTTGAGGGGAATGTCCATTTTTAGAGCAAGTGAAAGAGTCGTTTGATAACGAGGTGGACAAATAATTGTCGAGAAGTAATCAATGTGGCCGCATAGTAATAGCCATCGTTAAAAATTGTATATGTCTCTATTAATAGAGGGCTAGAGAAAAAATGAGACTGCTGCATAACTGAGTGAAAATCAAAAGGGAATCCGGTTTTTAATGGATTCCCTTTTGATTTCATGATCATTTATATAAATTCATCATGACTTAAATGGTTTAGGGGTTTCACTCAGTCCCACGGCCTCAACTTTTATTGCTCCACTGCTGTTCCACAATAAGGTTTTCCGGACTCGCCACCCGATCCTCCATCTGCTGAATAAAGTTTCACTACGATAAATCCCTTGATTAGCTCATGTCCCTTTCTTAAAAATATAAGTAGAGTTAATTGTTTAAATTTTCACAAAATTACTCTTGAAATGAAATGGTTAAATTGATAAACTAAGTCATTATAAGGTTTTAGGATTAATTATTTAATATAATAATAGATAGGTGTGGTGAATAGGATGAGTAAGGTTTATAATTTCTCAGCAGGACCAGCTATACTACCGAAAAGTGTATTAGAAAAGGCACAAGCAGAATTGTTAGATTTCAACGGTTCAGGTATGTCAGTGATGGAGTTAAGTCACCGCTCGAATTGGTTTATGACGATTTTAGAAGAGGCAGAGAGTGGAATTAGAAAACTAATGAACATACCTGATAACTACAAAGTTCTCTTTTTACAAGGTGGAGCTTCACAACAATTTGCTATGGTACCAATGAATTTGTTAGTAAATAATAAACAAGCTGATTATGTTCTAACTGGATCATGGTCAAAAAAGGCATATAAAGAAGCGAAAGCGTTTGGAGAGATTCAGGTAGTTGGTGAGGATACCATCAACCATATTCCGTCACTAACAAAGGAAATGTTTAACCCGAAGGCGGATTATGTACATATTACGACGAACAATACAATTGAAGGAACTGCTTTTTCTGAATTACCGGACACTGGGGATATTCCCTTAGTAGCAGATATGTCTTCCAATATTCTATCAACACCGATAGATGTAAGTAAGTTTGGTATTATCTATGCGGGAGCACAAAAGAATATAGGACCAGCGGGACTAACAATCGTGATTATTCGAGATGACTTAATCGGTTTAGCCTCAGGTTCTATTCCGACGATATTTGATTATAAGACACATGCTGAGAATAACTCTGTCTTCAATACACCACCGACTTTCTCAATTTACGTTGCGAAACTTGTTTTTGATTGGTTGCAAGAGCTTGGTGGTTTGGAAGTAATAGAGAAAATTAACCGTGAAAAGGCTGATTTACTGTATGGAGCGCTTGATCAATCAAATATGTTTGAAGCGCCAATCAAGGGTCGCGATCGTTCACTAATGAATGTTCCTTTTATTGCTGCAAATGGTGACAAAGAACTTGAAGCTAAATTTATTAATGAAGCAAAGGAAAATGGTTTGGAAACGTTAAAGGGTCATCGCTCAGTTGGGGGAATGCGTGCTAGCATTTATAATGCAATGCCGCTAGAGGGTGTTAAGGCTTTAGTTGACTTCATTAAAGAATTTGAGCGGAAGAATAGTTAAGTAAAAAATTACCGAGTTGGATTATCTATCGCAAAATATAATAAAATAGGGTAAAATGACTACAGAAATGCTACTTAATCTGTAGTCATTTTTAATTATTTAGTTAAAGCTTGAATCGGTTATCCGATAATGAGAGGATTGAATGGAAGTTATGACAGATCATTTTTGGCTGGATTTGCCGCGGCCGTTTTTTGTACTAGCACCAATGGAAGATGTGACAGATGTTGTATTTCGTCATGTTATAAGTGAAGCAGGTCGACCAGATGTGTTTTTCACTGAGTTTACAAATTCAGAAAGTTATTGTCATCCGGATGGAAAACAAAGTGTTCGGGGGCGGTTAACTTATACAGAGGATGAACAGCCTATTGTTGCCCATATATGGGGGGATAAACCTGAATATTTTCGAAAAATGAGTCTTGGTATGGCGGAGCAAGGCTTTCGTGGTGTGGATATCAATATGGGCTGTCCTGTAGCTAATGTCGCAGGAAATGGAAAAGGTTCTGGCCTAATTCGTCGTCCAGAAGTTGCTGCAGAGTTGATCCAAGCAGCTAAGGCAGGTGGTTTACCTGTTAGTGTAAAAACAAGACTTGGTTATACGGATGTAGAAGAATGGCATGATTGGCTTACACATATATTGAAACAGGATATTGCCAACCTTACGATTCATTTGCGAACAAGGAAAGAAATGAGCCAAGTTGCCGCACATTGGGAGCTTATTCCTGATATAAAGGCGCTTCGAGATCAAATCTCCCCAAAGACACTTTTAACAATCAACGGGGATATCCCAGATCGCCAAACAGGTTTGGAACTGGCTAATCAATATGGTGTGGATGGGATTATGATCGGGCGTGGTGTTTTTCAAAACCCCTTTGCCTTTGAGAGTGAGCCAAGAGATCATGATAGCAAGGAATTAATCGATCTTTTAAGGTTACATTTGGATTACTTTGATCAATATTCAAAGATAGAACCGCGGCTGTTTAAACCATTAAGACGCTTTTTTAAAATTTATGTTCGTGGATTTCGAGGAGCAAGTGAATTAAGAAATCAATTGATGAGTACAGAGTCAACAGACGAAGTGCGAACATTACTGGATCAATTTTTCAAGCAATATGCTGATATGACTTGTGAATAGTGGGACTAAATTGTATTTAAAAGAGACGATCCACTAAGATCCGGTGGGAGATGAAGAAAACAACCGTTGGATGAAGATTTACTTTTTACATGGTATCCATGTTTGTTTATAGAGAAAAGTTTAGCGGGAATCATGATAAAAAAGTGATCTATCAAATTATATTTATTATTTAAGGAGGATAATATGGAGTTAATCGTTTATCTAGCTGGGCAAATTCATGATGATTGGCGTGATCAGTTAGCCGAAAAGGCTAAACAAAGGAATTTACCACTTACCTTTGTAGGTCCACAAGCTAATCATGATCGTTCTGATGGAATTGGTGAAGAGATATTAGGCAAACAACCAAGTGCATATTATCGCGATGATGCAGCTTCTGCTGTTAATAATTTTAGAACAGAGGTTTTGATGAATAAAGCGGATCTCGTGATTGGATTATTTGGTGAAACATATAGACAGTGGAATACAGCGATGGATATCTCGACAGCTATTACATTGAATAAACCGACAATCATAATTCGCCCTGAAGCTTTGATTCATCCACTAAAGGAACTTTCTAATAAAGTGAATGTTACCGTTGAAACCCTTGATCAGGCTCTTGATGTAGTTGCTTATATATATGAATAAGCCTAGGGGAAAGAGGTGAGAATATCTCATCTCTTTTTTTCTTGATTATTCAATTCGATAAACTTATTGACAAGTTACCTTTTGGTTTATAGAATGTAAGTACAAGTTTTTTAAACGCTTACAAAGGAGAATAAAATATGTCGAGAAAATACCTTGGTATAATCAGTGCCATTATCTTAGTAATTGCAGCCTTAATTGTGGTCTGGAACAATGATAAAGGTGTGGGAATAGGAGGATCTGATACAAATGATGGAGATGAGCAAGGGACAGTTTTAGATGAACCAAAGTTTAATAATGTGTCCGTACATGATCCTTCGATTATAAAAGTAGATGATTCATACTATGCTTTCGGTTCACATATTGAAGCGGCAAAATCAGAAGACTTAATGGACTGGACAGTGTTTACCAATGGTTACACAACGCCAGATAATGCCTTGTATGGTGATTTATCGGATAACCTTGCAGAATCATTTGCTTGGGCAGGGGAAAATGATGCAGATAGCCAGGGAGGATTTTCTGTTTGGGCACCAGAGATCTTTTGGAATGAGCATTATGTTAATGAGGACGGAACGACAGGTGCATTTATGATGTACTATAGTGCTTCCTCAACTTATATCCGCTCAGCGATTGGTTTTGCTGTATCACAGGATATTGAAGGCCCCTATGAACATGTTAAGACATTGGTATATTCAGGATTTACTGACCATGAAGCATACGATGATAAGAGTGAGGTAAACAAACAGTGGGAAAATACCAATATCGCTGATCTAATTGATCAAGGCTTGATTAATGATAAAAATGAAAAATGGTTTGACCGTGATGGTGAATATAATAATCGTGACTATCCCAATGCCATTGATGCGAATCTTTTCTTTGATGAGGAAGGCCGCTTATGGATGACATATGGTTCATGGTCAGGTGGAATATATTTGTTGGAGCTAGACAAAGAAACAGGTGAAGCGATCTATCCCAAAGAAGATGGTGAAACTGAGGATGGTCGTCTGATCGATCGTTATTTTGGGACTAAGATAGCAGGTGGATATTGGAAGTCAGGCGAAGGTCCTTACGTTCAATACAATCCGGATAACGGATACTACTATTTATACGTAACCTATGGCTGGTTGGGAGCTGACGGGGGATATCATATGCGGCAGTTTCGTTCTGAAAACCCAGAGGGCCCTTATCTTGATGCTGCCGAACAACCAGCAGTACTTCCTGGTGATGTAGATAATGCTCAGTTCGGTAATAAACTATTTGGTAATTTTATTTTTGAACGGGAGTTAGGAGAACCGGGAATGGGGCAAGGACAAGGTTATTTATCGTCAGGCCATAACTCTGTTTACCTAGATAACGATACTAATCAGGAATTTTTAGTTTTTCACACTCGTTTTCCAAATCGGGGTGAAGAGCATGAGCTTCGAATTCATCAAATGTTTTTAAATAAGAATGATTGGCCAGTTGTTGCACCGAAACGCTATGCTGGTGAAAGTCTTAATGATCAAATTAAGACGGATGAATTAGTAGGAAACTATAAATATATCAATCATGGTAAAGATAATAGTACGGATTTAAAAGCAAGTCAGATAATTGAATTGCATGAAGATGGTACTGTTACTGGTGCAGTTGATGGAAATTGGGAGCATGATGGTTATTATGGAGCGATCACAATCAATGATATCGTCTACGATGGTGTTTTTGTTGAAGTGTGGGATGAGCTAGCAAAAGACTTCGTGATGTCTTTTACAGCATTGTCTGAAAAAGGTGTATCCATTTGGGGAGTACAATCACACAGTTCAACACTATCATCAGAAGAGATTGTTGATAAAGTAGAAGCTGATTTATCACTTGGTAACCAAAATGATGTGACCGACGATCTTAGCTTAGATATTACTGCTTTCGGTGGGACAACAATTGAATGGCAGTCATCAGATGAATCAATTATTTCAGTTGATGGAAAAGTGACAAGACCTACTGGTGAAGATGCACAGGTTACTTTAACCGTAACAATAGCAAATGGTGATGTGAGTAAGGAAAAGACGTTTGAACTCAATGTATTAGGAAATAAGGAAGTCGCTTTAATAGCGCACTATGCATTTGATCATGATTTGTCAGATGACCAAGGCTCATTTAAAGATGGTGAAGTAATTGGTGATCAAATAGATAATCAGGGTGGAGAAATAACTTTCGATGAAGGTGTTAAGGGCCAAGCAGCTAAATTTGATGGTAACTCTGGGATTCTATTACCGGAAGGACTCATTGACCAAGAGGCCTACACAATTGCCTTTTGGCTAAACCCGACTGAGCTTACTGAACATACACCTGCCTTTTTTGGGGCGGTTAGTCCTGAACAATGGCTAAGTATCGTTCCATATGGTCACACAGGAAATACAATGGTGTGGTCTGGAAGTGATGAATGGTATGATGCATCATCTGAAGTATTAATTGATGAAAATGAATGGACACATATTGCCCTTACGGCTGATGGTGACAAGATAACGCTTTATATAGATGGTGAAGTACATTTTCAAGGTAGTAATTTTCCAAATCTCTTTGATCAGGGATCCTCTTATTTCGCACTAGGAGTAAATCATTGGGATCCTGCATTTAAAGGATTAATGGATGAACTCTATATCTATGATGGAGCTATATCCGCAACAGAAATTCAAGAATTATATCAATGATAAAGGGTAACCTTGCTCTGTAATAAGACTTAATTGAAATAAGGAGGCTGGGACAAAACTCAGCTAAAATGAAAAAGGAATACAGTTGATACTGGATTCCTTTTTCTTATGATCATCATTTAAATAGAATCATCACCTCTTAAATGTTTTTGAGGTGTCACTCCGTGATTTACACTCTGGGTGGACGCTTTCCACGGGTACGGCCTCGGGCGCATAGGACGTGGCGGTTTTAGTCTAACATTCCTCATTGCTCCACTACCGTGTCACAATAAGGATTTTCGGACTCGCACTTTTCTCACAGAAGTCGCCACCCGACGTTCTAATCATTGGCTGGGCGCTCCTGATAATGGATCATAAATTGACTTTTTTAATAAAAAAAGGGGTAAATCCAAAGTACACAATGAACTAGGATTTGCGTTATTGGCTGTGAACTTAAGGTAATTCACGACTAATAACTCTAAGACTCCAAAGCATTCAAACCACTACAAAATGAAAATGGTTCTATTTACGAAAAAACCGTAAATAGAACCATTTTTTACTCAGTGAGACTCCTTATGTCCCAACCCCTTCATTTACTAATTAAATTTTCCGGGTTGAGTTCCGGTATTTAATTGCATGGGGAACGATTAAACGCTTTGCGGGTTCATCTTTTGTCTTTAATTGTTCAATTAAGCATTTAGCACTTTGAATACCTAGTTTATAGATTTGAATATCTACTGTTGTTAATGGTGGACTAGTAATTTCAGATAAATAAAGATTGTTGAAACTTGTAATCGAGACATCTTCAGGACAATCTAAACCAATTTCTTCAAGCATACCAATGACACCAAGACTCATTAAATCGTCCGTAATGACCATAGCAGTTGGAGACTTTTTAAGTGAAAAGAGATGTTCAACTGCTTTTCGACCACTTGAACGTGAAAATTCATCATGAATAATAAATTCATCTTTGATTGGAATATTTGCAGCTTGTAATGCTTGTTTATATCCTTCTAGGCGATCCATCGAGACAACGAGATCTGTTGTCCCACCGAGAAAAGCAATTTGCCGATGACCAAATTCAATTAAGTGTCCTGTAAGTTCTTTACTTGCTTGGACGTTATCATTATCCACATAAGTAATCTGGCTCTCATACTCTGAAGGCTTTCCAACAACGACAAAGGGGAATTTTTCTTTCATTAAAAAATTCATGATTGGGTCGTCTTCTCGTGAATAGAGCATAATAATTCCATCGACGCGGTTTCCATAAACCATTCGTTTAACTTCTTCGAATGATTGTACTTCATTCCCCCCGGTGGAAACATAAAGTGAATATTCAGTTTCATGAGCCATACTACCAATCCCGCGTAACACTTCAGGGAAAAAGGGATTTTGCAAGGCGGTTTCTGCAGATGATGGCATGATGACACCAATTGCCTGTGAAGACCGAACGGCTAAATTCCGTGCGTTCACATTTGGGTGGTAACCTAACTCTTCCATTGCTTTCCTAACACGCTTTTTTGTAGCCACACTAATTCGGGGGCTATCAGAGATAACACGAGAAACAGTTGATGGAGCAACGTTTGCTCTCTTAGCAACATCTTTAATTGTAACAGCCATAATACCTTCATCCTTTATAATTAATATAGCGCATCTTTTTAATAAATATTGATGCTGTAGACGAAACCATTCTATGTTAACCATACGAACCATTGGGAAGAAGCTTAAACTTTTTTCCGCAACCTTAAATGACTGTATGACCCCGCTTCAATCACATAGGAGAAACCATTGGATTATAAGTGGCGCAGCAGTCAGTAAAAGTCCGCTTAGTTCAACTAACAAATATTTCCGATGTGACGAGTAACTGCAAATCTTTAAGTATAAAAGAATGATCACGGTTTCAGACCCAGTCTCATCAGTTAAGGATAAATTGATCTCCCTAATAAAAATTTACTAAATGCAAGCGGTTGACGTCTGTTTAACAATGTTTATAATTATTATATATGATATTCAATTATATTAAAATAAGATAATCAAGAATTATGATTTTGCCTAATAGGATTGACCAATTTTGTGAAAACGTTTATATTTAGTTTAGTCATTTTATTTATCAGATAAACAACCAAAAAATTTTGAACCTCGATGCAATCGATTGCATTTGGGGAAAAAGGGAGGAATCTAATTGATTAAAGAAGCTATTTATCACAAACCAGTTAATCAGTATGCCTATAGTTATAATAACAAAACACTTCACATTATGTTGCAGTCTAAGAGAAATGATTTAAAAAGTGTTCAACTGATTTATGGAGATCCCTATGATTTTACTGGGGAACGATGGGATTATAAAAAGAAAGAGATGACAAAGTCTGGTGTGACCAATTCATTAGATTATTGGAAAGTTGCGATTGAGCCGCCATACCGCCGACTACGCTATGGTTTTCGTTGTGAGTCTACAAATGGTGAAGTCATTTATTTTACAGAACGTGGATACTTTAAAGAACAACCGAATGTCATAGGAAGTTACTTTTGTTTCCCTTACCTGCATGAGGTCGACACCTTTACAGCACCTGAGTGGGTTAAGGATACAGTTTGGTATCAGATTTTCCCTGAGCGATTTGCGAATGGCGATCCATCCATCAATCCGAAAGGTACATTAGCTTGGGGAAAACACGATCCAACCCCTACTAATTATTTCGGTGGCGACTTCCAAGGGGTGATCGATCACTTGGACTATCTAATTGACTTAGGCGTGACGGGTATATACTTTACCCCTATTTTTAAAGCAGGGTCAAATCATAAATACGATACAATTGATTACTTTGAAATTGACCCTCAATTCGGTGATAAGGAAACTTTCAAAAGGCTTGTTCAACTGTGCCATGAAAAAGGAATTCGGGTTATGCTTGATGCTGTATTCAATCATAGTGGTTATTATTTTGCACCATTTCAAGATGTTCTGGAAAAAGGTGAAGCATCAAAATATAAGGATTGGTTCCATATTTGGGATTTCCCTGTGAAGACAGATCCACGACCAAATTATGATGCGTTTGGTTATGTCGGTAGTATGCCAAAATTGAATACTGCTAATCCAGAAGTAAAAGCATATTTACTAAAAGCTGCCCGTTATTGGATTGAAGAGTTTGATATTGATGGCTGGAGACTTGATGTCGCTAATGAAGTAGACCATGCATTTTGGCGTGCTTTTCGAAATGAAGTTAGACAGGTGAAGCCTGATGTTTATATTTTAGGTGAAATCTGGCATGATTCAATGAAGTGGTTACAGGGTGATCAATTTGATGCAGTGATGAATTACCCTTTTACTGATAGTGTCGTTGATTTCTTTGGTACCAAGAAAATTCAAGTTCAGCAATTTCATGATCAAATCATCAATTTGTTGCATATGTATCCGATGAATGTTCATGAAGTTATGTTTAATCTATTAGATAGTCATGATACAGCTAGGATTGCTACACTGGCTAATGAAAATAAAGCTAGTGTTCGATTAATGTATCTGTTTCAATTATCTTTTATTGGGTCACCATGTTTATATTACGGTGATGAAATAGGAATGGTTGGAGGAGAAGAACCGGAGAGTCGGGCATGTATGGAGTGGGATCACAGCAAACAAGATTTAGACTTATTTAATTTTGTTCAGCAATTGATTCGTTTACGTAAGGAAAATCCGGCTTTTGGTGGACGAGGAAGTTTTGATTTTATTCAGATTGATGAGGAAAAGAATAGCCTTGTTTATCAAAAGCAAGATTCCAACAAGCAATTTATTTTTGTGATCAATAATAAAGAAAAAAGTCAACGAATTTATGTTCCAGGGCTTGCAGATAAACAGTATCAGCCTTTATTTCATGATCAAGGCTCCATGTTAGATGAAAGTGGACATGTTGAATTGGGCGCATATGGCTACCAATGTTATTGTATAGAAAGTCACTAATTACTTGAGATGGTATCCTTATAAAGGATGTCATCTCTTAAATTTAATTAAATGATTATTAAACCAATAATAATTGCGATAATTAGCAAACAGCTTCGTAGATCAATAATAGGGATATCCTTCATTGTTGCAACTCCTTGTTATTCTACTTTGTTCAATCATTATAACATATAATTCAGATAAAATTAATAGGATATATAAAAACGATCAAATTTAGTAAAGTCTGATTTGATGATAATATTTATCCGCTTGCTTTTAATGAACAGAAGTTTTTTTAATCTCACACACAAAAATTCTTTTTCGTTTCTAAATACGTTATACTGTGAGATAGAGAATTTTTGAAAGAAGGTCGTTAGATGATAGAACAGGAAAGTAATATTACGAGAATTGAGCAAGATGGTAAAGAATATATTTTAATTGGGACTGCACATGTTTCTAAACATAGTGCAGAAGAGGTCAAAGAAGTCATTGACCGAGAACAACCAGATTCAGTTTGTATTGAGTTGGATAAGCAACGCTATCAAGCGATGATGGACGGTAATAGATGGAAGGATACTGATATTTTTAAAATTATCAAAGATAAAAAAGCGACTTTACTATTAATGAATCTTGCCATTTCATCTTTTCAAAAGAGAATTGCTAAACAATTTAATATTGAAGCAGGGCAAGAAATGTTACAAGGGATTAAATCGGCGGAGGAAAATGGTGCAAAGCTCGTCCTTGCTGATCGTAATATTCAGATTACATTTTCAAGAATATGGAGTGCGGTTGGTTTCAAAGGCAAGATGATGTTACTATCGCAAGTCATTGCAAGTATCTTCTCGAATGAGTCGATAACTGAAGAAGAATTGGAGAAGATGAAGAATCAAGATTCGATTGATGCAATTCTAAGTGAGTTTACTGAATATTTTCCACGTCTGAAAAAGCCACTTGTCGATGAAAGAGATCAATATTTAGCAGAAAAGATTAAGCATGCCCCGGGTCAGAAAGTAGTTGCCGTTCTTGGGGCCGCTCATATTCCAGGTATTACAAAAGAGATAGGAAAAGACCACGATTTAAGTCAGTTAACGAAAGTACCCGAAAAGTCAAAATGGCCGAAACGGATCGGCTGGTTGATTCCGATTGCGATCGTAACCTTGATTATCGCTACTTTTCTCTTAAATCCGGTAGCCGGTTGGAGGCAAATGCAAAGCTGGTTGTTATGGAATGGCTCTCTATCAGCTTTAGGGACATTGGCTGCTTTTGGTCACCCACTAGCTATTTTAACTGCCTTTATTGCTGCACCGATCACGTCGTTAAATCCATTTATGGCAGCAGGCTTTTTTGCAGGTTTTGTCCAAGCTTATTTTAATAAACCACAAGTGAGTGACTTTGAGCAATTAAATGAGGATGTATACTCGGTTAAAGGTTTTTGGCATAATAAAGTAACCCGTGTGTTGCTAGTTATCTTACTAGCGAACCTGGGCAGTTCTTTAGGTACACTTGCTGCGGGTACGGATATTGTTAGATTATTTATCAATAGTTTATCGTGAAGTAAAAGGAAGTGCTTTTAATTGTTGAGGTGTAAGCTTCAAGTATATATGGAGCTTTTTGATAATTAAATTTCAATAAAGGTATAATCAGCAAGCAGGCGCTAAGCTGGCTATTTTCGCTTAGCGCCTGTTCAACAATATTTCTAATTTTCCAACTCTCTCTCGACAGTTGCCAATGCCTCACCGATTACTTGATGCATATCATAATATTTATAGTTAGCTAATCGTCCGCCGAAAATAACATTGGCTTCTTGATCTGCTAAGTTCTGATATAATTTATAAATTTCATTATTTTCATCATCATTAATTGGGTAGTATGGCTCCAGACCTTGCCTCCATTCAATAGGGTATTCCTTTGTAATGATCGTATGCCTTTGTTTGCCGAACTCAAAGTGCTTATGTTCAATAATTCGAGTGAAGGCAGTTTTGTTATCGGTATAGTTAACAACCGCATTACCTTGAAAATTATCTATTTCGTTTAGAATCTCCGTTTCAAACCTTAAACTGCGGTAGTTTAGTACGCCGAATTGATAATCGTAAAATTGATCAATCATTCCAGTAAAGACGATTTTATCTGCACAATTCTCCAACTGATTCCGCTCTTTGAAAAAGTCGGTATTTAATTTCACATCAATCCCGTCAAGTAATTTCTCAAAGATTTGCGTATAACCCCCAATCGGGATTCCTTGGAAGCGGTCATTAAAGTAGTTGTTGTCATATGTGAAACGGACGGGGAGACGTTTAATAATAAAAGCAGGTAATTCACGGGCTGATCGTCCCCATTGTTTTTCTGTGTATCCTTTGATTAATTTCTGGTAAATATCCGTACCAACAAGCGAAATGGCTTGCTCTTCTAAATTACTTGGTTTTGTAATGTGAGCAGCTTCCCTTTGTTGGCGAATTTTTTGTTTTGCTTCTTCAGGGCTCGTTACTCCCCACAATTTATTAAATGTGTTCATATTAAAAGGGAGATTGTAGATCTCACCTTGGTAATTAGCGATTGGCGAATTAGTATATCGATTGAATTCGGCAAATTGGTTAATATAATCCCAAATCCGTTTATTATTGGTATGGAAAATATGGGCACCATATTTATGAACTTGAATCCCATCCACTTCTTCGGTAAAAACGTTCCCACCAATATGGTCGCGTTTATCGATGACTAGGCACTTCTTGCCTCTTTTTTTAGCTTCATAGGCAAAGGTTGCCCCAAATAAACCCGCACCAACAATTAAATAATCATACATAGCTTAGATACTCCTTTTGTACATCCATAAGATATTTCTATTTTTCATATTATTTCACAAGCGAAAATAATTAGCAATGATGTTGAGAAACTTGTGCTATCCTTTTGTTTTATATATAATCATAAAAAAATTATAGTAGAATATAAGAAATAGAAAGCTTATGAGAGTAATTAGGTTAAAAAAAATTACTGTTAGGAGGAGAACGATGATTCGGATTGCAATCGTAGAAGATGAGATTAATTATCAAAAGCAGCTGATAGAGTATCTTCAAAGGTTTGAGAAAGAACGAGATGAAGCCATCCAAATTGAAACCTTTACCGATGGTGATCAATTTGTTGAAAATTATCAGGCACAGTTTGATCTGATTTTAATGGATGTACAAATGCCGTTGATGGATGGTATGTCGGCGGCAGAGGAAATTAGAAAGATAGACTCAGAGGTCGTGATCATCTTTATTACGAATATGCCACAGTTCGCCATTAAAGGTTATGCTGTTGATGCTTTGGACTATATCCTAAAACCAATTTCATACTTCCAGTTTTCAGAACGCTTAAATCGTGCAATTAATCGGATGGAAAGAAGAGAGGCTCAACATGTGACAGTTAAATTGAAAGATGGTGTCATACGGCTAGAGACTTCTGATATTTACTTTATTGAGAGTCAGGGGCATGATCTAATTTTTACGACAAAGAAAGGGAGCTATGTTGCAACGGGAACAATGAAAGACTTAGAAAGTGAATTAGAGAAATTCCATTTCTTTCGTGGGCACCGAGGTTATTTAATCAATTTACAGCATGTCGATGGCACAAATGAAAACGGCGCTATAGTGGGTGGAGCAGAAATCCCAATTAGTCGTTCTAAAAAGAAACCTTTTATGAAGGCGCTTGCCAGTCATTGGGGCGAGGTGATTAAATGATTGACGTTCTCCCTGATATTCCACGAGTATATACTGCGTTAGCCGAGTGGATCGCTTGTATTATTTATATCTCTATCTTGAAAAGGCATCTGAGACGTTCCCATCTTGTCTTGTTCGCTAGTCTCGCTTTAATTGTTCAAATCACCTTTTTGGTTGTAACCGATTATTTATCGCTAGCTTTTTGGATTCCAAGTATGGCGATGGCTGTTATATTAATGTTTATTTTTATCTATAAAAGCACACAATTAAACTTTTTGGATGCGGGTTACTTTACGGTCAAAGCATTTGTTTTGGCAGAGTTAGTCGCTTCTTTTCAATGGCAGTTACATAATTTTTTCTGGAAACAGGGCTTCACAGGTTCTTTACAAGAAATCATTTTATTGATTTTAGTTTATGGAGTTGCATTTTTAGCAGTTTGGCTTTTAGAAAGAAAACATATCCCGGAAGATAGCGTCATGAATGTCAGTCGGCGCGAGTTGTTTTCTGTCATTGTGATTGGGATTGCTGTATTTGGAATTAGTAATCTAAGTTTTGTCACATCAAAGACACCTTTTAGTAGTCAATATGCGCAAGAGATTCTTAATATTCGTACCTTAGTTGATCTAGGTGGATTCACAATCTTGCATGCGTATCATCTTCAATTAACTGATCTAAGAATTAAGCATGAGTTAAGAGCTATGCAATATATTCTGCAAAGTCAATATACACAATATCAACAATCTAAGGAAAGTATCGAGATTATTAATTATAAATATCATGATTTAAAAAATCAGATTATCGCTCTAAAAGCAGAGACAGACTCAGATAAGAGACATGCTTATTTAGAAAAGATGGAAGAAGAAATTAAAGCATACGAAGCTGAACACAAAACAGGCAACCATGTATTGGATACAGTTCTTAAAAGTAAAAGTTTATACTGCATCAAGAATGAGATTACATTAACTTGTGTAGCAGACGGATCACTGTTAAATGGTATGGCTACTGCGGATATTGCTACAATCTTTGGGAATGCGTTAGATAATGCAATCGAATATGAACAAAAGGTTAAAGACAAGGAGAAAAGGCTGATCCATGTATCGGTTTTTTCAAAAAGGAATTTTATTATGATTAGAGTGGAAAATTACTTTGAAGGTGATTTAATAATTGAAGGTGATTTACCTAAAACGACAAAACGAAATACATACCTTCATGGCTATGGACTAAAAAGTATTCAATATACAGTTCAGAAGTATGGTGGTGTGGTTAATGTTAATCAAAATGGGAATTGGTTTGAGTTGGAGATTTTGATGCCAAAGCTGGAAAAAAGGTTTAAATGATTAAAGGAAATCAATGATAATAGCTTAAACTATAATTAGCTATAAAGCATAAAGTTTATTCAAATGAATCATATTTGTGAGAATGAGATGTTCGCTCTCTATATAAATGAAATAGGATACCGAAATTCTGTTTCATTTTTGTTTTTGAAACACCTAGATTACTAATTGTGATCAATCAACGTTTTTTAAATTAGTTGTACCAAGTAAATCAAACCAATATCCGTTACTTGATATTTTTTTATCCTCGTCTGTTGAAAAGGGAATGCAGATCTTTCCTAACAGGCAGAGGATTTTTTAATCAACTTCCAATGACTGTAATAGCATAGATCCATATTATTGAGTCCTTTAAAAGGGCATGAGAAGAAATTAATTACTGTTGAGAGAGACTAAATGCCATTGGTGATGAAAAATAGACAATTCATGAGGAAAGTAAATTGTGGCTTATGGCTATGATATGATGATTTTGCGTAACAATATAAGAAAATGACAAAGGGATCACCAAAAAGAAAGCGTTTCATATTCGTTTTGGTGAAATATACTTACTAATGTTGATGCAAGAGGATCCTAGACATGTGAGAGTATATTCTTTGTCACACTTTTTTTGAAAATGGAGTGAATAAAAAATGCTTGATATTAACTGGGCTGACGTTAAGAATGTTTTTGACCTTACGATCCCTTATCTAATTTCATTTGGAGTTGTATTATTAATTGCAATTGCTGTTATGATTTTTGCCAAAAGATTTTCAACGTCAATGAAATTTATGGTGCGTAGACAGTCTATCGTCGCTATACTTATTGCTTTAGCAATTGTCATTAACTTAATTGCCTTTTACCCATTAAATACAGTGCTTACACTTGCCTCTGGTAGAGGAACGATAAGTGAAGCTTCGTCTGAAAGAGCTGAACAGTTAGGTGAAAGGATTGCGGAAGAAGGTATTGTTTTATTAGAAAATGATCAAGACTTGCTTCCTTTAGCGAATGGCTCACAAATTAATGTATTCGGTTGGGCTTCAACCAATCCAATTTATGGAGGAACAGGTTCAGGATCGCTGTCGGATACACATCATACAATCAGTTTGATTGAAGGATTGAGCAATGCAGGATTTGTAGTAAATGATGAGCTTATCGACTTTTATACTACTTACAGGGATGAACGACCAGTTCTTGGGTTGCTTGAGCAGGATTGGACTTTGCCAGAACCCCCTGTTAATGACTATTCCGATGAATTACTGGAGAATGCGGAAGAGTTCTCTGACACTGCAGTTATTGTAATTAGCCGTAGTGGTGGGGAAGGTGCTGATCTTCCAACTAATCTATCAGATGTAACTTATAACAATAACTCAGATAATTATAACGATTTTGAAGAAGGAGCTCATTATCTTGAGTTACATGAAACAGAACGACAAATGATCGATATGGTTACTTCCACTTTTGATAATGTTGTTCTCATTTATAACGGTTCAAATGTTTTTGAGTTGGAGTTTGTGGAAGATTACGATCAAATTAAGAGTGTTCTTTGGGTGCCAGCAGCTGGACAAACTGGTTTTAATGCACTGGGTGAAATATTGAGTGGAGCAATTAATCCTTCGGGAAAAACAGCTGATATATTCCCCCGCGACTTAACAGCAATTCCAGCGTATAATAATTTTGGTGATTTTGAGTATACAAACATGGATGAATACAAAATTGATCATTATATCCCAGGCGTAGGCGGGGTCCCTACTTTTGTAAACTATGTAGAGGGGATCTATGTTGGCTATCGTTTCTATGAAACGGCTGCAGCTGAAGGCTTAATTGATTACGATGAACACGTTTTGTATCCATTCGGTTACGGTCTAAGCTATACTTCATTTGATCACGAAATAAGTGATTGGAGTGAATCGGATGATGGCACAATAAGTGTGGATGTTACAGTAACCAACACGGGAGATACAAAAGGAAAAGATGTTGTTGAGCTATACTTTACCCCGCCTTACATTAATGGTGGAATAGAAAAGTCAGATGTTAACTTGGTAGCTTTCGAGAAAACTAAGACATTGGAAGCAGGAGAATCCCAAACTCTTACGCTTTCCTTTACCAAAGAGGATTTAGCTTCATATGATTCAGAGAATGAAGAAGCCTATGTTCTGGATGCGGGAGATTATATCTTATCTATTCGCTCTGACTCACATACTGTATTGGATGAAGTTAGTTTCTCTCTAGACGAAACAATTGTTTATAATCAACGTTCATCAGATAATATTCCAGCTACAAATCAGTTTGATTTTGCTGAAGGAGATGTAACATACCTTTCACGTGAGAATGGATTTGAGAATTACGAAGAGGCAACAAAAGCTCCTGAAAATTTTGAAATGTCCGAAGAAAATTTAGCTTTATTTAGAAATGAATTGAATTTTGATGCAACAGAATTCTTTGATGAATCGGCTGAAATGCCAATTACAGGTGCAAAAAACGGTGTGGATTTGGTAGACATGCGTGGTCTTGATTATGATGACCAAGCTTGGGAGACCTTATTAGATCAACTATTGATTGATGATATGGTTAATCTAATTGCATACGGTGGTTACCAAACCTCCGCGGCAAAATCTGTTGGAAAAATAGCAACCATTGACTTAGATGGACCAGCTTCTATCAATAATAACTTTACGGGCGTTGGATCTGTTGGATTCCCAAGTGCAGTTATGATGGCGAATACTTGGAATGTAGAATTAGCTCATGCATTTGGTAATAGTATTGGTGAAATGGCAGTGGAAATGGGCGTTTCTGGATGGTATGCGCCAGCTATGAATATTCACCGAACAGCATTTGCTGGTCGTAACTTCGAGTATTACTCAGAGGATGGGATATTATCTGGTGAGATGGCAGCTCATGCAGTAAAAGGAGCGGCAGACCATGGTGTATATTCCTACCTAAAACATTTTGCTATGAATGATCAAGAAACGAACAGACTTAGGATGTTAGCTACATGGTCGAACGAGCAAGCTATTCGGGAAATATATTTAAAACCATTCGAAGTAGCTGTAAAAGACGGTGGTGCACAGGCGATCATGTCTGCCTTTAACTATATTGGACCAGTATGGGCCGGGGCATCATCACCACTCTTAAACACTGTATTACGCGAAGAGTGGGGTTTCCAGGGCATGGTTCTAACGGATTACTTCGGTGGCTACGGTTATATGGATGCTAATTGGATGGTGCCAAATGGTGGTGATATCGCCCTAGCTACTTATGATGTTGGAGTGAACATGATGGAAAATACAGATAATCCATCTGTAGTTAAAGATATGCGACAAGCATCTAAAAATATTCTTTACACGACTGTAAACAGTAATGCATACAGTGCGGAGTCTTTAAATGCTGGTATGCCATCATGGCAAATTGTCACAATAACAATTGATATCGTTATTTTTGGAGCAATTATCTTACTTGAGGTACTTATATTCAGAAAATACTCGAAGCTAAAAAATAATTTAGCGACGGCTCAAAGTAAATCTTCATCTAAATAAAACATGAGAATTTTTATGACTGTTTGATAGTCGATAAAAGAATATGACAGCCGTGGTGAATTTACGGCTGTCTTCTTTTGAAAAATATAAAAACAAACGTTGGATAGTCATTTGAATAATATGCAATCTGAAATACATCTGGATTTTTTTGTATGAGGAACGATTCATGTGAAAAAGTGTACTCTTCATGAGATGACCGGATTTACTAAATATTTAGGTGTTAAAATTTCATCGTACCGTTGACTATAATGATTTGGATGGTATGTCAGAATAAAAATAATGGTGATATCTATAAGATACTCCCTATATTAAAAATGAGGTATGAGCGAAATGAAGTATAAAGATTTAATCAATAAAATGACGCTAGCAGAAAAAGTATCCTTAATGTCGGGAAAAGATTTCTGGCAAACCGAGAATATCGATCGTTTGGGGATCCCCAACATGTTCCTTGCGGATGGTCCGCATGGTGTTCGTAAGCAAGCAGCAGCTGCCGATCATTTAGGACTTAATCCAAGTATTCCTGCAACCTGTTTTCCGACGGCAGCAACCGTTGCAAATAGTTGGGATGTTGATTTAATTAATAAAATGGGACAGCGTCTAGGAAGTGAAGCGGTATCGGAAAAAGTTAATGTTTTGCTTGGACCTGGTATTAATATAAAACGTAATCCATTAGCAGGGCGAAATTTTGAATATTTTAGTGAGGATCCATATTTAACTGGGAAATTAGCCGCCAGCTTGATTCAAGGGATTCAGTCAAATGGAATCGCGGCATCGGTTAAACACTTTGCTGTTAACAATCAAGAGGAAAGAAGAATGGTAATCGATACGATTGTTGATGAGCGAACACTGAGGGAAGTTTACTTGACGGGCTTTGAAATAGCTATCAAGGAAGGTAAAACTAAAACAGTCATGTCCTCATATAACCAATTGAATGGTACCTACACGAATGAAAATCCCCATTTGATGAATCAAATCCTCCGTAATGAATGGGACTACGATGGTGTTGTTGTTACGGATTGGGGTGGTAATAATGATCGCGTAGCTGCCCTTAAAGCTGGTAATGAATTAGAAATGCCGACGACAAACGGCGAGACTGACAAAGATATTTATCGAGCAATTCAAAATGGTGAGTTAAAAGAAGAAGTATTAGATGAAGCAGTTGATCGCTTGTTAGAGTTAATTATGACAACGACGTCTGCACTAAAAGATTCAAACAGTGATGTTGATCAGAATGAACATCATTTACTTGCCCAGAAAATAGCTGAAGAATCAATTGTTCTACTAAAAAATGAAGCTAATATTCTACCATTAAATAATCAAACTAAAGTTGCAGTAGTGGGTGATTTTGCGAAAGACCCTCGTTATCAAGGGGCGGGTTCATCAATTGTCAATCCAACTACTCTGGAAAACACATTAGACGCTTTAGCGAAGTCAGGTTTAAATAGTATTGGCTATGAGCCCGGCTTTAATCGATATGGTAAGAAAAGCAAGGGAAAAGCAGCTAAAGCATGTAAGCTTGCTGAAAATGCTGACGTGGTTCTCTTATATCTTGGTCTTGATGAAGTAACAGAGGCTGAAGGCTTGGACCGAGAAGATCTTAAGATTCCGCAAAATCAAATCGATCTTTTAAATGCCATTTACGAAGTGAATCAAAATATTGTTGTTGTTCTTTCTAGTGGTGCTGTGGTAGAGATGCCTTGGATTAATAAAGTTAAGGGCCTGGTACATGGGTACTTAAGTGGTCAGGCGGGAGCAAAGGCAATTCTCCGTGTCTTAACTGGGGAAGTAAATCCATCTGGTAAACTAGCTGAAACCTACCCAATACATTATGAAGATACGCCTTCTTATCATCAATTCCCAGGAAAAGAAGTCAGTGTTGAGTATAGAGAAGGTTTATTTATTGGTTATCGCTATTATGATACAGCGGATGTGGATGTTAGATTTCCATTTGGATATGGTTTAAGTTATACAACATTTAAATATTCAAATCTCCATGTTGATCAGAAAGGTGCTACATTTACCATTACTAATACTGGTAATGTTTCAGGGATGGAAGTTGCCCAACTATATGTAGGTTGTCAATCTAAAGCCATATTCAGACCGAAAAAAGAATTGAAAGGTTTTACAAAAGTTCACTTAAATCCAGGCGAATCTAAGACAGTAACCATCCCATTTGATGATAAAACATTTCGCTACTTTAATGTAAAAACAAATCAGTGGGAAGTTGAAGAAGCAGATTATGAAATGATGATTGGTGCATCGAGTGCAGATATTCAATTAAGTAGTACCTTATTTGTTGAAGGTACAGGAGCGCCACTTCCATATGATCAAAAAAGATTATCAAGTTATTATTCAGGTCAAGTAAGCAAGATTGGGTTAGAAGAATTCGAGGCCTTATTAGATAGAAAGGTACCGGAGGCTAAATGGGATCGGACGAAGCCACTCGGCTACAACGACACGATTGCGCAGTGTCAATATGCGAAAGGGAAGTTTGCTAGATTTGCCTATCAAATGATTAAGTTCTCCCATTGGTTTTTAAGAAAGATTGGAAAACGGTCAACAGCCAATCTAATCATGATGTCTGTCTATCATATGCCATTTAGAGGCATGGCAAGAATGACTGGTGGCATTATGAATATGCCAATGGTCGATGGTGTCTTAATGATTGTAAATGGGCATTTCTTTAAAGGATTGAAGCACGTTTTAAAAGAAAGAAAAAAGATGATAAAGGCTACTAAAGAAAGTAATTAACCCACTTGTTAGCTTGCGAAGGAGGAAAAAATGAACGGCGAAACTCGTAAAACGACTGTTCCAAAATTAAAGTTTTGGGCTAATTTTAAAGAAAAACATCCTAATATTGCACAATTTCTAGTGTTCTTTCTATTAAGTAATGGTGTAACAGTGCTACAACTTGTTTTGATGCCTTTTTTAAGAAGTTTATTTGATCAAACATCATTAGTGAATATTAATTTTCAAATTATGCAAATCGGTAAAAATTTTGATGGGAGTTCATATTTTGTATTTGACTATGGTGCTGGTCCTTTATCTGCTGGGGGCGGTGGGGGACTTGCTTATTTCCTTGCTGTTCAAATTGCAATTGGGATTGCCCAAATTATTAACTTTTTTGCACAAAGAAATATTACCTTTAAATCGAACACTAACATTTGGAAGGCAGCAATGTGGTATGTGATTGCTTATTTTGTTATTACAATCGGAGCGGCAGCAGCCCAAGGATTCTATAAAGCACCGATCTATGATCTGTTTATGAATACATGGGGCATGGGTTCATTCGGAGAAACAATGGCAGATATGATTACAATGATTATTAACAGTGCAATTTCATTCTGGGTATTCTACCCAATTTTTAAAGTGATTTTCAAACAGGAACCTGACAAACAAGCAATTTAAGGGTAATTTGTTGGGGAAAATGCAGGTCAGTTGTCTATCCATATTTTCACGCTTGAGATTAATTTTAATCAGGGATGTCCATGATGAACAAACAGGATTTTAATCCACTTTTACCTAATTATGAGTATCTTCCTGATGATGAATCTTATGGTTGCTTTAATGGTAAGTTACTTTGAAAAGTGGGTTATACCTGCTGGCCTCCTACGATTATTTAACACCCGATGGAGGGAAGAACTCCCACTTGTAAAGTTTCATTTTATGACCGATAATCTAAGAGAAAATAGTGTTTTCTTTCAAGTAATGGTTTAGATTAAATAGATGGTGTACACTTTTATTTTTTGGTCGATATATTTTAAGGAGTCCGATAAACATAGTAAAGGTGGTGAAGAGATGAAGTTATTATCAGTCGTTATTCCTTGTTACAATTCACAAGATTATATGAGAAATTGTATTGAATCGCTCTTGTTGGACAGAGAGGATATCGAGTTAATTATTGTTAATGATGGTTCTGTTGATCGAACCGCAGAAATAGCTGATCATTATGCAATTAAGCACCCCAGCAAAATTAAGGCTATCCATCAACCGAATGGTGGTCATGGTGAGGCAATCAATACAGGGTTAGAACATGCGACAGGATTATATTTTAAAGTCGTCGATAGTGATGATTGGGTAGATACTCGTGCCTATTTGAAAATCTTAGATACACTTAATGAATTGATTGATCGGGGGAAATTTATTGATCTGTTAATTAGTAACTTTGTCTATGAAAAAGAGGGTGCAAAATATAAAAAGGTCATGAAATATACAAGTATTATCCCCCAAGACACGATTTTCGCTTGGGAAGACACCAAACCTTTCCGAAAAGGTCAATACTTGATGATGCACTCACTGATTTATAGAACTCAATTATTGAGAGAGCTTCGATTGAGTCTTCCTAGTCATACTTTCTATGTTGACAATCTTTACGTTTATCAACCCTTAACTCGTGTTGAAAGTATGTATTATTTGAACGTCGATTTTTATCGGTATTTTATTGGTAGGGACGATCAATCCGTTAATGAAAAAGTAATGATTAGTAGAATTGATCAACAATTAAAAGTGAATAAGATGATGATTGATTATATAGATTTAGAGACGATTCAAAATGAAAGATTACAAAATTACTTATTCCATCAGTTAGAAATCGTTACAACCATTTCTTCTATTCTGCTGATTCGCTCACGTGAAAAGGAGAATTTGAAGAAGAAAAAAGAACTCTTGGCATATATCAAGGAAAGAGATAAAAAGCTATATCGCAAATTAAGATATGGATTTTTAGGTCAACTGACCAACTTACCTAGTTGGATTGGTCGACGGGTTTCTGTAGGTGCCTATAAAATATCGAGAAGAATCTTTGGTTTTAATTAGAAATATAATTGAGAATAGTGAGAATACCATCTCGGTGTTCTCACTATTTTAAACTAAAGATAGTATTTTACATAAATTCTAATATAGATTCACTGACTGTAAGTCCACAGTTGAGTGAAGATTTATTTTATTCCGTATAATTTGATTTAGACTACATTTTCTACATATGATCCTTTATCACCTCATTTTAGCAGATTACTAACAGGCAACCTGCTGGTCTATGCTCAATAATTTCATTTTATGCTCGGAAGCAGGTGCTCTATGCTCGATAATTTCATTTTATGCTCGGAACCTGACTCTATGCTCGGAAATCCCATTTTATGCTCGGAAGCTGGGTCTATGCTCGGAAATCTCATTTTATGCTCGCACCCTAAGCTTCTATATTCGGCATTGAATATATTTTGATAAAAGATTTCAATTACATTACAAAAGTTCTTCTTTGATCGACTGATCACATTTGTGTGGTAAACTTAAGTTATTAAAGATTGATTAACTGTATGCTCTCATTTTAATCATACAAATGGAATGATTGGAATTATGGGAGGGCTTTAGCTTAACAGTTAGTAAGAGCCAATTCGTTTATCTAATATTTATTAGGGGATGGGTAAAATCTCCTCTAAGTGTGGGTTCGCCTTAATAAGTAAAATTTATCTTGGGAGGGATATTATGAAGCTTTGGTTGAAAAAGTTATTTGTTATAACAGTGACGATTATGACGCTAGGTTTTTATGTCCCTCCGATTGACTTAGATATACATGCGGAAGCAAATCATAATGGAACGGAATCAGAGAAGAAGGCGTTTGATAAAACAGAAGCTTATCTATATGAGTCGCCTGTTTATCTAGAAGAGCTGAATTCCCAACCTGTTGCGGTACTTGATCCAACTGAGGAATTGATTGAACAAGTAAAAGATCGAACAATTGAAAAACTTGGGCCTAGAATTTTAACACAGCTGGATAGTGAAGTAACAGCAGAAGTTTTGCCAAATATTGAGTTAATTGTTAAGGATTTAATTGCAATGAATGATTCAGATGATAGCTTCAATTTATCTGTTATTGCAGATAATACTTCAGCTTATGGTGAAAAAATATTTGATATTTATGATGAACAAGCAGATCAAATTATTGCTAAATTTCATGTTAGAAGAGAAAAACGTCCGCTTGAAGGATATTGGTTTAATTTTCATTATCATTTAGCGGAAGACCAATTCGAGACGCATTATATGATTGCTGATCTCTATTGGAGTAAAGATACGCCACCAAGATGGATGAGTTAAAACTAGATTGAGCCTTAAGCTCAATCTAGTTTTTTTGATTCCTTAATATAGGAAATTAAGGAAGGGAATTAAATTTGAGCGTCTTTCATGTTTGATATTCAAATATAAGGGAAAAGTAAAATGAGTTAAAAATTCAAATAGAAAGGATTGAAAATATGTCTAGGGAAGTACGCGTTTATCTCCATAATGAAGATGAAGCTGAGCAACTCCGGACGAAATTAAGTAAATATAAGACAAATCAAATGATGATCGATTTTTTAAAAGATGATAATGGTGTTCAGTTAGTTGTACCATATATACCAATTGAAACGGGTGGAGAGAATGTTTCCAATTCAGGTATAGGGGTGCAACGTGCGGTTGGCTTTCAGGAAATTGACAAAGAGGATAAAAATCAAAGAAGGACAGTCTTATCATTTGAAATATCAGAGGACGATTTTAATCAAGCATTACTTGAAATCCAAGAGTTGGATGGTCATGTAGATCGTGCTGTTTTTGAATAAATAGGCAAACACTCAGTGGGGCAATTGAATCATTGAGTGTTTGTTTTTTTAAAAAATATGCTAAAAACGCTTGACTAACATGTATATACAAGTTAAAATGAAAGCGTAATCAATAACTTGTATATACATGTTTAGATTAAGATGATAAATCTTATGAAAGAGAGGGAGAAAAATGGCAAAGTACACAGATTCGGCAAAAGAACTTTTAGACCTTATTGGAGGTAGGGAGAATATTTCCGTTGTTACCCATTGTGCGACAAGAATGCGGTTTGTTTTAAATGATCCTGAAAAAGCAGATGCTAAAAAGATTGAAGAATTAGATATTGTTAAAGGTTCCTTTACTAATGCTGGACAGTTTCAAATCATTATAGGTAATGAAGTTGCTACATTTTATAATGAATTTACTAAAATTGCTGGTGTAGGTGATACATCAAAAGAAGAGGCGAAAGTTGCTGCCAAGAAAAATATGAACTTTTTACAGCGTCTTATTTCAAATTTAGCAGAAATATTTACACCAATTATTCCAGCCTTGGTTGTTGGGGGATTGATTTTAGGTTTTCGAAGTATAATTGGTGATATTGCTGAATTTGGGCCAAATGGGAATCAAACACTCACAGACTTATCTCAGTTTTGGCAAGGGACTTATGACTTTCTTTGGTTAATAGGTGAAGCGATTTTTCACTTTTTACCTGTGGGGATTGTTTGGTCAATTACACGTAAAATGGGGACAAATCAGATTCTCGGAATTGTCCTTGGATTAACTCTTGTTTCTCCTCAATTACTCAATGCGTATAATGTTGCGGAAGCAGCTGAGATTCCGTTTTGGGATTTCGGTTTTGCAACAATTGATATGATTGGCTACCAAGCACAAGTTATTCCGGCAATTCTTGCGGGATTTGTGTTAGCCTACTTGGAACTTGGATTAAGGAAGGTTATACCGAGTGTTATTTCAATGATCTTTGTTCCACTTTTAGCTCTCGTACCAGCTGTTTTGATTGCTCATGTTGTTTTAGGTCCGGTTGGTTGGGTGATTGGTGATTGGATTTCTGAAGGTGTTTATGCAGGTTTAACCTCATCATTTGGATGGCTATTCGCTTCTGTCTTTGGTTTTGCCTATGCACCCCTCGTTATCACACGTCTACATCACATGACGAATGCGATTGATTTACAGTTGATGGGTCAGTTTGATGGAACGAATTTATGGCCAATGATTGCACTATCGAATATTGCTCAGGGGTCTGCAGTTATCGCAATGATTATATTAAATCGTAAAGATAAAGTAGAAAAACAGGTTTCGATTCCAGCGGCTATTTCTTGTTATCTAGGGGTAACTGAGCCAGCTATGTTTGGGATAAACTTAAAATACGGTTTTCCATTTTTGGCAGCCATGATCGGTTCATCAATTGCAAGCGTTATTTCAGTTGGATCTGGTGTCATGGCGTATTCAATTGGTGTAGGTGGTATTCCTGGATTCTTGTCAATTCAGGCTGGGGACTGGTTAATGTTCTTTGTAGCCATGGCTGTTGCTATCGTAGTTCCGATTGTTTTAACAATGGTCTTTGCTAAGACTAAGTTTGGAAAGAATGCTTATGAACGATTGGGTAAAGATCAGTAATGAATGATCATGACTATTTTGATTTTTCATTAACTGACTGCAAAATAATTAAGATTAAAATTTGAAGAAGCAAAAGAACGCTAGATAGGGGCTTAATGATTGATAACGTCCTAATTAGTTTTTCTAGCAAAAGTCCTTATCGTAGTTTAACTGTCAGTATGACTCCCGCTTGAAGTATTCGAAGGAAACAAAGCATTATAAGTGGGAGGTCAACTGACGGCCTGATTGGTTTAGGGGCCTTTGAGTCGTACCCTTGTGGTAGTAACAAATGTTTCCGCTGGGACGAGTAACCGCAGTCCCAGTCCCAGTCCCAGCCCTGTTCAGCGGAGGATGGTGGGAGGCAGACTGATCCTATTAGGTCCTGTAGCCCAACCCCTACTGATTGAAGGTTCACTTTATTAGAAGGAGAGGCATATTTGGAAGAAGGGATATAGTGAGGAAGTCTGTCTTCCTTAAGCTAACCTCAAATCATCGTAGCAATCAGGGGGAACAATCCCACGCTGAAGGCAGATTTATTTTTAAAAAATCAACTTTTATCATAAGTCCTTTAAATGGGTTAAATGGAGGCTGATCTTAAGTAAAATTCAAATTTAGATAAAAATATTTTGGGGGATGATCATGTGACGCAAGCTTGGTGGAAAAAGTCGGTTGTCTATCAAATTTATCCGAAAAGTTTTAATGATACAACACACTCAGGAATGGGTGATATCAATGGTATAATTGAAAAGTTAGATTACTTTACAAAACTTGGAGTCGACGTTCTTTGGTTAACTCCGATTTATGATTCACCTCAGAACGACAACGGCTATGATATTAGGGACTATTATCAAATTTTTGAGCCGTACGGAACCATGGCTGATTTTGAGCGATTGCTAGAGGAGGCCCATAATCGTCAACTTAAAATTATCATTGATATTGTTGTTAATCACACGTCGACAGAACACGAATGGTTTAAGCAGTCTGGACTCAGTAAAGATAATCGATACCGTAATTTTTATATTTGGAAAGATGGGAAAAATAATCGAGAGCCAACAAACTGGCAATCGAAATTTGGGGGAAGTGCATGGCAGTATGACGAGAGAACAGATCAATATTATTTACATTTATTCGATACTAGCCAAGCCGATTTAAATTGGGAAAATGAAGCAGTACGCGATGCAGTTTATCAAATGATGAATTTTTGGATCGATAAAGGTGTCGATGGTTTCCGTTTAGATGTCATTAATCTCATCTCAAAGGACCAAACATTTATTGATGATGATGGGAGTGTATTTCCTGGTGATGGACGGAAATTTTATACGGATGGTCCCAAAATCCATCAATATTTACACGAGATGAATCAACAAGTTTTTAAAGGCAAAAACTTATTAACGGTAGGCGAAATGTCATCAACTTCTATTGATGCCTGTATAAACTATACAAAACCTGAACGTGAAGAGCTAGATATGACTTTTAACTTTCACCATCTTAAAGTTGATTATCCAAATGGCGAAAAGTGGGCGATTGCACCATTTGATTTTCAAAAACTTAAAGCTATTTTATCAGACTGGCAAGTTGGTATGCATAGAGGTGGGGGATGGAATGCTTTATTTTGGTGTAACCACGATCAACCTCGTGTAGTTTCTCGTTTCGGTGATGATCTGCATTATCACAGGGAATCAGCCAAAATGTTGGCGACAACAATCCATATGATGCAGGGAACGCCTTATATTTATCAAGGTGAGGAATTTGGGATGACAAATCCTAACTTTGATTCAATAGATCAATATCGAGATGTGGAATCGAAAAACCTTTATCATCTAATGCAAGAAAAAGGAGTCGATTCAGAAACAATATTAGCGATCTTACGTGAGAAATCACGTGATAATTCACGTACACCGATGCAATGGAATGATCAAAAGAATGCTGGATTTACAGAGGGAACCCCGTGGATTGATATAGCTAGCAACTATCAAACGATTAATGCTGAACAAGCGTTAGAAGACGAGGATTCAATTTTTTATCACTATCAGAAATTAATCCAACTTCGGAAGGAATATGATATTATAACAACAGGTGATTATCAATTAATTTTACCCGATGATGAGGCGATTTTCGCCTATATTAGGGCAAATAAAAATGAACAGCTTGTTGTATTAAATAATTTTTATTCTAAATCGGTCGATTATGATCTTTCAAAGATGATCGATGAAAAACTAAACAAAACTGAAGTGCTGATTAGTAATTATCCTGATCAATTGGGTGATGTATTTAAGGGGGAATTACGACCTTATGAATCTGTTGTTTATCACAGGTTAGCTGATGATAAGACACGAGGTTAAGTATCATAAAGGAATAAATCTTCTAAATGAAGACCAACGGCTCGAAAAAGCCCGAATTGTTCATCTAATCTTCAGTAAGGAAAAGCTTCTCAGACTGGAAATTTGCCTTTTCATTTAAGTGAAGCGGAAACCATATGGACAAGGAGGACTTTAATGAAACGAAAATATGATTTGATTTATCAAGAATTAGTAGAAAGGATCGAACACGATGAATGGGAGGTAGGTCAATTACTTCCGTCAGAAAATGAATTAAAAGATCAATATCAAACATCGCGGGAAACCATTCGAAAAGCCTTAAATCTTCTATCCCAGAATGGTTATATTCAAAAAATCAGGGGAAAAGGCTCTGTAATTATTGAGCGTAATAAATTCAATTTTCCAGTCTCAGGGTTAGTCAGTTTTAAAGAAATAGCTGATAAGATTGATCAAGATGTAAAAACAAGTGTTCATGATCTAAGTTTAGTTAACCCTGATCAATTTCTGCAAACACATTTACGGGTGGAACAAGATGAGAAAGTATGGCGTGTGATCCGAACGAGAGAATTCTCTGGAGAACGTGTGATTTTAGATAAAGACTTTTTAATCGAAAATAGGGTTTCAGGTTTAACAATTGATATTTGCCAAGATTCTATCTATGCTTATATAGAGAATCAACTTAATTTAACGATCAGTTTTGCGAAAAAGGAAATTACTGTTGAAGAACCAACAGAAGAGGATTATCAACTACTAGATCTCGAGGGGTTTAACAACATTGTTGTGATTAAGAATTATGTGTATTTAGACGATGCAACATTATTTCAATATACGGAGTCAAGGCATCGCCCCGATCGTTTTCGTTTTGTTGATTTTGCCCGCCGCCACCATTAGAACAAGCACAGCCTAATAGGGTTGTGCTTGTTTTTCTAAGATACTTATAAGACATAAAAGTAAACACTAATGAAATGGGCTAGTGATCCAGCTAAAATAAATAGATGAAAGATTTCATGGAAGCCTAGGTATTTGCTCTCTAACCATTTTGGCTTAACAGCATAAATAACCCCGCCAATCGTATAGATGATTCCACCAAGAACTAACCAAATAACACCTTCCATTGCCAAATTAGCAGAAAGGGGTGCAATTGCAAAGATGATTAACCACCCCATGATAATATAAAGTAACGTTGATAACCAGCGCGGGCTATGAAACCAAATCATTTTAAATAAGACCCCGCTGATCGCAGTTAACCAAATAATGATCAGTAAGCTCCAGCCAAGTGTTCCTCGTAATGTAATGATACAGTAAGGAGTATAGGTCCCAGCAATCAATACATAGATCATCGAGTGATCCAACTTTCTTAACCAAGCAATAACATGGTCAGATGCGATGACCATATGATAAGTAGCCGATGTAGCATAGAGTAAAATCATACTGACTCCGAAAATAATTAATGAAAGAATCTCACTAGTTAATGTTAGGGTTTGTGCGCCTTTAATCACCATAAATAACAGGCCGACAAAGGCAAAAACCGCACCTGCTAAATGAGTAAATCCATTGATTGGTTCTCTAATATAACGATTCATCATATCTCCCCTTACCTAATGTAGTTCTCAAAACTATGTAATAAAATAATACTACACATTAGATGTATCGTCAACATTTACCTATTTAAAAATATAAGTTATAATTAAAGAAACTAAAAAAAACGAGGTAATTACCGTGAAACAAATAGAAGAGCTTCTAGCATCACTCGATTTAGATAACATGATTGTTCGAGAAGATATCCCGAAGATTGATCTCTATATGGATCAAGTGACACAATTATTTGAAGCAACTTATCGATCAGGTAAAAGGAACGAACAAGAGAAGATCTTAACAAAAACAATGATTAATAATTATGCGAAAGATGATTTATTATTTCCAATCAAAAATAAAAAGTATACTAAAGAACACATCATGTTTATTCAATTCATCTATCAACTAAAGGGAACCCTTTCAATCAATGATACACGTACGGTATTGAAAAGGTTAAATGATTTAGTAGAAGAAGAGACGGTAGATTTAGATGAAGTTTATGATCAATATGTTGCATTAATGAATAAACAGGTAGAAGATTTTACGGATGCTCTAACACCATTATATGACGAGGCTGATCAGGCGACGGCTATCGTTGATCACCAGGATTCGGACTACATTAGACAATTGTTTCTAATATTCGCATTGGTTCATCATAGTAATATGTATCGTAAGTTAGCCGAACGGTTGACAGATCAATTGATTGGAACTGAGGAAAAAAGTGATCGTGAAAAAAACTAGACAGATTCTGTCTAGTTTTACTTTCATTAGATAAAGAACCAAGGAAGAACAGCTAATGTTCCTATTGCACCAAGGGCAATACCTAAACCAAACCCAGGTTCATAACCGTAGAAATTTTGATTATAATAACCAGCTCCAAAACCACCAGATCGGTTAGGTAAAGGATCTAAATAGACATGGGTTGGTGTAACCTGACGGATAATTCCACGGTGCTCCTGCCCATCTATGGTTTTAATACAGACAGGTTTACCAATATTATCGCAACACATTTTATAATACCTAGACATAGGAGAGCTCCTTTCTAAATTAATATGAATGAGTTAAATCGTATTTAATCATCATGCTAAATACTTTTAAGCACTCATATTACAATATGTCTAATTACAAAATCTGTGGAGGATAATCGCTGAGGTTCTGTGATATTTATAGTTCAATATCTCGCAAAAGAATATCTGTTGGTTGATAAAGCAGATTAGTTAGATTTGTTTGATGTTTGGTATACCACTTCTTAACAATTAGAAACCCAACGAGATAACCAGTTAGCTCTGGAATATGGCTATTACCATACATAATATAGTGATGAAGTGGATGATTAATTGACAGAGTGAGATTAGGCTCGATCCACTTAGACCAAAGTCTGCTTACAGTTTCTTTGCGATCATCGAAGTTAGGAAGTAATGTGTGACCGAATTTTTCCTCAGTGATCACTGTTGCAATTCCCTCTAAAACAATTGTATCTTTTAGCTTAAGCCCTTCACTGTTTTTATGAAGGTGATTTAAGCGAACGGTATGGCTGTATTCATGAGCAAGTATTGCAGCCAATGCTTGTTTACTTGTTTGTGCGTCAATAAAGAGAAAGATTTTGTTAGCGATATTTAATCCAGAAACACCATTAAAATATTCGATTAGTTTTTTATTGCTGAGGTCAGCGGGCAGAATGAAAATATCACTATCGGGTCCATTCCATTCTGTTTTTAATTGATTGAATTGATCATCTATAAATGACCATACTGTTGACTTAAGCAAATCTTCAATCTGTTGATTAGTTACCTTTTCGGGATGAAAGAGTCCATGACTCAATAATAAGGTGTGGAGATCCGGTTGATTTTGATCAGAAAAATACTCAGCAATTGGTTGAATAATCATATTGTTCTGCGTCTCTAACGTAAAAGTGCCCTTGTTTAAAAATCTTCTTAATAAGATACTCGTATTTATAATTGTCATATTAATCAGCCTTAACAGTCTCTTTTTGACATAGGAATAGGTAGCCTATTATTTGATTTTGCAATTTTTCAATCAAATGAAAATGATGGCCTAAAAAGTCAAAGTAAATTGGATCAATCTTCATATCCATATCTAGATCAACTCTACCCTCACTTGTAGCTGGTAACGGCATCCGATCAATAATAGTAAATCCCGCTTTATGAATAGCTCCTTCCCATTCTGATTTAGTTAAGATTGATTGTGTACCATAAAATTGATTGATTTCAGTGCGATCCTCCGATGCCAACTGTTCTTTTGCCGTAATTTCAATTAAACAGAGAATTCCCTGCTTCCGAAGAACACGGGAGTACTCTTTAAGCCCAATCGCTATATCAGCAAAGGAAGTGACTGATTCTGATAAAAGGCAATCAATTGTATCAGATTGAAAAGGGAGCTTAGTTAAATCAGCTAAAAAAAGGTCAATTTTTCTGTTTGTTTTTAGCCTTTGTTTTGCTTTTTCAATCATCATCTTGTGATTGTCAATACCGAATAATTGGCTACTTGTTGTTTCTGCTAGATAGGCTAAAGTTTTACCAGTGCCACAGCCAACGTCTAAAATGATATCGTGGGGATAGGCTTGAATAAGATCCCATGCCCTCTTAGTTGCTGAGAATCCACCTGGATGTGCGCTACCAATATTAAATTCTGCTAACATAGTTGTATAATTAAAGTCCATACTCATTCTCCTAATTTGACCTTTCACCCCACCTTGACTCGTTAGATACTACTTACTAATAAATTGAGGAAGACAAAGAATAGCCAGTGAGGATATTGGTCTGTAAAGTTTCGTCCATTCAATTAATAAAACTTCTTGTAATGCTAACCACCTAACGTGATTGTTTTTTCTATCAAGCAAATAGGAATCGCTTCCCTATCTGTGAGGATAAAGAGCCCTCATTGAGTGAAGATTCACTTTATGTTCATATCATATGCTAACTTTTCTTTTTCGGGATAAGATTTACCTTTCCTTAATTTTGTAGTAGGATATTAGATAATTCAAAATAATCTGGTTACTATTTAAGTTGAATAAAATATATACCATTATGCTCAATTACTCACGAAAAAAATAATTCAGTGATGATTATCGAAAGATAAGTCCAAAATTAGATAAAATAGTGCTATAATACGAATGATTATAAAAATAAATCATATAATGTACGACTTTAAAGATGGGAGATAATCAAATGAAAACAGATTTGGCGATTGCGAAGGAAACAAAGATGAAACAGATCCAGTCTATTATTGAAGAATTGGATATCCTTGAAAGTGAATGGGAACCGCACGGAAAATATAAGGCGAAACTTTCCTTGAGCATTTTAGATCGGTTAGCTAATAAACCTGATGGGAACCTGATCCTGGTTACTTCAATTAATCCGACACCTGCGGGAGAGGGGAAGTCGACTGTAACTGTTGGGCTTGGCCAAGCTTTACAACAAATGGGCAAGAAGGCTGCTGTTGCCTTACGCGAACCTTCGTTAGGCCCGGTAATGGGACTAAAGGGTGGAGCCACTGGCGGAGGCTATTCACAGGTTCTTCCAATGGAGGAGATTAATTTACACTTCACTGGCGATATACACGCAATTACAGCTACGAATAATGCTTTAGCGGCATTAATTGATAATCATATCTTTCAAGGCAATTCAGCACAAATAGATACCCGTCGGATTACCTGGAAGCGCGTTGTTGACTTAAATGACCGGGCCCTTCGTGAGGTTATCGTTGGCCTTGGTGGTGTTAAACAAGGGGTTCCACGAGAAGATGGATTTAACATTACTGTTGCTTCAGAAATCATGGCCATTCTATGCTTAGCGAAAGATTACCAAGATTTAAAACAAAGACTGGCGAAAATTGTGATTGGTTATCGAACAGATGGTAGCCCTGTTACGGTTTCTGAGTTAGGTGTTGAAGGTGTTTTAGCTATGTTATTGAAAGACGCTATTTTGCCTAATCTTGTTCAGACGATAGAAGGGGTCCCAGCTTTTATTCATGGGGGGCCGTTTGCTAATATTGCCCATGGGTGTAATAGTTTACTGGCTACAAAAATGGCTAGTAAGCTGGCTGATTATGTGGTTACAGAAGCAGGTTTTGGTGCAGATCTTGGAGCGGAAAAGTTCTTAAATATAAAAGCAAGAATAGGTCAATTAGATCCAAAGGCTGTAGTTATTGTTGCAACGACTCGGGCTTTGAAAATGCACGGTGGTCTTGATAAATCTGAACTAACAATAGAAAATATCCCAGCCTTAATCGCAGGATTGGCTAACCTAGAAAAACATATTGAAACAATAAAAGCATTTAAATTACCTTTTGTTGTTGCCTTAAATCACTTTACCACAGATACAGCTGAAGAAATAAAAGCAATTGAGGATTGGTGTGCAGAGAGAGGGATTGAATTAGCACTAACAACTGTTTGGGCAGAGGGTGGACAAGGTGGAATAGAGTTAGCGAAAAAAGTGATCAAGTGTATTGAACAAGATTCATCAGACTATCAACCACTTTATCCTCTGGATATTGACCTTAAAAGTAAAATTGAGACAATTGCTAAAAAGGTATATGGAGCAAAAGATGTTAAATATTCAGCATTAGCAGACCAACAGATTAAAGAATTCACTAAGCATGGCTGGTCTAACCTACCAATATGTATGGCAAAGACACAATATTCACTTTCTGATCAATCAGAGTTGATTGGCCGTCCAAGTGACTTCACCATTACAATCCGAGAACTTAGACCATCAATCGGTGCGGGTTTTATTGTTGCTTTAACCGGTGAAATGCTAACAATGCCTGGCCTACCAAAGAAGCCAGCAGCTTTAAATATGGATATTAATGCTAGAGGAGAAATAAGTGGGCTATTCTAATCGGACCTAGGTTTACGTTATTTTATAAAAAATCTGTACGTATAAGTAACGAAAAACAATGTGATAACTATTGCTTATATGTACATTTTTGCTATAATAAACGTAAACAGAGGAAAGGAAGAGATTGATGAAAATTGTTAACATACCCACGATTGAGTTAAATGTAGAAAAGAATACTAGCCCTGTTCTCCCAAAAGAGGTTGAGGTTGAATTAAGTAATGGGCTAAAAGCTAAATATCCCGTTGAGTGGGAAAATGAAAATGTTATCAATGAAAATGATACCGAAATTAAAGGTAAGTTAAGAGTAACGACTTATCCAAAGCCGTTTATTGAACAAAGAGCTGATCCTTATTTATATAAACATACGGATGGATACTATTATTTCACAGGTTCTTACCCATTATATGATCGCATTGTTTTGAGACGAGCTAAAACAATTGCAGAATTACCAGAAGCTGAAGAAGTTGTTATCTGGGAGCGTCATGAAAGTGGCATTATGTCTGAACATATTTGGGCACCAGAATTACATTATATTGATGGTAAATGGTATGTACATTTTGCGGCAGGAGAAAGAGATGACGTTTGGGCAATTCGACCATATGTTATAGAATGTGCTGATCCTAATCCATTGACAGGTACATGGGTAGAAAAAGGCCAAGTGAATACAGAGTTCCAAAGTTTTTCACTAGATGCAACGACTTTTGAAAATAATGGCAAAAGATATTTAGTGTGGGCACAAAAAGTAGAAAATGATACGATTTCTAATTTATACATTGGTGAGATGGAGAATCCATGGACAATAAAGAATCAAGTCTTACTTTCCACCCCTGAATATGAGTGGGAAAATAGTGTGTTCTATGTAAATGAAGGTGCAGCAGTCATTAAGCGAAACGGCAAAGTATTTATTGCTTTTTCCGGAAATGCTACAGATCATACCTATGCTGTTGGTTATCTCTCAGCTGATCAAGATGCAGATTTGCTTGACCCTTCTGTTTGGTACAAAACACCGGAACCAGTTTTTGTTACAAGCGAGGAAACAAAAGAATATGGACCGGGTCACAATAGTTTTAGTGTTGATGAGGATGGTTATGACCTACTTGTTTACCATGCACGTCCATATAAAAAGGTCGAGGGAAATTCACTTTATGATCATAACCGACACGCACGTATTCAACGTTTGTTTTGGAATGAAGATGGGACACCATTCTTTGGAGTTCCAGGTGACCAAGTCGAACCAACTGATCAACCTGTAGTTGCTAAAATAAATTATATTTAACTGATTGAACACTGTGTTATTGTTGACACGGTGTTCATTTTTTTTATGTTCTTTGAAAACCCCTGGCTATGCCGGGGGTTCCATAGAGCTTCTAGCGTGGGGTCAAAAAAGCCTCTCTTCATGGTAAGATAAGGTTGGTTTCCCGACCACCAAATCTCACGA
>NZ_JAHLQM010000001.1 GCF_018919165.1 Amphibacillus sp. MSJ-3 | reverse complement strand
TGAGACTTCCCATCATTAGAGTAAGATCCCTCAGAGACGATGAGGTAGATAGGTTCGAGGTAGAAGCATGGCAACATGTGCAGCTGACGAATACTAATCGATCGAGGACTTAACTAAAAACAAAAAGCTGAAACGACCGTTTAGCAACGTACACACTGGACTGAACCGAAGGAGATAAAGGAAACACAACGAACGCAAGTGAGTTGATGTTGACTTATTGTACGGAGGTAAAGGAAGTGTGCTAGTTGTTGGGAGTTGAAGCTAGATTAAACAAAAAGCGGAATCATCCGCGATTTGATGCCACTTGTCAGGTGCATTTCTTATCTAGTTTTCAGGGTATAACCTGAACAATTGAAGATCATGATTTAGTGACAATAGCGAAGAGGTCACACCTGTTCCCATACCGAACACAGCAGTTAAGCTCTTCAGCGCCGATGGTAGTTGGGTTTTCCCTGCAAGAGTAGGACGTCGCTAAGCAAAAAAGAAATCCTCAAGAGATTAAATCTTGAGGATTTTTCATATTATAAATTCTATTTTATGATTTGATCTAGGTCAAAACACTTGATGAATTATCTTGGAGTGAACCAGAATAGATAAGCTAAAGAAAAACGCTTATTAATAAGCGTTTTTCCTTATAATTTAAAGGCTTTGCCAAGCCGCATTTTGTCCTGCTAATCGACCAGTGATTAAGGCAGCAGTAATATTGTAACCACCTGTATAACCATGAATATCTAATATTTCACCACAGAAAAATAAGCGCTCAACAAGTTTAGAGGCCATTGTTGTAGGGACAATTTCTTTTATTGAGACACCACCACCTGTTACAAAAGCTTTTTCAATTGGTAAACTATCATGAATAATCACTTCAAATGCCTTTAGCTCTTCAATGATACTACGTAGTTGTTCATGTGAAAGATTAGCAGCTCTTAGCTCAGGATCAATATTACATTTTGCTAAAATAAACAACAAAAACCGCTCAGGAACAACCCCTTTTAGTATATTTTTGATAGACTTTTTCCCTGATGTATTAATGATCTGACTATAATTCTGATATAGTACTTCTTTATTTTGACCAGGTATACTATCAATATAAATACTAACCTGTGTGTGATCTTTATTTAATAGTTTAACAACAAACTGAGAGCATCTTAAAACAGCGGGACCTGAAATACCAAAATGAGTAAAAATCATATCCATTTGATGTGAAACAATCGGCTTATTATCTTTATTTTTAACGTTTAGTCGAACATTTCGTAATGCTAAACCTTGAAGTTCCCTTTTCTGAATAAATAATTGTTTTGAGATAAGTGGGACTTCTGTAGGATATAAAGCACTAATTGTGTGTCCCGCTTTTTTAGCCCAGGGATAGCCATCTCCTGTACTTCCAGTATGTGGAACGGCCTTTCCACCAACTGCAACGACAATTGACTTGACTTTAATTTTCGTTTGATTTGCTAAGATAACAGTATGTGATGATAAGCCATAGTCAAGTGCTTCAACCGAAGTGTTTGTCATAATTTTAACATTTAACTGGTCAAGTTTTGTTAAAAGAGCTTGGACTACATCATTCGCTGAGTTGCTAACAGGGAACATTCGACCATGATCTTCTTCTTTTAAAGGTACACCTAATTCTTCAAAAAATGTGATAATATCCTCATTATCAAAAATTGACAAGGCACTGTAAAGAAATTGACCATTCCCAGGAATATGTTCGATAATTTCTTCTTTTGGTAACCGACTTGTTACATTACAACGTCCACCACCTGATATAGCTAATTTCCTCCCTAATTTCTTACCTTTTTCTATTAAAATTGTTCGGGCACCTTGTTCAGCTGCCCCAATTGCCGCCATCAATCCCGAAGGGCCACCGCCAATAATAGCTACATCATAATCCATAGTAATCTTCCTTTCATAATAAAAAAGTTATCGAGTGTTTTCGCATTTATCTATTATAACTAGTTGTGAGAGATACATTAAAAATTCCAGTGAGTTTATCTAAGCACTTATTTGGATTTGACAAGTAACTGGTCAAAGAAGCCCAGTAAAGTGTTGACAGGAATAGAATAAGTGTATTCTTGTTTTTGGTTCCACTATATTGAAAATGTTTAAAACCTCCAATGCATGATGATTAACTTTATATATATATAATCGAATATATGTTAAAATGAATTGTATTGTCAAAGTAAATGTAGAAAGAAAAGAATAAAGGTGAAGTTATGTCTAAAAATACAATGATTCGTGGTACGGTTTTATTAACAGCTGCAACGTTTATTTCAAAATTCTTAGGAATGATTTATACGATTCCTTTTGAAAATTTGGTAGGAGCAAGTGGAGGAAAGTTATATGGCCTAGCATATGGCCCTTATACAATATTTATTAGCTTGTCAACGGTTGGTATCCCATTAGCGGTATCCAAGTTTGTGGCAAAATATAATTCACTAGGGGATTACCAAACAAGCCGTCGGATGTATAAGCTTGCTTTTCGCTTAATGATAATCACGGGTTTCGTTTCATTTGCGACTCTATTTGCAGGTGCGGATTTATTAGCTCGGATTTATATTCCAGAGAACTCAGAGGGTGTTACTGTAGCTGATGTAGCTATGGTTATTCGAATGGTCAGCTTTGCCCTATTAATTATCCCACCAATGAGTATAACACGTGGTTTTTTCCAAGGGTTTCAATCAATGGGGCCAACTGCAATATCTCAGGTTGTGGAGCAGGTTGTTCGAATTGCTTTCTTGTTGGTTTCAGTATATCTCGTAATCAATGTCTTCGGTGGAACTATTACTACAGCAGTTGGCTTTGCTACCTTTTCAGCTTTTATCGGAGCAATTGCTTCTGCCCTTGTATTAATTTGGTATTGGAAACACAGAAAGAAGCATCTGAATGTTTATCTTCAACAACAAGAAATACAAGAAACAAATCTATCAACACGTGAATTGTTTCGTGAGTTACTCAGTTATGCTGGGCCATTCGTCTTTGTAGGACTAGCCATTCCCTTATATCAGCAAATTGATGCGATTACTTTTACACGGACATTAATGAATTTAGACTATGATCAAGCGATTATTGACCAAGCTTTTTCTAATATTAATCTCTATGGACATAAATTAATTATGATTCCGATTACGCTGGCTACGGGAACATCGTTAGCCTCTTTGCCAACTTTAACTAAATCATTTGTTGATCGGAATTACCAATTACTTTTCCGGCAAATTAACCAATCCTTGCAAATTATTATGTTATTAATTCTACCGTCTGTTGTCGGTATGTCATTGCTGTCAAATGAAATTTGGGGTGCCTTTTATTCAATCAATCAATACATCGATTTGAATGGACAATTATTAAGTTGGTATGCACCTGTTGCCTTATTTTTTGCTTTATTTACTGTTACAGCATCGATTCTACAAGGAATTAATCAACAACGCTTTGCGATTTACAGTTTACTTTTTGGGCTGATATTAAAGAGTGTGATAAACATTCCTTTTATGCACTGGTATGGTCCAAAAGGTGCGGTAATTGCTACGGGGCTTGCTTCATTAGCTACAGTTGTTGCTAATTTATGGTGTATCAAGACAGCAATTCAATTTTCTTTAAAGCAATTAATCAAGCGCTCCTTACTAATGGCTATATTTAGCAGTCTTATGGCAATAGCGGTAATCGCGGTGAAATATTTGTTAGGCTTCTATATCACATACTATGATGGCCGAATGGCTAATATTGTAATTTTGTTCCTGACAGTTACAGTGGGGGCAGGGGTTTATTTATGGTTTAGTTATAAATCAACATTGCTTGAACGGGTAATCGGTAGTAAAATTCGAGTTCCAAATCGATTAATAAAGAAATAGGGTGAAGAGAATTGCGCTTAGATAAACTACTCTCTCATTCTGGCTATGGTAGCCGAAAAGAGGTAAAACAATTATTAAAATCGGGGCAAGTTACTGTAAATGATCAGATCATTCATTCGGGTAAAGCGTATGTAGATCCTGAGAAGGATTTAATCATGATGAATGGTGAACAAGTGGTTTATGAAGAGTTTGTATACTATTTATTACATAAACCTGCAGGCGTAGTTAGTGCAACAGAAGATTTAAAAGACAAGACTGTTTTAGATTTGTTAGATCCAAGAGACCAAGTGAAAAGTCCGTTCCCGGTTGGACGCTTGGATAAAGATACGGAAGGGCTTTTGTTAATAACAAATGATGGAAAGCTTGCTCATCAGTTACTATCACCCAAAAATAATATCGGAAAAACATACTTTGCAAAAATTGACCAAAAGGTTACAGAGGAAGATAAAATTGCATTTAAACATGGTGTAGTGCTTGATGACGGTTATCAAACAAAACCAGCTGATTTAGTGATCTTGAAAAGTGATGATATTTCGGAAGTGGAAGTAACAATCACCGAGGGGAAATTTCATCAGGTGAAAAGAATGTTTGAAGCGCTAGGAAAACACGTGGTTTATTTAAAACGAATTGCAATGGAGCAGTGGAAATTAGATGAGGCATTAGAACAAGGAGAGTATCGTCGGTTGAGTGAAGCTGAAATTACTTACTTAAAACAACTTAAATAAGTAGTTTAAATCAAAAAAATAAGCTGACGATAGATGTCAGCATTAGAAACAACAATTACAGGATTACGAAATTTTAACTTTCTTTTTCGTAATACTCCACTGTCCTCTACTTGGACTTTTTACAAGGCCATTATAGGCAAGTATGTTTAAATCCCTTTGAACCGTTCGATCCGTAATATCAAATTCCTCAGCAATTTCAGAGGTTGTGACTGGACCGGATTCTCGAATGAATAAATAAACAGCCTTGATACGCGTTAGCATCCTTGTTGTTGATTGACTCAAAAAACCACTCCTTAATAAAATCATTAGACTTGTGGTGTTACTGAATCTCTGTACTGTTATTTTACACTTTTCTTATTAATCTGGCTAGCAACTAGCTTGAATTTTACAAATTCTTAAGAAAGGCCGATATAACAATAATGGGGTTACTAATAATTTAAACAAGGATAATACAGGTGAGGTGTTGTATAGAATGGGACAATTAATTAAGTTGGAAAACTATATATCCCGATATCAACGGGATATATATCATTATTCAAGTCAATATATACGTCTCAAACAAGAAAACTGGAAAGGTTTATTGGAAATGTGGGAGGCAAAACAAGAATCACTTTATATAGAAGAGACTAATCAGGAAGTATCTCAAGCATCCCTTTTTGAAAAATGGAAGGAATTCTTTAACAAAAGAGAAGAGGTCCAAGCTGATTATTCTGACTACTCCTTACCAAAAACAGAAGACCAGCTGAAATATTCCTTTTTAGATTCTATTTATCAATTCCAATTAAATTGGGCTTCGTCGACAATTAGTGAAATGTCCTTCTTAGATCGATATTATGAAGATGATTTAACGCTTAAATACTTTTTGCAACGCTTTCCCGATACTTACTTGTTTATGTATAAACCGGTCTTTAAACTAAAAAAGACAATAGTTGATACTGATATAATTATGATTACACCAGTTGAAATAAATGTGATTAAAATAGTAGAAGAACCATCAGATCACATGATAATAGCTGATGATGATCGAACATGGTTAAGTGAACAAAATGGTATTCAATCTAAATTTTTAAGCCCTTTATTGTCATTAAAAAGGTCAGCTAAAATTGTTGAAGCGATTTTAGATCATAAAAAAATTGATATGCCAATAAAAAAAATAGTTTTATCAAGGACAAATAGGATCCAATTCTATTTAGAACCATTTCAAACGGAATTTGTTGATCGGGACAAACATGAGAAGTGGTTACACAGACAACGTCAATTAACCTCACCATTAAAGCATCAACAATTAAAAGTTGCGGAAACATTATTAGCATATTCGGATACTGTAGCTGTTAATCGGCCAGAGTGGGAGCGTTCGGAAGATGTTCAAATGTGAGTTGATCAATCAATGATTTCATTTACTATGTAAGTTAAATAAAATAGGATAAAATTACCCCTTGATCTTTTTATGAAAAATGAGTTAATCTATTAGTAGATTAAAATAAAATTGGCTAGTTATCGCTGTTTTTGTCGATAACTTTGATGGTATAGAATGTGAGGAGATTCCTGTGCGAAATGTACTAGGTGAAGGTTGGATAATTAAATCAGCAGGTGGTTCAACAGGAGAAGCATATTGTGCCCAGTCTAACCACAAGCGTCTTTTTTTGAAGAGAAATTCTTCACCGTTTTTGGCTGTTCTTTCTGCACAAGGAATTGTTCCCAAACTAGTTTGGACAAAGAGGTTAGAAAATGGAGATGTTATAACTGCCCAAGAATGGCTTGATGGAAAAGAGATGATTCCAGAGGTTATCCAACATCCAAAAGTGGCAGAGTTATTAGGGCGAATTCACCATTCAACAGAATTACTAGATATGTTAACAAGGATGGGAAAGAAACCACTTTATCCGATTACTTTGTATCGTGAGCTAGAACAGTTAGTTCAAGAAAATAATAATGCATTTTGTTCAATGACTGTTAATCGCGCATTAAATTGGATGAAGAAACAATTAGGATCAGTTATTAACATTAAACCAGTTGTCTGCCATTGTGATTTAAATCATAATAATTGGCTTGTAACGAACAAAGGACAATTGTATTTAATTGACTGGGATAATGCGGAGATTGCCGATCCAGCACTTGATTTAGCTATGCTATTTAACCGCTATATTCAAGAGCATGAATGGGAAAAGTGGTTAGAGAATTATGGGGAAAAAGGGAGCAGATCATTGTATATTAGAGTGCATTGGTATATGATCTATAAGCTCATCATGGAGTTGGATTGTGAAATAGATTTAAACAACTTCAATTGTAAAGTTCAACAATTAGAATTTGTTTTGAGAAGAGCAGATACTTATCTCAATTCTAAATAAATAGCCTAACAAATCAGTGGGTAGATTCATTCTCTCACTGATTTGTTTATGTAAGTAACGAATTAATCATAGGAAAGGGGAGATAGATATGCGTGCTAGATACAAACCTTGGGCTGATGAATATTTAAAAGAACAAACATCTTATGTCGAATTAAATCCTACAGAAAATAAAGGGAAGTGGCACTCGACCTTTAAGCAAGAACAACCCATTCATTTGGAAATTGGAACGGGAAAGGGTCAATTTATTGCGGGAATGGCTAAACAAAACCCTGGAGTTAATTTTATTGGAATTGAAGTTGCTAAAAGTATTATTGTAACAGCTGTTCAGAAAGTAGTTGACTTGGAACCTAATAATGTGAAACTCATTAATGATGATGCGAAAGATTTAACCAAGATGTTTGCTAAGAATGAACTCGATCGAATTTATTTGAATTTTTCTGATCCATGGCCAAAAAACAGACATGAAAAAAGACGACTTACGCATAGAACGTTTCTGGAACAATATCAGGAAATCTTAAAACCAGCCGGAGAGATCATTTTAAAAACAGATAACAAAGGTTTATTTGAATATAGCCTAGTTAGTTTTTCAAAGTTTGGTTTAATTTTAGACGAGGTTTGCTTAGATCTTCACGAGTTGAATGATCCAACAAATGTGATGACAGAGTATGAAGAAAAGTTTTCCGCAAAAGGTCAATCAATTTATCGTTGTTGTGCAAGGTTTCCTAAATAAACTAAAAAAGAGGTAACAGAAGTAGTTACCTCTTTTGATTGCTAAAAGAATGATAGCAAGCATGTATTATTGATGGTGATTCAAAACGATGGCAGTGATGCAAGCCAAATAGTCTTCAATTAGAAGTAACCACATTAGCTTACCTGTTTTTTAGAAAACTCATCATGCGGATTGTTAGGCAATTGCGAGATTTTATATAACGCTATTCGTTTCTTTAGTTGAAATAATCGATCCAGTGTAGGCATCAACATAAAACTCAAATTGTTGATTGGTATCATTAATAGTCCGGGTAATTCCACCACGATAAACCCGATAATTTAATCCGTGTAGGGATAAATCTTCACTTTTCATATAAATCCAAGAGCCACTAACTGCTCCTTCTTCTTTAAATTTCTCTTTAGCAAGTTTGAGTGCTTGTTCTGGTTGAATAGGCATTTCACTTATTTTTGCTTTTACAAAGTATCCAATAGCGACACCGATTCCTAGTGTGCCTATTGTTTTCTTTAAATTCATATACTTCACCTCGATTATTAAAGTTAATGCTAGTATACATTATTTTTCTATAATAAGAAAATCGGTCTTATAATATCATTTAAAAATCACTCAATATTTTTCATCAGAACGAGTAATTGCATCTTTTTAGGGCTGAAAATAAAGGATATAAAAAGGATAACAGATTAAAAATAAGGAAGAAAAGGTGTATTCAAACGAATAAGCATAAAATTTGCTAGATACAGAATATTCTTTTAAGTGGAAATGATCGTTCTCTTTCGTTACAATAAAAGATATAGATAGAGTAAAAACTTTAATTTAATAAACCTTTGGTCAGTATGATTTTATGAAAGATATTTAAACAGGTTCAACTATAAATTGATTTTGGCCTGATAAGTAATCATATCATAATAAATCATGTCCTAGTCGACTGACTGATGGTTATAATAGGACAAGGATATGGAGGTTGTACATAATGAAACAAGAAACGATGGATATGTTTAAGACATTAACGGAGTTGCAAGGTGCATCAGGTAATGAACACCTAGTACGTCGTTATATGCGTTCAGAATTAGAGAAGTATTCGGATGAAGTGATTCAAGATCGATTGGGCGGTATTTTTGGTGTTAAAAAAGGAGAAGGACCTAAGGTTTTAGTTGCAGGTCATATGGATGAAGTTGGCTTTATGGTGACCCAAATTACTAAAAACGGAATGATTCGATTTCAACCATTGGGTGGTTGGTGGAATCAAGTCTTGTTAGCGCAACGTGTACAAATTATGACAGATAATGGACCGGTAATCGGTGTGATTGGATCCATTCCACCACATAATCTAACACCAGAACAACGAGCAAAACCGATGGAATTAAAAAATATGTTGGTTGATATCGGAGCTGACGATGAGGAAGATGCAAAGGCAATTGGGATTAGACCAGGGCAATCGATCTTGCCAGTGACACCATTTACACCAATGAGTAATAAGAAAAAAATACTAGCTAAAGCATGGGATAATCGTTACGGCTGTGGTTTAGCCATTGAATTGCTAAAAGAATTAAAAGATGAACAACTTTCAAATGAGCTTTACTCTGGTGCAACTGTTCAAGAAGAAGTTGGTTTACGTGGGGCACAGGTTGCTGCAAATATGATTAAGCCAGATATCTTTTATGCGCTTGATGCATCTCCAGCTAATGATATGTCTGGTGATGATAAAGAGTTTGGGCAGATTGGAAAAGGGGCTTTGTTACGCATTTTTGACCGAACAATGATCACACATAAAGGGATGCGTGAATTTGTTTTAGATATCGCGGAAACTAATAAGATTCCGTATCAGTACTTTATTTCGCAAGGCGGAACGGATGCGGGTCGAGTTCATCTTTCGAATGACGGGATACCTTCGGCTGTTGTGGGGATACCTTCACGCTATATTCATACACATGCATCTATTATTCATGTTGATGACTATGCAGCGGCAAAAGAATTAATTATTAACCTCGTGAAGAATACTGATGCAAATATGGTTGAACAATTAAGACGTAATAGCTAAAAATTAAATTTAATCTTATAGGAAATCGTCTTGGTGACTCTTTTTAAGAATTACCGAGGCGATTTTTAAATTAAGTAGACTTTTCGAATTAAATATTTTGCTGTATCTATAATAAGTTAGAGAAAACTATATTTTCCACTTTATCTAGAAAAGATAATTATCATTTAATTTTATTATATAGTATTGTTATCGCGTAAAATCACCCTATGAGGGAAAATGGGGGATAAGAAGAGGACAAAGGTAAATTAGATGTTAAAAGTAATCAAAACTATGAAGGAACCTATATTTGATTGAAAAGTGTTCGAACTTATTGACTAATAACCGATTACCCTAGTTTATCAGTTATAATTAGTAATAAAGTGATTATACTTGATGTTCCGGTTACACAAAATATACTGAACATTTTCCAGGGGATATATAAGTTAAAGTTTTTAAATTACATGAACAACAGCAATAATGTAGAAAATAAAAATTCTGGTAGACTTGAAAAAATAGAGCATGTTATGATGTTCTTAAAATGTTTATTTAACGGTTCTTTAATGATTTTAAAATGTAATTTTTAATAGAAGGGAAGTTGACTAAGTGTCTGAACAAATAATCGTAGGTTCATTAAATAAAGCAAAAATAAGAGCAGTAGAAAGTGTGTTTTCAGGTTCTATTGTTATTGGGGAGCAAGCTCCATCGGGTGTTTCAAATCAACCAATGACTGACCAGGAAACATTGACAGGAGCGATCAACCGAGCAAAATATTGTCAAAAATCTGAACGTGGCGTTATCGGGATTGGTCTAGAAGGTGGTGTCATGGAATTTAATAATCAGCTTTTGTTATGCAATTGGGGTGCCTTAGTTGATCAAGTAGGAAATGTTTACATTGCAAGTGGTGCAAGGCTCCCATTGCCTGACCCAATCTCAAAGGCATTACAAACTGGACTAGAACTTGGGGAAATAATTGATCAATATGCTAAACAGTCAGATGTTCGTAATAATCAAGGGACAATTGGTTTTTTAACAAATAATGAAGTTAGTCGAAGTGAAATGTTCGAACATGTTGTCAAACAACTAAAAGGTCAATATCAATTAGCGAAGAGTAATTAATCTTAAGATCCAACCCATTAAATGGCGGTATATCAAAAGTACACCAACTTAAAAGAGCCCCTTGTAATTCTTCAATTAAGTAGTATCATATGGGTAGATTATTTTTATAAAGAAAGGAGTCACTTATGATAAGAAAAAGATTAAGCCTTATTTTCATTACCAGTCTTATTCTATTTGCTAGTGGCTGTAGTTTATCTGAAGAGGAAACTTTGGAAAATATTAGAGCAACCATTGATAGGTCATTTAGCAGTCAGGCTCTAGAACCGAATAGAGAGTTTGATAATTTTAATATATATTTACCTGAACACTTCACAGTTATTGAAGAATCTGATCGTAATCTAATTTTTAATGATCAAGATCAAACATATATCCTATTCTATAACGATTTGGAGGATGCATCGAGCGAAGCCTTCTATCAAGCTGAAAAGGCAGGTGGTCAATATGATTTACTTGAAACTTATCAAGATGATGACCATTTTGCTTATGTGAAGGTTACAGAGCTAGAACGCGACTTTGAATTACAAGTCGGAGTTGGTGGCGTGAGAATTACTACACAGACATCTCTTAATCATTTAGAAGAAGATTTTACTGAAATTGTTAAAATGATTAATTCAATACAATTTCAAGATTTTGAAGAGCAGGTATAAGTAGCGGAATTTTGCTCAGTTAACTTTAATCATGGTTTTACCTTACCTAAGTTAACTGAGTTTTTAATTGAAAAACTATGTCTTGTCACCTGTATAAACTTAGTGTAAAATTAAGTGAATCATAAATCAATAAGGGCTTAATACTTATAATATTTATCGTAGTGCAACTATCAGTAAGATCCCACTTCAAGAATTTGAAGGAAACTAAGCATTGTAAGTGCGTGGTCAACTGGCAGTAAGGGACCGATTGGTTCAGCTAACAAGTGTTTTCACTAGGACGTGTAACGGCAAATGTCTACGGTGAGATGAGTAACCGCAAATCCTTTCGCTGGGACGAGTAACCCCAGTCCCAGTCCCATTCCTAGCTAGGGTCCCATCATATAGAAATTCAAAATAATCAATTAGTTGACTATGGTAAATAAGAATAGAGGGGGAATCGTTGATGAAGGAATTTTTAGAGAGAAAAAATATTGAATTATCAGCACATGCATATTTAATAACTGCTTTAAGTTATATGGCACTTGGTTTGTTTTCATCGTTAATTATTGGCTTGATTGTGAATACTATAGGTGAACAATTAATAAGAATTTTTGGAGAGTTTGAATTCGGTTTATTTTTACTTGAAATAGGTAGTTTTGCAATGGATGGGAAAATTGTAGGTGGTGCTATTGGAGCCGCAATCGGATATAGTCTTAAAGCTCCTCCACTTGTTCAATTTTCAACGATATTTGCAGGTGCTTTTGGCTATAGTTTAGGTGGTCCAGTTGGTGCTTTTGTGAGCACCATATTTGCAACAGAGGCCGGTAAACTGGTTTCTAAAGAAACAAGAGTAGATATAATTATAACACCTTTATTAACGATTATGGTAGGATATAGTGTAGGGAAATTTATAGGGCCACCATTGGATGCTTTGATGACTGGATTAGGAGAAGTGATTAATTGGTCAACTACTCAGCAACCTTTTGTTATGGGGATTATTGTCTCATTACTTATGGGATGGGCATTAACAGCACCAATTTCTAGTGCAGCTATTGCTGTTATGTTGTCTTTAGATGGTCTAGCTGCAGGTGCTGCTGTAATTGGTTGTTCTGCACAGATGATCGGATTTGCTGTAAGTAGTTTTAGGGAAAATGGAATCGGTGGGTTTTTAGCTCAGGGAATTGGTACTTCGATGTTGCAAATTGCCAATATTATAAAAAAACCATTGATTTTGATTCCGCCATCAGTCGCCTCTGTTATTATGGCACCAATAGGAACTGTATGGTTACAAATGACAAATAATGCTTCAGGCGCAGGTATGGGGACATCTGGTCTAGTTGGGCAAATCATGGCTTTTCAAACGATGGGCTTTACATTTCCTGTATTCATTATGGTTTTGCTAGTTCATATTATTGGTCCTGCCTTAATTAGTTTGGCTGTATCGGAGTGGATGCGCTATAAAGGTTGGATTAATTATGGTGATCTTAAACTAGCATATGATTAGCATATAGGAGGCAGTTACGGTGGAAAATTTACAAACAGAAGAACAATTCTATCAACAAATTCAAAAGGGAAAAACGGTCTTTCTTTTTTCTGCAGAATGGTGTCCAGATTGCCGCGTGATTGAGCCCTTTCTACCTGAATTAGAAGAGGAGTTCCAAAGTATTACTTTTATTCACGTTGATCGTGATCAGTTTATTGATCTTTGTATTAAACATGATATTTTTGGAATACCTAGTTTTTTAGCATTTGATCAAGGAAAAGAAGTGGCTCGTTTTGTTAGTAAGGATCGAAAATCTCGGGAAGAAATTGAATCATTCTTAACAAAAGTTAGTGTTGCTTAACCACTTAAAATAGTTTACTACAACTTAAAAGACAATAAAAAATCCCCCAACTCAAATATTCAGAGTAGTTTTAGAATACTAAGTGGGGGATTAACTGTCGCTTAGGCCAGATTTACTTTGTTACTTGGCCTCTTTCATTATGATAAGTATAGAAAAAGGCAGTGTTAGAGATAGCAACGATCATTGATTCAATTATTTCGTATCAGCAAATCACTTTATTTTCATGTGACTAAAATAGATGGTACAATGAAGCTTGAAATTGAAACATCCTCGAGGTGGAAAAAATGACTTTAACAACTTTACAGTTAAAAAAACGATTAGATCAAAAATTCCAAGATCCAAAATGGAAAACAGCGTATAAACGGGATAATGATCAATATAGAGTCGAATGGGCTGATACAGGAAAAGGAGTAACGATAACCTTACCTAGTGTGATTGCTAAGTATGAACAACGGGGTGACATCGCTATTGATGAGCTTGTCTTTCATATAAAAACATCATTGGAAATGATGAATCAAAATCCTAAATTGCAGGATAATGAAAAGAGAATTTATCCAGTTATCCGTAGTACTTCATTTCCAACTAAGTCGAAGGCTGGCTTGAAACTCATTTATCATGACCATACAGCTGAAACACGAATTTATTATGCTTTAGATTTTGGTCATACCTATCAATTAATTGATCAACAACTTTTAACTGAAGCGGGTTGGTCCACTAAGCAACTAAAAGAAATAGCAACTTTTAATATGAAGTCACTGCCGATTGAATTAAAGTGTGATCGAGTTGCTGATAATGATTTCTATTTTATTTCGGCAAATGACGGTTTTGATGCAAGTCGAATTTTAAATGAAACTTGGCTTGAGGAAATGAGTCAAAAGGCAAAAGGAGAACTCGTCTTAGCTGTTCCGCATCAGGATACCTTGATTGTAGCGGATGTGCAAAATGATATTGGCTATGATATTTTAGCTCAGATGGCCATGCAGTATTTTGCGGAAGGTCGGGTACCGATTACAGCCTTATCATTTCTTTACGAAGATAGGAAGCTTGAACCAATTTTTATACTGGCTAAGAAAAAACAAAATAATACAAACGTTGATAAAAAGGATGAATAGGATGAATATATTTTATAACAAAGAAGGAATTGGCGATGTACTAATTATTCCTTTGAAACAAGGAAACAGAGAAAAAACAGCCTTCCGTAAATATGGTGATGTAGCTGAAATATATGATACCGAAACGAATCAAATTATTGGTTATAATATTTTTAATTGTTCAAAATACTTCGCATTGACTGATGGGAAACATCAATTAGATGAGTCTTTATTAACATCAGTGAATGAAGTATTTAAGACAAATAATGTACCTAAAGAATTGGATTTGGATTTATCACCTAAGTTTGTCGTTGGATATGTTAAAGAAAAAGAAAAACATGAAAATGCTGATAAACTTAGTGTTTGTCAAGTTGATCTAGGTAATGAAACGGTCCAAATTGTCTGTGGAGCACCAAATATAGAAGCTGGACAACATGTCGTCGTTGCAAAAGTGGGTGCAATCATGCCGAGTGGTATGGAGATTAAAGAAGCTAAATTAAGAGGAGTAGCTTCATTTGGTATGATTTGTTCGCAAAAAGAACTAGGTCTTCCAAATGCTCCTACTGAAAAAGGGATTTATGTTCTAGAAGATAATGTTGAGGCAGGACAACCCTTTATTTTTTAATATTTGGTAAAGCGTAAAAGAGCAATCGATCTTTTACGCTTTTTAAAAATCTGCTAAAATAAGAGGTAAAGTCCTTAATGGAAGAGTGAATAAATCATGTTAGATAAATTAATTAATAAATTTAGACAGCTCTTTGATTCAAAAGAAGAGCTAGAATTTGACTATGAAGACAATGTACCGTTATTTAGAAGACGAACTAAGCCTGTTGAAGCAAAGGTGTCTTATCAATATCCGAAAAAACAATCTTTCCGTTTTCCAATGCCGATTGATCCACCACCTGTATATGATAAACAAGATGAAATAGATAGTTGGATCGAAACAGATGATCCGAAAACTGATGAAGTTAAGAAGAGAAAACCATTTAAAGCTTCAAATGTGGCTTCACCTATCCATGGCTTTCATACAATTGATCGCATGGAAACGAGTCATCTTGAAGAACCAGCTTTTCTGCGTCGTGATCGTGAAAAACTCCTAAAGGATAAGGTGGTTAAGCAAGAAGTGAATAAGCAAACCATCGAAAAGCAAGATGAAGTAATGGAAGAAACAACTGTAATTAAACCATCACAGGAAACAGATTATCCAGAAATACAAGATACTATCGAACAAGAAAATATAACTGACAGCTATCAGGAACAAGTGGAATCACAAATTCCCTCAAACAATATCCCTGAAGAGCAGATTGAACAAGTTTCTGAACAAGTGACAGATAGGAGGGAGTCTGCTAGAAAGCATCCCTTTAATGTCATTATGACACCAAGTGATAAACGTCGCTATCGCGAGAAAAGACAACAAGTAATTGAACAAAAAGATCATTTACCAAGTCTGCACTTGTTAAATGATCTTTCTAGTACTGTTCAACAAGATCAAGCATGGATAGAAGAGCAGTCGAAAAAGTTGACAGAGACATTAGCTGAATTTAATGTTAAAGCACATGTTGTTAATGCGATGCAGGGTCCGACAGTCACACGATTTGAAATTCAACCTGAATCAGGTGTGAAGGTCAGTAAGGTTAGAAATCTGAGTGATGATATAAAATTAAATATGGCAGCAAAGGATATCCGAATTGAGGCACCAATACCGGGGAAAAATGCAATTGGGATTGAAATTCCAAATGAATTTGCCTCGCCAGTTGGTTTATATGAAATTTTTAAAACACGACAATTTAGCCAAGCTGAATCTCCATTGACAATTGGTTTAGGTCTTGATATTTCCGGTAATCCTGTCGTAACGGATATTAAGAGAATGCCCCATGGTTTAATTGCGGGAGCAACGGGATCAGGAAAAAGTGTATGTATTAATTCAATCCTCATTTCATTGTTATATAAAGCAAGTCCAAGGGATGTACGTCTTTTATTAATTGATCCTAAAATGGTTGAACTAGCACCATATAATGACATTCCCCATCTTGTTTCACCTGTTATTACAGATATTAAAGCAGCAACACAAGCCTTAAGGTGGGCGGTTGAAGAAATGGAGTCACGTTATCATAAGTTTGCTAATGTTGGTGCTCGGAATATTGAACGCTATAATCAAAAGATGGCTGAGGAAAATAATGAACAAGAAAAAATGTCTTATCTTGTGATCGTAATAGATGAGTTAGCTGATTTAATGATGATCGCTCCACAAGATGTAGAAGATTCAATTAGTCGAATTGCTCAAAAGGCAAGGGCATGTGGGATCCACTTATTACTTGCCACACAGCGCCCATCAGTTGATGTCATTACAGGTTTAATTAAAGCAAACATTCCAACCCGAATTGCTTTTAGCGTTGCTTCACAAGTAGATTCAAGAACAATGATTGATCAAAATGGGGCAGAACGCTTGTTAGGAAAAGGAGATATGCTGTTTGTTGAAAATGGTGCTCGTTATCCAATGAGGATTCAAGGGGCTTTTGTTTCTGATGAAGAAATTGATCGGGTTACAAATGATGCAAGAAAACGCGAGGCAGTTGATTATTTATTTGAACAGGAAGACTTATTGCAAAGAGTTGAACAAGAGGATAATGAGGATGAATTATATGACGAAGCTGTTGCTTTCGTATTAGATCATAATGGTGCCTCAACTTCATTACTTCAAAGACGGTTTAAAATTGGTTATAATCGGGCTGCGCGTTTGATTGATGCGCTAGAGTATAATGGGATTATTTCCGGTCAGAATGGGAGTAAGCCTCGAACATTACTCGTAACAAAGGAAGAACTTGAGCAACTACAGTAAGCCTATTATTCAGTTACCGAGCTGAATTGTTTACCGTAGATTAACTAACCGTGAGACCCCACTTCAATCATATAAGTGAAAGGCTCAGATGATGTGAGAGGAATCAGCTGTTAGTAAAAAAACCGGTTCATTCGTCTACCCCTTAATGGGAATGAACGAGCCATTGAATGAAGATTTACTTTAATGGATTAAGATAAGAATTGCTGATTGTTGGCCTCAATCATTATCATCAGTCATTATTGGTTGAAGCTTAAATTGACTAAGATATAACTTGAGTAATATTCTATTTTCTTATATGATAAACAAAACGAAATAAAATTTATGACGAAAAATTGATCTTTACTGGTCATGCGTTCCCACTTAAGATGATTACTTTTTTAAAAAAAGAATGAAGTGGGAACTTGCGACAAATAGGATATCCTAATATTTATGGTGTAACAAGTTTTATTGGAGCAAGTAACTATATTAAGGAATACAACGAAGTTTTACGTTGCAGGAATAAGTGAATTTTTTATTCTATGTCCCAGTTCTAGCCCCCGAATACTACACCTAAATCGGCTGATCAGTTAAGGCTGTATAAATTAATGAGGAGTTTTGACCAATGGAAAAAGAATTCACAATGAAATTAAATGGTGAAATTGATCGTTTAACAAATAAAACATTTAAATTCGACCAACGCCTTAAGGAAGGCTGGTTTTCAGCTGTTTACTTTTTAAAGACGAAAGAAATCGCTGAGAAAATGAAGCCTGACAATGAAGTAGTTATGCAATTTTTCCAAAAAGATGAAGCGGTTTTGTGTGGGACAGATGAGACAATCGCACTCATTCATACATTTGCCGATAAACCAGAAGAGCTTGAAATTCATTCATTAAAGGATGGAGATAAAATCTCACCTTTTGAAACAGTATTAACAATCAAGGGACCTTATCAGTCATTTGGTTATTTAGAGGGTGTAATTGATGGGATCTTGGCTAGACGAACGTCTGTCGCCACGAATGTATATAATGTTGTAAAAGCGGGGAGAACATCAGGTAAACAAAAGCCTATTATATTTATGGGAGATCGCGATGATCACTATACACAACAAGCAGGAGACGGTTATGCTGCTTTTATTGGGGGATCCACCGCCCAAGCAACACACGCAATGAATGAATGGTGGGGAAAGACCGGAATGGGAACAATGCCACATGCCTTAATTCAACTATTTGAAGGTGATATTGTTAAAGTGGCTAAGGCTTATCATGAAATATATCCAGAAGACGATTTAACTGTTTTAATCGATTATAATAATGATGTTATTACAGATGCCCTTAAGGTAGCACGTGAGTTTGGTGAAACATTGAAATGTGTTCGTCTCGATACTTCAGGAAATATGGTTGACAAATACTTCTTAAGAAATGCCCATCTTCTTGGGAAATTTGACCCACGGGGTGTAAATCCAGAGTTAATCTTTGCCCTACGCAAAGCGTTGGACAATGAGGGATATCAACATGTGAAGATTATGGCAAGTGGAGGATTTACCGAGGAGAAAATTCGCATGTTTGAAAAAAGAAATGTTCCAGTTGATTTATATGGTGTTGGCCGAAGTTTATTAGATATTAATATTGGCTTTACTGGTGATAATGTTATTTTAAATGGAAAGCCTGAATCTAAAGCTGGTCGATCATATCAACCAAATCCAAGATTAGAAAAGGTAATCTATCAAAAATAAACACACTTGCTTCTATGCAAAGATTGTTTTTGTGCTATAATACTAAAATGTACAAAGCAATAAGAATATATTAAATTTATCAGCAAAAGCATATTATGCTTATGTATGGATAAGCACAATCTTTTGATATTAATGAGTGAAATTTAGGCAGCTTGCTGATATATTGTAAACCTCTAATGATATTGGGGTTTAATTGAAAAAGGGTAGAAATCTCTTGGAGGTACACATTTATGACGACTTACCATTTTGTTGGCATTAAAGGAACAGGTATGAGTGCACTGGCTCATATACTATATGATGCCGGTGAAGATGTACAAGGTTCTGATGTCAAAAAAACATTTTTTACTGATGCAGCATTAAAAGAAAAAAACATCCCAATATTTCCATTTTCAAAAGCTAATATAAAAGAAGGTTTGACCGTTATAGCTGGAAATGCTTTTAAAGACAACCATGAAGAAATTGTTGAAGCAAAAAGATTAGGGTTGCCCATTTATCGCTACCATGATTTCTTAGGTCAGTGGTTAAAGAAATATAAAAGTATTGCTGTTACGGGTTCACATGGGAAAACATCAACAACTGGATTGCTAGCACATGTTCTTAGTCAAATTCACCCAATATCATATCTGATTGGGGATGGAACCGGTTTAGGACATCATGATAGCAAATATTTTGTATTCGAAGCGTGCGAATACAAGCGCCATTTCTTAGCATATCAACCAGATTATTTAATTATGACAAATGTTGATTTTGATCATCCAGATTATTTTACAAGCATTGATGATGTATTTAATGCTTTCCAAGAGATGGCTGAGCAAGTTAAACAGGGGATTATTGCTTATGGTGATGATGATTATTTACAGAAGATCCAGGCAAAAGTACCTGTAGTATATTATGGTTTTTCTGATACTAATGATTTTCAAGCGAAAAATATAATTGAAGTTGATGAAGGAACTCAGTTTGATGTTTATGTTCGTCATCATTTTTATGAAACCTTTACGATCCCAATGTACGGGAATCATAGTGTTCTAAACGCTTTGGCAGTTATTGCTTTATGTCATTATGAAGGTATTAAACCTGAAGATATTAAACATTTATCAACATTTACAGGTGTGAAAAGGAGATTTTCAGAGCGTACTTTTAATGAACAAATCATTATTGATGACTATGCACATCACCCTAAAGAAATTGAAGCTACAATAGATGCAGTTAGAAAGAAATACCCGGAGCGTAAGATCACAGCTGTTTTTCAACCACACACATATACACGAACTAAAATGTTTTTAAAAGAATTTGCTGAAACATTAAATCTTGCAGATGAAGTCTTCTTATGTGATATCTTTGGTTCAGCTCGAGAAGCTGAAAAGAAATTAACGATAGAAGATTTACAAGCTTTAATTCCTAACAGTCAACTATTGTCCATGAATTCGACGGAAAAGCTAAAAGACAATAGTAAAGGTGTAGTTGTTTTTATGGGTGCTGGTGACATTCAAAAATATCAACAAATTTATGAAGAAACATTTAAATAATTTGAAGGAAGAAATAAAAACCGCTATAGTATAAATAAAGTAATATTTATCTACTAATGCGGTTTTTTATGTATAAACTTTTAAAATAAGATCATTTTATTAAAAGGATATGTTTATCAGTGATGTAAAAGGGTAGATAACAATATGTCAATTTAATTAATCAAAATACATAGAAATGGGGTGGATCTATCTTATGATAAATCTTCTTTATATCGCAGCATTAATTATTGCCCTCGCGTTTGGAGTCCTAGTTATATACTTAATTAAAGTTTTAAAAGAGACAGAACGTACAATGGGTAATGTAGCAAACACATTGGAAAGCTTAGAAAGTCAGATAGAAGGGATCACGACTGAAACAACGATATTATTGAACCACACTAATGCTTTAGCAGAAGATATTAACCAGAAATCTCAACGCTTAAATAATTTAGTGGATAGTATTAGTGGTATAGGAACGACTGTTTCGGGGTTTAACCAATCACTTCAGCAAGTATCTGATTCAATTACCGGAATTGCATTTGCAAACAAGGAAGAAGCAGGTCAAATTATTAAATGGGGTACGATTATTATCGAATTATTGAATAAGAAGAAAGCAAAGAAAAATATTAAATTATAAACTAGGAGGAATGATTAAATGGCGAATAAAGGTAATAAGTCAAATGATAATATTAATACTAAGGACTTTTTGATTGGATCGTTAGTTGGAACGCTTGTAGGAGCTTCTTTAGCATTTTTATTTGCACCAAAGTCTGGTAAAAAATTACGTGAAGATATTAACAAAACCGCTCTTGATTTTAGGGATAAAACGAATGAGTGGAAAGAAGTAGCTTATGAAAAAACAGATGAGTTAAAATCATATGCTAAAGAACAGACAGCTAACTTACAGCAAGTTGTTAATGATAAATCACAAAACCTACAGGATAAATATCAAGGGACGAAACAATCTATCCAAAAGAAATTTAATCAGGCACAAGACGATCTAGAAGACAAAAAGGACGAAGTGGTTGATAAGGTAGATGAGGTAAAGAAAACAGCTGAGAAAACAGTCAAGGAAACAAAGAAAACAGCCGAGAAAAAGGCAAAAGCTGCAAAGGAAGCTTCGGAAAAAGTAAAAGAGGCTGTTGAAGAAGCGGTAGAAGATGTTAAAGATAAATAGGAAAAGTGAATCTCTTCGTTGGAAGAGATTTATTTTTTTATCAATTTAAGTTTATCCCGCATTAACAGGCAATAGAACTTCCATTTCAAGATTTGAACAATAGCTTTAAAGATGAGTAGGAGATCAATTGCTGTAAAAGCTCGATTGCCTCAAGGGCCTTTAAGCCATCCTCTTGTGGTAGAAACAAATATTTTCGCTGGGATGAGTAATCGCAATCCCAATCTGTGAGGGGAGGGTAGGCAAACAAAACCCACCACCTCCTGTGGTAACGTCTACATGACCTAGATCCTGTAGGTCCAAAACCCCCACTGATTGAAGTCTCACTTTATTAGATAAATAACTGTTACTAATTTCCATGTCAGATGATCAGACCAGCCTATGCTTGATAAACACAATTCTATGTGCGTAAGCTCTTGGCTATGCTCGGTAAACATCGTATTATGGTCGTCGTGATATTGTCCTTGAATTAGAAGAGGTGGGTTTTGAAATTGAAGCCTCCCATCATGAGGTTGCCCCTGGACAACAAGAGATTGATTTTAAAATTTCTGATCCAGTAAAGCATGCTGATGATATTCAAACTTTTAAATTAGTCGTTACACTATTGCTAGGAAATATAATCTTCATACAACATTTATGGCTAAGCCCTTAGCTGGGGTTGCTGACTCAGGTATGTATTGCAACTTATCACTTTTAATGAGAATATCAATTTATAGTCGGTACTTAGCATTATCAGCTTTACTCGTTTTTGGCTTAGATGGTATTAAGTGCGGTTTACAAGCGCCAAAACCGGTTGATCAAAATATTTTCCAAATGAATAAAGAAGAAAGTCGAGTAAATGGCATTCAAAATTCACCAGCAACACGATTTGAAGCTTTATAAGGCTGTTTAAATTAAGTTTTGCCTTTATTTTGGGTATCTCTTTTTTGAATATTTTCTTCTAGGCATTCTATTAAGTACTTTTAATTAAACGTGTTAAGCTATTGAGTAAGATCATAATTAAGGAAGTGAGTCAGATTGACACATTTAAATATTCCTGTTTCAGTTCTAGATTTAGCACCGATCCGACAAGGTGAAGGTCAACTTCAAGCGATAGGTGCTGTAGTAGAGCTTGCACAAGCAACTGAAAAAATGGGCTATCAACGCTATTGGATTGCGGAGCACCATAATTCGCCAACACTAGTAAGCTCAGCCACCGCTATTTTAATTAAACATGTACTCGAACAGACTGAGTCTATCCGGGTAGGATCTGGTGGAATTATGTTACCTAATCATGCACCACTTGTTGTCGCAGAGCAGTTTGGTACAATGGCTACACTTTATCCTGATCGTGTTGATTTAGGTTTAGGACGTGCTCCGGGTACCGACCTATTAACAGCAAGTGCCTTAAGACGTTCGAGAGGTAATGATGCTGTTCATACCTTCCCCTCCGATGTTCAGTCCTTATTAAACTATTTTGGACCGCTTGACGAGCAAGGTCATGTTAAGGCATTTCCAGGGGTTGCCACACATGTTCCATTATATATTTTAGGTTCTTCAACAGATTCAGCAATGTTAGCAGCCAAGCTTGGTTTACCTTATGTATTTGCTTCTCATTTTGCACCGAGACATATGCCGGAAGCGATTGAGATTTATCGTGATCAATTCCAACCTTCGCGATACTTAGATGAACCTTACATGATTGTCTGTTTAAATGTCATTGTAGCGGAAACCGATCAAGAAGCAGATCGAGAAATGACAACAACGAAACAATTTTTCCTAAACGTCATTCGGGGAGAGAATCAACCATTAAAACCACCGGTGGATGATATTGAAAGTATTTGGACCCTTAATGAAAAGAATGCTGTTCAATCGATGATCAATCAAAGTTGGGTGGGCAGCCAAGCTTCTGTTCGGGATCAAATGATTGATTTTCAAACAGTATATGATGTTGATGAGATTATGGCTGTTTCTTATATTTTTGATCGTGAAAAGCAAGCTCGATCTTATCAGTTATTGAAAAATATTGTTAATGACAATTAATCATTAAAATGGTTTTAATCGGATTAGGTTAAAACCATTTTGTTATCAACTTAAATTTACCAGGTAATAATACTTCCGCTGATTGAAGTTTCATTTTATAGACCAAAAAATATTTACATAATAGGGTCAATTTCATAATACAAAAAATATAGAGAAAACACGAATGTTTATGAGCAAAGTATCAACAGTATACGTGTGTAGGGGTAAACCTAGTGATTGGAATGGCAGGCGGCGACTCCGGCGGGAAAAGATCGTGTCCGAAGATCCAGTAATAAACTTAAGGAATGTTAAACTAAGAACGCCACGTCCTGTGGCAGATCTTTTGGTGGGACGAGTAATCGCAAATCACTTCGATGGGACGAGTAATCGCAGTCCCAGTCCCAGTCCCAGTCCCAACGTCTAACTGACCCACATCCTGTGCGCCCGAGGCCGATCCCGCGGAAAGCGTCCGCCTAGACTGGAAATCACCGCATCTTCTCTAGGCCCATTGTTCGTGTTTTTTGTGGAATCACGCTATTATGAAATTCATTCAATAATGTTAGTTAACTTTTTTAATCATTTTTCTCGTACTAAACCTTTAGTAGTTGAGGAATTGATTCGTTTACTCCCTATAAACTAAGTGACATATTTAGAGTAATTAGTGAAATTTATATTAACTTAGGAGGCAAACACTTAAAATCTGTATTAAAATTAATGAAATATGATATTTTGTGAAAGGAGAAGCTATGGAAGAATCTATTTTTTTAATAAAAAATCCACTTAATCTTCACACTGATTGTTATTTTTCTTATTGTGGCTTTGCTAAGACTGAGCCTAGACATAGTTTCGGCCCTGCGATTAGAGAGCAATATTTGATTCATATTATTTTGGAAGGAGAGGGATACTACTCTGTTAAAAATCAGAAATATTCCTTAAAAAAAGGACAAGGATTTGTTATTCCACCTAATATATCAACCTTCTATCAATCTGATGAAAATAATCCATGGAGCTATATATGGATAGGGATCGGTGGAGAATTAATAGGCTCTTATTTAGATTATATCGGAATAAGAACAGATCATTTTTCTTTTGATGTACAAAATTTAAGCGATTTTAAAGCGATCATATTTGAATGCTTTGCTTATGAACACGATGATTTAATCAATGAAATTGTATTACAAAAGCAAGTTTATAAATTTTTAGAATTGCTGGTTAAGTCATCTGCTATCCATAAACGTGATATTAATACAAAAAAGATGAATCCTTATGTTAGTCAAGCACTAGAGATTATCGTTAAAAATGCACATGAGAATATTTCAGTAGCAAGCATATCAGATCAATTGTCAATTAGTCCTAGTTATCTCTCACGATTGTTCAAGAAGGATATTGGTAGTTCCATAAAAGAATATATTAATGAAATTCGTATTACAATAGGGTGTGATTTATTGGCATCTACAGATTATTCTATTCAAGAAATAAGTGAAATGACGGGTTTCTCTGGGTCACAAGCTTTTTCTAAAGCATTTAAACAATCGAGAGGAATTCAACCAACACTTTATCGAAAAAAAAGGCTGGGAGTAGGTCAGATTAGGCCTGAGAAAAATAATTTATAAAATATCAAATTTGGATAAACTTTAGTATGAAAAAACGCTTACCTTCTCTGTAAGCGTTTTTTATACTAGAGCTAGTCATATATTTAAGGGGGAGTAGAAATGTCTCATAGAAAAGAAGCAAGGGTTTTTTATCAAGCAGAAAAGAAACAATTTCATTTAAGCAATGACAAAATTAGTTACATTTTCAAAGTATCATCTGATGGAAAGTTACTTCATCTTTATTATGGTAAATCTTTACCTAATAGAGATTACAGCTACTTAATCGAGATGCATCACCGTCCAATGACAACATATCGCCAAGAAAACGATTTACTGTATTCTCTTGAACATTTGAAACAAGAGTTTCCTGAGTATGGTTCTACTGATTTCCGTCATCCATCTATTTCAATGAAGCAAGAAAACGGTTCAAAAATTACGAATTTCACATATCTAAAACATAAGATTGTTGATGGAAAACCAAAATTGGAAAATATGCCAGCAACTTATGTAGAAGAAGACTCGGAAAGTAAAACATTGATCATTACGTTAAAAGATAACTTAACTAATGTGGAAGTTGAGTTGCTTTATACAATTTTCACTGAGTTTCCCGTTATTACACGAAGCGTTCGGGTATTGAATAAGGGAACAGAAACGCAAATTATTGAACAATTAGCTAGTTTATCCTTAGATTTACCAGATGCAGATTATGATTGGATACAGTTATCTGGTGCATGGGCTAGAGAACGAAATATTAAAGAAAGAAGTTTACAACAGGGGATTCAATCCATTGAATCTACCCGAGGGATATCAAGTCATCAACACAATCCATTCATTGCATTGAAGAGGAAACAAGCTAATGAACATCAAGGTGAGGTAATTGGGGCATCTTTTGTATATTCAGGGAACTTTTTAATTCAGGCTGAGGTAGATACATGGGATGTTACTCGTTTACAAGTAGGAATTAATCCCTTTGGCTTCGAATGGAGATTACTACCTAACGAGGTATTTTCAAGTCCGGAAGCTGTTCTAGTTTATTCCGATCAAGGATTGAATGGAATGAGTCAGACATTTCACCAACTGTTTAGAACTCGTTTAGTAAGAGGTGAGTGGCGCGAAAAGAATCGACCAGTATTGATAAATAACTGGGAAGCTACTTATTTTGATTTTAATGAGGATAAATTAGTAAGTATCGCTGAAAAGGCACGTGATGTAGGTGTTGAATTATTTGTTTTAGATGATGGTTGGTTTGGTGAGAGAAATAATGATCATGCAGGTTTAGGAGACTGGTTTGTTAATGAAAAACGTTTGCCTAAGGGAATAGGGAGTTTAGCAGAAAAGATCCGAAGTATTGGGCTAAAATTTGGTTTATGGTTTGAACCAGAAATGGTTAATAAAGATAGTCAGTTGTATAAAGAACACCCTGATTGGTTAATTCACACTCCAAATCGCAAAGAGCATCATGGAAGAAATCAATTTGTATTAAATTTCGGTGTGGAAGAAGTTGTTGATTACATCTTTGAACAGATGTGTAAAATTATCGATGAATCTAAATTGGATTATATTAAGTGGGATATGAACCGTCCACTAACAGATGTATTTGATCACCGTTTAGATTTTAATCAACAAGGTGAGGTTTTCCATCGTTATGTTTTAGGCGTGTATCGATTATATGAATTACTAATAGCGAAATATCCGCATGTTTTGTTTGAGTCATGTTCATCTGGCGGCGGGAGATTTGATCCAGGAATGCTTTATTATGCTCCGCAAACTTGGACAAGTGACGACTCTGATGCAATTGAACGTTTAAAAATACAGTATGGAACCAGTATGTTATATCCTGTTTCATCTATGGGCGCGCATGTCTCTATCGTTCCTAATCATCAGACAAATCGAATTACACCAATCGAAACAAGAGGTAATGTTGCCTTCTTTGGCGCATTTGGTTATGAGTTAGATTTAAATAAATTATCAGAGAATGAACTAGCGATTGTAAAAGAGCAAATTAAGTTTTATAAGAAATATCGTTCAGAGATTCATAATGGGCTATTTTACCGTTTGCGTTCTCCATTTACTAATGATAATGAGACTTCTTGGATGGTAGTAAGTAAAGATCAGAAAATAGCAATTGTTGCACATTATAAAATTTTGAATGAGGTCAACCGATCATATCAACGTCTTGAATTGAAGGGCTTGAATAAAGAGATGACTTATCGAATTGATGGTCAACTTTATTCAGGAGCTGAATTGATGCATGCAGGTATGGTTATTTCTGATGCATCGAGTGGACAAATAAATGAACAGAATCCTCGACCAGAAACACATGATTTTGACTCTAGAATTTGGATTTTAACACAAGAGGAGAGATAAGAAATGGAAAGACAAAAAGACTTATTGCAAAAAGTCGCAGTTTTAGGAATCTCCTTGATGCTAACGAGTTCTCAAGCAATTAATGGAGTAATACCTCAGATGAAGGAAGCGTTAAATATTTCGCAAAGTCAAACTGAATTATTGGGAACTTTGCCAAGTATCACAGTTATTCTCTTTATTTTACTATCTAGTTATGTAGCAGATAAATTGGGTATGAAAAAAACAATTATTATAGGTTTGTTACTAGCTGGGATTGGTGGTGTTATTCCTGTATTGATTTCTAACTTTACGATGGTACTAATAAGTAGGATTACGCTAGGTGCAGGTTTAGGTTTATACAATTCATTAGCTGTGAGTTATATTAGTGCTTTATATACAGGTAATACACGTGCAACCTTACTTGGAATGAGAAGTTCAATGGAGGCAATTGGCCAAACAGTATTAATCTTTTTGGCAGGTTTATTAGTCAATATTAGTTGGACTGCATCATTTATTGTTTATGCAATTGCTTTCCCGATGGCCCTTTTATTTGCTTGGAAGGTTCCGGAAGTACATTTAGAAGAAAAAGAGGAAGTAACAGTAAAAGAAAAGATGAATCCAGCAGTCTATTCATTAGTTTTATTTGCTATCTTATTAGTAATGAATAGCATCGCCATCTCTGTTCGTTTTGCATCGATTGCGACCGAAATTAGTGGAGCTGGTTTTAACTCAAGTAATTATCTCGCTTTAATGCCGATATTTGGGATTATTGCAGGCTTTGTTTTTGGGCTAGTCAATCGGTTATTTGGTACAGCAACGATGTATTTAGGAATAGGTATTTTCGTGGTATCTAATCTTCTGATTGCTATGTCTGATGGAAATATGGTATTGTTGTTACTTGGTTTGTTCCTATCAAGTATCCCAGGAGCTTGGTGTTTTCCATTTATCTTTAATAATTTAGATCGAATTACAACAAAAAATACAGTGAATTTTGCTACTTCTTTAATTTTTATCGGCTGTAATATTGGTAATTTTATCGCGCCAATTGCTATGAGTGTTACGCAAACAATTACAGGGAGTGATGCTTTAACTGCTCCATTCTATGTCTTCTCTATTTTATTTATATTTGTACTGATAGTTACAATTTTTGTAACTAGAAAACAGACTAAAAAGGAAGTAACAGCTAATGTATAATGGGTTAAATACCTTGCGAACCGACGGAAATTGATATGAGGTGAAAATACGGAGGTGTCAACTAAATAACTTGTTATTTAGTTGACAATATTTGTTTTAGTCCGTAATTATGGTTATATAAGTAAGAGGTGTATGATTCATTCACACACCTCTTACTTGTTTTTTAATTGATTTAATTTAGAATTTGATCTCAATTTGATCATTATTTGTTAAGGGATCAAGAAAAGTCGCAGGTTTACCATTCTTTAGGATTTGTAAATTCCCTTTAACCTTAGACAAATCAATGGAAATAAAGCGAAATAAATCTTGAAAAATAAAGTTCTGATTCTCTAATGTTTGTGTTGTCAGCTTCGCTTCCGTATTAATTAGATCTGTATGTTTCAATGGTTGATTATTTTGCAAGATAGTTAATACTTTTTTAGAAAGTCTGACGGCTTCACCATTGAAGTTAACATTTATTTCAATTTCAGAATGGAGATTCAATGCATCTAATAGCTCAATGATCGAAACTTGTTTCATTGGTGAAAAGCTAATCTGGTCATCTGGCATCACTTGTTGATTTAGTTCTGCTAGCCTACCGTTTATTTTTAATTGGCCTGAGAACTGCTTTAATTCTATTTTTTGACCGTCAAGGTAAATTGTAAAGGGTGTGAGATCATCCAAGATTTGTTGTTTACCTTTATTATCAATCCAATCAGCCAATGTTTTTATTTTTATCAAACGAACTTGATCATGATCCTTTAATATATAATCAGCGGTAACTCGCTTATCGTTTACTAGAAATTCGGGTTTAATTATATCAGATTCACCATTAAAAGTAATATGGAAACTTTGATAATCATCGATGATTTCTTTAAGAGAAACAATCGGTTCCTTCCCATCGTCCCCCTTTTTCACCTTAAGTTTATCACCATGTTTGATTGGATGATCGATATTGATCTCTTTTCCATTTAAAATTACTTGTGGTGCTTTTCCATATGTACCTGGAAGTGTAATCGTTTGATTGTTAAAGGTGATTATATAGGCCATACCTGGCCGACCATACATCTTATCAATATGTATCCCAGCTGCTAATAAACAATCCCCAACGGTCAATTGTTTCATATCAAACAAGCGAACTGCACGATCATTGACAGTGACACTAATATAATGGACTGGATTTTGCTTTGCGGCAATCCCAATCCCAATTGGTGTGATAAAGGTGGGCCCTGACGGAAGCTTAACAAGTGTCTCTAAATTTTTAATAGCATCGACACCCCTTGTCGCAACACGGTTATCTGGCAATTTTAATTTACGGGCAATGGCATGTGTTAATCTTGGGGTTAGGCTTCCACCGCCAACCAGCATGACTGCTTTTGGTGCTTGATTATTTAAAAGGATGATCTGGTCAGCAATCTCTTGTGCCAGTGTTTCAATAGCTGGGGCAATTGCTTTTGCTAATTCATCAAGTGTTACTGTCTCCTCAAATCCTAGGATATCTGTTAAGGTAGCCTCTCCATACTCTGTCAAATCACGCTTAACTCGTTCCGCCTCGTTAAAATCTAATAAATAATGATCACTGATTGCTTCTGTAATTTCATCACCAGCTTTAGAAACCATCCCATAAGCTGTGATAGTGCCTTGATCAGTTAAGGCAATATCGCTGGTTCCTGCACCAATATCAACTAGAGCTATATTAAGACGTCGCATTGATTCTGGAATTAAAACATTAATTGTTGCTATTGGCTCAAGTGTTAAAGCTTCCATTTCAAGTCCTGCTCGTTGTAAAGCTGATAGCAGAGATTCAACAACAATTTTCGGCAGGAAGGTTGCAATAATTTCAACTTCTGCAATTTTCCCCTGCTGATCAATTAAGGAGCCAATTAATTCATTGTCTAATTGGTATTGAAGAACAGAATAACCCACACAGTAATAATGGATTTGGTTATTGAGATTTTCTTCTTCAAGTGCGAGATCATATTGTGCTTGTTGGACGGCATTTAACTCTAAGAATAAAATATCTTCTTTCTCCATAAGTGGCTGTTGATCAATATCTTTACTTATTTTGGTTCTCTTTGTTTTTAGAGCTCGTCCAGCTGCCGCAACACAAACTCTGTCTAAATGAAGTGAATGTCTATTTTCTAATTCTGATTTAACTTTTTTAATTACCTCTGACACAAGCACAACATCGTGTATTTGGCCATCTAGCATTGAACGTTCCTCATGCTCAATCATGACATAATCGATTAGTTTATATCCTTGATCATTTTCCACCAATAGTAATCCAATAACTGATCGCGTCCCTATATCTAGTGTGAAAATAGTATTATCCATGGTCTTTATCCTTTCTATGCCCATACTATTAAATATAAGTTTAACAGAATATCAATGTTTCGTATAATAATTTTAAAAAAACTTACTGACAACTGTATCCTGAAAAATATAAATAGAATATTACCATTATAATAATGTGAATCTTCAATCAGTGGGGGTTGCACTCTGATTGGGATTGCGATTACTCATCCCATCGAAAACATTTGTTTCTACCACAAGGCGATGACCTAAAGGCCCTTGAGGCAATCGAGCTTTTACAGGCAATTGATCTCCCACTCATCTTTAAAGCTTTTGTTCAAATCTTGAAGTGCGCGTTTTATTGCCTGTTAATGCGGGATAAAAATTTCTGATTATAATTCCCTAAAGAAAGAAGTAAACTTTATAAAAACCGTTGATCTCTGCTTATCATTTGATCATTTTCCAGGTATAATTGAAGGATAGCCTTTACAGTTAATGCGCCTATAGTGAAAAGTTAAAAGAAAATACAAAATATTTAAACAATATAGTGACAAGAGTGAAATTATTAGCTATAATGATCTCTAATTATTCATCCATTATCAAGCCGTTATCTTTCATTATCCTAACTTAATACTTTATCTAAAGATTGGTAATGTGACGAAGGTGATCGGCTGTTCTTAGTTAAGTCATTTGCTTTGATTAAATTTTATCAATGTAAAATAGGTAAAAAAACAAATTTATCACGATCATTATAAAGTGATAAGTTAAGTTTTCGAACAAAATATACTATTTTTAGGGGGATTTAAATTGAGTAAAACAAAATTAGACCAGTTGAGAGAAGAGCTTGATCAAGTTAATTTAGAGTTACTGGATTTGATTAACAAACGTGGTGAACTTGTAAAAGAAACGGCACAAGCGAAGGAACACCACGGGGCTGATAAGAAGTATGATCCTGTACGTGAACGTGATATGTTAGAATTGATTAAAAATAAAAATGATGGTCCTTTTAAAAATGCAACGATTATTCATTTGTTTAAGGAAATATTCAAAGCAGGTTTAGAGTTACAAGAGAAGGATCATAGTAAAGAGTTACTTGTTTCCCGAAAAAGAAAAACTGAAGATACGATAATTGATATCAATGGAGCGAAATTTGGTGATGATGAACCAAGGTTTATCTTTGGACCTTGTGCAGTAGAGAGTTACGAACAGGTTGCACAAGTAGCAGAACAAATCAAAAATAAAGGCTTTAAGATTATTCGTGGTGGTGCCTTTAAACCAAGAACTTCCCCATATGATTTCCAAGGGTTGGGTTTTGAAGGATTAAAAATTTTGAAGGAAATCTCTGAGCAATTTGGATTAGCTGTTGTTAGTGAAGTAGTAAGCCCTGCTGATGTTGAGAAAGCAGCAGAGTATTTAGATGTTATCCAAATCGGGGCACGTAATATGCAGAATTTCGAATTGTTAAAAGCTGCAGGTGAGGTAAACAAGCCGATTGTTTTAAAAAGAGGGATGTCTGCAACAGTTTCTGATTTTATCAACGCTGCTGAGTATATTCATTCACGTGGTAATGGTGAAATAATTCTATGCGAACGTGGTATCCGTACTTACGAAACATCAACAAGAAATACACTCGATATTACAGCCGTTCCAATCTTGAAACAAGAAACACACCTACCTGTTATTGTTGATGTTACACATTCAACAGGTCGCCGTGATTTGCTTATTCCGGCAGCAAAAGCTGCTTTAGCAATTGGTGCTGATGGGATTATGGCAGAAGTACATCCGGATCCATCAGTCGCCTTATCAGATGCGCAACAACAAATGGATTTTGACCAATTTGATCAATTTGTTTCAGAAGTCATACCTCAAAAATAAGTCTAAACGCCCTTTTTATTCCCTTTATAAGGAATATCAAGGGCCTTTTGTTGGGCTTTACAAATTAATAACAGACTTAAGCAAATAAATTTGCTATACTAATGATAGATTTTATTCATACGAATGCAAAATAATTGATTTTAATAGCGTATGGAAGTTAGTTAGCTATGCTATACTGGACAATATATTAATTAAGCAAATTTTATTAATGGGGGTCGATTATAATGAATGTAACAATATACGATGTTGCACGTGAAGCAAATGTATCAATGGCAACTGTATCAAGAGTTGTAAATGGAAATCCAAATGTAAAACCAGCTACACGTAAGAAAGTGCTAAGAACAATTAAAGAACTTGGTTATCGCCCAAATGCTGTGGCAAGGGGATTGGCTAGTAAGAAAACAACAACAGTAGGTGTAATTATCCCTGATATTTCAAGTATGTTTTTCTCTGAATTAGCAAGAGGAATAGATGATATTGCTAATATGTATAAATATAATATTATTCTAAGTAATTCAGATCATAACATAGACAAAGAAATCAAGTTAATTAATACAATGTTAGAAAAACAAGTAGATGGAATAGTTTATATGGGAGGGCGTATTAAGGAAGAGCATATTCAACAGTTTGAAACATCTCCAGTTCCAATCGTTTTGGCTGCTACTGTTGATCCAACACTTTCAATTCCTTCAGTCAATATTGATTATGAAAAGGCTGGGTATGAGGCAACGAAATTATTAATAGATAATGGTCATAAACATCCTGCCTTTGTGACGGGAGTTCAGGAAACCGTTGCACATGAATTGAAATACCAAGGTTTTGTCCGCGCCCTTGAGGAGTATAATCAAACTTTAAATGAAGATTATGTTTATCGTGGTGATCTAACCTATACTTCGGGGATAAAAGCTATTGATCATTTATTAGAATTGAAGGAAAGGCCAACATCAATTTTTGCCGTAACAGATGAAGTTGCTTTAGGTGTTATTCATGCAATTCAAGACCATGGTTTGAATGTACCCAACGACATGGAGATTATTGGTTTTGATAATACGAGATTGGCAACAATGGTCCGTCCGACATTATCAACAGTTGTTCAACCAATATATGATATTGGGGCGGTTGCTATGCGTTTATTAACAAAATATATGAATAAAGAAGAGGTAGAAGACTCAAATGTTATTTTACCGCATCAAATTATTGAAAGAAGCTCAACAAACTAAAAATAACTCCGATATTAATAATGTTGCTATTTAATATTATCTAGTATTAATACGATTTTTTAAGTATCAGGGTTAGGGAGAGAGCATATGAAACAAAAAGATATTTTGACACCGTTGGGAATTGTTTTTGGTTTAGGTATGATCTCATTTGGGATTCTTTCAAGTTCAGGTTTATTTGGCTTTCTAAGTTTCATTGATGTACCTTCATTTATTATTGTTTTAGGTGGAGTAATAGCGGGGATATTAATTAATTTTAATGTCGATCAAGTAAAATTGATGGGAAAAGTTATTAAAGAATCATTTGTGAAGAACCACTATGATTTACCTGAACTTATTGCTTTATTTGAACATCTATCAGAGCGTGCCCGCCGTGAAGGTTTGCTTTCTTTAGAAAATGAGTTGGATCAAGTAGAGGATCCGTTTATTAAAAAAGGCATACTACTCGCAATCGATGGTATTGAACCGGAAGTTATTCAGGATATTATGAGTGCTGAGATTGTGGCGATGGAGGATCGTCATATTAAGGGACGGAAAATCCTTGAAAAAGCGGGTGAATACGCACCAGCTTGGGGGATGGTTGGAACTTTGATCGGGCTTGTTTTAATGCTGAATGATTTGAACGATCCAACAACACTAGGCCCACAAATGGCGGTTGCATTAATCACAACTTTCTATGGTGTTGTTCTAGCCAATTTAGTATTTCTACCAATGGCTGGAAAGTTAGCCTCAAAGACAGATGAAGAAGTTTTTATGAAACAGATCATTGTTGAGGGAGTAATAGGTGTACAGTCTGGACAAAATCCACGTATCCTGAAAGAGAAGCTGAGTGCATTTTTATCTGATGATATGAGAAAGCATCAATCAGATAAGTTTGCAGGTATATCGGAGGAAATAAGTAATGAAGCTTCGTGAGAGAAAGCAGACACAAGACGGTAGTCCAGGCTGGATGACTACATATTCTGACTTAGTTACCTTATTGCTGTGTTTCTTTGTTTTACTATTTTCTATGTCGCAAATTGATGTTGCCCGATTTGAGGCGATAGCAGAGTCATTTCGTAATCGTAATATATTATTTGAAGGTTCTCCTTCAGCTATAGATTTTGAATTTCCAAATAATAGTGCGGCTATGCCTGATCAAGATGATGGTTTCGATCTTAAAAAGGAAAATCTATTTGAATCAGGAGAGATTGCCAAAAACCAGGAATCATTGGAAGAATTACTAGCAGAAGTAGAGGGGTTTCTAGAAGAACATCAATTACAAGATGTGATCACGGCTAACCGTACAGATCAAGGCGTTGTTTTAATTCTACAAGAACGGATATTATTTGATACTGCTGAAGCCGTGATTAAATCAGAAGGTGAACCCTTTCTAGATAAAGTCGCCTTACTACTGAGCAATATCCCCAACTATGTTAGGGTTGAGGGTCACACAGATAGTCGCCCGATCTCTACTGAGCAATTCCCGTCAAACTGGGAATTATCAGGTGCTCGAGCAAGTAGTGTGATTCGCTATATAATCAATTCTGGTGACTTTATTGAAGAACGTTTTATTTCAGTAGGATATGGAGACACACGTCCGATTGTTCCAAATGATTCTTCGGAAAACTGGCAAAAAAATAGACGAGTTGAAATTATTATTTTAGAGTTGGCTCAAGGATTAAACTAGATAATTTGATTGAAAATAAGTAAGTATCAAATATGAGATTGGTACATAACTAGTTCTAAATCAAGAAAAACGGTCATGTTTATTACAAAAGGATAAACATGACCGTTTTTATGATTTATCTTTGTTGGCTTCGTTGTTACTACCAATATACTACGGCTTCATGTTTACTGCCTGCCAATAAGGCAAATTCTAATTTATTATTTGAATTGGGGTTTATCTGTACCTGGTATATGCGTGAAATCCAATAGTCGGTTTATTCCCATTGATTGATGGTTCACTTTATGATTAGATGGTAAAAGAAAAGGTTCAACACATCATATTATCATGTGTTGAACCTTTTAAAGTATATAATGGTTAACTATAGATTAGCTTATTCATCATCATCATCTTTTGATTGATCGCTATTACTTTGATCGTTGTCATCTTTATTCGTTGCCGAATCATTGGATTTATCATCGTTGGATTTATCTTTGTTATCACGATCTCCGTCATTGTCATTATTTTTCTTGTCTTCTTTATCTTTTTTATCCGACTTAGATTTTTCATCTTTTTCATCGTCTTTATTTTTGTTATCTTTCTTATCATCTTTATCCTTGTGATTCTTATGATTGTCTTTATCACTACTACCATCAACAAAACTAGAACTTCGCTTGGATTCTCGGCCAAAATAGTCAACAGCAGCAACTTGATATACGCCACTAGACTTACCTACATTAATACTTGTGTCAGTTGTTGATTTGTATAAACTAAACTTTCCATCTGGACTTTTAGCGCGATAAACCCGATAACCAACAACATCATTGCTAGATGATTTGCTCCAACTTAGTGTATTTCCTGATTTCGATAAGGACCGCGGTGCATTTGGTTTTTTACCATCATCTTTTACCTTTCCTACTTCTGAATTAGGAAATTTAACATTATTCCAGATAGAATTATTCGCGGGGATCAGTTGATTGATATCATTTAGTTTATCATAACCCATATCACTTAACCATTCAGGATTAAACATAACACCATTGCCTTGTGTGAATTCACTTGGTGTGTTTTTTCCAGGTGCGACTGCTTTACCATCAATCATAATATAATTCCCCTTGATTAGGCTATAATCCTCTTTTTTAGGGACAAATTTAGAGTTGAAAATATCGCTTCCTACTAAGCCTAGAGACTTAGTGATATCCGAAGGGATTAACCCTGAAGCTAGAGAAAATGACCGTTTAACAATTCCATCTGGTTGTTCGAATTTTTTAGATGGAGCCATTATATCGGGAGCTACCTCTGTAGCAGCATTAACTAATTGTGCCCAATATGCTTGATTTCGTCCACTATAGCCATCATCCAATGGTTGTTCATAACCATAGCCCATCCAAGTTCCAAGTGTAACATTAGGGTTTAAGGCTACAAACCAAGCATCTTTAAAGTCATTTGTTGTTCCAGTTTTACCCGCCCAATCTACATTAGGGTGACTTAAACTTGCTCGAGCCGTACGTCCTGTACCACTTGTTAAAACATCACGCATCATATCAATAATTAAATAGCTGGTTTGGCTACTAAATACTTCAACCGGTTCACTTTCATGTTGATAAATCGTTTCACCATCAACGGTTTCAATTGTTTCAATCATGTAACCTTCAACAAATTTCCCCTTATTAGCGAAAGTTGAGAAAGCATCTGTGTTTTCTTCAACTGTTGCATCAAAAGTTCCTAAGGCGTTTGAAGCGTACGAGTAGTTCTCTTCTGAGAAATGATCAAAGCCCATTTTCACTAAATAGTCCGGTACTGGATTATGACCGGATAATAAATCAATATAAGCCGATGCAGTTGAAACGTTGTATGACTGAGCTAGTGCTGTTCTTGCTGTAACTAACCCATAATAACGGCCTGCAACAAAGTTAGTTGGACTCCAAGAGCCTGAACCATCGCTGTAGGTAAAAGAAACATCGGCTATGACAGAACCGGGTTGTAGTGTACCTTCTTCAAATGCTGGACCATATACGATTAATGGTTTAGCAGTACTTCCAACCTGACGTCTCGTAGTTGCTGTTGCAAAGTTAACGTTATCTTTCTCAAAGTCGCGGCCAGCAACAAAAGCCAATATTGCTCCAGTTTTGTTATCCCTTAAAACAGCCCCGGCTTGTTGCTGTTGAACTAATGGAACGAGTTTACCTGTTTCAGGATCTTCAGTCATAATTGTTTCTTTAGTAAGTCTATTTATGGCCGTTTTATCCCTACCAAAATTGTTATAATTTGCAGTTACATCCTGGAATGTATCGTAAAGTTCTTTATTAATTGTGGTATGAATTTTATAACCACCTTGTGATAACTCTCGAGCAGCGTACATTTGATATTGTTCATTTAATTCTTCATTTGATTGAAGTTCTTCTAATGTGTATCCATCTTCGAGTGCTAATTTTTCTTTAATAATTATCTCGGTCCGTCTACGAATTTCCTCAGATAGATAAGGATATTTATCGTGTGTTGTAGGTTGACGTTCAGCTAAACTAGCTACTAAATCAAATTCAAGCGCTTCTTCATATTGTTCTTCAGTGATATAACCAGCTTGTAGCATTCGCGATAAAACAGTTTCCATTCGCTTTAATCCAGGTTCTAATCCTTCTTCAGATTTAATTGATCCACTATTTGTAAATGGACTATAAGAAATAGGACTTTGCGGTAGGCCGGCTAGAAAAGCAGCTTGTGCAAGATTCACTTCATCAGCATCTAAACCGAATATTCCTTCAGTTGCTGTCTGAATACCAGCAATATTCCTTCCATTTGCATTTCGCCCAAATGAAACGATATTTAGATAGGCTTCAAGGATTTCATCTTTATCCATAAACTTTTCTAAGCGCATGGCTAAGATTATTTCCTTTGCCTTTCGATCAAAAGAGACCTCATTGGTTAAAATTTGATTTTTAATAATTTGTTGTGTTAGAGTACTTCCACCCGTTTGAACGTTTGATCCTGTTACTTCTTGAAAGACGGCACGTAAAATGGCTTTAGGGACAATTCCTTCATGGGTTTCAAAGTATTCATCTTCTGTAGCAATAATCCCATGGATAATATCATCTGATACCTGATCTAATGCTGTCACTTCACGGTGAAGATCTGAGCTTACCTCACCTAAGTAAACTTCATTAGCAAAGTATATTTCAGATGTTTCCTCATAATTATAAATTGCGTTTACCATAGATTCGCTTGATCGCAAGGGTTCATCTTTAATTAAAGAAGCGAAGTATCCAGCTCCGACACCTCCAATGAAGAAGAGCCCAATTATTCCAATCACAATAAAAAAGAGGATAATATTCCAAATAACATCATAAGAAATACGAGAGAATCTTTGTATAATACCCCGGTCAATGAGTGACTTGGATTTAGACCGTATTTGTTTAAATTTATCTTGATCATTCATTTGCTAACCTCCTAAAATCCAATTCATATTATAACACATTTAATTGGTGGAAATAGCGAATTTTGTTTTTTATGTTTAGAACTTGCCTTTATTATTAAAATATGATATTAATGATACAAAACAGATATTAAATTAGCGATGAAAGTTTTTAGTAGCTTATTACTCCCTACATACAGAGAACTGGTGGTTGGTGCAAATCAGTGTAAAGTATTTAAGTGAATTACAAATCTTGAGCTTCTCCCCTAATCCTTTTTGGGGGAGCGGTACGTACAGTATCGTTATCAATATGAGTGGCAATGATTATTGCAACGAGGGTGGTACCACGAGTAGATCTCGTCCCTTTCTGGGGACAGGATCTACTTTTTTTGTTTTTTAAATGATAATGAAAAGGGGAAATGAAGATGGATATTATTCAAGATTTAGAATCACGTGGGCTTATTCAACAAATGACAGATGGGGCAGGATTAAAAGAGCATTTAGCTGAAAATGAGGTCACACTATATTGTGGCTTCGATCCAACTGCTGATAGTTTACACATCGGACATTTAGTCCCTGCTTTAATGTTGAAAAGATTTCAACAAGCAGGCCATCGTCCAGTAGCATTGATCGGTGGTGGAACAGGAATGATTGGTGACCCAAGTGGTCGAACAAGTGAACGTCAATTAAATGATGTAGAGACGGTTAATTACTTTGCTGAAGAAATCAAAAAACAACTTGCTAAAATTCTTGATTTTGATCAGGGGAAAAATAGTGCGGTTGCTCGAAATAACGCAGAATGGTTAAGTCAACTAACGGTCATTGACTTTTTACGTGATATTGGTAAGCATTTTGGTATTAATTATATGTTAGCTAAGGATTCTGTTCAATCCCGATTAGAATATGGGATCAGCTTTACAGAGTTTACTTACATGATCTTGCAATCTTATGATTATATGAATTTATTTGAAAAAGAAAATTGTACTTTACAGATTGGGGGAAGTGACCAGTGGGGGAATATTACAGCCGGTATGGAATTGATCCGTCGTACTCGTAAGGATGGAGAACAGGTTAACGTATTTGGTTTAACTGTTCCACTCATTACAAAGGCTGATGGGACAAAGTTTGGTAAAACAGCTGGTGGTGCTATTTGGTTAGATCCTGAGAAAACAACACCTTACGAGTTTTATCAATTTTGGATAAATACAGATGATCGAGATGTAATTAAATTTCTTAAATACTTTACTTTCCTTTCGATCGAAGAAATTGATCAATTAGCAGAAACATTAGAAGAGGCACCTGAAAAAAGACTCCCTCATATAAAATTAGCAGAAGAATTAACAAAGCTTGTCCACAGTGAAGAAGCACTTGAACAAGCAAAACGAATCTCAAATGCCTTGTTTAGTGGTGATATCAAGCAACTAAATGGTGCAGAAATTAAACAAGGATTTAAAGATGTACCAACAGTGCAAATGCAAAAAGATGCAAAACCTTTAGTTGAGCTTTTAGTTGAAGCAAATATTTCTTCATCTAAACGACAAGCAAGAGAAGATATAAAAAATGGTGCAATTTATATAAATGGTGAAAGACAGCAAGATCTACAATATGAATTATCTGATGCTGATCGGATTGATGATCAATTTACGATTATTAGAAGAGGGAAGAAGAAATACTTTTTAATAGAATTTAACTAAGAAGGCAGACCTAAGAGTAAATGGTTACTTTTGGGTCTGAAAATACCTATCATCATTCTATGGGACCTATCAAATTTAAGAATAAGTTTTCTGGTTTGAGTAGATGAATCAATTAACTGGAGGGTTATCTGCCTTTGATCATCATAGGAAAACTCTTTCTAGAGTAGCTGCTTTCGTTATCTAGGCCATTGTTTTAAATAGCATGCTTTATTTAAAACATATTAGCTAATGGGGGAGTTGGAGAGTTTTGCTATCTATAGCAGGATTGAAGGAATAAGGAAGATTCATAAGAAATTGGTCCCTACATAGTATGGCATAAAGAAGGAAAGTAGATTGTAACAGTAGGTGTACAATTAGAGTTTAGGAAAAGTTTTGAAGAATATGTGTAGAAAGTAATATAGCGTTTTTTCGAATGAACAAAGGCGTTTTCAAGTGATCTTTAACTAAAAGAACTAGTGAAGCAATGTAATCCATAAAATAGGTATAAAACCCTTAGATCCACAATGCATTTATCAACACTAAGCCACCATAATTATAGTTTTAACTAGCTATCGATTCGTGCATTATATTAAAAAATGCCCTGTAACTATTGGATATATCAATAGTTGCAGGGCATTTTAAATTTAGCATTTGCCTTTCAGAAATCCTAGCGTGAATACCACTCAACAATAAGAGCTTCATTGATTTCTGCTGGTAATTCAGCACGTTCAGGGTAACGAGAATATGTTCCTTCTAAGTTGTCTGCATTAAAAGTTAAATATTCAGGTACAAAAGCATTAGCTTCAAGTGCTTCAGCAATGATTGCAAGTTTTTGTGATTTTTCACGAACACCAATTGTTTGACCAGGTTTTACAAGGTAAGATGGAATATCAACTCGACTTCCATCAACTGTAATATGTCCGTGGTTTACTAGTTGACGGGCTTGGCGACGAGTACGAGCTAAGCCAAGACGGTAAACGACATTATCCAAACGTGATTCTAAAAGGATCATGAAGTTTTCACCGTGAACCCCTTTGATTTTACTTGCTTTGTTGAATAGTGTTCTAAACTGACGTTCATTTACACCATACATAAAGCGAAGTTTTTGTTTTTCTTGTAATTGCAAACCATATTCTGTAAGCTTTTTACGTTGATTTGGACCATGTTGTCCAGGTGCGTAAGGACGCTTATCTAATTCCTTACCTGTACCAGTTAATGAAATACCGAGACGACGAGACTTTTTCCATACAGGACCTGTATAGCGAGCCATAGTGCATTCTCTCCTTTATATTAAATTTTTGCATAAAACAAGATATTGTGTTCCGTGATCGCTTGACATTTTGTTTTCATGTACCATCGCTCCAGCAGCAGAGAGTTACACGATACACCTTACATAATTAAAAATTTTAAGAAACTTTTGCGGTATTAGAATTAAAAATCTTATGCAAGGAACAAAATGAACAACCGGTGGTTCACATAGGCTACCTTTTTTACACAAAGTCTATTATAGAGTGTTCTAATATTGAAGTCAACTACTTATCCATATTATAAAAAGAAGGGGAGAATTAACCCAATTGTTAAATAAATGACTTTAAGTTTGATGAAGCCCCCAATTGAACATTGATTTTAATCGAGGGACTATAATATCTAACTTTAAAAGATGGAAGGTAGATCATTCATTAACTGTTCACAAAACTTCTCAAGATAGATTTGATCAAGTTCATTAAATCGATCAAGTTCCGGACTATCAATGTCTAATACTCCAACAATTTGGTTGTTTTTCCTTAGTGGAATAACTATTTCTGATCGGCTAGCTACATCACAAGCGATGTGTTCAGGGAATTTATGAACATCGGCTACTCGTTGTGTCTTGTTTTCTTGAACGGCAGTACCACAAACCCCTTTGCCAACCTCAAGTCTAGTACAGGCAGGTAGTCCTTGAAATGGTCCTAAAACTAATTGGCTGTTTTTAAGTAAATAAAAGCCAACCCAATTGATTCTATCCATAAACTGATTTAACAATGCTGCACTATTCGATAAGTTAGCGATCGGATCTGGTTCATCCTTAACTAATGCTTGTAATTGTTTTAATAAAAGCAAGTAATTTTTTTCTTCAGACATATCATTTCTCCTTTTTGTTAGAATTCATATATAATAAAAGCTGTTCATTCTAAAACAATATTTAGAACCTTAATACCCGTACTTCAGAACTACCGTTTAAAGTTAAGACAATTTCCAAGCTAACCTTTCTATTTGATTTGATCAAGTCATAAGCATTTTATCAAATGTTTTGTTATTTTGAATAAGCTTTTTATACAAAAACAGCCATAAATTAAGGTCTAATGACTTACTTCCTAAACAGAGATGTATTATTTTATTTAAAAAATGACAAAAGTCGATTTATTTTAATTTTTTTAGCAAAATGATCGCTGTTCATGGTATGATAATGATAACTATGACATAAAAAAACTAAATTAACAATTAATATAACTGAATCGTTAATATCATTAAGGAGGATTAACATGGTTGCCTATATTATAGGGTTTATTCTCATTATTATTGCACTGATTATTATTAGTTTGATTTTACGAAAAAGAATTTATGATCGTGTGGATAAACTGGAATCTTGGAAAATAGACATTATGAATCGTAATGTATCCGCTGAGTTACAACGAATTAAGGCTTTAAGACTATCAGGGGAAACACAAACAAAGTTTGAATCTTGGAAGGAAACTTGGGATCAAATTTTAACAAGTGACTTACCTAATATAGAAGAACAATTATTTGATGCTGAAGAAGCGGCGGATCGATTTAATATCCCGTCTGCTAATAATTATTTAAATACGGTCGAAAAAATACTTAGTGATGCTGAGCAAACAATTGCAAATATGTATCGTGAATTAGATGAATTACTTGATTCTGAAAAGAAAAGTCGTCAATTAGCAGAAGAGGTCAGCCCTCAAATTAAAAAGTTAAGAAATATGATATTACATGATTTACACTCATATGGTAAGGCAGAAAAGAGATTTGAGGCTGAGATTAGTGATCAAAAGCTTTGCCTTGATCAATTCCATCTTGAAACAGAAGCAGGAAATTATTATGAAGCGAGCCAAATAATTAATGATATTAAAGTTAAACTTGATGATTTAACGAAACGAATCGAGGATTTCCCAGCCATTTATCGAAAATGTAAAATCGAGTTACCTAATCAAATTAAAGAATTAAATAACGGTCTTAATCAAATGAAAGTTGATGGTTATCAAATAAACTTCCATAATTTCCAAAGTGAATTATCTGATTTAGAGGAGCAATTACAAGTGTATGTTAGCCGAATGGAAGAGACAGATGATCAATCCATTTTTGATTTTGTCGTGACAATTGAGGAACGAATTCAAGAGATATATGAGACTTTAGAAGAAGAGTCAAAAGCAAGGATTTATGTTGATAAGCATCTAAGTAATTTTGAAGTACTTATTTCAGAAGTTCTTGATGATTTTAAAGCAACTGATGAAGAAGTAGCAGATTTACAAAAAACCTATTATTTAGAAGAAAATGACCTTGCCTTATATTCTAATTTAGGGAAATGGATCAATCAATTAGAAGCTCAATATCAACAAATTAATCAGGATCTAAAGGCCGATAATCAGTCATATGTCTCATTAAAAGAGGATTTAGAGGTAAGTTTTCAAGATTTACAAAAACTAAAACAGGCACATGTTGAATTTAAAGATCAAATTAGAACGATTCGAAAAGATGAATTAGAAGCAAAGGAAAAAATCCGGGATTTGCAACATAAGTTATTCGAAGCTGACCGTGAGTTACAGAAAAGTAACTTACCGGGTATTCCGCCTTTTATTTGGAATCAAATAGATGAAGCAACCGATAAATGTACCCTTGTATTAGAAAAGCTTACAGAAGAACCATTAGATATGGGCCTGGTAAACCATGCTTTAATGGAAGCCACTGCTTCTGTTCATTCATTAATAGAACAGACTGAGGCAATGATTGAGCAGGCTTATCTAATTGAACGAGTTATTCAATATGCAAATCGCTATCGAAGCCAAAATCCTACATTAGCCTCAAAATTGACTGAGGCTGAACAAATGTTTAGAGAGTGTAATTATGAACAGGCATTGGAAACAGCTTCTCAGTCTTTGGAAGATGTTGAACCAGGTGCGTTAAAGCGACTTGAAACAACAATTAAAGTACCAAGTTAGTGGAAGAAGGAAAGAAAGATGAGAAAAGTATCATTATTTAGTATTTCAATATTATCATTAAGCATATGGGGGTTATTTTTTACTATTTTCTTACTTAGTGATAATTCAGTTCATGAGATAGAAATAGATGCAAAAGATATTCAAATTGAAAATAAACAAATTGAGGATAGTAAGTTAATTGTCAAGCATTCACAAGCTGAAGAGAAAGCAAGGAATTACGAAACTTCGGTTAAGGATGAGGCAACATCTGAAGTTGAAATACAAGAAACTTCAGAGTCTGAATTAGTTCCTGCAACGGAGACGGTACCAAAAACCTTGGAAGAAAGAGCTAGTAGTCATTATAACGACATATTATACGATTTTGAAAAAGAACATCCAATTTCTATTGACGATTTATTAGATCTCGTTAGTTTAAATTAATAAAAAAGCCCATAATGGGTTTTTTTATTTGGCCAAATATCTGATATATTGATTAGAATATTTAATTTATAAAATTATTATGTTAAAATAATTAAATGCATAAAAGTACTGTTCATTACTGCTTGAGATATTTTTATTGCCAGTTAGGACTGATAATGATAACTGGAGGGAAAGCCAATGATATATTTTGATAATAGTGCAACAACTAAACCACATGATGATATATTAGAAACATTTATTGAAGTATCACGAAAATATTATGGTAACACATCGTCAGCACATCAATTTGGATTAGAAGCGGATCGATTATTAAGGGAATCCTATCAACAAGCAAGTCAATTGCTATCTGTTAATCCAACCGAAATAATTTTCACTTCTGGCGGAACAGAAGGGAATAATATGGCGGTAAAAGGAATCGCTCATGCTTATCAAAACCGAGGAAACCACCTAATTACGACAGAGATAGAGCATCCTTCAATTCTGAATGCTTTTCGTTCAATGGAGGAAATGGGATTTGAAGTGACTTATTTACCTGTTGATCAGTCAGGAATCGTTTCAGTTGAAACTGTAAAAAAAGCATTAAGGGAAGATACGATTCTTGTCAGTATCATGCATGTCAATAATGAAATGGGGACAATCCAACCGATTGAGCAAATTGGTAGGCTCTTAAAGGATCGGAGATATACTTTTTTCCATGTTGATGATGTCCAGGGATTTGGTAAAGTCGACTTAAAGTGGAAAGATGCTTATGTTGATTTAGCAACTATTTCTGGCCACAAAATCCATGGTCTAAAAGGAACAGGATTGCTCTATGTTCGTGATGGTATCAGGCTATATCCACTATTTCACGGTGGTGGGCAACAAAATAATCGACGATCAGGAACTGAAAATTTGGCTGGCATTGTCTCATTGGTACGAGCGATCCGACTAATATTGGAGCAAAGTTTGCATCACCAGGATCATTTAATACAACTTAATCAAGTGTTACGGGAACAACTTAATCAAATCTCAGAAGTTATTATCAATACACCTGAAAATCAAGCACCACATATCCTTAATATTTCAATTCCAGGCTTAAAACCGGAAGTTGTTTTACATGCTCTAGAAGAACGACAAATCTATGTTTCGACTCAAGCGGCCTGTTCTTCAAAAAAAAATGATGAAAGTACTGTTTTGCGAGCGATTCAGCTTCCTAAAGAACAGCGTAATTCTGCATTGAGAATTAGCTTATCTTATCAAAATACATCTGGAGAAATCATATTGTTTGTTCAGGCACTAAAAAGAATTATCAATGAATTAAAACAAGTTATGAGGTAAATAATTATGATATATGATCATATCTTAATCCGTTATGGTGAACTGTCCTTAAAGGGGAAAAACCGTAAGGCATTCACAAATCAACTACATGAAAATGTACGCAATCAATTAAGGGAATTTCCATTAATCCAAATAAATAGTTCACGTGATCGAATGCTTATCACATTGAATGGTGAAGACCCCACTGAGATTATTTCTATTTGTCAACGCATTTTCGGAATCCATAGTTTAAGCTTAGCAATTAAAGCCGAAAATGACTTAGTGGCGATTAAAGAAGCGGCCTTATTTGCTTTAAAAGATGAGAAAGACGTTCAAACCTTTAAGGTCTCTGTTAGAAGAGCAAATAAAGATTTCCCTATCCCCTCACAGGAGTTAAATGCAATCATCGGTGAACACTTATTAAAAAACACAAGTAATATTACTGTTGATGTCCATCAACCAGATTTAGAAGTAAACATCGATATTAGAAAACAACACACGTTTATTACATCAGCAAGATACCCTGGTGCAGGAGGCTTGCCTGTAGGAACTTCAGGGAAAAGTTTATTGTTGTTATCTGGTGGAATAGATAGTCCAGTAGCTGGTTATTTAGCCATGCGAAGGGGTGTCAAGATTGAAGCAATTCACTTTCATTCACCACCCTATACTAGTGAAGGTGCAAAGGAGAAAGTTTTAGATTTAACAAGAAAGTTATCAGAATTTGGTCACGATATTAATGTACACGTAGTACCTTTCACGGCGATACAAGAGAAAATTCATCGTGAAATCCCTTTTGGGTATTCAATGACTGTTATGCGTCGTATGATGTTGAAAATTAGTGAAATAGTCGCTTCAAGATTAGATATATTATCAATCACAACTGGAGAAAGCTTAGGACAAGTAGCAAGTCAAACGATGGAAAGTATGCATGCAATTAATGCAGTGACATCATATCCAGTGTTACGCCCTTTAATTATGATGGATAAAAGTGAAATTATTAAAATTGCTGAGGAAATTGGGACATATCCGATCTCTATTCGTCCATTTGATGATTGTTGTACTATATTTGTCCCAAATTCACCGAAAACAAAACCGAAAAAGGATAAAGTAGAATATTATGAAAGTCACTTGGATCTTACTAAGGAATTAGCTGATCTACTTGATAATATTGAAGTTATTAAGGTATCTAATTCTGATCAAGAGGATGCTCCTTTTAACCATTTATTTTAATAGCGGTAAAGTAAGGTTGAGCATGTAACAACTACCAACTAAATTTCTGTATTAAACCTCTAAATCTGCACATTCTAGAAGTGTAATAAAGAGGAGGTGAATACAGAAATGGCAGGTAACAATAGTAATCAATTAGTAGTACCAGGTGTTAGTCAAGCACTTGATCAAATGAAATATGAAATTGCTCAAGAATTTGGTGTTAACCTTGGTCCAGATACAACATCACGTGCTAACGGTTCTGTTGGTGGTGAAATTACAAAACGTCTTGTACAGATGGCTCAACAACAATTAAGTGGACAATCACACTAAATAAAGTCAATGATAAACTGATCTTCAATCAGAGAAAGGTTTAAACCTACTTGATGTAGGTTACCGATCTATTTACGATGGGAAGAATAACCACAACATACTCTGGTGGAACGATAGATAACCGTCGTCCCAGTTTGAAACTAGCTATTATCACACGGTAGAGTGATTTTAGTCTATGATGACTCGTAAAACTGATTAGAAGATAAGTGAATGATGTCTTACTGGTAGATGATTCTCCACATCTCATTTTTCTATAAATGCTTACAGTGGGTAACATAAAACCTGATAAGACAAGTAAAGAAGAAAGAGGCTGGGACAAAACTCAGCTAAAATGAAAAAGGAATTCAGTTGATACTGGGTTCCTTTTTCTTATTATCATTTAAATAGAATCATCACCTCTTAAATGCTTTTGTGGTGTCACTCTGTGATTTACACTCTGGGTGGACGCTTTCCGCGGGTACGGCCTCGGGCGCGCAGGATGTGGGTCAGTTAGACGTTGCCACAGGACGTGGTGGTTTTAGTCTAACATTCTTTATTGCTCCACTACCGTGTCGCAATAAGGATTTTCGGATGCGTGGGGCTGGGACTTCGGTTACTCGTCCCATCGAAGACCGTTTACAGTTCCCGCTGGAGTCGCCACCCGACCTTCCAATCACTTGGTTGGCACTCTTGATAATGGATCATAAGAAAAAACACAAAAAGAAGAGATGAGAAGAAAGCTTTTAGAAGAAAAGACTGGCGAAACTTACGGTCAAGGTAAAATGGATCTTGGCCGTTCTTTTGGTTTTTGAAGGCTAACTTTGGTTTCACCCGTTTATCTTTAAGAGGTAAATCCAAAGTACATAGTGAAGAGGATTTGCGTTATTGGCTGTGAACTTAAGGAAATTCACGGCTAATAACTCTAAGACTTCAAACCACTACAAAAATGAAAATGGTTCTATTTACGAAAAAACGTAAATAGGCCCATTTTTTACCCAGGGAGACTATTTATGTCTCAGCTTCTTTTCTTTTAGCATTAATTAAGAATGTTTTTTACTAGGTTTGGAAATAATTTAAATGAACTTAAAATCATTTTGAGGATTGGGGTTTTATTCGATGCTGTGGTTGAGTATAATTGTTATCTTTTTAGTCATTGTCAGCATTCTTTTATTCTTTATACCATTAATTTTTCAGTGTTCATTACAAATAGATGAAGAAATTAATCTTGACTTAAAATGCAAATTAGGTTTTATTCCAATTTACTCAAAGGAGTATCGGTTTTTAATTTCGGAATTCTTTGATGACTATATCCAGCCCTATCTTGTTAAAAAGAATCAAAGAAGTCCTGTGATTATAAAAAAAATAAAACTCAAACAATTTAATTGGTCTTCGAAGATTGGATTTGAATATGCTAATGCAACTGCTCTTAGTATGAGTTTATTAATGATTATTAAGAGTATCATGGCTCAAATGTTAATTAGCTATTATGATCAACCATTGAATATTTCTTATCATGTAAATCCGGATTATCATCAACCTGGATTTGAAACAGATTGTCAATGTATCTTTTCAATTAAGGTGGGACAAGCTATCTATGTGAAATTAAAAGGTAATAATTGAAAAGGAGAATAAGAATGATGCAACAACATCCTATTGAAGGTCTCATGTCCGAAACAATGGAACAACTTAAACATATCATTGATGTAAAGACAATTATAGGTGATCCAATTCAAACACCTGATGGAAGTACGATCATACCAATTTCAAAAGTAGGTTTCGGCTTTGCTGCGGGGGGAAGTGAATTTTCAAATCAAAAGAAATCTGAACAAGAGCAAGATAGTGAAGAAGCCTCACTCCCTTTCGGCGGTGGAAGTGGTGGTGGTGTTTCAATTACACCTATCGCTTTTTTAATCACAAATAAACAAGGTAATGAAATCGTTCATTTACATGACAAAAATCACTTTTATGAAAAATTAGTTGATGTTGCACCACAGGCGGTAGAAAAAATTAAAGAAATTTTAGAAGAAAAGAAAAGTGAACAAGATAAATAGTCGCTTTTTGACATAACTTAACTAAGTTTAATTTGTTCAATTATCTAATATTAAATAACAGACTTTGGAGTATCGCTGAAAGATCAAGATCCAAAGTCTTTTTATCGTGGAGTAATTATTGGTAAAATCCCTTTGTCAATCACAAAACAGAAATATTTGATTGGACAGAAGGGCTTAATAGATAGAAAAAGACCGATTTGTTCATTTAACAGTGGTGAGTAAGGATCTTTTACATAGTCTATGCTATACTGTTATATTGGGTATGAAGGAGGGGTAAACTTGATTGAACATCATTTTAAACATTTGGATCAGTTAGTGGAGGAAGAAGCTAACCGAATCGATGGTAATTATTTAGACACACTTATTGATATTTTAAATCTGAAATTAATTGAAAGTGATATTAAAGAAGAAGCAATCGAGGATAAGACCTTAATTGATAAAGTCAAGCAATTAGAATTTGAAACATTAAAGAAGGATCAAGTGAGAAAAGTGATTGAATTAGCAATTCTTAAAGGGCTAAAAGATGGTGTCCAAAGTCAACATCTTATTACTCCAGATACGATTGCTAGTTATATGGTCTACATCATTGAAAAAGTATTTCATCGGCAAAAGGAAATTAGAATATTTGATCTTGTCTCTGGTTCAGGTAATCTCTTAACTGCTGTGATGAATCAATTAAACATGTCAATTTCAGCCTATGGAAGTGAAGTAGATCCGACTTTAATCGAACTTAGTCTACTAAGTGCAAGTTTACAAAAAAACCAGGTTGAATTTTTTCATCAGGATAGTATACAACCTTTCTTACTTGATCCAGTTGATTTAGTTATTGCTGATTTACCAGTTGGATATTACCCTGATGATGAACGGGCAAAATCCTTTAAAGTACATGTTGATCATAATCATACTTATGCTCATCATTTGTTGATAGAGCAAGGTTTAAAGTACACAAAAGAAGCAGGATTTTTAATATTTGTTATTCCTAATTCTCTTTTTAGCAGTGACCAAGCGCAAAAGCTACATATGCTTATTCATGAGACAGCACATGTAGTCGCTCTATTACAATTGCCTGCTTCCATTTTTAAATCTGAGCAAAATGCCAAAAGTCTATTCGTTTTACAAAAGAAGGGTGAGAAAACAACAGCTCCAAAAGAAGTTTTATTAGCTCAATTACCATCATTTAAGGATATTAAAGCAACAGAAAATATTGTAAATAAGATGAATCATTGGTTTGATCAGGCAGGCTATTAATTAACAATAATTATAATGAGCTGTTAAAAGTGAGGAAGGACTTGGTAAGTAATGCGAAACTTCAATCAGTGGAGATTAGGTCTACAGGACCTAGGTCATGCAGACCTTACCATAGGGCGTGCTAGGTTTAGTCTGCCTTCCTTCCTCATTCCCACTGACTGGGACTGGGACTGCGTTCACTCGTCCCACCGAAGAAATTTGCGTTTACTCGTCCCATCGAAGAGATTTTTGGTAATCGCCCGATCGGAAACATTTGTTACTAGGACAAGGGGATGCCCCCTAAAGGCCCTTGAACAAATTGGGCCCTTACTGTCAGTTGATCTCCCATTTACAATACCATTTTTAAGTCTTTTTTGAATATATTCTTTAAAAATTTGTTGTGATCTAGTTGCAATTTATGTCGTTTGTTCGTTAATATAGAAGAGGTATATAAATAGACTAAATAGGGAATTGAAAGGATTGAATTGTTTTGAGTAAAGTCATATCTATCAATGCTGGGAGCTCATCATTGAAATTTCAATTGATTGAGATGCCAGAGGAAACAGTTTTAGCCAAAGGATTAGTTGAGAGAATTGGAATTGATAATTCTGTTTTTACTTTAAAGTATGGTGATGAAGAAGATAAAATAACGACTGATATTCCGAACCATGGAAGAGCTGTTGAATTATTATTAGAACGTCTCCAAGCATCTGGTGTGATTGCATCACTAGACGAAATAGATGGGGTTGGTCACCGTGTTGTTCATGGGGGAGAAAAATTCAGTGATTCAGTTCTTGTGACAGATGAGGTCATAGTTGAAATTGAAAAAGTATCTGAATTAGCTCCATTGCATAATCCTGCAAATTTAACGGGTATAAGAGCATTCCAAGACATTCTACCTAATGTACCCGCAGTTGCAGTGTTTGATACGGCATTCCATCAATCGATGCCACCTGAATCATATTTATATAGTTTACCGTATGAGTATTATGAAGACTTTGGTATCCGTAAATATGGTTTCCACGGAACAAGTCATAAATATGTTTCTGAACGAGCAGCTGAAATGTTGGATCAACCATTAGATAAGCTTCGTTTAATCACTTGTCATATTGGTAATGGTGCAAGTATTGCCGCGGTTGAAAATGGTAAATCTATTGATACTACAATGGGATTCACACCATTAGAAGGTGTCACAATGGGAACTCGCTCAGGTAGTCTTGATCCAGCATTAATCCCATATATAATGGAGAAAACAGGTAAAGATGTTAATGAAGTTCTACACGTATTAAATAAGGAAAGTGGTATGTTAGCTTTATCTGGTTTCTCAAGTGATTTACGTGATATCGAAGAAAAGGCGAAACAAGGAAATGAACGTGCTGGTTTAGCGTTGAAGATCTTTGCTGATCGTATTCACCAATATATTGGTTCTTATGCTTCAAAAATGAGTGGTGTAGATGCTATCGTCTTTACTGCAGGTATTGGTGAAAATAGCTCATCTGTTAGAGAGCGCGTTTTGAACGGTTTAGAGTTTATGGGTGTTTATTGGGATCCTGTACTTAATGAGGTACAAGGTAAAGAAGCACAGATAAATTACCCTCATTCACCTGTAAAAGTCCTTGTTATCCCAACAAATGAGGAAGTTATGATTGCTCGAGACGTGTTGCGTTTAGCATTATAAACAAGGTTAAAAGTGATTGCTGTGTTAGTAAAAAAGAGAAAAACTGTATGAGCTATGCTTTCATGCAGTTTTTCTATTCTTAAAAGTTTCGTTTTTAGTTTACTTATAGGTTTTATAGATCAATGATTACTCAGTTTCCTTCTCTGCATCTTCTTCAGTTCGTACAACTAAAACATCACAAGGTGCATAACGGACAATATTCTCAGAAACACTTCCAATTAAGAAACGTTCAACAGCGTTTAGCCCAGTTGCACCACAGATAATTAAATCTGCTTCAAACATTTTGGCAACATGTTTAGGTATCCTTACTTTAGGTGAGCCATAATCAATATGTGTTTTGACACTATTTACACCTGCTTTTTCTGCCTGCACTCTGTAATCATCAAGTAATTTATTTGCATATCTTTCTGAGCGATTGATCATTGATTGATCATATGTTTCAGCGGTTGAAATTGTTTTAGTATCAACAACGTGTGCAATGATTAGCTCCGCATTATTACGTTTTGCTACTAGTACAGCCCTTTTAAAAGCTCTTAAAGAAGCTTGTGATCCATCAATTGCAACGACAATACGATCATAAACCTCTGCTAACATATCTACCACTCCTTTACTGTTTTTATATCATAATATACCACTAAAAGTAGATTTATAAACCTAAGCTCTTAACCAATTATATGAGTGGTTTGTAAGGGTTAGAAGCGGGTTTCTTAACTATTTCAACTGACAAAATTGATACTTTGCCTAAAGAACTGTATAATAACACTAATTATAAAAAATATAGTACAGATTAGATGGAAGGTGACAAACTTGGCCACTAAACATGAACAAATATTAACATATATTGAATCATTAAAGGTAGGTAGTAAGATTTCTGTCAGGCAGACCGCAAAAGATTTAAGTGTGAGTGAAGGAACAGCCTATCGTGCAATTAAAGAGGCAGAAAATCAAGGCTTAGTTAGTACGATTGAACGAGTAGGGACAATTAGAATTGAGCAGAAAAGGAAAGAGAATTTTGAACATTTAACTTTTGCTGAAATTATCGGAATTGTTGATGGGCAGGTATTAGGTGGGCGAGAGGGTTTACATAAAACACTTCATAAATTTGTTATTGGAGCGATGAAAAAAGATGCAATGCTCCGATATTTAGAGAAAGACTCATTATTGATCATTGGGAATAGAACAGAGGCACATCAAATTGCTCTTGAAGAAGGGGCAGCTGTATTAATTACTGGTGGCTTTGATACAGATGATCAAATCAAGCGACTTGCTGATGATTTAAAATTACCAATCATTTCAACGAGTTATGATACCTTTACTGTTGCAACAATGATTAATCGAGCAATCTATGATCAGTTAATTAAAAAGGAAATTGTTTTAGTTGGAGATATTTATACTCCTTTCGAAAAAACTTATTATTTAAATCGGACAGATACTCTGGCTAAATGGTATAGATTAAATGAACAAACATCTCATACTCGTTATCCGGTTGTAGATGACCAGGAACGGGTAGTTGGAATTATAACTTCAAAAGATGTAATCGGTAAAAGTCAAGATACAGTTGTAGAGAAAGTAATGACAAAAGCACCGATGACGGTTTTTGAAGAAACATCACTTGCATATGCTGCTCATATGATGATTTGGGAAGCAATTGAGCTGGTTCCAGTGGTTAGCCAAAATCATCATCTTATTGGATTGATATCAAGGCAAGATGTATTAAAGGCACTCCAGCATGTTCAGCGTCAACCTCAAGTAGGGGAGACAATTGATGATATTGTAACAAGTGGTTTAATAATGGAACAAGAAGGGTCAGCCTGTAAATTTAGATCCCAAATTACACCACAGATGACAAATTCATTAGGCACCCTATCCAATGGTGTTTTTATCTCGTTCATTACGGAAGTAAGTAGTCGGGTTATGGCTCATATGAAAAAAGGGGACTTAGTCGCTGAAAATATTTCTGTTTATTTTATTAAGCCTGTTCAAATTGAAAATACGATTGATCTTATTCCTAAAGTTCTTGAAATTGGAAGAAAATCAGTCAAAATTGATATAGAAGTTTTTCACGGAAAGGATATCGTAGGTAAAGCAGTTTTGATCGGTCAACTTATTGATCGGTATTAATTGGAGAGGAAGATAAAATAGAAATGGATATTTTAGCATTAATATTTAAAAAAATAGGTGCATATGATCGGATTATTATTCACCGTCATGTCAGACCAGATTTAGATGCATTCGGCTCACAGGTTGGGTTAGCTGAATGGATTAGATTTAAATTTCCAGATAAAGAAGTACATTGTGTTGGGGAAAATAGCGATTCACTTAGCTATCTAGCAACAATGGATGTGATTGAAGATCAAGATTATACAGATGCTCTTGTTATTATATGTGATACAGCCAATAGTCCACGTATAGATGATCAGCGTTACTCATTAGGAAAAGAGACGATCAAAATTGACCACCATCCAATCGTTGATCAATATGGGGACATAAATTGGGTGGATACGGGGGCGAGTTCAACTTCTGAGATGATCTATCGGTTAATTGCTCATCATACAGATTCAGATTCGGAAATGACTACTGATGTCGCGCGTTTGCTATATGCTGGTATTGTTGGTGATACAGGGCGCTTCTTATATTCAAGTACAACAGCTCAAACATTTGAAATTGCTTCAAAACTTGTTAAATATCCATTTGATCGAGCAGCTATTCACCAAAATATGTATGAACTTACACCATCACTTGCAAAATTAAAAGGTTATTTGCTCAATCAATTTACAGTTAATGATGCGGGTGTTTGTAGCATTAAATTGACAAGGGAAATTTTAAATAAATATCAAGTGACTGTAGAACAGACTAATGCTCTTGTTCATGTTTATGCGGACATCAAGGGGGTTAAATGTTGGGCAATGTTTGTGGAAGAAGACCATCAAATTCGGGTTCGGATTCGATCTAAAGAAGTGACGATTAATGGAGTAGCTGCTCAATTTAATGGTGGTGGACATCCATTTGCATCTGGTGCGACTGTAAGTAATTGGGATGAAGCAGATCAACTTGTTCATGCTTTAACAGAAGTCTGCCAACAATAAATGATTCACTTTGCCCGACCTCAACTGGCCGTAAGCTTCCAGATTGGAAATTAAGGAAACTAAGATGATTCTCTGTCCGCAAACGTCCAGTAAAGGTCCGACTGGCTCATCTATCATTAATATTTGGTGGAGCGTGTAAGTGGCAATGTCCTCGTAAGGTCAAGGAATCCTAGCTCCAGTCTCATTTAGTGGGAGGAGGGCCCCCACTAAATGAAGATTCACTTTGCCCGACCTCAACTGGCCGTAAGCTTCCAGATTGGAAATTAAGGAAACTAAGATGATTCTCTGTCTGCAAACGTCCAGTAAAGGTCCGACTGTATATATTTTGAGTGACGAGTAACTTCAGTCCTAGTTCCAGCTTTATATATTATAAATATCGATAGAGTAGAAGTAACCCTTAGTCGAACCTTCTTCATTTTTAGGTTTCTCTTTACCGATTAATATCAAGTTCAACATGGATTTCGCTATGTTCATTAATAAATAGATGTTTAATTGTAGCTTGATATGAAAAATCATTTATTTTAAATGTTTTATTTTCAATCATCTTTATCAATAAAGGATAATGGTCGTTAAAGGTGCTCACTTCTTTCCCTAATATATCACTTACTTCTTCTTTAATTAATTCTTCAAGTTCATGTAGGGTAAAGCGATCTAGCTTAAAGGTTTCAGCATTCGTAATGATAATATTTACGGAATGAATGAGTAATTTTTGTTGATATTTTTGATTTAAATCAGACATGTTTTCTTCTAGTGTTCGGTAGGAAAGTTGGAGTTCCTGTTTCTCTGTACGTAATTGTAAGTTTTCTTCAATTCGCTTTTCCATTAGTTGGCCGTACATATAGATGAAAATAAAGTATCCAAGGATGCCACCGATAAAGATCCCAACAAATAGTCTTTGCCAACCTTTACGTTTATAATATGATGGGAAATGCATTAACTTAATTCCTCTTGAATAAGCCACTCAATAATTAGTAAGGCAACTTGGACGCCACCCATGGCAGAGACGATAATAATAATTTGTTTTACAATATCAATCGTCGAACCCTCCATAATCCCGCGCTCAAAATTAGAAATTACGTCAAAGGTACCTCCGATTGCAGCGACTATAGCCCAAATACGAAGGCTTTTTGCTATTCTTCCCATTGAAGTTAAAGGTGGCTCACCACTTGCAAATGCCCCAATACTTCCGATAAATGCCCCACCGATAAGAACACCCATAGCAAGAAAAAAACACTGAATGATCGTAGCGAAAAAACGTTCCTCCATTTTTTTACTCCCTTTACAAGAAAAATTTTTAATTCATTCATAAGTGTTTATCGCAGATTAATTGACTGGAAACTTTTATACACGCTTAATTATTTGAATTAGATCTGTTATTTTGGCAGAAGTTATTTCCGGTAAATATTAGATGAATTAATTAAAATTCTAATTTTAATTTAGAAGAAAACCTAAAAGTTTTACTTATGTTAATCTATGATTTAATCGGATCATCTATGTTTTATTTTTCAAATAGTTGATTAATCAGCTATAATAGACTCTAGTTACTTATTAAGGAAGGAGGCATGCAGATTGTCGTTTGTTCATTTACAAGTTAAAAGCGGTTATACATTTATGAATAGTACAATAAAAATTGATCAACTGATTAAAAAGGCAAAACGAGAGGGTATGTCAGCTGTAGCCTTGACAGATCAAAACGTCTTACATGGAGCCATTGAATTTTACCTGGCTTGTCAAGCAGAGGGGATTACACCGATTATTGGGATGGAGACAACAGTTGAAGTTAAAGATCAATTAAATCAAGTCATTGTGCTAGCTAAAAACAATAATGGCTATCGGGCGCTAATGCAGATAAGTTCAATTATTCAGACCTCTGAACTCCCTAAAATACCGTTGAAGCAATTTAATGACATATTAACCGATTGTCTGGTGATCTTACCAATACAGACAACAAATTTAAATGAGTATGTAAAAAATAATGATCAAGAAGCTATAAATGAATTTATGCATTTATGGCCAGATAAATCATTAATTGGTTTGACTCGCTTTGAACTTGACTTTTTCACGGCATTAAATGAACTATCACTTTCTATGGTTGCTTTAGGAGATGTTTATTATTTAGAACAAACAGATCAGCAAGCTTATTTCTATCTACGAGCGATTGATAAAAAGAATAATTTAAAAGTAAATAAGGAGCAATCCTCACATCATTTTTTTACAAAAGAAGAAGCATTTACTTATTTTAGAGATTATCCAGGGCTGATTGATCAGACTGTTAAAATAGCTAATGCATGTCAATTGAAGCTAACCTTTGACCAGCAACTTTTGCCACGGTATCCATTGGAAGAAGGCCAAGACGCTTCGTTTTATTTACAGGAATTATGCGAGCAAGCTTTAACTGAGAGATACCCTGATTCACGCTATCAGCAAGCTAAAGTAAGATTAGAGTATGAATTATCGATTATTAACCAAATGAATTTTAACGATTATTTCTTAATTGTTTGGGATTTTGTTCGTTATGCGAAATCACATGATATTTTGGTAGGTCCAGGTCGGGGTTCTGCTGCTGGTTCATTAGTTGCTTATTTATTAGAAATTACCAATATTGACCCCATAAAATATGAGCTCCTGTTTGAACGCTTTCTAAACCCTGAGAGAATTTCCATGCCAGATATTGATATTGATTTCTCTGATTATCGGAGAAATGAAGTGATTGATTATGTAAAAGAAAAATATGGAGATCAATTTGTTGCGCAAATTGGGACCTTCGGAACATTTAAAATACGTTCAACGATTCGGGAACTTGCAAAAGTATTTGAATTATCAAATGAGGATTTAACCTTTATCTTGAATGAAATTCCTAGCCAGGGAGTCCAAACGATTGCTCAAGCAATCAAAAGCTCGCAAACTTTATTAGATTATATAAAACAAAATGAATATTTACAGAATTTCTTTAAAATAGCAAACCAAATTGAAGGCTTGCCGAGAAATATGTCCACCCACGCTGCTGGTGTCATTATTCATGATCAAGTACTAACGGAATTTGTGCCACTTATTTCAGATGGATCAGGGAATCTCTTAACACAATATGCGATGACTGACATAGAGAAAATTGGTTTGTTAAAAATAGACTTTCTAGGTTTACGTAATTTAACAACAATTGAAAGAATTTTAAAAATGATCACACGATACGAGCATGTGACAATAGATTTAAATAAAATTTCATTAAATGATCAGGCCACTTTCTTACTGTTTCAAGAAGGTAAAACTAATGGTATCTTCCAATTTGAATCACAAGGGATGAAAAATGTATTAAAAAACTTAAAGCCAAATACGTTTGAAGAGGTAGTAGCTGTTAATGCATTATACCGTCCTGGTCCGATGGATTTTATTGATACCTATATTAGACGTAAACATCAGATAGAAGAGGTGTCTTATGTTCATCAAGACCTAAAGCCCATTCTTTCATCAACATATGGTGTCCTCATCTATCAGGAGCAAATCATGCAGCTTGCTCATCACTTTGCGGGGCTAAATTTAGGTAAAGCAGATTTATTACGCCGAGCTGTTAGTAAGAAAAACCGAATAGAAATTGAAGAATTGAAGCAACAATTTATTGAAGGATGTTTAGCTAAAGGCTATTCATCAGACGTTGCAGAAGAGGTGTTTTCTTGGATTATTCGATTTGCTAATTATGGATTTAATCGTAGTCATGCTGTAGCTTATAGCATGATTGCCTATTATCTAGCTTATCTTAAAGCTAATTATCCTGTTTATTTTTTAACTGAATTATTAAATACAGTGACGGGTGAAAAAGATAAATTAGCTCAATATATTAAAGAAGCTAAGCAACAACAGATAAAAATATTAGCACCAACGATTAATAAGAGTCATTATTACTTCCAACCTGAAAATGGTAAAATCCGAATGGGATTATCATCAATTAAAGGCATAAGTTATCCGGTTGTAAACGAAATTATTCAGGAAAGAAGAAATGGCTCATTTAAAAGCATATTTGATTTTTGCTTGAGGGTTTCAATGAAGGTTGTCAAGCGAGCAACAATTGAAACTTTAGTGTTAGCGGGTGTTTTTGATGAATTTGGGGTTGAACGCGCATCTATTTTAGCATCGATCGATCAAGCAATTGAGCAAGGTGAGTTATTTGGTGGCCTAGGTGATCAAAAAAGTTTATTCGGTGATCGCCTAAATCTAGAGGATAGTTATCGAGAGGTTGAACCTTTTGATTTACTTGAAAAGCTTAATTATGAAAAAGATTTGTTGGGTTTATATGTGTCAGATCATCCGCTTGAGATGAATAGACGTAAATTAAGATCGAATGGAATTATGGACTTTATCTATTTTTATCAAAATAATCAAATTAAAAATATAGCTTTTTCAGGACTTGTTCAAAGTATAAAAGTCATTCGAACAAAACGCGGGGAATCAATGGCTTTTGTTCAATTTATGGATGAGCATTTAGAAGTTGAAGGTGTTGTATTTCCAAACTTATATCGGGATGTTAAACCATGGCTTGAAGAGCAGATGTTTGTGATTATTAAAGGGAAGAAAGAGTTGCGCCATGGGAAAGCACAGCTCATTGTTCAAGAAATTTCCCCATTAAATTTAACCGAATTAGCAACTGCTAATGAGTATCAACGACGTTTGTTTATTAAGGTTGATCATAGTAATCAATTGGATTCTATTTTAGTTACGCTGGGGCAACTAGCAAAGAGCTATCCTGGTTCTACTCCCGTTTTAGTTCATCAAGCAGATGTAAATAAAACTTTTATATTAGCTGAACAATATAACTTGTCTGATCGCTATCCGGTAATAGAATTATTAAGAAAAAGCTTTGGCCAAGAGAATGTCGTGCTAAAGTAAAATACCGTCATGTATCGTTATGTCTTTTACTAAAGGGGAGTCAATCTATGCTAATGGTATAGAGTAGTATACTGTTTTTCCCAAAAAGTATACTGTTGTTATTTACACCTGGTACTAATTTGATATAATGAAGAGGTTAATTATCCAAACAGATTTTTTCACTTACAATTGTGGTTAGATAGAAGGATGAATAAAGTGAAACTTTTCAATCAGTGGGGGTGCCTGGGACTGAGACTGGGATTTGCGGTTACTCGTCCTAGCGATCATTCTTAGTTTCCTTCGAATGCTTGAAGCGGGAGTCTTACTGATAGTTACATTGCGATAAAAGTGTGTGGTAGTTAACATTGCTATGCGTCAAGCCTTGTTTTGGTAAAAAATAAGAATAGACCTATTCTTATGATGGACGTGTTTTGACCCCCTTTAGAAATGTGATTGTATGTTCCAATAGGACTTTTCCTTAATAACAGCAATACTGATACATCATATATATTGAAAGTTCAAGCTGTTACTACTTTATGTCAGATTTTCTAAAATAATATCTTGGAAGTAGTTAGAAGTCATTTATTCTAGTACCTTATTTTCTGATGACATTAACATTCTGCAATAGGTCCTAATTAATTTAGCCAGTAATTGTTTAGAAAAACGGGGAGCTTTTATGATTAAAAATTTTAATAAATATAGTTTTGATAACAAGGAAGGTGCGGATTCGATTGATGACATTAAAGGAACAGGCTTTAAACATGCATGAGGTGAATGAAGGGAAGTTGACAGTTGAGGCAAAAGTGCCTGTAACTAACGAGGAAGAGCTTAGTCTCGCTTATTCACCTGGTGTTGCAGAACCATGCCTAGAAATAAAGAAGGACTCTAATCATGCCTATCGTTACACGATGAAAGGTCATATGGTTGGGATTGTCTCGGATGGCTCTGCAGTTCTAGGGTTGGGTAATATTGGTGCACAAGCAGCTTTACCCGTTATGGAAGGAAAGGCTGTGTTATTTAAGAACTTTGCCGATATTGATGCTTTTCCAATCTGTTTGGATACACAAGAGCCAAATAAAATTGTTGAAACTGTACAATTACTCGCACCAAATTTTGGTGGTATTAATCTTGAAGATATCGCAGCTCCTAACTGTTTTATTATTGAAGAGCGCCTGAAGGAATTATTAGATATTCCTGTTTTTCATGATGATCAGCATGGAACGGCAATTGTAACAGTTGCTGGGCTTGTCAATGCACTTAAATTGATAAATAAAGATATCTCTTCAATTAAAGTGGTTGTTAATGGTGCAGGTGCGGCAGGAATTGCAATTGTTAAATTATTAAATCTTTTTGGTGTTAGTGATATGATATTATGTGATTCGCACGGTGCGATTTATCCAGGGCGAGATATTGGAATGAATCAAGTTAAAGAAGAAGCCGCCAAGATTACAAATAAGAAAAAAGCAAAGGGAGATTTGAGGACGGTTATTGCTGATGCAGACGTATTTATTGGGGTTTCCTTAGCAAATTTAGTTGATCAAGAGATGATCCGATCAATGAAAGAAGATCCAATTATTTTTGCAATGGCAAATCCTAATCCAGAAATCATGCCAGAGCTTGCTATTGAAGCAGGGGCAAGAATTGTTGGCACAGGCCGATCAGATTATCCAAATCAAATAAATAATGTTCTAGCTTTTCCAGGGATATTCAAAGGGGCATTATCAGTGAGAGCAAGGGAGATTAATGAACAGATGAAAGTTGCTGCTGTTCACGCGATTGCTGGTCTTATTGCTGAAGAAGATTTAACTGAATCTTATATCATACCGAATCCTTTCGATGATCGTGTAGCTGAAGCTGTATCGCATGCTGTAGCTAAAGCTGCTCAAGACTCGGGTGTTGCTTCATACTTATCTTAAGCAATATTTTATAGTTGTTTTGAAATATAAGATGGATCAAGATAGGGGGACTAACGATGCAAATTAAGCGTATTTTTACTATAAAGAAGAAATATGCAACGATACCAACGGAGAAGGCAAAACAGGATATTCCTGAAGGATTGGTGGTAAAGTGTCTTCAATGTTCGAAGATTTTCTATGAGAAAGAGTGGAAGAACAATCTGCATGTCTGTCCATCCTGTGGCGCACATCATAAAATGACTGCTATGGAAAGAATAAATAGCATTGTTGACGATGGAAGCTTTGAAGAATGGGATGCAAACCTGGAAACAAATAATCCGCTTGATTTTCCTGACTATGAGAAAAAATTAAAAATGGACCAAAAGAAAACTGGCCTAAAGGATGCAGTTGTTAGCGGTAAAGGTAAAATAAATCAAATTGAAACTGCCCTTGTTGTTATGGATCCTTTTTTTCGAATGGCTAGTATGGGAGCGGTTGTTGGAGAAAAAATAACACGGGCACTAGAGCGAGCAAAAGAGGAACAGCTACCAATTATTATTTTTACCGCATCCGGCGGTGCTAGAATGCAAGAAGGGATGATCAGTCTGATGCAGATGGCAAAAACTTCAATGGCTGTTGAACGATTCGATCAAGCGGGCGGTTGTATGATCGTTGTAATGACGAATCCAACAACAGGTGGTGTAACAGCTAGTTTTGCATCGATAGGTGATTATCACTTTGCTGAGCCCCATGCTTTGATCGGCTTTGCAGGTAGACGAATTATTGAACAAACGATTCGCGAACAACTACCTGAAGATTTCCAAACGGCAGAATTTCAGTTAGAACATGGTCAAATTGATCGAATCGTGAAACGATCAGAATTAAAGCAGATATTAACAACTGTACTTGATCTACATCAATCAGGGGGCTTTTAAGTATGAAATATATCCTTGAATTTGAGAAGCCAATTTTTGAATTGAAAGAGAAAATATCTGATTTAAAAAAGATGGCTCTCGAGAGCGATTTAGATTTAGAAGAAGACATTTTGAAACTAGAAACGAGATTAGGAAAATTAGAAACAGATATTTATGAACATTTAAGTCCATGGGATCGTGTTCAAATTGCAAGACATCCTGAGCGTCCGACTGCAATGGATTATATTGAACATTTATTCACAGACTTTATCGAGTTACACGGCGATCGACTTTTTCATGATGATCCAGCAATTATAACAGGGATTGCAAAATATAAGGGGCAACCCGTTACCGTAATTGGTCAACAGAGAGGCAAGAATACGAAAGAGAATATTTATCGTAACTTTGCCAGTGCCCATCCAGAAGGATATCGAAAAGCATTACGCCAAATGAAATTAGCAGAGAAATTTAATCGTCCGATTATTTCTCTAATTGATACAAAAGGGGCGCATCCAGGAAAAGGCGCAGAGGAAAGAGGACAGGGAGAGGCCATCGCACGAAATTTAAAGGTTATGTCACAATTAACTGTACCCAGTATTTCTATTGTGATTGGCGAAGGAGGAAGTGGTGGTGCTTTAGGTATTGGTTTAACAGATCATATCTATATGCTGGAAAACTCCATTTACTCAGTTATTTCTCCTGAAGGAGCAGCCAGCATCTTGTGGAAGGATGCATCGAAGGCAAAACTTGCAGCGGAATCTTTAAAATTAAATGCAGATGAGTTAAAACGGTTAAATATTATTGATGATATTATTCCAGAGCCAAGAGGTGGGGCACATCGCGACTTTTCAATGCAAGTTGCCTATATGGATGTTCATATAAGAAAGTCATTAAATTATTTGCGTAACTTGCCAGTTGAAACGCTAATAGAAAACCGCTGGAATAAGTATAAAGATATTGGTGGTTTCTAGGACAGGTTCGCTTATAAGGGGTGCATTTTTTAAAATAAACATAATATGTTAGTAAAATTATTTAATTTTCCCCTTGAAATTGCATTTATAAGGTGAGATTTTCTTCGCGATCATGTATAATCTTAATTGATATTATATTAGAATATATTTATGCTACTATGTTAAGCTAGTATAGTGTAGATTTCGGATTGAGGTGAATTTTCATGAAAAAGATTGGTGTTTTGACAAGTGGTGGTGATGCCCCAGGTATGAACGCTGCAATTCGTGCTGTCGTGAGAAAGGGAATTTATCATGGACTAGAGGTCTATGGGATTTCCAATGGGTTCCAGGGGTTAATGGAAGGTAAGATGAAAAGGATGGAGTTGGGATCTGTTGGTGACATCATTCACCGTGGTGGAACAATGTTATTCTCGGCTCGCTCTGAAAATTTTAAAACAGACGAAGGGCAAGAACTAGCGATTGAACAACTAAAAAAGGTTGGAATTGAGGGATTAGTTGTTCTCGGTGGTGATGGTTCGTTCCAAGGCGCTGCGAAATTAACAGCTAAAGGAATCCCATGTGTTGGTATTCCATGTACGATTGATAATGATATATCAGGAACTGATTTTACTGTTGGATTTGATACAGCATTAAATACAATCATTGAAGCTACCGATAAAATAAGAGACACAGCAACTTCTCATGAGCGTACATATGTGATTGAAGTCATGGGACGTGATGCTGGCGATCTTGCTTTATGGTCTGGGTTAGCAAATGGTGCTGAAAGTGTTATTATTCCAGAACGAAATGAACCTTTTGAGAAAATAATTGAACGCTTGCAAAGAGGACATGCTCGAGGTAAAAAGCATAGTATTATTATATTAGCAGAAGGTGTAGGAAGCGGCATTGAGTTAGGAAAGAGAATTGAGGAAACATCTAAGCTTGAAACACGTGTCACTGTATTAGGACATATTCAACGTGGTGGACAACCAACAGGCTTTGATAGGGTTCTTGCAAGTCGACTTGGTGCAAAAGCAGTAGATATGTTGTTAGATGGTGAATCAGGAATTATGGTTGGTATTCAAAATAACCAACTGACACATCATAACATTGAAAGTGTCCTTAATACACCACATAACCTTGATATGAACTTATATGAGTTAGTGGGAGAACTATCTATCTAATTTAAATAGATATTATAGTGTTTTATATTATGAAGGAGGAAAAGAAAGTAATGAGAAAAACAAAAATTGTATGTACGATTGGACCAGTTTCAGAATCCGTTGAAAAAATCACAGAATTAATTGCAGCAGGTATGAATGTTGCGCGTTTAAACTTTTCACATGGTGATTTTGAAGAGCATGGTGCCCGAATTAAAAATATCCGTGAAGCTTCGAAAAAATTAGGAAAAACAGTTGCAATTCTTTTAGATACAAAAGGACCAGAAATTCGAACAGGAATTATGGCAGATGGTAAAGTTGATATTATTAAAGGACAAAACATTAACATTTCCATGGATGAGGGCCTTTTAGGAACAAAAGAAAAGTTTGCTGTTACTTATCCTGAATTGATTAATGATGTACATGTTGGTTCTAAAATCCTATTGGATGATGGACTAATTGAACTTGAAGTAGTTGAGATTCTTAAAGAAGAAAATGAAATTAAAACAAAAGCTTTAAACTCTGGTATTTTGAAAAATAAAAAAGGTGTTAACGTTCCTAACGTAAGTGTAAACTTACCAGGTATGACTGAAAAAGACGCTGCTGATATTTTATTTGGTATTGAGCAGGATGTTGATTATATTGCCGCCTCATTTATCCGTCGTGCTTCAGATGTACTAGCTATTCGGGAACATTTAGATAACAATGGTGGAAAAAACATTCATATTATCCCCAAAATTGAAAACCAAGAAGGTATAGATAATTTAGATGCGATTTTACAAGTGTCAGATGGTTTGATGGTTGCTCGTGGTGATTTAGGTGTTGAAATTCCACCAGAAGATGTACCTGTTGTTCAAAAATCTATGATCAGTAAATGTAATATTGCTGGTAAACCAGTTATTACTGCTACTCAAATGTTAGATTCTATGGAACGTAATCCTAGACCTACACGTGCAGAGGCTTCTGACGTAGCAAATGCAATTTTTGACGGAACAGATGCGATTATGTTGTCAGGTGAGACTGCAGCAGGTGATTATCCTGTCGAAGCTGTTCGGACAATGCATAATATTGCCATTAAAGCAGAATCTGCCTTAGATCATAAAGCATTATTAGCTAAACGAACAAAATCAAGTGAAATGACGATGACAGATGCGATTAGTCAATCAGTTAACCACACAGCAATGAATCTTGATGTTGATGCAATTTTAGCACCGACTGTTAGTGGTCATACAGCTCGAATGATTTCTAAATATCGTCCGAAAGCTCCAATTATTGCAGTTACATTTGATGAGGGGGCAAGTCGTCGCTTATCTTTAGCTTGGGGCGTTCATTCAATTGTTGGTGACGTAGCTTATACAACAGATGAAGTACTTAATGTTGCTATTGATCGTGCATTAGAAACAAATCAATTCAAGCGTGGGGATCGAATTGTCATCACTGCAGGTGTTCCAGTGGGCGAAAGCGGAACAACAAATATGATGAAAGTTCATGTTATCGGGGATGTCTTAACAAGTGGACAAGGTATCGGTAAAGGAAGTTCTATTGGTCGAGTCGTTATTGCAAATAATGCGGCCGAAGCTAATGAGAAAGTTAGACATGGTGATATTCTTGTTACTCAAGGTACTGATAAAGAAATGATGCCAGCATTGGAAAAGGTAAATGGTATTATTACTGTTGAAGGTGGCTTAACTTCTCATGCTGCTCTCGTTGGTTTAGACTTAGCTGTTCCTGTTATCGTTGGTGTTGAAGATGCGATGACCGTATTAAAAGAAGGTGAAGAGATCACTGTTGATGCTAAAAAAGGTGATGTCTACATCGGAAGAGCTAGTATTTTATAATTAAACACTAATATAGTTAAGCTAGTGTAAAAAAGGGGATTTATCCCCTTTTTTACTATTTCTAAGTCTGAGAAAGGTTAGAGGGAAGAAAGATCTAACAATTCTCACCTGTTTCGTTGAACAGTCCTTCTCAGTGGAATGAGTAAGCAAAGTCCAAATCTCACCCAAATAGGGGAGATCACTCTAAAAAGAGAAGAATATTTAACTGAAACGAATCAAATTCATAATGATATGCTTAGTTAGTTAATTATGAAATATACACAAGTGATTAACCATTCTGTGATGAGGGGTGTCTGAATGTTAAAATGGCTATTATTACTTATAATTAGTGTGCCTATACTTGAAATCGTCCTATTGATTTGGGCTAGTTCATCTGTAGGTGTTTGGTCAGTTATTGGCTTAATTGTTTTGACAGGATTAATAGGATTAACTCTAGCAAAACATGAGGGTATCGATACACTTCGCCGAGCACAGCAAAACATGCAACAGGGACAATTACCTGCTGAAGAAATTTTGGATGGTATTTGTATTTTGTTTGGTGGCATTTTATTATTAATACCTGGCTTTATTACAGATATAGCAGGTTTACTATTAATGTTACCTTTTACTCGTCCATATTTTAAGAATTGGTTAAAAGCGATCATTCAGAATATGATTAATCGTGGAAATACTATTATTTATCGTCGGTTTTAGGGAATATACTTTCCAAAACGTATATAGTTTAGAATGATTTGGTCAAGTTTGCTTGCTTTGATCGTTTGGATAGAGATCAGAGTAAGTGGTGTCAATAAAATTCCGAAGATTCCAAATAGTGAATAAGCTAAATAACCTAGAGCAATTACAAATAATGAATTTGTGCCAACTTGTCTTGAAACTAGTCGTGGTTCTAGAAACTGTCTTATACAAACAATAATCATATAAATGATCGATAATTTAATAGTTAGCATAAATCCACCGGTTATTAATGAAAAAATCATCCAGGGCCAAAGTAATAGACCTACTCCAATTAATGGAATGAGGTCAATTAAGCCAAAGGTAATTGCTAGTGCTAAGGCATTATCTATTTCTAGTAAATAAAAACCGATAATTAAGACAAAAGTTGTCATTGCCGAGACGATCAATTGTGCTTTTAAATACCCCCAACCGATACTAACAAAATGTTTATGAACCTCAACGATTTTTTCAATAGAACGATCAGGGAGTAATTGTTTAATCTTTTTTATATATAAGTGCCAATCTTTGCTTAACAAAACGGTTAGAATTAAAATAATAATTGATGTTGAAGTCATTTCTATAGTTTGAATAATCGTTTCTGACATGAAAGGTACAAGTTGGTTGGCAAATTTATGAATGGTCGATAGAATTAATTCATAAAGATTATCGATTAAACCCATTAAATATTCAACTAAACTAAAATTTAATCGATTAAAAAAATGCTCGAAATTAGCTAGTGTATAAGTGGCAAAATGATTTAGACCATATTTAATAAATTCAATCACCGCATTAAGATAGAGGGGGAATTTAATAATAACTGAATCAAAGATATCAATTAAATAGATAATGATTAGGCTGAGTCCAGTAATTCCAACCGCTAAAATCATCAGAAGACTGATTAATATTGCACTTATTTGATTAATATTTAGCACACGTTTAATAAAGTTGCTTGGCTTTTGTAATAAAGCACTAAAGACAAACACAATAGTGAATGGGAATAAGTATTTAATAATTAACAAGAGGGTTATAATCGTTAGACTGATGATTAGGATAATATGGAGAATTCTTAGCAACATGTTTTTATACTTCGTAGTCAGTTCACTCACCTACTCATCTTTTGCTAGGTTTATAGAATAAAATATGATAAGATAAAACAGATTATACCTAGACCTTTTCTAATTCTGATCTTTTATGCTAATATATTAAGATAAGAGAAATTTTATGTACTATTCGTTTAGGAGCTAGCTTATGATCAATTCATCGACAATTTTTTTAATTTTACTATTTATCCTAGGTTATATTGGGAAAAACGAATCAATTATGGTAGCCGTATATATATTACTTGGTATTCAATTATTAAAATTGGATACAAGACTATTCCCCTTTATACAAGAAAAAGGAATGACAATAGGAATAACGATTATTACCATATCGGTCTTAATTCCGATTGCAACGGGTGAAATTGGCTTTAAAGATTTAATTGATAGTGTAAAAACCTATTATGGTTGGATTGCTTTAGGTTCAGGAATATTTGTTGCACTTGTAGCAAGAGGTGGGTTAGACTTGCTTGCTAATGATCCACACTTAACAACAGCCCTTGTTATGGGCACGATTATAGCAGTTGTCTTTTTTCAAGGTGTTGCAGTTGGACCATTAATTGGTGCTGGAATCGCTTATTTGATTATGCGTATTTTTGATTTCTTCCTTATCTAATTTCCGCTAGAAGGCTCTCACTTCAAATTTTGTTAGAAATCAACCGATGAATGTTTCAATAATTAAACCATTATATGAATTGGACTAAATTCTTATCTCAGAGGAATGGGTTATAAATGGATCTATTTAGTCCTGAAAAGAAAATCAGCGATTGAGCTGAAGATTGATGCCAATATTGATCTAAATAACCCAAGTGACAGAAATGTTTTAGGTGGGACAGTTATAGACATAGTCTCAGACGAGATAGTCCCATCTAACTAAATGAACCTATCCTTACTAGGTACTAGTTCACTGCATTATACCGTTATTAACTTTTAGTAAAGGGAGGAAACGATATGTCAACAGCAAAAGGACTAGAAGGGATTATTGTTACAGAAACTAAAATCACATCCCTTATTGATAATCAATTATCATTTGTCGGCTATTCAATTGATGATTTGATCAAGTATTCAAGCTTCGAGGAAGTGATTTATTTACTATGGTATAAACGCTTACCTAAAAAGTCAGAATTAACAGACTTTAAGCAGAAACTTTTTCAAAATATGGAGCTTCCAAAAGAAATCTATCCACACCTAGAGAATATGGATCTAGAAAAAACTCATCCAATGTCTATTTTGCGCTCGATTATCTCATTGCTAGGTGCTTATGATCCTGCTGATTCATTATCATATAAAGATGCGCAAATAGAGAAAGCGCTACGATTACAAGCCCGTATTGCAACGGTTATAACAACATTTTCTCGTATGCGTCAAGGTAAAGAACCTGTTAAACCTAAAGAGGAATATAGTTATGCCGAAAACTTTTTATATATGTTAAAAGGCAAGCCCGTTGCACCTCTTGAAGTACAAGCATTTGATCAAGCATTAATTCTACATGCTGATCATGAATTAAATGCATCGACATTTACTGCCCGAGTTTGTGTGGCTACTTTGTCTGATCTATACTCAGGTATTACAGCTGCGATTGGTGCATTAAAAGGAGAACTTCATGGGGGGGCTAATGAACAAGTCATTAAAATGTTGATGGAGATTGGTGAGGTCGACCAGGCACTTCCTTACATAAAAGAAAAAATAGCCAAGAAAGAAAAGATCATGGGCATGGGACATCGTGTTTACAAAAAAGGTGACCCGAGGACAAAATATTTAAAAGAGATGTCCAAAAAGTTAACCAAAAGAACGGGACAGGAAAAATGGTTCCAGATATCAGAAATTATTGAGGACTATATGAAAAAAGAGAAAGATCTTCCAGCCAATGTTGATTTCTATTCTGCATCTATGTATCATTCAATGGGGATTGAACATGATTTATTTACGCCTATTTTTGCAATGAGTCGGACTTCAGGATGGATTGCTCATATGTTTGAACAATATGACGACAATCGATTAATACGTCCGCGGGCAAAATATGTCGGTCCAAAAAATTTAGATTTCATCCCTATTTCAGATCGTTGATGCACTTTACCACTGATTAACAGACTGTAAGTTCACCTACCCCAATAATTCAAGAAAAAACACCAAATGAAAAGTAGTGGTCAACAGTCGGTAAAAATCTCGATGCGTTCATCTAACCCTCAGTTAGGATGAAGTTTCCACTGAGGGAAGATTTACTTTTCAAATATTTTAGGAGGTACTTTTTATGTCAAAAGGAGAAAAAGTTATTGTAGAAAATGGTGTGTTAAATACACCTAATCATGTCATTATTCCATTTATTGAAGGAGACGGAACTGGACCAGATATATGGGCAGCTTCTAGTCGTGTTTTAGAGGCAGCTGTAGAGAAGGCTTATAACGGTGAAAGAAGTATTGTATGGAAAGAAGTCCTAGCTGGTGAAAAAGCATATGAAACGACTGGGGAATGGCTACCAGAAGAAACACTTGATGCTATTCGAGAATATAAAATTGCGATCAAAGGCCCCTTAACAACACCTATCGGCGGCGGAATCCGTTCACTAAACGTCGCTTTACGTCAGAAGCTAGATCTGTTTACATGTCTACGCCCAGTTCGTTATTTTAATGGTGTTCCTTCACCTGTTAAACGACCTGAAGATACAGATATGGTTATTTTTAGAGAAAATACAGAAGATATTTATGCTGGTATTGAGTGGGAAAAGGGATCGGCAGAAGCAAAACGACTTATTGGGTTTTTAAGAAATGACATGGGTGTAACAAATATCCGCTTCCCAGAATCCTCAGGAATTGGTATCAAGCCCGTATCTGAAGAGGGAACACACCGTCTAGTAAGGGCCGCAATTGATTATGCGATCAAAGAGGGACGTCAAAGTGTCACGCTTGTTCATAAAGGAAATATTATGAAGTACACAGAAGGTGCCTTTAAAAATTGGGGCTATCAATTAGCTGAAAAAGAATATGGTGATAAAGTCTTTACTTGGGCTGAATACGATAAGATAGCTGAAAAAGAAGGTCGAGAAGCTGCTGATTTAGCACAAAAACAAGCAGAAGAGGCTGGAAAGATTATTATAAAGGATGCCATTGCAGATATCTTCTTGCAACAAATTTTAACACGCCCAAGAGAATTTGATGTTGTTGCGACAATGAATTTAAATGGTGATTATATTTCTGATGCTCTAGCGGCACAAGTTGGTGGAATTGGGATAGCGCCAGGAGCTAACATTAATTATGAAACAGGTCATGCAATTTTCGAAGCTACTCATGGAACTGCGCCGAAATATGCTGGGCTTGATAAGGTTAATCCATCTTCAGTTATTTTATCAGGTGTCTTAATGCTTGAACATTTAGGTTGGAATGAAGCAGCCAACTTAATTACAGAATCAATGAATAAAACAATTAGTTCAAAAGTGGTTACTTATGACTTTGCACGCTTAATGGATGGGGCAAAAGAAGTAAAAACGTCTGTTTTTGCAGATGAGTTAATTAAGAATATGAATTAAACTTTAAAAAATACTGATAAACTAATGTTTGTCAGTATTTTTATGTTGATATTGAATAGTATTATAAAGAAAGATTAACATTGTAAATAAAACTTTACATATTAGCATGGCCATACTCATTCACAATTTGAAACGAACAATGTATGATTAGTATAAAGACAATGGGGGGACAGAACGATGAAACAAAAGATCTTAATTGTTGATGACGAGGAATCAATCGTTACATTATTACAATATAATATTGAAAGAGCAGGATTTGATACAGCTGTTGCCTATTCTGGAACAGAAGCATACGATAAAGCAATTAATGAACCGTTTGACCTTATTGTACTCGATCTAATGTTACCAGGAATGAAAGGAACGAATGTTTGTAAAAAATTAAGACAAGAGAAAATTGATACACCCATCTTAATGCTTACAGCTAAAGATGATGAAATTGATAAAGTCCTAGGTTTAGAGTTAGGGGCTGATGATTATTTAACAAAGCCATTTAGTCCAAAAGAAGTTGTTGCTCGTATTAAGGCAATTCTTCGTCGAACCAACAGGCAAACAGAAAGAGAACCCGTAAATTTTAAAATTGGCAATTTAGTTATTTATCCTGACCAATATGAGGCAAAGATTGGTGAAGAGATGTTAACCTTTACTAGGAAAGAATTCGAACTATTGGTTTATTTGGCCAAGCACAAAGGAAAGGTTCTATCACGTGATCAATTACTTAGCGCTGTGTGGAATTATGACTTTTCAGGTGATACTCGAATTGTTGATGTTCATGTCAGTCACATTCGTGAAAAAATTGAGCCAGATACGAAGCAGCCTGTATATATTAAGACGATTAGAGGATTAGGCTATAAAATGGAGGAGCCTGTCGATTGAAAAAAACAAGCAAATTTATATTTTTTGTTTATTTGTCTATTGTTACTTTAGTTTTTTTAGCCATGTTATTTATCCTTGTCCCTCTAGCAAGCGGAGGGGATCAGCCGATTGTAGTTACTATTTTAATAGGTGCTTATGCAGTTATTGTTGTATTATTATATCAAATCTACCAAAACTACTTTAAACCAATTAGCAAAATTACAATCGTATTACAGGAATTGATTAAAGGTAACTATTCCGCTAGAGCCCATGAGAAAACACATTATGGTGCAGAAAACTTAAGCTATGCAGTCAATAAACTGGCTTTTAATCTGCAAAATTTAAATCGGCAAGATAAAATGCATAGTAGGCAATTACACACAGTTATTGATAATATGGAAAGTGGTATCATGTTGTTGGATACTAATGGTTATGTCCAACTTGTAAATCGAAAATTCACTGATTTATTTGATAAGACAGAGAGTGAAGTGAATAACCAACTCTATTATAATGTGCTAAAGCAAAAGAAAATTTATCATTCTGTTCAAGAGGTCTTTTTGTATGAAGAAACGATAAAAAACTCAATTACCTTAAAGAAAAATGGTCAGACCCTTTATATTGAAATTGTTGCAGTTCCTTTTTTTAATGAAAGTAATGAATTGCGTGGTCTCGTGTTTGTTTTTCATGATATTACAGAATTAAAGCATATTGAACAAGTTCGAAAAGACTTTGTTGCGAATGTTTCCCATGAATTGAAAACACCTATCACTTCAATTAAAGGTTTTGCTGAGACTATGCTTGATGATGAGATCGGTGATCGTTCACTTCAGCAAAAATTCCTTACGATTATCTACAAGGAAAGCGATCGATTGCAGACATTGATTCATGATTTATTAGAGCTATCTAAACTTGAAAGAGATGAATTTGATATCGAATTAAGGAAGATTGATCTTTCAACTCTTATTGAAGATAGTATTACAATGGTTAATGATCAGGCTGAGAAAAAAGGGATTCACCTCATGTTAAGGGTAACGAAGGATTTGAGCTTAATGGGTGATGAGGCACGATTAAAACAAGTTATTTTAAACTTGTTATATAATGCAATTAATTACTCCAGGGATCATGGTGTTGTCATTATTACAGCCAGACCTTCAAACCAATGGATTGAAATATTGGTAGAGGATAATGGGATAGGAATTCAGAAAGAAGTGATTGATCGAATTTTTGAACGCTTTTATCGAGTAGATAAGGCTAGAAGTCGAGATACTGGTGGAACAGGTCTAGGATTAGCAATTGTTAAACATATAGTTGAGGCACATAAGGGAGTCATTGAGGTAGAAAGCGAATTAAATGCTGGCTCTACTTTTAGAATTTTATTGCCAATCCATAAATAACTGAAATAAAACGAGTTGAAAAACTCGTTTTTCTTTTTCCAAAATTCCCCTCCAGTATATGAAAATCACTTTTCTATTTTTAAATCCGCTAAACGTGGTAAGATAGAGAGTAAGTAATGAAGGTAAAGGAGATTAATGATGAGTTCAAAACAAAAGCTAGTTCTAATTGATGGAAATAGTATTCTATACCGTGCTTTCTTTGCACTTCCCCTATTAACAAATGATAAAGGTGTATACACAAATGCTGTTTTTGGTTTTACAAAAATGCTTATGCGCGTATTAGATGAAGAGAAGCCTACACATATACTTGTTGCTTTCGATGCTGGCAAAACAACCTTCCGTCATGAAACATATAAAGACTATAAGGGTGGGAGACAGAAGACCCCACCAGAGTTATCAGAACAATTTCTTTTAGTTCGTGAGTTATTGGATGCTAGCACGATTGTTCATTATGAATTAGAAAATTATGAAGCGGATGATATAATAGGTACTTTAGCAAAACAAGCGACAGAATCGGGTTTTGATGTTCGAGTCATTACAGGTGATAAGGATATGTTGCAGTTAGTTTCTAAAGATGTCCACGTTCACATTACTCGGAAAGGAATCAGTGAAGTGGATGTATATACACCTGAGTTTCTACAAGAAAGGCTAGAGCTTGATCCCAGTCAGATTATTGATATGAAAGCATTGATGGGGGATAGCTCGGATAATATTCCTGGTGTTCCCGGTGTTGGTGAAAAAACATCAATTAAGTTATTGAAACAGTTTGAAACGTTAGAAAATATTTATCAACATCTCGATGAGGTCAGCGGAAAAAAACTTAAAGAAAATTTGACGAATTACAAGGAATCTGCCTTTATGAGTAAAGACCTAGCAACGATTAATCAGAACTCTCCTGTAGAGGTAGACTTAGAACAAGTGGTTTATCAAGGCTATGACCGGAATCAATTACACAGTCTATTTAAGGATTTAGGCTTTAAATCTTTATTAGATACAGTAGGTGATGAATCAACTGTAGATGGAAGTTCAACTGAGCGTTTGAGTTCACTTGAGATAAAGATTGTAGAGGATATTGATGAGATCACTTTCACTGGAAATGATACCCTAGTTGTTGAAATATTAGATGATAATTATCATAAAGCAGATATCCTGGGATTTGGTCTTGCCAATCAAAAAGCCTACTATTTTATACCAAGTGATTTAGCGTTAAACTCCGATCAATTTAAGCGCTGGCTTGAAGATCCAGAACAAAAGAAACTAACCTTTGATTCAAAAAAGGTAATGGTTAGTTTATTACGCCACGATATCAGAGTAAAGGGAATCACCTTTGATTTATTACTCGCTTCATACTTGATTAATCCAGCGGAGAATAGTCATGATATTCCCGCAATTAGTCATCGGTTAGGCTATGAAGATATTTTATTTGATGAGGAAGTATATGGGAAAGGGGCTAAGTTACGGATACCGGAAGAAGCAAAAGTTGCTGAACATGTGATCCGAAAGGCGAGAGCTCTTCCCAAGTTACAAGAAGCTATCTCAGTAAAATTAAAAGAAAATGAACAAGAATCTTTATTAAGGGATCTAGAACTACCGCTAGCAATCATTTTAGGTGAAATGGAAGCAAGGGGCGTTCGTGTAGATCAAGAACAATTAAATGCAATGCAGGTTGAGCTAAAAGACAGACTAACCACTATTGAAACTGAGATATACCAATTGGCAGGGAAAAGTTTCAATATCAATTCCCCTAAACAATTAGGTATCGTTTTATTTGAAGACTTGAATTTACCTGTGATTAAGAAGACAAAAACAGGTTATTCAACATCAGCTGATGTTTTAGATAAATTAGAAGATAAACATCCGATTATTACAAAAATTCTATTATATCGTCAGCTAGGGAAATTACAATCGACTTACATCGAGGGATTATTAAAAGTCATTCATAATGATAATAAAATCCACACACGTTTTAACCAGGCACTTACACAGACAGGGCGTTTAAGTTCAACTGACCCTAACTTGCAAAATATACCGATCCGATTAGAAGAAGGACGTAAAATAAGAAAGGCATTTATCCCAAGTGAAAAAGATTGGTCTATTTTAGCCTTTGATTATTCACAAATTGAATTACGTGTATTAGCACACATTGCAAATGATGAAAAACTAATAACAGCTTTCAAAGAGGATCGCGATATTCATACGCAAACAGCGATGGATATCTTTCATATCGAAGCGGATCAAGTTGATGATTTGATGAGAAGACAAGCTAAGGCTGTTAATTTTGGGATTGTCTATGGAATCAGTGATTATGGATTATCACAGAATCTAAAAATTACACGTAAGGAAGCCCAAGCATTTATCGATCGTTATTTTGAAAGTTATCCAGGAGTAAAAAAATATATGGATGATATTGTTCATCAAGCAAAATTAACGGGTTATGTAACGACATTAATGAATCGAAGACGTTATTTACCTGAGATTACGAGCCGTAATTTTAATCAAAGAAGTTTTGCTGAACGGACGGCCATGAATACACCTATTCAGGGGAGTGCTGCAGATATCATAAAAAAAGCTATGATCGACTTAGATCTTGCTTTAAAGGCAAGAAAGCTTTCAGCACGATTACTATTACAAGTACATGATGAACTTATTTTAGAGGCACCAAAAGATGAAGTCGAACAATTAAAACAACTTGTACCTAAGGTTATGGAAGAAACAGTCGAATTAATTGTCCCATTAAAGGTTGATTCTTCTGTTGGCAAGACATGGTACGATGCAAAATAGAGGAGAAAGAAGTTATGCCGGAATTACCAGAGGTAGAAACAATTAGGAAATCATTATTAGAACTTGTTAAGGGTGAAATAATTACGAAAGTGGATGTATACTGGCCAAAAATAATAAAAAGACCAGCTGATCTATTGCAATTCAAAGAATCTCTTCAAAATGAAAAAATAACAGATATAAAACGGAAAGGGAAGTTTCTTATCTTTGAATTAGACCATTATTCCTTAGTGTCTCATTTAAGGATGGAGGGGAAATATGGTGTATATCCTGCTGAAACAGAGAAGGATAAGCATACACATGTTATCTTTCATTTTGAAAGTGGACATACTCTACGTTATCATGATGTTCGTAAATTTGGTACGATGCATTTGTTCCCTAAAGGAGAGGCTAGCTATGCAATGCCATTGATTCAGCTAGGCCCCGATCCCTTTGAAGTAAATTATTCTTTGTCTACAATTTACCCGAAAATCAAGAAAAGCAGTCGAGCCATTAAAAATATTTTATTAGATCAAACAGTTATATCAGGTCTTGGAAATATTTATGTTGATGAAACATTGTTCCGATCAAGTATTCATCCCCTTCGTAAAGGTAGAACATTAACGGAAGAAGAAGTAATGGTCATTCTGCAAGAGGCACAAGCAACTCTTGCAGAAGCCGTTGAACAGGGGGGCACGACGATAAGAAGCTATGTAAATAGTCATGGCGATATCGGGATGTTTCAGCAAGAATTATTTGTCTATGGACAAACGGGCTCACCTTGCAAAAAATGTGGGAGTGAAATTGAAAAGTTTAAACTTTCCAATCGAGGGACACACATTTGTCCGAGCTGCCAACGGATCTCCTAAAGACAATGGACTCACATCTTTTTTTATCAATCCATATACTATCCTAAGTCAATTTATTGAACTTGGAGAGGATGTGTGTGGAGATGGTAGAGATACTCTCCTTATTTTTTTTGGGGATTGCAGTGAGTATCGATAGTTTTATGGTCGCTTTTACTTATGGTTTGAAGAAGTTAACCTTGGCTCCAATTGTCATTGCTTTAATAGGTATTTGCTCAGGATTAGCCTTTGGTATTGCAATGGCTGCTGGCCAAGTGCTTGCTCTGTTAATTACTGAGACGCTAATGACGGTGATTGGAGCGATCTTGTTAATTAGCTTAGGGTGCTATAGCCTGCTCACCTTTGATAAAGGAAAAGAAAAACAGAGCTTAACTAAAAGCTATCAGTTAAATTTAAAAAGAATGGACATTGTGATAAAAATTTTCCACAAACCAGCATTTGCTGACTTAGATCAATCAGGTGATATTACTGGACTTGAAGTGGTTTGGTTGGCCTTAGCTTTATCAATTGATGCAGCAGTTGCTGGATTAGGAGCATCATTAGTTGGTATTCATGTTATTGCTATTGGTTTAATTTCATTGATGACCATTATATTTTTAGCCCTGGGCTTATTTATAGGAAGTCAATTTGCACAAAAGGAATTACACAGGGGAGTTCGTTATATTCCCGGACTCCTGCTAATTTTAATCGGCTTTAGTCGATTGTTTATCTGATTTACGCTAGAAGACTCCCACTTTAAATTTTGTTAGGAGATAAGAGGTTTGTGGGTCTATATAGGATAACTGAAGCGGATGAATTGGATGCACGTTTGTAACTAATTAATTTGTAAAGATATTAGGTGATAAATATGGCGCTTGTCATTGGATTGACGGGAAGTATTGCAACGGGAAAAAGTACGATTGCGAAACTATTTAAAAAAGAAGGAATTCCACTTGTAGATGCTGATTTAATTTCACGGCAGATAGTAGAACCTGGCCGTGAAGCTTATCAAAAGATTATCACAGTATTTGGTCAGGATATTTTAGCTCGTGACCAGTCAATTGATCGTAAGAAATTAGCTGAACTTATTTTTAGTGATCAAGAAAAACGTGACCAATTGAATCGTATTCTCCACCCCATTATTATTGAACAAATAATTCAGGAACGTGATCGATTGATTAATCAAGATGAACAATTAATTATTTTAGACATTCCTCTATTATTTGAACTTCAATTAGATGACCTTGTTGATCGGACGATTGTTGTATATACTTCACCTATTCAACAATTGCAACGGTTAAAAAATAGAGATAACTTAACAGAAGAACAAGCGAAAAAAAGGATAGCTTCTCAAATATCAATAGATCAAAAAGCTAAAAAGGCAAATTTCGTTTTAGATAATAGTGATGAAATAGATAAAACAGAAGCTCAATTTTATTTATTATTAGATCAATTAAAAAAGCTTATTAATAAAGATGATCTAACAGCAAAATAATCGTAGTAATGGATAAAATATGCTATAATAGAGCTTAATGAGTATATTTAATAACAATTGGAATCCTTTATTTAGGGATGGATAAAAATATATTAACGAGGTGTCATTTATGGGGTTTAAGGAATCATGGAATAAGTATTTCAACAATCATTCTGAATCGCGAGATAATCATTGGGATCCTGGATTAAAAACACATTACTTTAAAACCACAAAGGATAAAGCTTTTGATACTTTACTTCGCTATTTTAAAAATCAACCCGGTTGTAAAATTAACTCGACTTCAGAACGTCATGGTGAAATCAGTATTAACTTTAAAGGCAAACGCCGGGCTTTTATCATTGTGACTGTTATCATGGTTAAACCATTTAAAACGGCCATTGATTTTTCAATTACGACAGAGGGACATTTATTTGATTTAGGCTTTAGCCATAAACTTATTACAAAGTTTTATGAAGATTTGAAAAAAGAAATGCAAATCGTAGATGTTGAAAATTACATTTAATAATTAAAGATGGGAATGAAAAATAATGCGGTGTCCAAGCTGTCAAAATAAAAATACACGTGTCTTAGACTCCCGCCCAATCGAAGAGGGGGATGCGATTAGGAGGCGACGAGAATGTGAAGCATGTAGCTATCGCTTTACCACATTTGAGAGAATTGAAGAAGTCCCACTAATTGTCATCAAAAAGGAAGGCGTTCGCGAATCCTTTAGTAGAGAAAAGCTCATTCGAGGGCTGATCAAAGCTTGTGAAAAAAGACCAGTTTCTCTTGAACAATTAGAAAAGTTAGCCTTAGAAGTTGAAAGAGAATTACGGAGTCGAGGATCAGCTGAAGTAGAAAGTAAGGATGTAGGAGAACTCGTAATGGATCATTTAGCTACTATTGATGAAGTTGCATATGTTCGTTTTGCTTCTGTTTATCGCCAATTTAAAGATATAAATGTTTTTCTTGATGAATTGAAAGATATAATAAATTATTCTGATGAAAATAAAAAATGAGCCAATTTGGCTCTTTTTCTTTGTGCTATAATGAAATAATAAAATGAATAGAGGAGGCTAACTATGCACCCATCAATTGGGAAAATTCTCCCCTCTGACTACTATAGTATCAAAAAGGATGGAAGCTTAACACAAGAACATTATCAGGCACTTTATCAATTATATCAGCCAATAATTGGTGTGGTTGCTACGGCATTGTACTTAACCTTACATCATCTATTTCAAACGGAGCAGAAACATACACATCATCAGTTAATGCAAGTTTTAAATCAACCATTGGATGCAATTTATCAAGCCCGTAAGAAATGTGAAGCAATTGGCTTACTTACTACTTATCAATTAAATGAAGAGAACTATACTGTCTTTAATTATGAATTAATTACACCATTAACAACTAGGGAGTTTTTATCCAATGATCTATTAAATCAATTACTTTTGCATCAAATCGGACCAAAGAAGCATAAAGCGATTAAAGATATATTTACTTCCTTAGATCATGATATAAATCACTTAGGAAAGAATATAACAACAAATTTCTCTGATGTATTTGCATACAATTTACAAGTTGATCAAGAGAATACTCAAGTTGTTAAGCAGGGTAGACACGAAGATCCCATCGCCTTAGATGATATCGAATTGGATTGGAAATGGATCGAAAAGATGCTAGAGGATCGAATGTTACCAGCAGATAAAATACTTTCCGTTGAAAACCGTAAGTTAATTACACAAATGGCCGCTTTTTATCAGTTAACATCAACACAATTGGATAAGGCAATTCAATGGTCAATATCAAGTGATCATGAATTGAATCGAGAGGAATTTAAGTTGGCTTGTTTAGATTTAGTAGAAGTTTTGCCAGAGCAAATCAATGTTGTAAATCAAAGAGATAAGTTAAAAACAACCGATCAACGTCAAAAAACAAAAAAAGAATTATTCATTGAACGAATGGAAACGATAAGTCCAAAGGAATTATTGGAAGACTTATCAAATGGACATCAAGCCTCTCAGCAAGACTTAAAGATGGTTGCCAATGTGATGGATTCACAAGGTCTTGAACCAGGTGTGATGAATGTTCTGATCCATTATGTTATGCTTAAAACAGATATGAAATTGACAAAATCCTATTTGGAGAAGATTGCTAGTCATTGGTCAAGAAAAAATGTCAAAACAGTTCAGCAGGCAATGACTTTAGCTAAATCCGAAAATAATAAATACCAACAATGGGATCAGAAGAAACAAGCAAATTACTATCGTCCGAAAAATAATCAGGACATTGTTCCCGATTGGTTTAAAAAGCAAAAGAAAAATCAAAAAAAGCAAACAACATCACCCGTTGAGTCTGATCAAGATATTAATGAAATCTTAAAGGCCTTTAAAAATAAAAAAACGAATGAGTAGAGGTGGGGAAATATGGAGTCGATCCAAGCATCATTAAAAAAGTGGATGAAAGACAAACAATCCTTTCAAGATGTCTATCAACAAATGCGATCAGATATCATGAATGATCCCGACATTCAACAACTGCTAAGTGAACACCCGCAGTTAGATGATCAAGCGATTGATCGACAATTGATTAAATTGTATGAATATCAATCACAAAATAAAGATTGTCGGAACTGTCCTGAAGGTGGCTGTTCAAATAATATTCTCCCTGGATATAAGCCCCGCATTGAAGTGGATGGGACCAATATTCACCTTACCTATGAAAAATGTAAATATACCATTTTACGTGAAGAGCAACAGGAACGTTTAGCCTTAATTAAAAGCTTGCATATGCCAAAGGAAATCCTGCAGGCATCTATTGCTGATATATACGGCGATGATCCAGCACGTTATCAAGCCATCGTTGCAATTTCACAGTTTTTAAATAAAGTAGATAGCGAACTCCCTTCGAAAGGTCTTTATTTTCATGGGCCATTTGGTGTTGGGAAGACCTACTTTCTGGGAGCAATAGCAAATGAATTAGCTGATAAAAAGATAGCATCAATGCTCATTTATATGCCTGAATTTGTTCGGGAAATTAAATCGTCTTTTAAAGATGACTCTGTTGGTGAGAAAATTGATCAATTCAAGAAGATACCTGTGCTGATGATTGACGATATTGGAGCGGAGTCTTTGTCCGCCTGGTTCAGAGATGAAGTGCTGGGGTCAATTTTACAATACCGAATGATGGAGGGCTTACCAACCTTTTTTAGTTCAAACTACTCCCTAGATCAATTGGAAAAACATTTATCTACTACATCAAGAGGAGATATTGAACAATTAAAGGCAGGGCGAATCATTGAACGAATCCGGCAAGTTAGTAAGCCAATTGAAATTAATGGGGAGAATCAAAGATAAAGTGAAACTTCAATCAGTGAGGTTTGGGTCTACAGGACCTAGGTCATGCAGACCTTACCACAGGACCTGGAGGCTTTAGCCTGCCTTCTCCTATACTCACTGATTGGGAATGGGATAGCGATTACACGTCCCATCAAAGTGATTTACAGATACTCTTCCCAGCGAAAACATTAGTTATTACCACAAGGGGATGCCCTAAAGGCCCTTGAACCAATCATCGGGACCATACTGTCAGTTGACTCCCCATTTGCAATGCTTACTTTCCTTCAAACTCCTGAAGTGAGAGTCTTACTGATGGTTGTAGTGGATAAAGTGAACCCCTGTTCAGGAAGGCTAACCCCCTCTGACTAAGGTTAGGGGAGGTTTAGATCATTGAACATCGTAATCCTCAATCTCCCTTTCAATCTCTAGATTGTTTTCTATAGTTAATTTCTTTTTTACATTACCATCCGCAATGATTGTGATCGGTTCTATAATGTCAAGTTCACTATTTCACTATTATCCTGAATGACAAATCCTTCAGGAATTTTAGGGACTTTTTTAATTTTAAAGAATTGCTTTTTCAAGAAGTCACCACCCACCATTCCAATCGCTTGATAGGAGGCCTCATTCTTAGATAATTCCATGACCTCATATGTAATTATTCTTTTTCTTGCCTGAGTTTTATATGATGAAATTGATTCAATTAATCATTTTTTCAAAAAAGCACCCATACAATATAACAGTGTTAGAAGAGATGGGTGAGATTAAATGGTGAAAATTAAATTTGATCATGAATTGGATCAAACAATGTTTAAAGATAAGTTGAGAGAAGAACATCTAGTCTGGCGAGTGATAAATGATTATGAACTTGAGATTTTAGATCAAAATAATGAAAAAATAAGTCAAACGCTATGTCAAATGTTTTATTATGTTGATTTAAAGCCCTTGTTAATTGAACGTTTAATCAATCAATACTATTATTTTGATTTTGATGAGATGAATACAATTTTGGCTTTTGCAGCTCAAATGCTCTTAACAGATCATTATGAAAAGGTGAGTTTTTTAACAGATTTGCGTGAAACAATGAAACAATATTTTCATTTAGAGCAGGATCAATTAAATTTTGATTATGGTGAACAAAAACAAAACTTTTTTGCTCAAGCAGGATGGCTTTTAGAAGAGGTAACAGCTCGGGCTATCGATGAAAAGAAACAAGACGAGCAATATCAAGTTTTTTTACAATCCTTGAGGGAATACGTTAAGAAATGCGAAATCGGCCCACTTTGCTTTGTAAAATGGAAAAAGGATGAGGTCATCATTTATGATGATAATGGTAGGAGGTATTCAAAGCAAGAATTAGACAATCAATTATTGGAAACGCCTATTCATATTTATCAATTTGCCCATAATGAGCATCAAATTAGTCCTTTTCTTGCTTTAAATCCCAAACAAATCTTAATATATCCGGATGATGAGACAGATCCTGTTTTGACATCTTTACAAAATATTTTTGATGAACGTATTATGATTGTTCGAAATCAGTTTTTCCCTTTTGGTGATTCCTAAATCTTTAGTCTGAAAGAAAAAATTACTTGCTTTTTTTTCACAAAAACTATATAATACTAGTCATATTCGATATTTAAAAGTCTTGATGAGGACAAGATTGTTAGCTTGACGTTCACAAGAGAGGGAAGTTATGCTGAAATCTTCCTGTTCGTTCAACTGATGATTACCACCTCTGAACTCCATTTCTGAACTTTTTATTAGGAGATGGCGTCTATCTACGTTACAGATCTTGTAAAGCCAAACGTATTTCTTTTTTTAAAAAGTATGGTTTGGGAACAAGGGTGGAACCACGAGCCAATGCTTGTCCCTTTGCGAATAACGCAGAGGGATGGGCATTTTTTTATTGAATTGATCAAATATATAAAGGAGCGAACAAAGCAATGGACAAACAATTAGTGATTACTTTCCCAGATGGAGCAAAGAAGGAATTCCCACAAGGAACAACCGGTGAAGACATTGCACAATCCATTTCACCAGGTTTAAGAAAACAGGCACTAGCAGTTACTTTAGACCAAAACTTTTATGATTTAAAAACACCTTTACCACACGATGGTGAAATTTCGATTATTACAAACAAACAACCCGAAGGTCTTGAAATCATGCGTCATTCAACAGCACATGTCATGGCACAAGCGATTAAACGTTTGTATGGCGAGAATGTTAAATTAGGTGTAGGGCCAACAATTGAAGATGGATTCTATTATGATATTGACATGGAACATTCTTTAACTCCTGAGGATCTCCCAAAAATAGAAAAAGAAATGAAACGAATTATTGATGAAAATTTAGAGATAAAACGGATAGAAGTAAGTCGTGAAAAAGCGAAAGCACGTTTTAAAGCAATTAATGATGAGCTTAAACTTGAATTGCTTGATGCTATTCCAGCTGATGAAAAAGTAACGATATATGAACAAGGTGAATTTTTTGATTTATGCCGTGGTGTTCATGTTCCTTCTACAAGTAAAATCAAAGTCTTTAAATTGTTAAGTATTTCAGGGGCGTATTGGCGTGGAGATAGTAATAATAAAATGCTTCAACGTATTTATGGAACAGTCTTTAATAAGCAAGCTGAATTAGATGAACATTTGCGCTTGCTTGAAGAAAGAAAAGAACGTGATCATCGAAAATTAGGGAAAGAACTTAAGTTATTTACAATTTCACAAAAGGTAGGGCAAGGTCTTCCAATCTGGTTACCTAAAGGGGCAACAATTCGTCGGATTATTGAACGTTATATTGTCGATATTGAGGAGCGACTGGGCTATGATCATGTCTATACACCTATTTTAGGGAATGTTGAGCTTTATAAAACAAGTGGTCATATGGATCATTACAAGGATGATATGTTTCCAATACTAGAGATGGATAATGAAGATCTTGTGCTCCGACCAATGAACTGTCCGCATCATATGATGGTTTATAAAAATCAATTGTATAGTTACCGCCATTTACCTGTTCGAATCGCTGAACTGGGTATGATGCATCGTTATGAGATGTCAGGAGCATTAGCAGGTTTACAACGTGTTCGAGCAATGACATTGAATGATGCCCATATCTTTGCTCGTCCAGATCAGTTAAAAGATGAATTTGTTCGCACTGTTGAACTTGTGCAAAATGTTTATCGTGATTTCGGAATTGAAGACTATTATTTCCGTTTATCTTATCGTGATCCTGAAGATAAAGAGAAATATATTGATAATGATGAAATGTGGGAATTGGCACAAGCAACACTGAAAGAAACAATGGAGGAAATGAATTTAGACTATGTTGAAGCGATAGGGGAAGCTGCTTTTTATGGTCCAAAACTTGATGTACAAGTAAAAACAGCTTTAGGAAAAGATGAAACACTTTCTACTGTTCAACTAGATTATCAGGCTGCGGAAAGATTTGACCTCACTTATGTTGGTGAAGATGGTGAGGAACACCGACCAGTTGTTATCCATCGTGGAGTTGTTTCAACAATGGAACGGTTTGTTGCCTTTTTAATTGAAGAATATAAGGGGGCATTTCCAACCTGGTTAGCACCGATCCAAGCTCGAATTATTCCTGTTTCTGTTGATATCCATAGTGATTATGCTAAGAAAATTGAAGCTGATCTTCGTCTTTCTGGTATGCGCGTTGAAACTGATTTACGCGATGAGAAGCTCGGTTATAAGATTCGTGAAGCACAAACAGAAAAGATTCCATTTGCTATAGTTGTTGGTGATAAGGAAATGGAAGAGAATGCTGTTAATATTCGTCGTTATGGTGAGCAAAAGTCTGAAAACCTAAGCTTAGAAGATTTTAAAGGGCTTGTTGAAAGAGAAATAGCAGAAAAATCGAGAAAATAATATATAATGGATTGCTCTCTTGATATTTTTTATGGGAGCAATCCTTTTGTTCTATTAGATGAGATAAAAAAGTTTGATAAAGAATTGTTATCGGAGAGTGAGAACAAATCGCTGAATTTAAGGAGAGTTACCCATTAAACTTTTTTACTTACACTTGCATCATAAATAAAGTTGTTTAATTATGATGCAGATATAGATCCATTTACAGTGAATTCCCAAATTGGTATAATTAACTTGTATGATTACCAGCGATTTATTTGCTAAAGTAGACAAAATGGGAATATGGAGGCTTGATAAAGATGTGCAAGAAGGTTATCTGTGAAAAATGTAATGGGAGGATTGAAACGATAGAGGACCTTGTAACGGATGTTATCGTACTATCTGTCAAACCCTATCATGAGAAGTGTTATATGAGAGATTTAAAAGGAGGACCAGGTTTCTTTTTATCTGGGCGCCCTCTTAATGGTTGGGCTGGTAATATTGGATTTATAGTCGCAATCCTTATTGCCATGATCAGTCTTGTTTCTTATAAAAAACTTGCTTTTTTATTTTTCTTTAGTTTAATCCCAATTGCTTATCGTCTCTATTCATATTTTGTCTATGAATATCCACTAAAAAAGTTTGACAGATAAATCTTAACATGTTAGACTAATTTAGTGTGAAATTGAATATGATCTATTGACAAGTAGAGGCACCCGCTTCTCGCCTGTTTGACACAGCAATGTAGTTACCAGGTCGCTTAAATAGTATTCTGATTATTACAGGATAAGTGTGGGTGCATATGTGCCGACACTTTTTTATTTATCTTTATTACAATATGAAAGTGCAGTGTTGAAGAGCCAATATAATCTGTATCGTCATGTTGATACGTTAATCTTGTCAGATGACTTTCGAAAGAGGTCAAGTTATTTTATCATAAAATAACTGGTCAACAGTTCATACGCTTTTAAAATATTCCGGAGGTGGATGGCTATTAGCAAAGAAATGAATGTTAATGAGGGGATTCGTGCACGTGAAGTTCGATTAATTGATTCAAATGGGGATCAACTAGGTGTTAAATCTCGTCAAGAGGCTTTGGAAATTGCAGCAACCCGTAATTTGGATTTAGTACTTGTTGCTCCAAATGCAAAGCCACCCGTATGTCGTATTATGGATTACGGTAAATATCGCTTTGAACAACAGAAGAAAGAAAAAGAAGCACGTAAAAAACAAAAAGTAATTAATGTAAAGGAAGTCCGTTTGAGTCCAGGTATTGAAGACCATGACTTTAATACGAAGCTTCGTAACGCACGGAAGTTTTTAGAAAAGGGCGATAAGGTTAAAGTTTCGATTCGTTTTCGTGGCCGTGCAATTACTCATAAAGAGCTTGGTCGTGATGTTCTTGAACGAATGGCAGACGCATGTAAAGATTTATCAACTGTTGAACAAAAAGCGAAAATGGAAGGCCGAAGCATGTTCTTAACGCTAGCGCCTATTAAAGAAAACTAAGACTTAATTTATTTGTTTTTAAGGAGGAACAAATCATGCCAAAAATGAAAACACATAAAGGCACGCAAAAACGTTTTAAAAGAACAAGTTCTGGAAAATTAAAACGAGGTCATGCTTTTACAAGTCACTTATTTGCAAACAAATCACAAAAACAAAAAAGAAAATTACGTAAAGGTGCGCTTGTATCAAAAGGTGATCAAAAGCGTATCGATCAAATGCTACCAAGATAATAGAACAAATTCGTCTTTTTTGAGGTTATATATAGGAGGGAATTATTATGGCACGTGTTAAAGGTGGAACAGTTACACGTAAGCGTCGTAAACGCACATTAAAATTAGCTAAAGGTTATTATGGTTCAAAACACGCTCTATTTAAAACAGCAAAACAACAAGTATGGAAATCAGGTCAGTATGCATATCGCGATCGTAAACAGAAAAAACGTGACTTCCGTAAATTATGGATTTCTCGAATTAATGCTGCTGCACGTTTGAACGATATTTCATATAGCCGTCTGATGCATGGTTTAAAATTAGCAGGTATTGAAGTTAATCGTAAAATGCTTGCAGATTTAGCTGTGTCAGATGCACAAGCATTTACAAAATTAGTTGATCAAGCTAAAGCAGCATTAGATAAATAATCTTGAAATTAAAGAGTTGTTTTCTTACCAATGAGGACAACTCTTTTGCTTATTTAGTACTAAAATACCAAACAATGATGAGGTCTAAAATGAAAGAATTAATCAGTTACTATATCATGATAAATATCTTAGGACTGTTAATAATGAAAACTGATAAGCAACGTGCCCAAAAAGGGAAATGGCGTATTCCTGAACGTTATCTTTGGCTAATAAGCCTACTTGGCGGATCTTTGGGGACACTACTAGGTATGTACCACTACCGACATAAAACGAAGCATATTCAGTTTCGGATTGGTATCCCAATTATCCTGGTTATTCAAGTAATTGGTTGGTTTATATTCTACTAATTATCATGCCCAGCATATTGATTAACTACTACTCATAAGTTAAAGAGATACTGAAAGGAGGCTAAAAGAAAATGGAAAAAATAGAATACTATATTGAATTTGTTAGAGGGACGCATGTACTCATTGCGCCGCTAATTTATATAACACTTCATCTCATTCGACCAATCCTATTTATACCTGTCATTTTGATTTGTATTGCAGGAGGTCTAATTTTTGGAATTATTCCTGGAATTATTTTATCTATCATTGGTCTTATGTTATCTAGTATTTCATTTTATTTTTTAGCCGATATTATGCCTTTTATAACTAAAAGATTAATAAAAATGAAAACAAAAATTGTTGGAAAAGATACACGACTAACAACGAGTCAAATGACTATATTAAGACTAATTCCGTTTATCCATTATCATTTATTATCTTTCATCATCTATGAGTCATCATCTAGTTTCCGTACTTATTTAGTTACTTCATTTTATACTGTAATCCCAATGGTAGTTGTATATACAGTAATTGGGCAATCCGTAACGAATTTACCTCCACTTGCAATATTAGCTATGATTTTTAGTTTGGTTACATTGTTTTTCCTTTTTAGAAAAAAGGACGAACGAGTAAGTGTTCGTGAATTTCTCAGATAATAAAGGAGTCATTTAAAATGAATTGGAAAACTTTATATGATATGCAACATCAATTAGATCAATATATCCAGTCAAACCATCAAGTAACATCAGATCAACTATTCGAACGGAAAATTCTTGCTCTATTTGTTGAATTAGGGGAATTGGCTAATGAAACGCGCTGCTTTAAATTTTGGAGTATCAAAGAACCAAGTCCGAGAGAAGTTATTTTAGAAGAATATGTTGATGGAATTCACTTTATCTTATCGCTTGGTTTAGATGCTGACTATAAAGTTGAAAAAGTTGACCATCAACCTTACCAAGGAGATCTGACTGGTCTATTTAATCAATTATACCGGGCAATTGATTATTATCGTGATGATCGAAGTAAAGAAACTTATCTAACTGTATTTGGTTTGTTTTTAACTCTCGGCGAACAACTAGGTTTTTCCGCAGAAGAAATTCAATTGGCTTATATCGAAAAGAATAAAGTCAATTTCAAACGACAAGATGAGCATTATTAATATAGAGCTCATCTTTTTTTTTGCATTTTTCCCAGCTCAGACTAGCTGACTATAAGCTCCTTTAGTGTCTATGCTCGGAAACAGCAAGTTTATGCTCGATAAATAAGTTTTATGCTCGGAAACAGCAGGTCTATGCTCGATAAATAAGTTTTATGCTCGGAAACAGTAAGTCTATGCTCGATCATGTTATTACGATGTATAAAAAAAATGAAATCGTCTCCCTGTTTATTTTCTCTGTAATTCGTTATAATTGAGTAGAAGGAAAGGGAGGCTATACATAATGAACGAGAAGTTAACAATGTTTAAGGAATTAACTGAAGCTAAAGGTATTTCAGGTAATGAAAAAGAAGTAAGAGAAGTGATGAAAAAATATATTTCACCATTTGCAACTGAGGTATACACGGATCATTTAGGTAGCTTAATTGCTAAAAAGGTAGGCCAAGAAGATGGTCCAAAAGTGATGGTCGCCGGTCATTTAGATGAAATTGGTTTAATGGTAACACGAATTGATGATAATGGCTTTTTATATTTTCAAACGATTGGTGGCTGGTGGAATCAAGTTATGCTTGCTCAACGCGTTACTGTTGTGACAGAACAAGGTGATTTGGTTGGAGTGATTGGTTCAAAACCACCACACATTATGCCCGCTGAAGCACGTAAAAAACCATATGATATTAAGGATATGTTTATTGATATTGGTGCGACTAGTAAAGAAGAAGCGGAATCATTTGGGGTTAAACCAGGAAATTCCGTTGTCCCATACTTTGAGTTTCAACCACTGAAGAATGAAAAGTTACTTTTAGCCAAGGCTTGGGATAATCGAATAGGTTGTGCTATTGCTATTGAAGTACTGAGACAATTAAAGGATATTGAGCACCCTAATATTGTTTATGGGGTTGGAACTGTTCAAGAAGAGGTAGGCTTACGTGGGGCGAAAACATCAACAAACATGATTGAACCAGATATTGCATTCGCTGTTGACACGGGTATCGCAGGTGATACACCAGGAATTTCAGCCAACGATGCAGATAGTAAAATTGGTAAAGGTCCACAGATTATTATCTATGACGCATCAATGATTTCTCATAAAGGTTTACGAGATTTTGTATTGAAAACAGCTGATGAACATCAAATTCCTTATCAATATGCAACGATTGCGGCAGGTGGGACAGACAGTGGATCAATTCACTTAACAGCCAATGGTGTGCCGGCATTATCAATAGGTATTGCCACACGCTATATCCATTCGCATGCAGGTATTTTACATCAGGACGATTTCGACAATGCGGTTAAACTTATTGTAGAAGTCATTAAACTCTTAGATAAAGATACCGTTCATCAGATTACATTTGATTAAATAAATATAGAAGAAGGTCTCTTGTACAAGGGGCTTTCTTTATTTTTTTGCAAAAGATAAATCATTCACCTTTAGAAAATGAATTGATTTTTTGATGGAATAAATTATTTATAGCTGTTAGGTTCAAATGATTTTCAAATAACTACATTCATTGGAATATCAATAGGTACTTCTTAGGGTTTAATATGTGAAGTATGGCGAGGGGGATTGATATATTTCACCAAGACGAGAGACACAGAAATATATCCTAAATTGATTTTAAAAAACAAAGCTATGCTAAAAGATGGTCTCCAACAAGGCTAAAATAAAGGACGCTGGCAATATTTCACTTCCTCACCCTTGTAAATTGGAGAAGTTACTTTTTCTCACCAACGTCAAATATTGTCCAACTAGTTTTGTTAAAATCGTATAAAATCCAGTTGTAAAATCTAAGACATATATTGATTCATTACTTTATTGACATAATTTTGCGTTTCTTTAAATGGTGGAATCCCACGGTATTTATCAACATTACCTGGACCAGCATTATAAGCAGCTAATGCTAAAGTTGTGTCTTCATTATAACGAGTTAGCATCTGGCGTAAGTATTTTGTACCACCGAAAATATTTTGCTTCGCATCAAACGAATTAGTCACTCCCAACCCTTTGGCTGTTTGTGGCATCAACTGCATGTAACCTTGTGCACCTGAATGACTTACTGCATATTGATTAAAATTCGATTCCATTTGAATCACAGAACGGATTAGTTTCTCATCAACCTGATAAGTTGCTGCTGCCTCTTGAATAATTGTATTTAAATCTGTTGACAGATTTGCTTCAATCGGTGTTGCAATGGATGATGTTTGCTCAAGTATAGATGGCTTGCCGTGTAAAATTTCACGAATTGACATCGATGAACTGAGTGGTATTGTCTCAGTCTGGTTCAGTGTTTGAAGATAAAAGTCATTAAGAAAACTACTAGATTGTCGTTGCCTTGTTGGTTGTAAGTACTGAATCGTTTGTGTTTGCATTAAGCTTTGCAAAAAACGAATATCCATATGTATGCTCCTAATCTACCAATCATTCTATATACTATTTTAAACCACGACTTAACAATTAGCAACAAAATCATAGTTAAAAAGGCTTAATTTTTTAAAAGCTAGGATAAATGTTTGCTTCTGTTCATAGAAAGGTATAATTAATAAAAGAAGTTTTATATTAGAAGGAGCATTCCTGTAAGGAACTAAATATGAGGAAAAATCGTTGATTATGAAGAATGCAAAAAAGAAGCTCCCTTGGTACGATAGAGAGTGTCAACGTTGACCTCGAATTTAAGTACCGAAAGGAGACTTCATAATGGATTTTACACAAAATCAACGCTTAATGCAAATCAATGAGAACACATTAATTATTGGGGTAGATATTGCTAAACGAAAACACGTTGCGCGTGCGATTGATGATCGTGGACGTGATCTTATCAAACGCCTGGTGTTTGATAATTCAATCCATGGCTTCACAAATCTGCTTACTTGGATTGAAAATCTTAAAAAAGTAGAAAATCGATCAAAGGTTATTATTGGAATGGAACCCACTGGCCACTATTGGTTAAACCTTGCTTATTATTTAAAAGAACAGGGAATTAAAGGGGTCGTTGTTAATCCATCAAAAGTGAAGCGCTCAAAGGAGCTTGATGATGATTCACCAACCAAGAACGATACAAAAGATGCAAAAGTCATCGCCCAGCTCGTTAAAGATGGACGGTTCAATGAACCCACCTTACCAGAAGAATTATATGCGGAATTGCGAGAAGGCATGAAACTACATGACATGATTAAGGAAGATTTAACATCAATCAAAGCTCAAATGCATAATGCGCTGGATCGTTACTTCCCTGAGTTTCTCACCGTATTTAAAGACTGGACAGGGCTTTCTGCACTTCATCTTTTATCAAGAGGTTATTTGCCTGAGGATATCGTTCATACATCGGAAGATGTATTACTCGAAGAAGTCAGTACAGTAACTAAACGGTCGATAGGTATCAAACGTATACGTGCCTTAAAAGTTGCAGCTGAAAACAGTATTGGTTTACGTGTCGGAATAAAGATGGCACGTCATGAAATTCAATATTTAATCACCCAATATAAACACTTAAGGACTCAATTAAATTCACTTGAAGAGGAATTAACTGATTTAGCTACATCCATTCCAAGTGCTGATAAAATGGCTCAAATTAAAGGAATTAGTATGATGACGGTGGTAGGCTTCTTTGCGGAAGTAGGCGATTTGAGAAACTATCGAGATCCACGCCAAATTATTAAATTAGCGGGACTTAACTTAAAAATGAATCAATCCGGTCTTCACAAAGGAAGAACCTCCATTACGAAAAGAGGACGTAAGCGATTGAGATGTTTATTGTATCAAGTTGTTATTCCGTTATCTAAACACAATCCAGCCTTTAGCCAATTGCACAATTATTATCGGACACGTTCGTCTAATCAACTAACAGGGAAACAGTCCTTCGTCGCATTAGCGCGTAAATTAATCAAGGTTCTCTATGTGATTGGCACACGTGAGTGTGCATTTGATCCACATCGAATGATTCGAGATATTCCATCATTGCAGGCAATATAAGTGGCTGTATAACACAAAGTAAGTTAGTTTAACATGAGTTAAATAACGTCGATATACATCGCTATACACTGACAATTGAAGCACGGATTAGCCGGTCGTTATTTTATCCATTAGGGCTCAGACCCACTTTAGGAGCATTTCCGGCATCCACCATGGAGAGGTTGAACGAAGGAATTTGCGCACATTGATGCCGTGAGACATGGGAGGGTACACCGCCATGAATATGTGGAGATCCAAAAGTGCAATTATTACTTATAAATACATTTAATGGTAATTAAGTCATTGGTGTTTATTCAAATAGAACCCCAAATTCCAATATTTAATATTTATTGAATATTTAGGTTCATCTAAACCATGGTACAAATTCACGTTGGGTAGAAAAATGGAGTAAATCGACGAAATTTTAATAATAACTTAATTTATAGAGGGAGGATAATGATGGTTCAAATACCGACGACTTACTTAAATGATGGAACAGAGGTGCCGATGATTGGTCTGGGAACTGCAAATTTAAAAGGTTTCCAAGGTGTTAATGCGATTAAAAGTGCGATTAATATAGGTTATCGATTGCTAGATACAGCCTATAATTATGAAAATGAAGGTGCTGTTGGCCGTGCGATTAAAGAAAGTGCGGTTTCGAGGAAGGAACTATTTGTTACTTCAAAGTTACCAGGACGATATCACCAGTATGATCAAGCGATTCAAACGATACAAGAATCCCTCTATCGCGCAGATCTTGACTATTATGATCTTTATTTGATTCATTGGCCAAACCCCAATCAGGATAGGTATGTTGAAGCGTGGCAAGCCCTGCTAGATGCGAAAAAATGGGGCTTAATCCGTTCTGCAGGTGTTTGTAATTTCTTACCTGAACATCTTACAAGATTAAAAGAAGAAACAGGTGTTTTACCGAGTATAAATCAAGTTGAATTGCATCCTTACTTTAATCAAAATGAACAACGTCAATGGCATGAACAAAATGGAGTGATGACCCAATCGTGGAGTCCCTTGGCACTTAATAAAGATCTATTAGATCATGAAATAATAAGGCTATTAGCTGAAAAGTATCATCGGACAGGTGCACAAATTGTTTTAAGATGGCATTATCAATTAAATTCGATCAGTATTCCAAGATCATCAAATCCGAAACGACAACTTGAAAACATTTCTATTTTTGATTTTGAATTAATGGAAGAGGATATGGAATTAATCAATAACATGACTTTAGTAGATGGTAGAATGAATAACCTAAACCCAGCAGAATATGAGGAGTTTTAATTAGAGAAGCCTGATAGAAGATAGGGTGGGAGATTCCATTTAGTGGAGTCACACCGTCCCCTAAATGGAGATTTCCAGCCATTGGGCATTTTTAAATTGTCACTTTACCTCAGTGCAACTGTCAGTAAGACTCCCACTTCCAGTATTCGAAGGAAAGTAGAAATTGGAGGTGGGAGATCAACTGACAGTAGCGGCCCGATTGGTTCAAGGGCCTTTAGGTCATACCCTTGTACTACTAACGATCAGTGGGGGTGGGGAAGGCAGACTAAATCTACCAGGACCCGTGGTAAGGTCTGCGTGATCTAGGTCCTGTAGTTCTGATCCCCACTGATTGAAGTTTTACTTTATACTCCAGTGTGCTGAACACCTTGTTCTAGCAACTGAAGCATATTACTTTTATCCTCTTGATCAGATTGTTGCCAAATCAATTCAAACAAAACACCTAATCCTGGTAACATCTTTTCCTCACCACTTTGAATAGCATCGACAATTGTTGCCTCTAACTCATCTTGACTATTATCTGAAACATTTGCTAAAATAGCTTTTCTTAAATTAAGATCCATTTCACATCACCTCTTAAACATAATCTGTATTAAAAATAGTTTGACCAAGATGTGGTGAAATATGTATGATGAATAAAAGAATGACGTTAAAGGATGAAAAAAATGATCACCTCGGTAAAAAATCAAGCGGTTAAAAAATGGTCGAAGCTAAATAAAAAAAAATATCGTATGGAAGAAGGGCTTTTCCTTATTGAAGGTGAGCACTTAGTAGAAGAGGCATTAGCAAGTGATTGGGAGATTGAAACTGTCATTATTGAAGTAGGATTTGAACCAGGATTTGATTTATCCAACCAAACGATTGAATATGTTAGTGATAATGTCTTAGCACATTTGGCTCAAACGAAATCCCCTCAAGGAATTATGGCTATTGTAAAGATAAAAAGGTCAACGGAATATTTAACGAATCGCCTACTACTTGTCGATTCAGTTCAAGATCCCGGCAATCTTGGGACAATGATCAGAACTGCAGATGCCGCAGGTTTTGATGCAGTTATATTAGGTGAAAGTACGGTTGACTTATATAACGATAAAGTCATTCGTTCTTCACAAGGATCCATTTTTCATTTACCAATTATTCAAGTAGATCTTTCATTGGAAATCGAAAGATTGAAGACAAAAGGTGTTACCGTCTATGCTTCAACTTTAGTGGATGCTAATCCGATTAACACAATTGAATTGACAGAAAAGATGGCATTGATTGTTGGTAATGAAGGAAAAGGTGTTGATAATCAACTATTAAGGCAAGCTGATCATTTAATTCATATTCCGATTTATGGACAGGCCGAATCATTAAATGTCAGCATAGCAGCTGGAATTATGATGTATCACATTCAAATGCCACAAAAAAATAACTAAATACTTAAAATAAGTTGCAAATGACCAGTAAATTTTCTATAATTATAGCTAATATATTTAAAAGCAAAGAAAGAGCGAGTAAGTTTTTTAATAAACAATGAATCAGGAACGACCTACCTTGACTGAAAGTAGGCGCATTGAAAAAAACTGAATTTTCACTCTGGAGCTGACGTTTGGGACCTTGATTAGACAAGTAAGAACGTTCCGGATTTATGAATCCGTTAAAACAATGAAGTGGGCAATTTTTTTGCCAACAAGGGTGGTACCGCGATTGCTAAGCCTCGTCCCTTTTTAAGGGATGCAGGCTTTTTTTCTATTCTTTTATTAATGGATTGATCTATTATAAATTCAAAAATGAGGAGGTATTTTTTATGAAAGAAAAACTACATGCACTACAAGCCGAAGCACTTAAACAAGTTGAAAAAGCAGATACTTTAGCTGATTTCCAAAAAATACGTGTTTCATATTTAGGGAAAAAGGGACCGATTACGGAAGTCTTACGAGGAATGGGTAAGCTATCCAAGGAAGAACGCCCAATAATTGGTGAATTGGCCAATAAGGTTCGTGAAACAATTACTGAAGCAATCGAAACAAAGAAAGCTGTTATTGAGGAAGCGGTATTAAATGAGCAGTTGAAATCTGAAACAATTGATGTTACCCTACCCGGTCGTCCCGTTCAAGTTGGTGGACCACATTTATTAACACATATCATTTCAGAAATTGAAGATTTATTTATTGGGATGGGGTTTGAAGTAAGAGAAGGTCCAGAGGTTGAAACAGATTATTATAACTTTGAGGCACTTAATTTACCAAAAGATCACCCTGCTCGCGATATGCAAGACTCATTTTATATTACAGAAGACTTATTAATGCGAACACATACTTCACCAGTTCAGGCTAGAACAATGGGTGAATACCAGGGAAGTAAGCCGGTTAAAATGATTTGCCCTGGTAAAGTATACCGTCGTGATACAGATGATGCGACCCACTCCCACCAATTCACTCAAGTTGAAGGATTATATGTTGATAAAAATGTGCGCATGAGTGATTTAAAAGGGGTACTTAATCAATTTGCTAAACAGTTCTTTGGAGCTGAACGTGAAATTCGATTAAGACCAAGCTTTTTCCCATTTACGGAACCCTCCGTTGAAATGGATATTTCATGTAAGGTATGCCAAGGAGAAGGGTGTTCAGTTTGTAAGCAAACAGGTTGGATTGAAATACTAGGCGGTGGCATGGTTCATCCAAATGTTCTAAAAATGGCTGGTTATGATCCGAAAGTCTATAGTGGTTTTGCATTTGGTATGGGACCAGAGCGGATTGCAATGTTGAAATATGGTATTGATGATATTCGTCATTTTTATACAAATGATCGTCGTTTCTTAGAACAATATCATCGAGCACAATAAGGAGGTAAAAACATGCGTGTATCATTAAATTGGTTAAAAGAATATGTTGATTTAGATCATCATACACCTGAAGAATTGGCAAGTAAAATTACCAAGGCAGGAATTGAAGTAGATGGTATATCTTATGTAGCAGAAAAGAGTACGAATGTTGTTGTAGGTTATGTTACATCCTGTGAGCAACATCCAAATGCTGATAAATTAAAAGTTTGTCAGGTTGAGGTTGGGGACGAAACATTACAGATTGTTTGTGGTGCCCAAAATATTGCAAGTGGACAAAAGGTTGCAGTAGCTAAGCCGGGCGCAGTGCTACCAGGTAACTTTAAAATAAAAAAAGCTAAGCTAAGAGGTATAGAATCGCAAGGGATGATTTGTTCTCTTCAAGAGCTTGGTATAGCAGAAGCATATATATCTAAGGAAGATCAAGATGGGATTTATGTCTTTCCTAATGATGTGGAAATTGGTAAAGATGTAACAGAGTATCTGAATTTAGATGATGCTATTCTTGAATTTGATTTAACGCCAAATCGTGCAGATGCACTTAGCATGCTTGGTGTAGCATATGAAACGGCTGCTATACTGAATAAGAAGATTCAATTACCTGATCATCATGTCGAAGTGATTGATGAACAGGTGAGTGACTACATCACGGTAAATGTAGAAGCAAAGGAAGATACCCCTTACTATGGCGCTTTCATAATTAAAGATATAGAAGTTGGACCTGCTCCATTGTGGATGCGCAATTATTTGATAGCAGCGGGGATTCGACCAATTAATAATGTTGTTGATATTACAAACTATGTTTTATTAGAGTATGGACAACCGCTACATGCATTTGACTTTGATAAATTTGGTTCAAATGAAATTCTTGTCCGGCGAGCAAGAGAACAAGAGACTATCGTTACATTAGATAATGAAACCCGCACATTAACCCCTGAACATTTAGTAATCACAAATGGGAAAGAACCGACAGCCTTGGCTGGAGTCATGGGTGGCGCTAATTCAGAGGTAACAGAAGAAACGAAGACAGTCTTGCTAGAGGCAGCTTACTTTGATAGTAAACGTGTCCGAATGGGTTCAAAAGATCATCAATTACGTAGTGAATCAAGCACTCGTTTTGAAAAGGGTCTTGACCCAAATCGAGTAAAATTAGCAGGTCAACGTGCGGCGAAATTATTAGCCAAGTATGCGAATGGCAAGGTCTTAAGTGGTGTCAGTGAATATGACCAGCTCGATAAATCTGAGCAACAATTAACAGTTGAAGTAGACCGAATTAATAGCCGACTTGGTACAAATATTGACGCAACAGAGATTGCATTTATATTTGAAAAATTAGCATTTTCATATGTACAGGATGGAGATTCATTTACAGTTACGATCCCAACACGCCGCCAAGATATTAAAATCTTTGAAGACATACTCGAAGAAGTTGCACGTATTTATGGTTATGACAATTTGCCTTATACACTTCCAGAGGGAAATCAACAACTTGGAAGGTTAACAAAAAAACAATTATTAAAACGTTATGTGAAACAATATTTTGAAGGTGCAGGACTAATGGAGACTATCACCTATTCGTTAACAACAGAAACACGCTCACAGATGCTTATTAGTCCGGAAATTGCTCAAATCGCCGAAAAACCAATTCGATTATCGAAACCGATGAGTGAAGAGCATAGTACGCTTCGATTAAGTTTGTTGCCAGAGATGCTTGCCACACTTTCATATAATGTGGCGCGTAAACAACAAGATCTAAGCTATTATGAAATCGGAAGTATCTTTGTTTCAAAAGAAAAAGACATTCAAACACAACCTGATGAAAAACTTAGAGCAAGTGGGGCAATCACTGGAAGATGGTTGACACATCAATGGCAACAAGAAGCAAAAACAGTTGATTTTTATTTATTAAAAGGGATTATCGATGGCTTGTTTACGCGTTTACGTATACAGCCAACATATCGACAATCTGAAATTAAGCAGATGCATCCAGGGCGAACAGCGCAAATCTTTATTGGAGAAGTTCCAGTTGGATTCATTGGTCAACTGCATCCGACTATACAAAAACAGTATGATTTGAAAGAAACTTATGTCTTTGATCTTGATTTAGATTATTTATTTACTATTTACAATGATGAACCACATTTTGATAAGATCTTACGTTATCCTTCAATTACACGTGATATTGCTCTTGTTGTTGATCAAACGGTAACGGCAGCTGATTTAGAAAAAACAATCAGAGAAGCTGCTGGTGAATGGCTTCAAAAAGTTCATGTTTTTGATCTTTATCAAGGTGAACATTTAAATAAAGGTAAGAAATCACTTGCCCTCAGCCTATTATATGCAAATTCAAATCGAACATTGAAAGACGAAGAGGTTGAAGCATCATATCAAGAGATTTTAGAAAAGGTTAAAGAAGCTCATGGGGCAACCCTACGGTCTTAATATTTAAAAAGAGAAAAGACATTATCCTATTTTAAATGGGATAATGCCTTTTTTGTATTAGCAAAATGAACCTTTGCTACATTGTGTAAATAAGCGACACCTTTTTTTTGAATAATATAGCTAGCCGCTTGGTCTACTTTAGCTGAAGCTCCTTTTGGTAACGTAAAGCCAACTTGTTTGCTTAGTCGACTGATCTCTCCAACGAAGCTAGCCCGGGCAATAATCGATGCTGTTGCAACAGCAGTAGATTGACTTTCAGCTTTTGTTATAAAGTAAGTTGAATCCGGTAATATTTTATTCTCACTTTTCAGATGATTGAGATAAACATGTGGTTCGGAGAATTGGTCAATTAAGATACCGTCTGGTTTTATTGGTGAGATTTTGCTTAATAGACTGTTAATCGCAGCATCATGCAACATCGTTTTCATTTTCCCTTGGGACCAACCTTCCTTTTGCAATTGATTATACTTAGGATTAGGTAAAATCATTAAGGAATAGGGGATCTCTAATAAAAAAATCTGTTGGGCGATATCTAAAATTGATTGATCGGATAAACTTTTTGAATCACGTACACCGAGTTCTTTAAGAAGTTCAATTTGATCACTTTTTACATAGGCAGCACTTACTGTTATTGGTCCAAAGTAATCACCTGTACCAGCTTCGTCGGAACCGATGATTGATGCTGTAAATAGATCTTGGTCCGGAAGGTAGCGGTGTTTAGTCTCCTTTTTTTTGTGAGCATGTTTTTGATTGGGAAGAGCGCTCCCCCATTTATTTGCTTCAACTTCTGGGGTTTTCCCTTGAAAAAGTACCTTTCCTGATTTATAAGCTGTAATGGTTGTATTTGCCGTTCTTGCTGAAAAAAGAGCGCCAGGGGGTGTTGCTATTAAAAATTTATGGTATGTTTCTTTCATTTTCAATAAAGTTTCATTTGATAATTGAAGTACTATTTGTCCCATATGCTCTCCTTTTGAAAAGTTATTAGATCCATTATATCAAATAAACATTGAATAGAATAGTTTCCTAAACAAGTTGTTCATGGTAAGATAAGTATCAGGAGTTAATAGAGGGGGGGATTTGTGTGTCCCAAACGAAAAAAACACGGACGACCGTTGATATCTATGGTAGAACCTACACGATTATCGGTAATGAAAGTGTTCATCATACACGGCTGGTTGCGAGCATCGTAGATGACAAGATGCATGAAATTTATCAAGTAAATAAAAGCTTAGATACAACACGATTAGCTGTTCTAACAGCTGTTAATACCGTTAATGATTATTTAAAGCTTAAAGATGATTATGAACAGTTACGCAAAAAAATGGAAGAGAAAGAGGATTTATAAGCTTATGTTAGATATAATTATATTAGGATTACTTGTTTTAGGGATTTTACGTGGATTAAAACGAGGATTTATTTTACAAACATTTCACTTTATCGGTTTTTTTATTGCTTTCTTTGTTGCTGTTTATTTTTACGGGAGCCTTGCACCCCATTTAGAAATGTTGATCCCATATCCACGTCTATTAGAAGAAGATTGGGCATTTTTTAGTGAAACACTTATGTTAGAAAATGCTTATTATAATATGATTGCTTTTGCTATTCTTTTCTTCGGAACAAAAATAGTGACAAGTATTGTGAGCTCAATGCTAGATTTCGTGGCAGATTTGCCGATTTTAAATGTTGTGAATGGGGTTCTTGGTGTAGTCATTGGTTTTATTGAACAATATTTAATCGTGTTTATAGTTGTTTTTATTCTTTCTTTATTACCCATTGGCCAAATCCAATCTTTATTAGAGGGTTCTAGTATAGCGAGATTTATGATTGAACAAACCCCTGTGTTTTCTGAACAAATTAAATCCTTGTGGTTTGAACATATGATTAATAGTTAACCCTTGTCATTATGAATGCAAGGGTTTTTCCTTGCGAAATTGCTTAATAAATAGGATTGGCAAGAACATTTCAAGTTGCCAGCTGGGAGTATGGTTGTCCTTTAATGGCTATCGAAGGGTTAATCAGTCGTTTCTAAAAAAACTTATCTCGACATCATGGATGGAGGTGCGGGCATGAAGCAAGTTAATAAAAAAGATGTCATTCAGTTATTAGAACAAATCGCTATTTACTTAGAGTTAAAGGGGGAGAATCCCTTTAGAATTTCCGCTTACCGAAAAGCAGCTCAAGCACTTGAAATAGATGAACGTGCATTAAGCGAAATTGATGATTTTACTCAAATTAAGGGGATTGGCAAAGGAACAGCAAAGACGATTAGTGAATATATCAAACAGGGCGTTTCTACGACATTGACTGAACTTGAAGCTGATGTGCCAAAGGGATTAATTCCCCTACTCGAGCTACCGGGCTTAGGTGGCAAAAAGCTAGCCCGACTATATCAAGAATTAAATATTGTTGATCAAGAAAGTTTAAAGCGAGCATGTGAAGCTGGTGAAGTATCAGCTTTAAAAGGCTTCGGAAAGAAAACAGAACAAAATATCTTAAAAGCGATTGTTGAAGCAGGTTCCCGACCAGATCGGTTGCCGATTGACGACATGCTTCAACTGGCAAAAAAGCTTGAAACATACCTGGATAAAATTGATGAAATAGAACGGTTTTCGATTGCGGGAAGCATGCGGAGAATGCGAGAGACAATCAAAGATCTTGATTTTATTATTGCAACAAATCAACCTAGAATTGTAAAAGAGAGCTTATTAAATATTCCTGATCTGAAGGAAGTTATCTCTGCTGGAGATACTAAAGTATCGATCGTATTGTCTGATAAATATGATGTGTCAGTTGATTTTCGAATTGTAACAGATCAGCAATTTCCAACAACCTTACATCACTTTACCGGATCAAAAGACCATAATGTAGCTATGCGTCAACGGGCAAAGGAACAAGGTGAAAAAATAAGTGAGTATGGCGTAGAGAGCTTAGATACAGGAGAAATAAAAACGTTCGAAACCGAAGAAGCTTTTTTTAATCATTTTGGTTTAAATAACATCCCTCCTGAATTGAGGGAAGCTCAAGGTGAAATTGAAGCTTTTGAAAATCATGTTTCATTGATCGAAGAGGAACAAATAAAAGGTGACCTACATATGCACACCACATGGAGTGACGGAGGTCAATCTATTGAAGAAATGGTTCAGTTCGCGCTTGAACGAAACTATGAGTATATAGCGATTACAGATCATTCAAAGTTTTTACGAGTAGCTAATGGATTAAATGAAACAAGATTAAGTAAACAGAGAGAAGAAATTGAACGCTTACGTCAATTATATCCAGAAATATCGATATTAGCAGGAGTAGAAATGGATATTTTACCTGATGGGCGTTTAGATTTTGATGACGACTTTTTACAAGAAATGGACTTTGTGATTGCAGCAATTCATTCTAGTTTTAATCAATCGGAAGAAGAAATCATGAATCGTTTAAACCTTGCAATGGAAAATCCATATGTTAAGTTAATCGCTCATCCAACAGGGAGAATCATTGGTAAACGTGAAGGTTATCAAGTAAATTTAGACCACCTGATTGATAAAGCAAAAGAAACAAACACAATTCTGGAGTTAAATGCGAATCCAAAACGCTTTGATTTATCAGCAGAATGGGTTAAAAAGGCACAAGATAAAGGGGTTAAAATTGCAATTAATACAGATGCACATAATAAAGATAGCTTAGATTTCATGAAACAAGGGGTTCGAGTTGCAAGAAGAGGCTGGTTAAAACCTGAAACAGTCGTTAATACTTGGTCATTGGATAAACTACAAGCTTTCTTCAGTAAAAAAGAAAATAGGTGATCTAAATGAATAAAAAAATTTATCAAACTTTAGATTTTGATAAAATTATTGAGCAATTAGTTGATCAAGCCGCTTCTTCATTAGGTAAAGAGCGTGCGAAACAAATTAAACCCGCAACTGAATTAGCAGTTGTGGAGCATTTACAGGCGGAGACTGATCAAGCTAGTCAAATTATTCGACTGTATGGTCATATACCGTTTGGAGGCATAACAGATATTAAACCTAGTTTAAAGCGTGTGGAAATTGGTGGTAGCTTGAATGCATCTGAATGTATTCAAATTGCGGATACTATTTATGGGGGGAAGCAATTACGCTATTTTATTGAAAATATTGATGCTGAAGAATTGGCAATACCAATCATTAGACAACTTGTGACAGCGATTGAACCACTCAACCATTTAGAAGGGGAAATAAGAAATTGTATTGATTCACATGGGTATGTAATGGATGGTGCATCAAGCAAACTCCGTTCAATTCGAGCAAAAATAAGAACAAGTGAAAGTCGAATTCGTGATCGTCTCGAAAACTTTACAAAGTCAAAAAGTAAAATGCTCTCAGATGCAATTATAACGATTCGAAATGATCGCTATGTTTTACCAGTTAAACAAGAATATCGTGGTGTCGTTGGAGGCATTGTCCATGACCAATCATCTTCAGGACAAACACTTTTCATGGAACCACAGTCTGTTGTCGAAATAAATAATATTTTATCTGAAGCCAAAGCCGAAGAAAAAAGTGAAATTGAACGAATTTTGATAAAACTCTCTGAGAAAATCGCTGACAATCGTCATTATCTTTTGGAAAATATTAAACACTTGACACAGTTAGATTTTATTTTTGCTAGAGCCAAACTTGGTCAAACGATGAAAGCTGCTATGCCCCGGATGAATGATGAAGGGATTATTGACATGAAGCAAGCACGCCATCCTTTATTAGATGAGGATGAGGTGGTCGCAAATGATATTTTATTGGGAAAAGATTATCATGCAATTGTGATTACTGGACCGAATACAGGGGGGAAAACCGTCACCTTGAAGTTGGTTGGCTTATGTACATTGATGGCACAATCAGGACTACAGGTACCTGCTTTAGATGGTTGTCAACTAGCTGTGTTTGAAAAGGTTTTTGCAGTTATCGGTGATGAACAGTCGATTGAGCAAAGTTTAAGTACTTTTTCATCACATATGACGAATATTGTTGCTATTTTAAAACAAGTCAATCAGAAAAGCTTGGTTCTCTTTGATGAGTTGGGAGCCGGTACAGATCCTCAAGAAGGTGCAGCCCTAGCGATGGCCATTTTAGATGATGTTGTGAAAAGACAAGCCAGAATTATTGCGACAACACACTATCCAGAGTTAAAAGCATATGGCTATAACCGGGCGGGTGTCGTTAATGCTTCGGTAGAATTTGATATTCAATCACTACAACCAACTTACCGCTTGTTAATTGGTGTACCAGGGCGAAGTAATGCATTTGAAATATCACGACGATTAGGATTAGAACAAGATTTAATTAGTGCTGCAAAACAATTAATTGGGACAGACACTAAGAGTGTTGAACACATGATCGAATCACTAGATACAGCGAGAAGGCGAGCAGAACAAAACTATGTTGATGCTGAAAGAACCTTGCTTGAAGCGGAGCGTTTACGAAATCAGCTTGTTAAAGAATGGAATCAACTAGAACAAGAACGAGAACATTTATATCAAAAGGCAGAAGAAAAAGCACAAAAGGCTCTTGAAAAAGCTCGACAAGAAGCCGAGCAAATCGTTGCTTCATTACGTGAGAAGCAACATGAGACAGCATTAAAAGAGCATGAATGGATTGAAGCAAGAAAACGTTTTGATCAGCTTCAACCCCATTTATCAAAAAAAGACCAAGACTCCGATTCAACAAGACGAAATAATCCAAAACAAGTATTAAAAGCTGGAGATGAAGTTAAAGTACTAACGCTTAATCAAACTGGAACGATAATTGAAGTTAGTGATGAGGAGGAATGCCAAGTTCAGATCGGTGTAATGAAAATCAAAGCGAAGAAAAAGGATTTGCGTTTGCTTAAGCGTGAAAACCCGATTGTTGAACAACCACTTGCAACAGTAAAAGGCGCAAACTATCACGTGAAAACAGAATTAGATTTACGCGGTGAACGTTATGAAGATGCACTTCAAGATTTAGAAAAGTACATTGATGATGCTATATTAGCTGGTTATCCACGTGTAACTATTATTCATGGGAAAGGTACTGGTGCATTAAGAAAAGGTGTTCAGGAATTTGCCAAACGACATCGACAAATTTCAAGTGCTAGACCTGGCGGTATGAATGAAGGAGGAAGTGGTGTAACTATTTTTGAATTAAACTAAATCTAATCATCGAAAGTTCTGATAAAATCAGGTGTATCAATGCTTGCTCATTGAACATACTAGGATTGAGCAGAGTACTGGCTATCGAATGCCCACGGTGGTATACTAGCAACTGAGAAAGATAAAGTTATATCGTTGAGGAGGAAATTATAATGGCAATTGTGAATACAACAGATGCGGACTTTTCAAAAGATACAGGTTCAGGATTAGTTTTAGTTGATTTCTGGGCACCTTGGTGTGGACCGTGTAAAATGATTGGACCCATCCTAGAAGAACTTGCAGATGAAATGGGAGATAAAATTAAAATTGTTAAATTAAATGTTGATGATAACCAAGAAACGGCAGGAAAGTTTGGCGTGATGAGTATCCCAACATTGATCTTCTTTAAGGATGGAGAAGTAGTTGACAAAGTTATTGGTTTCCAACCTAAAGAAACGCTTGAAGCTAGAATTAATCAATATGCATAATTATTTAAGAGACTGGGACATAACTCAGTTAAAATCAAGAGGGAATCCATTAAATACTGGATTCCTTTTTGATATCAGGATCATTTAAATAGATTCATCACGACTTAAATGGTTTAGAGGTGTCACTCCGTGATTTACACTCTGGGTGGACGCTTTCCGTGAGCACGGCCTCGGGCGCACAGGATGTGAGTCAGTTAGACGCTGCCACAGGACGTGGCGGTTTTAGTCTAACAATCCTTATTGCTCCATTGCCGTGTTGCAATAAGGATTTTCGGACGCGCACTTTTCCCACAAGAGTCGCCATCCGACATTCCAATCACTTGGTTGGCGCTCCTGATAGTGTGTCATAAGAGAGATATAAAAAGAGTATGTGAGAAGAAAGCTTTTGGAAGAATAAACTGGTGAAATATACGGTCAAGGTAAAATTGATGCTAGCCATTCCTTGAGTTTTTGAAGGCTAACTTGGGTTTTACCCGCTTATCTTTAAGAGGTAATTACAAGGTATCCGATGAAAGAGGATTTACGCTAATAGCGATGAATTTAAGGAAGTTCACCACCTTTAACAAGGCTAAACTGAGCGTTGAAATATGTAAAATAGGAAAAATTGGTTCTAAATTACAATTTCCATATAATCAGCACGATCTTTCATTATTAGAGACTAGTTTTGTCTCATCCCCTTATTATTACTTAATTAAAGCAATTATAAAGATTGAATCTTGCTTTCCAAAGCTGAATTTAAATGAAATATGTTATAATTACTCTCATAACTTAGTTAAGAAAATGATGGAGTGTTGAGGATGTCAAATAAGATTCAAAAGAAATTAGCCGTCCTGCCAGCACAACCAGGATGCTATTTAATGAAAGATAAACATGGTAAGGTCATTTATGTAGGAAAATCTAAAAAATTAAAAAACCGGGTACGCTCTTATTTTACGGGTGCAAATGATCAGAAAACACAAAGACTTGTTCAGGAAATCGCTGATTTTGAGTATTTTGTGACCTCATCTGAAATAGAGGCACTTATATTAGAAATGAATTTAATTAAGAAGTACGATCCAAGATATAATGTGTTATTAAAGGATGATAAGAGCTATCCTTATCTGAAGATCACACATGAACGTCATCCCCAGCTAGTCATCACGAGACGTGTTTTAAAAGATAAAGGTAAATATTTTGGTCCTTATCCTAATGTCCTTGCTGCACGCGAAACGAAGAAGCTGTTAGATCGTATTTATCCTTTGAGGAAATGTAATAACAAACCAGGGCAATATTGTTTATACTATCATTTAGGCCAGTGCATAGCATGCAGCAAAGAGCCACCTTCACCCGAAACTTATCAAAAGATTGTCAATGAAGTCGCCTCTTTTCTGGGTGGGGGACATCAATCGATAAAAAAAGAATTGAAAGAAAAGATGCAACAGGCTAGTGAAGAGTTAAATTTTGAACGAGCAATAGAACTCCGGGATCAAATTCAGCATATAGATGCAGTAATGGAACGACAAACAATGACATTAAATGATCGAATAGATCGGGACGTCTTTAATTATAGTTTCAATAAAGGCTGGATGTGTGTTCAAGTTTTCTTTATCCGACAAGGAAAATTAATTGAGAGAGATGTATCAATTTTTCCGTTTTATAATGAGGCCGAGGAATCATTTGTTAGCTTTATTGGCCGTTTTTATTTACATCATAATCATATTAAACCCAAAGAAGTCCTCGTCCCAGCACCAGTAAATAATCAACTCCTATCAGAACTTCTTGAAGTCGATGTAACTATTCCATATCGAGGTAAGAGAAGAGAATTAATTGAATTAGCAGGGAAAAATGCTGAAATTGCTTTAGAAGAGAAGTTTTCTCTAATTGAACTTAATGAGGAACGAACGGTAAAAGCAGTTGAACGGTTAGGAGAACAATTGAATATTGAAACACCACATCGAATTGAGGCATTTGATAATTCGAATATTCAAGGAACCGATCCAGTCTCGGCAATGGTTGTTTTTATTGATGGAAAACCTGCTAAAAAGGAATATCGAAAGTATAAAATTAGAGATGTTCAAGGACCAGATGACTATGAAACAATGCGTGAAGTTATAAGAAGACGCTATACACGTGTTTTAAAGGATAACTTACCTTTACCTGATCTGATCGTTGTCGATGGTGGAAAGGGACAAATGTCAGCAGCAATTAGCATTTTAGAGGATGAATTGGGATTAGATATCCCACTGTGTGGTTTGGCTAAAAACGATCGGCATAAAACAAGTGAGTTATTATATGGTGATCCACCAACAGTCATTGATCTCGATCGAAAATCGCAAGAGTTTTATCTGATCCAACGAATTCAAGATGAAGTTCATCGTTTTGCAATTACCTTTCATCGACAATTACGTGGGAAGAGTGCTTTTAAATCGGTTCTTGATGGGATTCCTGGTGTAGGTGAAAAACGTCGTAAATTATTATTGACACACTTTAAATCGATTAACGAAATTAAAAATGCACCACTTGAAACAATCAAACGACTAGGTATTCCGGAGCCAACCGCTAAACAAATACAAACGTATTTAAAGGATCATGAGGACCTTAATCAATAGAAGAACTCGCATTTTTTATGAAATGCGAGTTTCTTTTAAACCTCAGGTAAATGCCAAAGGTAATCTAATAGTATTAAATTAAGTTATATTTAATGATAATGTTGCACACATAATTCAACATAATTTTTCTTTGGTTTCTCTTTTTCTATACATTCACAACGATATGTATTTAATTGTTCGATTGCTGCCGCCAGGAATCCAGATTCTAGACGATAATCTGTTTCGATTCCTAAACGATGTCTTTCAGAAATTGATCTTGCTTGTAATTTGAAGACATGTTCGGAACGATTTTCTTTAATAAGTTCCAGTGTACCCCAGCCTGTTTTGTAAAAAAAAGATGCAATATCTTCAATTGATTCAAAAGATAATTCTCTAGCCAAGTTTTTCCCCATAACATACAGGATTTTAGGTGCATCTTTTCCAAGTAAGTCGGGAAGTGCGACATATCTTAGTAAATCATACCCAGTACCGGTAGTCTCCAATTGATCAGTAATTAATTCAATTTGCTTTATATTTTTACGCATTAATCATACCCCTTCCAAAATAAGCCCTTTACTTATATTATTACCCGACCTGCTATTGTTTGCAATCTTTTTACTCCGGATTCATGCACAAATGTAATAATTAAAAAATTAAATGAAAAAACCGTTTCAATCATCTTCACAGAAACTTAATTAGAACATAAAATACCATGACTACATGTATTAATACCCTTTCAATCTGCAACTTTAACGACAGCAAGGAGGGGTCTAGATTTGAAGGACGACGACTACAAGCCGAAGCAAATATTAACTAAACGTGAAAAAGAGGTATTCGAATTACTCGTGCAGGATAAAACAACCAAAGATATCGCTGATGAATTATTCATTTCTCAAAAAACAGTAAGGAATCATATATCTAACACGATTCAAAAGCTGGGTGTAAAGGGGCGAGCACAAGCTGTAGTAGAGCTATTACGCATGGGGGAGTTAAAGCTCTAACAGGAACCGACTTTCTCTTGTAGAAAGTCGGTTATTTTTTATCATGGATTAACAGAGTGCAAGCTACCTACAATAAACTTTTAAGGGGAATAATTAAGTGAAAAGTGAGAAACCAACATTTAATAAAGGTCCGATTCGTTCATTACATACATAGTTAAAAATAAGTTAATTTTCTAATTATCGCTGAGCAAGTGTTAGTAAAAAACCCCCACCGATTGAAGTTCACTTTATAATACATAATGATTGAGAATAAGGAAATAGTAAATCTTATGATACTCAATGATGACAAGATATAAATGATTAAGGAGGATTTAAATGGAAAAGGGTAAAGAAGGCAATCAACACTTGAACTCGAATAAGAAAGCAACATCGTCTAAGACAAATCCGGAAAAGGTAAGGCAGGAAATCCAAAGAGATATTGAAGCAGGTCAAGGCGCCATGACCTCTCGTGAAGCAGGAGGCATGCGCGAATAGCTTCAACTTTGTATGATTTTGTAGCTAACTCAATAAGTTTTGAAGAAAAAGGTTTGTGAATGGATTGGAATAAATATTAAAAAGGGATTTCAGAGGTCACTGAAGTCCCTTTTTAATCTGTCCATTTATTGTGGATTAGATGATATTCTAAAGTGAATATTATGCATATCCAATTCAAAGTTAATCCAGGTGTTCGATACAGTTTATTCAATTCCTAAAAGTTAAATTTAATTCAAGAGTTGGTAAGGGAAATTACAAATTGACATTTTTTATAAATTATCCTTATGTCAAGAGAGATATTCATCAATCAGTCTATCATTTTCCATATATAAACAAATCAGAATTTATCTATACCTAATTTTTTTAATTAATGTTATGATACAAAGAGGTAGTTACGGAATGGAGGGATCTTTGGTGGAATTTGGTGAAAATGATCGCCCAATTGTTGAAATTGAAAGAAATATCCGCTACATAAATGGAATCATTAAACATAAGGGACGGGAGATATTAAAGAATTATTCAATTACGGCACCTCAATTCATAGCCTTACAATGGTTGTTAGAGGATGGAGACTTAACGATTGGAGAACTATCCCATAAAATTAATTTGGCTTTTAGTACAACAACTGATTTAGTTGATCGAATGGAGAAAAATAAGTTGGTAGAACGAAGGCGGGATACCAATGATAGACGTGTAGTAAGAATTCATCTATTACCAGAAGGCCGCGAGATTATCCATGAAGTAATTGAAAAAAGACAAGATTATTTACGTTCGATTTTAAACGATGTCCCAACTGAAAGAGTTGGGCTAATTTATGAAGTGTTAACACTCTTACTCGAAAGAATGGAACGTGACCGAGAAAATAAATAAACATATAGAAAAAGAGGGATTGAATTGGATCAGCCGATAGGAGTTATCGATTCGGGGGTTGGTGGTTTAACAGTTGCACGCGAGTTGATGCGCCAATTACCAAGAGAACAGCTTATCTATTTAGGTGATACTGCTCGTTGTCCTTATGGCTCACGACCTAAAGATGAAGTCGTTCAATATACATTAGAAATGGTTGACTTTTTAATTGAAAAAAAAATAAAACTACTTGTGATCGCATGTAATACGGCAACAGCCTATACTATAGATCTATTAAAAGAAAAATTGTCAATACCAGTCATCGGGGTCATACAGCCTGGTGCAAGAGCGGCGATTAAAGTAACAAAATCAAATAATATTGCTGTTATTGGTACAGAAGCTACAATAAATAGTAAAGCATACCCAACAGCTTTAAATTATATTTCATCGGATCTAACTATTTATGACCAAGCGTGTCCTTTATTTGCGCCTCTAGTTGAAAGCGGACAATTTACACATGGGGAAACTGAGGAGATTGTTCACAAATCATTACAACCACTTCAAAATTACAAAAAAATAGATACCTTGATCCTAGGTTGTACCCATTATCCACTCATTGCTGATAAAATTCAAAAAGTGATGGGTGAAAATGTGCAAATTATTTCTTCTGGAGAGGAAACCGCACGAGAAGTGAGTGCAATTCTAGCTTATCAGCAATTATTCTATAAAAAAGATCGAATACCAGTTCATGAATTTTATACAACGGGTTCACCAATCCTATTTGGGCAAATTGCAAACCAGTGGATGGATTATCCAGTTAATCATGTTGAACACGTGGTAATTGAACAAATAAAATCTGACAAGTAGTTCAATCTACTTGTTTTTTAATACATGCAGGTCTATTTTTTTATAGAGCTCGTATATATATTAGTACAAACCATCTGAGGAGGGTATAAGGTGAATATACGAGTGATAATGGGGAAAATAGGCTCATGTATTTTGATCGTTGTTAGTTTGATCTTATTAACAGCGTGTAACAACTCGAGTGAGGATGTATTAGAAGATATTGATGCACCAATAGACCAAGCCGAGGAAACAGATAAAAATGAAGATATAGGTGAATTGGGTGAAGATGATCAAGAAGTTGAAACTGTTGCACGTCAACTATACTTATTGAGCAAGGAAGGTATGGTTGTTCCACAAACTGTTGAATTACCTAAAATAGAATCAAACGAGGTTGCAACACAGGTTTTAGAATATTTAGTTGAGGATGGTCCGATAACGAACCAATTACCAAGTGGTTTTGAAGCTGTATTACCTGCAGGAACTGAGGTTTTGGGATTAAATTTAGAAGAAGACGGGACCATGGTTGTTGATTTGTCGGAGGAGTTCAGGGAGTATGATGGAGCTAAGGAGCAACAAATTATCCAAGCTATGACTTATACGTTAACGCAATTTGATAATGTAGAAAAAGTAAAGTTATGGATTAATGGATTTGAACAAAGTGAAATGCCAGTCAATGGGACGCCAATTCAAGGTGGTTATTCTCGTGTAAACGGGATTAATATGATGGATAGCGAAGCAATTGATTTAATGAATAGTCAAGCAGTTACCATTTATTATCCAGCTCAACTCGGATCAAATATTTATCATGTCCCTGTTACTCAACATATTGAAGTAAAGGATGACCTTAATAAAGGCATTGTCGAGGCTTTATTGAACGGACCAACCTATGATTCTAAATTACTTCATGTTTTTAACCCGAATATTGAACTGATTGAAGTCGATAAATCGAGTGATGGTGTGTTATCAATTGAGTTTTCTGAAGAAGTGCTTGCAGATGTGAATGAAGCTTATATTGCTGATGAAGTAATTGAAACGCTAGTACTTACATTAACAGATCAGCCTGATATTTCTGGAGTCTCAATATCTGTTGAAAATGTTGAACAAATATTTAACGAACATGGGGTACCATATAGTGAACCAGTGACACGGGATTCTTTTGTACCAACTGGAAGTCTTTAAGCTGATTTTTCAGCTTTCTTTTTTTTACTTCGGAAATGATAAGAGCTATATCTGACTAAATTATTAATAAATTTGTAGATTATTTCTAATAACTTTTTTAAAATAAGAATGAAACTAAACGAATAGGTAAAAAATATGTTACGATGTTGATGATAGAAGGAGGAAGATTAAATGAGACCTAACGATAGAAAGCTAGATGAATTGAGAAACATTACAATAAATACGGAATTTACCAAGCATCCGGAAGGCTCCGTTTTAATTACGGTAGGTGATACGAAGGTAATTTGTAATGCAAGTATTGAAGATCGTGTGCCACCTTTCTTGCGTGGACAAGGAAAAGGTTGGATTACGGCAGAATATGCCATGCTTCCAAGGGCAACAGAACAACGCAATATCAGGGAATCATCAAAGGGGAAAGTATCGGGTCGAACAATGGAGATTCAACGTTTAATTGGTCGATCATTAAGAGCAGTCGTTGATTTGGAGAAAATAGGGGAACGTACCATTTGGATAGATTGTGATGTAATTCAAGCAGACGGTGGAACGAGAACAGCTGCTATTACAGGAGCTTTTGTTGCACTTGTTTTGGCCTTAGGAAAATTAATTAAGCAAAACATGATTAAAGAAATGCCAATTACCGATTATTTAGCAGCAGTTTCTGTTGGGATCATGCCTGATGGAAATGCGGTTTTAGATTTAGAGTATGTTGAAGATTCAGAAGCGAATGTGGATATGAATGTTGTTATGACTGGAAAGAAAGAATTTGTGGAAGTACAAGGAACAGGTGAGGAAGCAACTTTTTCATTAGATCAGTTACATAAAATGTTGCATTTAGCTGAAAAGGGGATTGAACAAATCTTTAGTATACAAAAGGAAGCATTGGCCGATTTGGCAGAACTATTAGTAAAAGAAGAGGATTAATTGATGAAAAAAATTTTAATTGCAACAAAAAACCAAGGGAAAGTTGAAGATTTTAAAACCATATTTAAAGAATACAAAATTGATGTTATCTCTTTATTGGATTTAGAAGAACCCATTGATGATATTGAGGAAACTGGAGAAAGTTTTGCTGAAAATGCAATACTTAAAGCAGAGACGATTGCGAAAAAACTAAATATCCCTGTATTGGCTGATGACTCTGGCCTGTCTATTGATCAATTGGATGGAAGACCTGGTGTTTATTCTGCACGATATTCGGGAATGGAAAGAAATGACCGAAAAAACTATATGAAAGTTTTGAGAGAACTTGAAGGGGTGGCAGATGAAGATCGAACCGCTCAATTTACCTGTGCACTTGCACTTGTTATTCCAGGTAAAGACCCCATTGTTAAGTACGGAACTTGTAATGGCCATATTATTAATCAGCCAATAGGTGAAAATGGATTTGGCTATGATCCTGTTTTTATGCCAACAGGTTTTGATCGGACGATGGCCCAGTTATCAATTGAGGAAAAAAATAAAATCAGTCATCGCGGTCGAGCGATTAAAGAATTAGCAAAGTGGTTAGAAACGCACAAGGAGGTTTATTTTTAAATGCCAAAGGTTTTAATTGTCAGTGATAGTCATGGTTGGTCTAAAGAGTTAGCCACCCTAAAAGAACGCTATCAAAATGAAGTTGATCAAATGATTCATTGTGGGGATTCAGAGCTTGATTACAATCAGGAAGAGATACAGGGTTTTCAAAGAGTCGCTGGAAATACAGATTACGATCCTGAGTTTCCAGATGAACTAACCTTTGAAGTGATTGATACGACCTTCTATGTTGCGCATGGCCATATGCACAATATAAAAATGACACTATTACCAATTACATATCGTGCGAGTGAGTTTCATGCCAAGGTTATTTGTCATGGCCATTCCCATTATGCAGCAGCTACAAGAATTGGAGATCAACTCGTTATTAATCCTGGAAGTATTCGCTTTCCAAGGGGGAGACGAGAAGAAACATATGCCATTTTAGAATGGGATGACAATCAAAACTTTGTTGTTCGTTTTTATCAACTTAATGGTGATGAAGTGAAAGACCTAGCTTTTTCAACCCTATTAGACTAATCTATTGAACTTTTAACTGAAAAACACGTGTGGATAATGTAATATTTTCCACACGTACTTTTATAATAACCCATATTCACTTGGAACTAAGAGGTTAAAAATATGGTAAAGCTATTATAGAAGCAATAGCTTATTCTATCGATCTAAAAATTATGACAAGGGATGGACGGAACATTTTTTTAAGTTTTTTCAAAAAAATAATTGACAATCCTTTAAAAAATGACTATAATAAATCTTGTCTGTTAAGGGGAATTTAATAATTTTACTATTCTTAATAAGTAATCATGCGGGTGTAGTTTAGTGGTAAAACCTCAGCCTTCCAAGCTGATGACGAGAGTTCGATTCTCTTCACCCGCTCCAAATATGTCCCAGTAGCTCAGCTGGATAGAGCAACGGCCTTCTAAGCCGTCGGTCGGGCGTTCGAATCGCTCCTGGGATGCTTTTGACTTAGGATTAGTCAGAAAACAAATTCCTAAAATATCCTAGATCGTTGTCTTAACAACGGTTTAGGATATTTTTCTTTTGTTGGGCATAGAAGTAGCAAGAAGGCTTGTGCAAACTTTTTTATACAAATTTTATGTGTAGATTTGTAAAACGATTTTTTCATCCGCTTCTGGGATGTCGATGGAAAGCCTTGTGAACGTCAAGTTTGCGAGGCTTTTATTTTATCTTTTTTATTCAATTGGATTTATTTAAAAAAAGAAGAATAATTGAAGAGGAATGTTTATAGATACTTACTTTTCAAGAAATGATAAAGTCATAAATTCTCTTTATTGGGAATAATAATTTTCATATAGATTTAAAAAAGCCGATCAATACGATGTGGTGAAAGATATTACTACTAACCAAAGGTATGCCTCAGGATTGTGCTACAGTTACCTTACACAGCCTCAAAGAAGCTAGTTTCAATTCAATTTTAAACTCTTTATAAATGTTGTTCTTTTTTCATCAAATATAGGAGAAGATTTTAAACCGTTCTGTCCTGATAACATTTAAAGAATTATCGAGTACCTATCTAATTTTTAGTGCAAATTAACTGACTATAAGCCACCCAATTCAATCATATAAGGAAAACTATTGAATGATAAAAGGGATCAGCAGTCAATAAAAGACTAATTTATTCATCTGATATTTAGTAGCTGATGACGAATCCTTTATTGAGCGAAAGTTTGCTTTACAGGACTTAACGTCTAGATAGGAGATGTAAAATGGTTTGAATTTCTTAAAAAAGGGTAAGAATGAACAAAGAATAGATATTTATAACGATCAACAAGGGTTAAGTTTTTTTGTTGGCCGATTTATGTAGTCAAAAGTTTTTACTAGATGAATATTGAAGGAATATAAACTTTTTAATAAAGATAGAAAAGGGGGAGGGGAATGAATGAACAAGATCATAAACTTATTTTATTTCCAAAACAGAGATTAGAGTTAGAGCAAGCTGCATTTCATGCGATGCAGGAGAAGGAATTTTATCAAGCTTTAACTTATTTTGATCAACTTATTGATTACGGCATAAATGATCAAGACATTGTTCTAGGGAAATTAACGTGTTTAATTGAGTTAGGGAAACAAAGTGAGGCAGAGGAAATTTGCGAAGAATTAATTGCTCGGAAAGATGAAGATTACTTTTCATACATAAATGTATATGCAACACTCTTGTTTCAATTTCACAAACATAAAGATGTCGCACAGTTGTTGGAAGAAGTTTTAAACGATAAAGGAATACCTGATCCATTGAAAGGTCAATTAGAGAAATTATATGAAGTTAATCAACCGTTAGTTGATGAACAAATGGAACAAGAAGCGAAAATTACAAAACACGAATTAGTTGATGCTTTCGAAAGCAATGATAGTCTAGCACAATGGCATTTAGTTAATCATCTGCAAAATACCGATATAGCTCCGTACATAAAATTATTTGAACAAATGTTAATAAGCGAAGATGTTCATCCTGTTATTAAGACTGTGATCGTCGGGCTTTTACAAGCAAAATCTATCGACCGAAATTTTAAAGTAAAAAAATTTGGTCTACAGATCATGATTAATCCTAGCCGATTTCCATATATGAATGAACATCCTTTTCGAGAAGCGCTTAGAAAGGAACTAATTAATTATGAGCAGGAGAATCCAACTTTTTTTCAACTGGGGGAAAAGTTGATTGATCGTTATTTTTATGTTCTGTATCCCTTATCACCTGCAATGACAGAGTTAGATATAGTTAAAGAGGCAATTATAGCAATTGTTCAAGCCTCATTTGAACCGAAGAGTAATGTTTCTAAGGAAAATTATTCGGAAGACACATTAGCTATGATGAATCAGATGATTGAAATTGAAAAGATTTATTTTTCAATTATGGAGGAATAAAGTGAACTTTCATCTCCCATTGGGTATTAGATAAACAAATCGAGCTTTTTCTGTTGCCTATCGCTTTTCATTCGATCATTTCTCTTATATGATTGAAGTGGAGGCTTACAGTCAATTATTCTGCGATAAAGAGCCCCTTTGGTTTGACGAGTTTCAATTATTATCAATACTAAATGTTGAAACGATGCATGTTTGTGTTATAATGAAATGGTTGTAATTTGCGTTCGGTCTTGTGTCAATAATAATGAATCATGAATGAACGGCAAATAGAATTTATTCGTACTTATTTGGAGGGAAAATGAATGACGGCTAAATGGGAAAAAAAAGAGGGCAATCTAGGAACGCTAACTGTTGAAGTAGAAGCGGAAAAATTTAATGATGCACTAGATAAAGCCTTTAAAAAAGTAGTAAAAGACGTACAATTACCTGGTTTCCGTAAAGGAAGAGTACCAAGAGGATTATTTGAACAACGGTTTGGTGTTGAATCTTTATATCAAGATGCAGTAGATATCCTTTTACCAGAAGCTTATTCAACAGCGATTGATGAGACTGGAATTTTACCTGTGGATCAACCAGAAGTGGATATTACTCAAATTGAAAAAGGAAAAACGTTTATTTTTACAGCAGAAATTACAGTTAAACCAGAAGTAAAATTAGGTGAATACAAAGACCTTGAAGTAGAAGAAGATGATGTAACAGTCACAGATGAAGATGTTGATCAAGATATTGAAAACCAACGTCAAAGATTAGCTGAATTAGTTGTTAAAGAAGATGGAACCATTGAAGAAGGGGATACTGCTGTCATCGATTTTGAAGGTTTCATAGATGGTGAAGCTTTTGAAGGTGGAGCGGGTGAGAACCATTCATTAGAGATTGGATCTGGTTCTTTTATTCCAGGTTTTGAAGAACAATTAATTGGTAAAGCAAATGATGAAGAAACTGAGGTAGAGGTAACTTTCCCTGAAGATTATCATGCGGAAGATCTTGCTGGAAAAGCAGCAACCTTTAAAGTGAAAATCCATGAAATTAAGGCGAAGGAATTACCAGAATTAGATGATGAATTTGCTAAAGATGTTGATGATGAAGTTGAATCATTAGCAGAACTTAAAGAAAAAACAAAAGAACGCCTTGAAGAACAGAAAAAAGCAGAAGCAGAAAATAAAAAACGTGAAACGTTGATTAATCAAGCTTCTGATAACGCTGAAATTGATATTCCAGAAGTGATGATTGATACAGAATTAGACCGTATGGTAAGTGAATTTGAACAACGTTTACAGCAACAAGGAATGACACTTGAGATGTATTCTCAATTCTCTGGTCAAGATGAAGAAGCATTGAAAGAACAAATGAAAGAAGATGCAAGTAAACGTGTACGAACAAACCTAGTCCTAGAAGCCATTGCAATCGAAGAGGACTTAGAAGTAACTGAGGAAGATATTAATGAAGAGCTAGAAACAATGGCGAAAATGTATCAAATTGAAGTTGAGCAGTTGACACAAATGTTAGGCGGAAATACTGATATGTTAAAAGAAGATTTAAAATTTAAAAAAGCGATTGATTTCTTAGTAGATAATAGCATAGTTAAATAATTAGATAGCCAATAGAAAACAAGGCAGCGCATGGTTTGCCTTGTTTTCTCACATCATTGTGTTTTACATAAGTGATCGGATAGACTAAGTAATCCTTTCACTGTCCTTTTTTTATAACATATGATATATACATATACTTAATTAAATTCGTTTAATGTTTGGCTAAGTTGGTAACACTAAAAAAGTATCCATAAGAGCTATTGTTTTGAATCTGATTTCTTATTTGTTATGATGAATTTATAAAGGAAACAAATTATAAATTGTTTCTAACTAAAATACGAGAACATATTAAAACACAAGACTTAGGAAAGATTGTTTAATATAGAGGGGTGAAGGAATTTGTATAAATTTAACGAAGAAAAGGGTCAGCTTAAGTGTTCTTTTTGTGGAAAGAGCCAGGAACAAGTACGGAAATTAGTAGCTGGACCTGGTGTCTATATATGCGATGAATGTATTGAACTTTGTTCTGAAATCGTTGAAGAGGAATTAGGTGTTGAAGAGGATATTGAATTTACGGACGTGCGTAAACCACAAGAAATCGCTGAAATCCTCAATGATTATGTGATTGGACAAAGTAAAGCTAAAAAGAGTCTCTCTGTTGCCGTCTATAATCATTACAAACGAATTAACGCAATGGATCATGCAGATGATGTTGAATTAGCCAAAAGTAATATTGCCATGATTGGACCAACCGGTAGTGGTAAAACATTACTTGCCCAAACATTGGCACGTATCTTAAACGTTCCATTTGCAATAGCAGATGCAACATCACTAACTGAAGCGGGTTATGTAGGGGAAGATGTTGAGAATATACTACTTAAACTAATTCAAGCAGCTGATTATGATGTTGAGAGAGCAGAAAAAGGGATTATCTATATTGATGAAATTGATAAAGTTGCTCGCAAATCTGAAAATCCATCAATCACAAGAGATGTTTCAGGTGAAGGTGTCCAACAAGCTTTATTGAAAATACTTGAAGGAACAGTGGCAAGTGTTCCACCACAAGGTGGGCGTAAACATCCTCACCAAGAGTTTATTCAAATTGATACAACAAATATTTTGTTTATTGTAGGTGGGGCTTTTGATGGGATTGATCAGATTGTCAAAAGTCGTTTAGGTAAAAAAGTGATTGGTTTTGATGCTGAATCCGAAACAAGTCAACTTGATAAGGCTGAATTATTACAAAAAGTTTTACCTGAGGACTTATTGAAATTCGGATTAATTCCTGAGTTTATCGGTCGCTTACCTATCATTGGTAGTTTAGAGCCGCTTGATCAGGAAGCTTTAATTGATATTTTAACTAAACCTAAGAATGCTCTAGTTAAACAGTATAAACGTTTATTCAAAATGGATGATGTTGAGTTAGAATTTGAAGAGGAAGCACTTGAAGCAATTGCTGTTAAAGCAATGGAAAGAAAAACAGGTGCACGTGGATTACGTTCAATCCTAGAGACAATTATGTTAGATGTTATGTTTGAACTGCCTTCGCGTGATGATATTAAAAAATGTATCATTACAAAAGAAACTGTCGAACATGAAGAAGGACGTCCAAAACTATTGCTTGAAGATGGATCACTATTTATAGAAGAAGAAAAACCAAAAGAAAGTGCTTAATTTATACCTTTATAAATCCCTTGTTTAAAAAGCAAGGGGTTTTTCTTCTAAATATTTCCGTTTCTAAAATTAGAAATGGAGGATTACTGTCAACTATGGCATGATACACTTACGGGGGTTATTTTTGATGAATGAAGATAAACGAGTGTCTTTACCGCTTCTTCCACTTAGGGGGGTGGTCGTCTATCCAGCTGTTGTGATGCATTTAGATATAGGGAGAAAATCATCAATTGAGGCACTTGAAATAGCTATGAAGCAAGACCGAAAGATAATGCTGATATCACAAAAGAAAAGTTCGATTACAGAACCAAAGCAAGATGACCTGTATCAAATCGGGACAATTGCTTTCGTTAAGAAATTATTAAAATTACCCAATGGAACCATTCGGGTATTAGTTGAAGGAATAAATCGGGCAAAAGTTGTTTATTATGAACAAGAAATACCCTATATGTCTGTAAAGGCTGAGATTTTGACAGAGGAATTAATTCTTGACGAGTCAAAAAACACTGCTTTAATAAGAGTGTTGCTTGATCAATTTAAAAAATACGTCGATTTATCAAGTAAACTGACGAAGGAAACGTATTTAGGTATTGTTGATATTGATCATTTATCTAGATTAACAGACATAATTAGTTCACATTTACCGCTTAAATTATCGCTCAAACAATTATTATTAGAAACAACAGATATTGAGGAACGTGCTCAACGATTAACTGAACTTATCTCAAACGAACATGAAATTCTTCGGCTAGAACAAAAAATTGGCCACCGTGTTAAAAGGTCGATCGAGCAAACACAAAAAGAGTATTACTTGCGTGAACAAATGAAAGCAATTCAGAATGAGTTAGGCGAAAAGGATGGCAAAACGAGTGAGATTACGGATCTAAAAGAAAAAATTGAGCAAAGTGGTATGCCTGAACGTATTTTAACCGTTGCCTACAAAGAATTAAAACGTTATGAATATATCCCTCAAACGTCAGCAGAAAGTGCAGTGATTAGGAATTACTTAGATTGGCTTATTTCGTTACCATGGTCGAAGCAAACAAAGGATCACTTGGATATTAATCAAGCAGAATCTATTCTAAATGATGACCATTATGGGTTAGAGAAGGTTAAAGAGCGTGTATTAGAGCATTTAGCCGTTCAACAGTTAACCAGGAGTTTAAGGGGTCCAATACTTTGTCTGGTCGGACCGCCAGGAGTAGGAAAAACATCATTAGCAAAGTCTATTGCCCGGGCAATAAATCGTCAATTCGTTCGAATATCTTTAGGTGGTATACGAGATGAAGCTGAGATTAGGGGGCATCGTCGTACTTACATAGGTGCAATGCCTGGACGAGTTATTCAAGCGATGAAAAAGGCAGGAACCACTAATCCGGTTATTTTACTTGATGAAATAGATAAGATGGCTCATGATTTCAGAGGTGATCCTGCTTCCGCAATGCTAGAGGTATTGGATCCTGAACAGAATAATCAATTTAGTGATCATTTTATTGAAGAATCATATGATTTAAGTAATGTTATGTTTATTAGCACAGCCAATAACCTACAATCCATTCCAAGCCCTTTACTTGATCGAATGGAGATTATTTCAATTCCTGGTTATACCGAACTAGAAAAGCAACATATCGCTAGGGAACATTTAATCCCGAAACAACTCAAAGTTCATGGCTTAGAAGCGAATCAATTACAAATCCGCGATGAAGCTTTGACTCAATTAATTCGTCGTTACTCTCGAGAAGCTGGTGTTCGGCAATTAGAACGTCAAATTGCAGCGATTTGCCGGAAAGCAACAAGATTATATGTATCTGAACAGAAAAAACAACTAATTGTGACAAAAAAACAATTGGAGAAATTATTAGGTAAACCTATTTATCGTTATGGTATGATGGAAGCTGAGAATCAGATTGGTACAGCTACAGGACTTGCTTATACAACGGCTGGCGGCGATACCTTGTCGATAGAAGTTAGTATTATACCAGGTAAGGGTAAGCTCTCATTAACGGGTAAGTTAGGGGACGTTATGAAAGAATCAGCCTATGCTGCCTTAAGCTATGTCCGCTCACGAGCAAAGGAATTGTCGATTGATCCTACATTTTATCAAGACCATGATATTCATATCCATGTTCCAGAAGGTGCGACACCTAAAGATGGTCCTTCCGCTGGAATAACAATTGCAACAGCGCTCGTATCTGGTTTAACAAATCGTCCCGTTAAAAAGGAAGTAGGTATGACAGGGGAAATAACCTTGCGTGGACATGTTTTGCCGATTGGCGGATTGAAAGAAAAAGTCTTAAGCGCTCACCGAGCGGGATTAACAACGATTATTTTACCTAAGGATAATGAGAAGGATTTGATTGATATTCCAAAGAGTGTCAAAAGATCACTCACTTTTATTGTTGTCAGTCACTTAGATCAAGTTTTAGAACATGCGCTTGTGGAGGTATAAAATGAAAGTCACACACTCAGATTTAACAATTAGTGCTGTTTTACCTAAGCAATTTCCAACAGAAGGATATCCCGAAATCGCTTTAGCAGGGCGTTCAAATGTTGGCAAATCATCATTTATTAATAAAATGATTAATCGAAAAGCTTTAGCGCGGACATCATCGAAGCCAGGGAAAACACAAACGTTAAACTTTTATCTTATTAATGAATTTTTTCACTTTGTTGATGTCCCAGGTTATGGATATGCGAAAGTATCGAAAAAAGAACGCGAAGCATGGGGGAAAATGATGGAGAATTACTTCGCGGATCGTAAGAATTTAAAAGCTACGGTATTAATTGTCGATATTAGACATCGACCGACCGAAGATGATAAAATGATGTATGATTTTTTAAAGCATTATCAAATTCCTGTTATCATTATTGCAACAAAATTAGATAAGATAAAAAAAAGTCAGGTAAATAAACAGTTAAAAATGATTGAAGAAAGATTAGAAGTAGAAAAAGAAGATCAACTTATTCCTTTTTCGGCGGAAACTGCTCAAGGAAAGGATCAGGCTTGGAAGGCAATCGAATTATTTTTAGAAAAAAGATAGTTACAGTGGATTAAAGCTACTGTAACTATCTTTTTTTAATCAATAGATAAACTCCAAATATAATCAAGGATACTGGCCAATAATTTTCTAACACACGAAGGAGTTGATTAACCGATTGAGAAAATTGACTGTTTGTAAGTGACAACAGTACGAACAAGCCGGTTAAAAGTAAGATTAAACCTGGATAAAGCCCAACTTTTGTTTTCTGGTATCGAATTAAAAAAGCAAGGCCAATAATAATTGCATAGACACTCCAATGATCAATCCAATTTGGATAAATAGATATCGCATGAAAGTGAATGCCTATTCCAAGTAAAACAACTCCTGGAAAAAGTTTATCATGATCACGGCTCAGATAACCGTGAATCAATAAACTGAAACCAAGTATCATCAAGAGGGTTGGCCATGTTGTAAAGTTTTCTAGAAGTGGAATTTGCCATTGCTGTAATAAGAAATATAGTCCAACCCCGATTAAAATATAGGCGGTTAAATAATTTTGTTTGCGCATCAAGGTCACCTGTCTTTAATTTATAGAAACTATGTTATTGAATTCATTTATATTTTATCAGATTGCTTTAATTTTTCCTAATTAAAGCTATATAACTTATATATTGGTGTTAAAACGGGGATGCGATAATTAAGAAGGATTTCTCCCATAAACTAAAGCATAATATGAGTAGAGAATCATATAACTGTTATTGAGGGCGTGTATCATTATTTTTTAAAGTTAAACATAGAAAAGTTACCGTTATTAAGTGATTGAAGTTTCACGTCCATAGGATAAATGAATAAACGTCAAGGCACTTGTCATATGGCAAGAGACATCTAAGTCATTGAATAAGCATTTCTAATAATTATTTAAGATTGATTAAAAAATGCTACAAGTTAATATGACGTGAGAATAGGTGTTTTAAAGGAGGAGATTTAATGACGGAAAAAGAGATGAAGCCATTTCATTTTGATTTAACAGAAACATTATTTTTTCATAGAAATGAAGGCGTCTCAGAAGTGTTAGGTATTGGACTAGATCCAGAAATTTCAATTGAATCACATGACGATCATGTATCAGTACGTGGGATTATTGCTTTAACGGGTGAATATTTACCAGTTTTTATTGATGATCAGAGTGAAGTTGAAGATGATGAAGAGATACAATCCCGTTACTTTAAACGAGTTGAGCAGGATGAGGAAGGAGTTTGTGAATTTCTACATCATTTTCCGATTGATATCTCAATTCCACATGAGCGGATTAAAAGTTTGAATGACTTAACCGTTAGTGTTGATCATTTTGATTATCATGTGCCTGATGCCCGGAAATTAGAGTTAGAAGCGACTATCCAAATTGAAGGACTTGAATATGAGCGAAAAGGCGAAGATAAAGTTGAAGATGAAGTTGAGGAAGAGGAACTAGAGCAGAATACCGATGTGGATACTGAAGTAGAGGAAAGTGAAGAAGAAATGATTCAATTTGACATAAAAGTAAAAGAAGAAAATGAAATCGTAAATAAAGCTGAGGAAGCTGAAGATAAGGTGATTCCACTGAATAAAAGGGAGGAAAGAGAAGAACTTGAAGATGATGAACCGATTAGTGATAGAGTAGAGGAATCCATAGCGATACATGAAACAAAAACAGATGAAATAGAAGAAAGTGTACAAAAAACTACTTATCTACTAGATTTATTTGAGCAAGCGGAGGATGAAGTAGAGCGGTACTCAAAGTTAAGAATGTACATTGTCCAAGATGAAGATTCCTTGGAACAAATAGCTGAGAAGTATCAAGTAAGTTTAGCAAAATTACAACGTGCAAATCGGTTAGAGACTACTTCTATTTATCAAGGCCAAATCATTTATTTACCACAATAGAATGAGTAGATAGCAGATTTCACAAAGACATGTTAAAAGTTCTTCTAAAAAAAGTCTAAATCTTTATGGCGGGGTGGGTTAACCGTCGTTCCAATCCCATTTCTTACGGCCAGCTGTTCTCTATCTTGTAAAAGTGGGACCGATCCTGTGTAAAGTATCCGACTAGAGTAGCAATTACAGGTGTTTTTTTAAAAAAATAAGTACTTAATTTGTATCGCGCATTAACGGACTGTAAGCTCCTTGTTTTAATCAAACAAGTGAGACTATTGGATTATAATTGGAGGATCAACAGTCAGTAAAAGCTTGATGCGGTCATCTAATATCCAGTGAGGATCAAGCACTCCCGCTGAGAGAAGGCTCATTTTATCCTCTGTTAAATCATTATGGTATTCGTATCATTAAATGAAACAAACAAGTGCGGAAAAGTAACCATGTTTTCTACACTTGTTTTTTTAATGGAGAAGTCGGCAAATGGACTTCTTTTCAAATTTTAATTTATAGCAAATCTAAATATAAAAGTGAATACACACCCACAAACATAGCGAGCAAAAACATATCTAGTGTTGAGGGGAAAAGAACGGTTCGAACAATTTGTACAATACAAATAGGTATGAGGCTACGTTCAATAATAACTAAGTATTCTCGAAATTCTGGTGGGATTCGAAAACGATTGTTACGAAACATTTTGTCACCCTTTCATTAGCCTAGTAGTGTATTATATGCGGGTAATCCTTCGTTGTAACACACTTTTTTATTATTGATTGCAATCATCTTGACTTTAGTCATGTATTTTGGATAAAATAATGAGTATGAAATAGAATATTATAAATGACGATGAAAAGGAAGAGTATGCTGATCATACTTTTAGAGAGGGAATCGCTTGCTGAAAGATTCCTAAGTTACTGATCGCAGAAGGTAGCCTTGGATGTTGTTTAGCTGAACGTTGTATGACAAGTAGGTTAAACCGGTTCAAAACCGTTAGATTTAATGAAGTGTATAGTGATTGTACTATAAACTAAGGTGGTACCACGGAATGCTAAAGCCAATTCGTCCTTTCTATAATTTAGGATAGATTGGTTTTTTTGTGTTCAAAAGAATAATTAAAAGAGGAGGTCATATTTATGGCAGAGAGTAAACATAGTTTACCACCCAAATATGATTCAAACGCCGTAGAAGCAGGTCGTTATCAATATTGGCTTGATGGCAAATTTTTTGAAGCAACAGGGGATTTGAATAAAAAACCGTATACAGTTGTGATTCCACCACCAAATGTAACAGGTAAATTACATATTGGGCATGCATGGGATACAACACTTCAAGATATTATTACACGAATGAAGCGGATGCAGGGTTATGACGTGCTGTATTTACCGGGGATGGACCATGCTGGCATTGCAACACAAGCAAAAGTGGAAGGAAAGCTTAGAGAGTCTGGAGTTAGTCGATATGATCTAGGGCGTGATAAGTTTCTTGACAAAGCATGGGAATGGAAAGAATCTTATGCCGATTTTATTCGTCAACAATGGGAGAAGCTTGGCTTAGGTCTAGATTACTCAAGAGAACGATTTACTCTTGATGAAGGTTTATCAAAAGCGGTTCAGGAGGTATTTGTTAAACTTTATGAAGAAGGTCTAATTTATCGCGGGGAATATATTATTAATTGGGATCCATCGACAAAGACGGCTTTATCAGATATTGAAGTTATTCACGAAGAAGTGACTGGACACTTTTATCATATGAAATATCCATTAAAAGATGGTTCAGGCTATATTGAAATTGCGACGACACGTCCAGAAACAATGTTGGGAGATACAGCAATTGCTGTTCATCCAAAAGATGAACGCTATCAGCATCTGATTGGCAAAAAAGCCATTCTTCCAATTGTAGGTCGAGAAATTGAAATTATTGCAGACGATTATGTGGACAGGGAATTTGGCTCAGGCGCTGTTAAGATAACACCTGCTCATGATCCAAATGATTTTGAAATTGGAAACCGCCACCAATTAAAACGTGTTCTTGTTATGCATGAAGATGGTACAATGAATGAGAATGCAGGTAAATATGAAGGATTAGACCGATTTGAATGTCGTAAGCAGATCGTAAAAGATTTACAAGAAGATGGAGTTCTATTTAAAATTGAGGAGCATGTTCATTCGGTTGGTCATTCCGAGCGAAGTGGTGTTGTCGTTGAACCTTACCTATCTACCCAATGGTTTGTTCGGATGCAACCATTAGCAGATCAAGCAATTGCTCTACAAAAAGATCAGTCTGAAAAAGTAAATTTTATCCCAGAACGATTCGAAGGTACTTATTTACATTGGATGGATAATATACGTGATTGGTGTATTTCTCGCCAATTATGGTGGGGACACCGCATTCCTGCTTGGTACCATAAGGAAACTGGAGAAGTATATGTTGGTAAGGAAGCGCCGCATGATCTCGAACATTGGGAACAGGATCCGGATGTATTAGATACATGGTTTTCATCAGCCCTCTGGCCATTTTCAACATTAAATTGGCCAAATACTGAAGATGAAGAGTTTAATCGTTATTTCCCAACAGATACACTAGTGACGGGCTATGACATCATTTTCTTTTGGGTTGCACGAATGATTTTTCAATCAAAACATTTTACTGATGAACGACCATTTAAAGATGTTTTAATCCATGGACTTGTTCGAGATGCAGACGGTAGAAAGATGAGTAAATCACTAGGTAACGGTGTCGATCCTATGGATGTTATCGAGAAGTACGGAGCTGACTCACTTCGTTATTTCTTAGCAACAGGTTCAACACCAGGACAGGATTTGCGTTTTCAATGGGAAAAGGTAGAATCTACATGGAACTTTATTAATAAAATATGGAATGCATCGCGTTTTGTATTAATGAATATTGATCAGATGGAGAATGGGGATGTAGATCTCACGGGAGATAAAAACATCGCCGATCAATGGATTTTAACACGCTTAAATGAAACGATTAGTCAAGTGAATCGTCACAGTGACCGTTATGATTTCGGAGAAGTTGGTCGATATCTCTATAATTTTATTTGGGATGATTTCTGCGATTGGTATATTGAGATGGCGAAAATTCCGCTATATGGTGATGATGAAGCAGCTAAACACTCAACACGTTCAGTTCTTATTTATGTGCTTGATCAAATTTTACGAATGCTTCACCCATTTATGCCTTTTGTGACTGAGGAAATTTGGCAACACATCCCGCATCAAGGTGAATCAATTACACAGGCTGCATGGCCAGAAGTTAATGATGAGCTTTCAAATGAACAAGCAGCAGATGAAATGAAACGTTTAGTTGCAATTATTCGTTCTGTCCGACATATTCGTGCAGAAGTGGATACACCAATGTCAAAAACAATCGAGCTTGTTATTAAAGCGAAGGATCAACATATTGCAGATCAACTAAAACAGAATCAACATTATATTGAGCACTTCTGTAACACGGAAAAATTATTGATTGCACCTGATCTTACAGCACCAGATAAATCAATGTCAGCAGTTGTCTCCGGAGCGGAACTTTACTTACCGTTAGCTGGCTTAATTGATTACGAAAAAGAATTAGCCCGATTGGAAGCGGAACTAGAAAAGCTAAATAAAGAAGTAGAGCGGGTACAAGGTAAGTTAAGTAATGATAATTTTGTTAAAAAAGCACCTGAAAAAATAGTAGCAATTGAGAAGCAGAAAGAACAAGACTATTTGGAACAACGTGAGAAGGTAGCCGCACGAATAAATGAATTAAAACAATGATAGTAAATTTTTTGTAACTAACTATTGACTTTAAATAGTTAGTTACTTTTTTAGAAAGAGACTTATAAGTTAACTATCATAATAAATGAGAGGTTGATTGGGATGTTTATTTCCGTTGATGCACTAGAAGTGTTTTTTTGCAACCGCGAGAATATAGGTATTAAACCTGGTTTAGCAAGGATGAGCCGATTACTTCGTAGTGTCGGACACCCTGAGATAAATTTGCCGGCTGTTCATGTTGCGGGTACGAATGGAAAAGGGTCAACCGTAACCTATTTAGCTTCTATTTTATCAGAGGCTGGCTATAGTGTCGGGACATTTACTTCACCTAGCTTAACAACTTATCAAGCCATGATTCAGTTAAATGGACAGCCAATATCAGATGATCTTTATTTGACTTATGCGAATCAATTAGTCACTGAGGTAGAGTTATTGAATAGTGAAGGCAATCCAGCAAGTAATTTTGAAATAATCGTAGCTATTGCGATTCAGTTTTTTTCAAATCATGCAGATATCTCTGTTATTGAAACGGGAATGGGTGGTTTGGAAGACGCAACAAACGTATTTGACCCGATTATTTCGATCATTACATCAATTGACTATGATCATACAGCTTTTTTAGGTGATACAATTGAACAGATAGCTTCACACAAAGCTGGAATAATAAAGCCGAACAAACCAGTAGTAATCGGTAAGATGGTAGAAAAAGCAAGTTCAATCATTGAGGATGTAGCTCTAGAAAAAAATGCAAGACTAGAGGAAATTGGAAATACCTTTCAAGTGATTTGGATTGAAAACCAGCCATATTATAAGGACGAGTTTCGAATGTTACCTTTGAAGTTAAAATTATTAGGAGAACACCAATTTCTTAATACAGCGTTAGCGATTAAGGCGAGTTTCATTTTGAGGGAATGTGGGTTTAAAATCACAGAAGAACAAATAAAGAGTGGTATTAGCCAAGCCTATTTACCTGCTCGCTTTGAACAAATTAATGATCATCCTATTGTTATTATTGATGGTGCCCATAATAAAGAGAGTATTATCGCGTTTATAAAAACAGTAAAAAAATACGATCTGGAAAGAGAAAAAATATTAGTGTTTGCTGCTTTTAAGGATAAACCAATTGCAGATATGCTAAAGCTTCTTGAACCTCACTTTGATCGAATGATTTTTACGACCTTTGAAAATCAACGTGCTGAACAAGCGGATAGATTATTTAACATGTCCAATCATCCGAAAAAGGAGAAATCTGATAATTGGCAAGAAGTCTTAAATCTACTAGTAGAAACGAATACAGATAAACAAGTGACCTTTGTGGTGGGATCACTTGATTTTGTTGGAAAAGTCAGAGGATATTTTAGCTGAAATATCTTGCCCATTAATGAAAATAGAATTATACTAAGGAATAAGAGAAACACTAAAAAGTGTTGTTACACCATGGTTACCTAACTTCTATTACATCAAGGAATTATTATTGCCGATGAATAGTATGAGCTGGGTAGCCTTTTTTTATCGGATGAATTAAATAAACGCTTGGGAAGGAGGATCTAAAGGCTAATGATAGGAAATGTGTAACAATGATTGATAATGTCGAATACAAGATGGAAATGCCTTATATTCGGAGGAAGAAAAAATAGCCTGGTCATAGAAGAGTCGCCTATAAATCGAGCAATCCCCTGACAAATCTACCCTATCCTCAATAAAATATGACCTTAAGTATTCAAATCTTAGTAGTAGGGCTGAATAGCCAGTCATCCACTCACCAGATAATCGATATCCAAACTAAATGAAAAAGTGAAAATTCAATCAGTGAGAGTTTTACTGATAATTGCACTGCGATAAAACAGAATAACAACAAGAAAAGACAAAATGATCGTTCAGTTTATGTATATACGATCAATTTAATTAATTTCTAAAGACGATACATTTAACTAAACTCTAACCTAATCGAGGGTTACTATTTAGATAAGGAGCAGACTATGGAAACTTTCTTTTATAGCCTATTTTTCTTGATTGGAACTATTTTTGGTTCATTCTTCAATGTTGTTGGTTTACGTGTACCTAAACAGCAATTTTTCAACTCAATCCGTTCCTACTGTCCAAAATGTCAGAAAAAACTTCAATGGTATGAACTGATTCCAATATTCTCTTACTTTTGTCAAATGGGGAAATGTCGTGGTTGCCATCAACCGATCGGAAAGATCTATCCTTTTATTGAAGTGTTAACTGGCTTATCATTCGCTCTAAGTTACTGGCGTTTTAATTTGACACTTGAATTAATCATCGCTTTATTCGTTATTTCCTTAGCTGTCATTATAATTGTAACGGATTATACTTATTTTTTAATTCCAAATAAACTACTTTTATATTTTTCACCCCTATTTATTGTGGGCAGGATTTTTGTTCCACTGACCCCTTGGTGGTCACCGATTTTGGGTGCACTTATAGGTTTTTGCTTATTATTGACGATTATCATTGTTAGTAATGGTGGCATGGGTGCTGGTGATATGAAGTATTTTGCGGTACTAGGAATAGTCTTTGGTTTTCCTCATATTTTAATTGTGTTTTTTTTATCAACTTTGTATGGTGCGATCATAAGCTTTATTTTATTATTGTTTAAGAAAGTGACTAGATATTCAAAACTTCCATTTGGACCCTATATAAGCTTGGCCACTATTACCGTTATGTTGTTTGGTGACCAGATTTTAATTAGTTATTTATCGCTGATTAACTGATTAGGAAATCCTCACAGTAATCTCTGAGTGACCGAGTGATAAGTTAGGGGTAAGCATCAGTAAAAATCTAATTCATTCATCTAATATTGAATGAAAGCTAAGGGTCATTCTTTGGTGAAGATTCACTTAGGCTCATTTCAGAAAAATAATTATAATAAATTGTAAAAAAAACGCAGAATAGAAAGAACGATTTTATAAGTGATCTGACAAAGATCGCCTTTTTTTTGTCCCTTTTCATGATAGGGTAAAACAAGCAGAGTAGATTGGGGTGGAAAAATTGGAATCAAAATATCAAGTAACCTACAAGTTATCAGATGATCGAAAACCATTCACTAATGAAGATACTTTTCAGGAAAGTGCTGCAAGTTTAACGGAAATAGAGCCTTATAAATATGGAAAAAACTCCTCTAAATTTGATCGAGAGCGAAAGAAAAGGTGGTCTAAAATTTTTTTAACAGGACTGTCAGCTATTTTAATAGGGACAGGCTTTGGTTTGCTGCTTCTATTCATTTTCTCTTATGATGAGGATACATCCGTTATGGAGCAAGCTAAATCTCATCCAGTAAAAGAAGAGACACCGTCAGATTTATCAAGCCAAGCAAACCCAGAGGTTGAACTAGGAGATTTATCAGGTTATGTTATTCAGGCCGGTGCTTTTCAATCAATGGAACAAGCTGAATTATCACAAGAAATCTTAACTTCACAAGGATATCCTACAGTTATTTGGTCTACGGATACAGACTATCGGGTTTTTTTAGCAATCTATCAATCAGAAGAAGAAGCTAAACAAATGGGGATTGAACTAGCTGACAAGGGGTTGGATGTTTATGTGCGTGAATGGCAAACTGATACTGGAAAAATAAAGCTAGCTAGTGAAGAAAAAGATTGGTTGATTGAATTTGAGACACTATGGCAGCAATCATTATCAGGCTATTCAACTGAGCTTGACCAAGCATGGCAAAACTGGTTAACAATTGATCAAGAAAAATTATCCGCACCTTCACAACAATTTCGTCAAAGTGTTGATTTACAACTAGAAGAAATGACAAATGATCAGCTTGCTTATGATTTACTTGTTCTATTAAACGATTATCACCAAATGATAATTGGAACAGATTAATAAATAATTGTTTTTTGAATGATAGATTTAGTATCTTTTTGGTTTTAATATTTTTTTCTATCCGTATTTAGCTTCCTTTTTGAAAAATAGCCTAGTTGTTGAATTTCTAAGAATGTTTACAATAGAAATTAACGAAGTAAGAAAGGAGGTTTATCATGCCTAATCTTCATGTGAAGATGAAGGATATCCCGAAGCAGGATCGCCCAAGAGAAAGATTAATTGAATTCGGTGCATCACATTTATCAAATCAAGAGTTAATTGCTATTTTAATTGGGAGTGGAACGAAAAAGGAAAGTGTTCAAGAATTAGCAAAGCGTATTTATTCACATTTTGAAGGGATTGAATTATTACGTGAAGCAACGATCGAAGAGTTAATCACGATAAAAGGCATCGGGAAAGTAAAAGCGGTGAATATATTGGCGGCGATAGAATTAGGTAATCGAATCAATCGATTTAAAGCTCCAGAGCGATATGTAATTCGTTCGCCGCAAGACGGTGCTGATTTTGTAATGGAGGATTTAAGAAATAAGAATCAGGAGAATTTTGTCGTTCTTTTCTTAAATACAAAAAATCAAATCATTCACCGTCAGACAATTTTTATTGGGAGCTTGAACGCCTCAATCGTCCATCCAAGGGAAGTTGTGCGCCCATAAGGGCATTTAGGAAATCTGCTTTAGCAAAGCTGTAGGGGAAATATCACAAACTTTACCCTATCATCAACCAACTTATCCGTAAGGGAAACTAAGCGGGGAGTGTAGCATGTTGGCAAAGCCATAAGTTGTCTAGTTACTAAGACACGACTGAATGGCGAGATGAAATTCATAGACAAGGATGAAAGCTAGATTGCTTGAATGATAGCTTGAGGAGGACTACGGGGGCCTTCAGCGGGAAGTAACGATATACGCTGGATGAAGTATGCATATTTCCTAAAAACTTCGGGAAATATGAAGTGATACTGCTTCGACCATCTTCTATATGGAAGAAAAGAGTGAAAATCACATCCGAAACTATGAAATGCTATGTTTCTAAGTGTCTAAATGGGGATTGCCTAAGTCAGAATGCTGTTAATACAGCTATACATAATGCCTAATAAGGTGACAAATTTCAAGCTGAAAAGCGAGAAAGATGATGTTGAATATCTGATATGGCAACGGAGCTCTCGTAGTAGTCTGAGATAGGGAAAGCCTATTACCTGGCGAAGGAGGGTAGTTTATCTAGTTTAATACAAAATTGGGAAGGAGCGAGAGGCTCTATGAGAAATCCAAAAGTCGTATTAAACAGTCTAACTTCCAAAGCACAAGATGAATCGTATGTATTTAAAAGATTATATCGGAATTTGTATAATACCGAGTTCTATTTAGAGGCTTATGCCAAACTCTTCCCGAATAAAAGAAGTAATACAAAGGGAATTGATAACGACAAAATCGGTGGAATGAGCATAGGAAGGATCGAGTGTCTAATCGAAAAGCTAAAAGAACAGACATATCAGCCTAAACCAGTAGGCAGAATCTATCCTTCGAAGAAAAATGACAAGAGACAGCCCTTGGATATCTCAAACTTTGAGGATAAGTTAGTGCAAGAAGTCCTTCGGCAAATTTTAGAGAGCATTTATGAACCGCAGTTCTCAAATCATTCGCACGGTTTTAGACCAAATCGTAACTGTCACACAGCTTTAAAAGAAATACGCAATACCTTTACAGGTGCGAGATGGTTTATTGAAGGGGAGATAAAAGATTTCTTTGATCATATCGACCATCATATATTAGTTGGACTTTTACGAAAACGTATCAGGGATGAGAAATTAATTAATTTAATTTGGAAATTCCTAAGGGCAGGTTATGTAGAAGAATGGTTTTCCCATAAGACCTACAGCGGGGCACCTCAAGGTGGCATAATCAGTCCGTTACTATCAAATATTTATCTGCACGAATTAGATAAATATGTAGAAAAGTATGCATCGGACTACAGCAAAGGTGAAACGGGAACGCATTACATTGAATATCTAAGCCTGTCATCAAAGATTAATGATTGTAAAAAGAAAAATATATGTGATTGGGAACAGATAACTAAAGAAGAAAAAGCTGAGAGACTTAGTGAATTAAAAGTTTTATATAAGGAGTTACAAAATCATGACAGCAAAGTCCTCTTTGACCCGAACTATCGTCGAATGAAATACGTAAGATATGCCGATAACTTTATTATCGGCGTGATCGGCAGTAAAAAGGAAGCCGAACAAATCAGGAAAAACTTAACGGCTTACCTTGCAAATAGACTAAAATTAGAACTGAGTGCTGAAAAAGCGCTGATAACTCACAGTCAGAAAAACGCAAGATTCTTAGACTATGACATTCGAGTTGTAAGGGACTGGCACAGAATGAAGATGCCTAACGATACAAAAAGGCGAAAGGTCAACTATCAAGTGAAACTATTTGTACCGCACGAGAAATACTTAAAAAAACTTCTCGATTTAGGTGCGTTGAAAATTGGTAGCAATAATGAGTGGAAACCAGTTTATCGACCGTATTTAGTGCATAATGACAACTTGGAAATACTTTGTAAGTATAATGCGGAAATTGAAGGGTTTTATGATTATTATCGCCTAGCAAGTAATGCGCATGTCCTTCAATCTTTTCGACAAACAATGAAGTATAGCTTGATTAAAACCTATGCGAAAAAATACAAAAGCCCTGTCAGTAAAATCATGACAAGATTTAAGATAAACGGGAAATTAGGCATATGTTATATAACGAAGGACGGGCCTCAAATTACTTATTTTATAGAACAACGGATGTAAAAAAACTTGGAAGGCAAAGAAGGATTAGTAGATATAATCTAAAAATACTATCATTTACGGTGGCAGCACAGATCTCATCGACTGTTTTTTTAAAATTGGAAAATGCGAATGATGTGCTGTAGAAATGTTCGAAAAGAAATGCATCACGTCAATAAGCTTAAGAGCTTAAAAGGTAAAAAGTGATGGGATCAAAAAATGATTGCAAGAAATCGCAAAACAATTGCAATGTACGTAAAAGGCCACCTAGATCTATACTAGAGAAAGTTAGATTGATAAATGGAAAGCCGTATACTCTGAGAGGAGTACGTACGGTTTGGAGGGGGGAATTGTGAAACCTGCTTTGGGAACAAAGTAAGGCGCATGGTACCTACCCTACTTCAGGGAAGCTGTCAAACGTTCAGCGGCTTCAATCATTTGTGTGCATAATCATCCTTCTGGCGTGCGCCTATACTGTGATTTATAGAAGTGATCAATTATGATCTAGAACTCCTTATGTCGTTCTATGACCAGCATCTAACTTCTAGCGGAAACGTGATCGAAGGACAATCGCATGATGTGATAAGGTCAAGTGATGTATGGTAAAGGCTAAACTGCTTGAACTCTAGACTAATGTTTTTGGGATGGAATCTATCAATTTTGATAGATGAATAAGATAAGAGCTACACGCCAGGTAGTTTTTATAATAAGGCTTATTCAACAATCCTTAAATAAAGGAAACAGTCGAAATGAGTACCTGTCCATCACATATCTTCTATTAATTGTAAGGTAGGGATTGTCTAAATTGCTTAAAGCAATATGATAACGGAGTCCCCATAGTACTCAACGTTTGCAGTAATTTGTTTAGCAAGGGAAAGGGGGACAGGTTGACAAAAAATAGATTGAGGTGTCATGAATGTGACGAAAAAACCTTTTAATCAAATAAGTATTATGCGTGATCGAATTAAGGCAAATCATCGAATTAAGGATTGCGATAAGATTTTTTATCAAGAAGATTTTTGGGGTAGGGTATATGATAACCGAGTGAATCTGTCGGGACAAGCTAAAAATGATTGTCGGCAATTTAAACAATTGTTTAGGCAACCGATTGATTTTAGGCAATTGCCATCAAGACAAGTTGAGAAGTTAATAGCAGCGACTTCCTTTTTTATTAGAACTATTTTTGTTGACCAAACGATTAATATGTATAAAAAACAAGAGATTTCTACTACTATTTCCCATTTTAAAAAGAATTGGGTCCATGTAAATTGGGTTATAACGATAAAGGAAAAGTCAATCTCTCAAGATTACTTATTTAATCAAATAAAAGGATATATTGATGGTGAAGCCTTTAAACAGTATTTATCTAAAGTATTGGAACAAATTAAAGAAAGGGATGAACCGTATTATCAGCAATTAACAAGCGATGTATCTATTACATTTCGTATTTTACCCCTAATTAAACAGATGGAGAGAGTATGTGATCTGAAGGTGTTTATCGATCAGAATCAGCTTTTTTTAGGAATTCCATCAGTTAAAAAACAAGCCCTGCAACTTTATCAAATATTGAATTCAGCACTTGGTAAAGAATATGAATGTTACCTCACACACTTTTCCTCTCCTTTGTACCTACATGGTTATGATATTAAACGTGATTGGAAGTTGAATCAAATCCGAGCTGAAGTACCTCAGCATATGCTGATCAAGTGTGCGCATATGTTTCAGTATGGAGATTATCATAATCAAGTTCCCAAAATGAGAGGGGCCTTAATACACCTACCTATTAAAGAAATTCACTTGATGTATCAGCAAGAACTCTTTCAGGTCGCTAATCATTATTCTGATGCTACTAACTACAAAACTTTGGGAAAGTTGTTTTACTTTGCTTATCTAAGTTTATTGAAAACAATTTCTCGTAAGTTTAATTGTACAATGGCACAAGCTTCAAAGCAGTTAAAAAAGTCAGATATTGATCGATTTTATTTACCGAAGCAAAAGCTTATTCGATCTCTCTAATCAAAAGATGTCAACTGGCGAGCCGGATACATTGAAAAGTGTACGTCCGGTTCTGAGGGAGGTTAGATAGATATCTGCACCATGATAGCCGACCCTACGATCCAACACCATCTCAAGAAGATATCCACGTAACAAAAAGATTAATAGAGTGCGGAAAAATGATAGGAATTGAGCTTTTGGATCATCTCATTATTGGTGATCACAAATTTGTTTCACTGAAGGAAAAAGGATATGTATGAAACACTATCAATTTTTCACCGATTCTCGTATAATTAAATAAGCGAGTAATTTTTAAGTAGCGCCTTACGCTAAGATTATTTCTTGCGTAAGGTGTTTCTAATTATGTTAAACTAAGATGGATAGAAATCAGAATGATCATTTCTTTCTTTACTCACTGGATTCTACCCTTATCTACAGCATATAGTCTTACCCTTTTTTTGAATCGTTGGAAGGGGTTCTTCCGGTAAGTTGGTAAAGGATAAACGATCAATATAATAATGACGGAGATATTTTTGAATATATATTTAAAATGGTTTACAATTAAAGGATAGCAAGGATAACTCGTTAAATTCCCTTATTGTTAGAGAGGACGATCAAGATGGCGAAGTTTAATTTTGGACAAGATTTAGGAATTGATTTAGGTACTGCAAATACATTAGTGTATTTAAATGGTAAAGGGGTTATTGTTCGAGAACCTACAGTGGTAGCTATGAATAACTCTACAGGAGAAATTGAGGCAGTAGGAAGTAATGCTCGAAATATGATTGGTCGAACACCTGGGAACATTTCAGTTATTCGCCCAATGCAAGGTGGGGTAATTGCAGATTATGATATAACAGCAATTATGATGAAGTATTATATTCGTTTGGCCCAAAAGAGCCGTTCTTCTTTTGCGCGTAAGCCTAATGTGATGGTTTGTGTTCCATCAGGCATTACAATGGTGGAAGAACGTGCTGTTATTGATGCAACTAAGCAAGCGGGTGCTAAGGATGCTTTCCCAATAGCCGAGCCGTTTGCAACAGCTATTGGCGCAGGTTTGCCTGTTTGGGATCCAACAGGTAGCTTAATTGTTGATATTGGTGGTGGAACAACAGAAGTAGCTGTTATTTCATTAGGAGGTATTGTGACTAGTGTATCTGTAAGAACAGCTGGTGATGATATGGACCAGGCGATCACACAATATATTCGGAAGAAATATAGTTTGATGATTGGAGAAAGAACAGCAGAATCAATTAAGATGGATATTGGTTCAGCCAATGTACAGGTTGATAATCCGGAAATGGATGTAAGAGGTCGAGATTTATTGACAGGATTGCCTAAAACAATTACTATAACGGCAAACGAAATTACTAGTGCATTAACGGATACGATATCTGCAATTGTCGATTCAATAAAAGATACATTGGAAAAAACACCACCTGAACTTGCAGCTGATGTAATGGAGCGGGGAATTGTTTTGTCTGGAGGTGGCGCTTTGCTTCATGGCCTAGATGAGGTCATTTCTGAAAAGACACATATGCCTGTTTTTATTGCCGATCAACCACTTGATAATGTTGCAATCGGGACTGGAAAAGCCCTTGAATATCTTGACCACTTCAGGTCTTATCCTAATATTTCATCACGTTCTAGTTTAGATTAAATGGAGGATTAGCGATGTCTTTTTTTCGAAGAAAGCGTCTATTTACGATTTTATTAGCGCTAATTGTTTTGGTCGGTTTAATTGGGTTTTCATTAACAGATCGTGAGCAACGTTCGACAATAGAAGAGTTTTTTCAAGACACCTTTGGCTGGATGCAACAAATTGTTCTAACACCTGTTAATTATGTGTCGAGTTTTTTTTCAAATATAGATAGTATGATAGATATGTATGACGAGAATCAAGTTTTAAAAGAAAACTTAGGACAATATCAGAAAATATTGTATGAAGTTCAAGAACTCCGCAAAGAAAACCAAGAGTTAATGAATCTGCTTGATAAAACAGAAAGTATTCGCGATTATACGCCAATTCAAGCAACTGTGATTGCTCGAAGTCCTGAGCAATGGTTCAAACAAGTAACAATTGATAAAGGGAAACAAGATGGAGTTGAAAAGGATATGGCAGTTATTACTGCTGAAGGCATGATTGGGAAGATTCAATCAGCATCTCAATTCACTTCCACAGTTCTTTTATTAAATGGATTCGACCGTTCCAACCGAATTGCCGTCAATGTAAATCTATCTGAAGATGATGAAGATGCGCGTGGATTTATTTTAGGATATAACGAAGAGCATGATAAATTGTTGTTAGAGTTTACTGAGTATTATGAGGAAATTCCTGAAGGCGCCCCTGTTTTTTCATCTGGATTAGGTGGTGTCTTCCCCCATGGTTTAGAAATTGGCGTTATTGAGGAACTAACAACTGATCAATATGGTTTAACTCAGATTGCTTATGTAGAACCGTCAGCTAATGTGAATGATTTAAGACATGTTATTGTAATTGATCGTGATTTGGAAACAAGTACTAGCGCTGATGTAAGTGAGGAGGAAGACTGATGTCTAGAGTATACCTCCCACTTATTCTCACCTTGTTAATTGTCTTACAAGGTGCAGCAGTTCAACTTGTCCCAACCAGTATATCAGAAGCGGGATGGATTGTTGTTATTCATTCTGTTCTTCTATTTTTAATATTACTTAAGTTATTTTATGATTTAGAGAATACCTACTATGTTTTGATATTTGCGATTCTATCAGGATTAATCATTGATATCATTTATACCGATATTATAGGTGTTTATATGTTTAGCTATTCGATATTAGTTTTCTTTGTTCATGGTATGCGAAAAGTTCTACATGCGAATTTTTATGTCGCTACTATGTTAACATTCGTGAGCATTGGGGTTGTTGATTTTTTACTCTATTTGATTTATCAATTTATTGGTGTCGTTCGAATGGATTTAACAGTATATTTATCTCATCGACTTATGCCGACATTGATTGTAAACATGATTCTATTTTTTCTGTTTTACTTACTTTTAAAGAAGAGATTGGTAAAATGGTCTAACGAACGGTTTGATCATAAGCAATCGGCACATTAGTTATTTACAACAAACTTTAGCAATAGGAGGTGTGCCCTTGATTGGAAAAAATCAATACGTCACAATTAAAGGAACACGTGATGGGCTGACGCTTTATCTAGATGATTCATGCTCTTTTGATACTTTATTGAAAGAGCTAGACAAGGCACTTTCATACGATGAACTTGATGTTGTAGAATCTCTAGTTAGAATAAATGTTCAATTAGGTAATCGCCTTTTACATAGTGATCAAGAGGATCAATTGCGTCAATTGATCAGACAAAAGAATAAGTTAGTCATTCAGGATATTGAATCCAATGTTATTTTAAAAGAAGATGCCCTCAGATGGAAAGAGGAAAGTGAGATTCAAGTTCTAACGAAAACGGTTCGTTCTGGTCAAGTTATTGAAGTGACTGGTGATCTATTGTTAATTGGAGATGTAAATCCAGGTGGAACAGTAAAAGCTACAGGGAATATTTTTATAATGGGAAGTTTACAAGGTATTGCCCATGCAGGTATGAAGGGGAATGTATCTGCAGTGATTATGGCATCATATATGAATCCCGTTCAACTACGTATTTCTGATCTTTATAGTCGCTCTCCTGACTACGAAACAGAGGGTGTTTATATGGAATGCGGTTATATAGACGACTCAAATAAAATTATCATCGATCGATTGCAAGTTGTTGCCAAAAAAAGACCGGAATTAAATGGTTTTGAAAGGAGTGTTTTAAATGGCTGAGGCAATAGTGATTACTTCAGGAAAAGGTGGCGTTGGTAAGACAACAACGACTGCTAATTTAGGAACTGCATTAGCATTAATGGGAAAGAAAGTCTGTTTAATGGATACTGATATTGGACTCCGTAATCTTGATGTTGTGATGGGATTAGAAAACCGAATTATTTATGATATTATTGATGTTTCCTTAAAAAAATGTAAGCTTAAGCAAGCTTTAATTAAAGATAAACGTTTTGATTATTTATATTTGCTACCAGCAGCGCAAACAAGTGATAAAAATGATTTAACTCCAGAAGCTATGATTGAAATGATTTCAGAGCTAAAAAAGGAATTCGATTATATTATTATTGATTGTCCTGCTGGAATTGAACAAGGTTATAAAAATGCGGTTGCAGGAGCTGATCATGCGATTGTTATTACAACACCTGAAAAGTCAAGTGTACGTGATGCTGATCGAATTATTGGGTTACTAGAACAAGAAGAAATCGAGCCACCTAAGTTAGTCGTTAATCGAATTCGAAATCATATGATGAAAACAGGTGACATGATGACGATTGACGAAATAGTTCAAGTCTTAGCAATCGATTTGTTAGGTATTGTTGCTGATGATGACGAGGTGATTAAAGCTTCTAATCATGGTGAACCTATTGCTTTTCAACCAAAGACAAAAGCATCGATTTCTTATCGCAATATCGCACGTAGGATTTTAGGAGAATCAGTTCCGTTACAATCATTCTCTGAAGAAAAAGGGATGTTCACTAAAGTAAAGAAATTCTTAGGTTTACGTGATTAATATTTGAATAGAAGATTTAGCTGCTAAATGAAAATGATAATGAAGTGGTGGAGAACAATACTATTTTAACCATACTATCCGAACTGATTTTTTGGGGAAATCGTTCGGGTTTTTTATTCTTCTAGGCAATTATTGATAGTCGTATTTCTATATCACAGTGCAACTGCCGGTAAGAGCCTGATTGCTTCAAGGCCCTTTAGGTCATACCTTTGTAGTAGTAACAAATGTTTCCGCTGGGACGAGTAACCGCAAATATTTCCGCTGGGACGAGTAACCGCAGTCCCAGTCCCATTCAATGGTGGATAGGGGAGGGTAGACTAAACTTAACTTAACACGTCCTATGGTCTGTATGAACTAAGTCTTGTAGGTCGGAAGCCCGCTGATTGAAGTTTCACTTTATCACTTGATCGATTCATAATTTTCATATGGATGAATAAACTTGTACAAATGCATATTGAAGGTTGTGAGTAGTGATGAGGCGAGATTTAAATGAAGTTCGGAAATCATTAGCTAAACGAAAAGCAATTAAGTTAAAAGCACTTGAGCGTTCGTCTAAAAAGCAATCGATTAAACCAATAGCAGCTAAACAAGTTAAACAAAAACAGAACGATACAGAACAACAGACCCCCTATTTTGTGAAGCAAATAATCATGGCTGGTTTTTTATTTTTACTTTCCGTGGTAATACTCCAGTTCATACCAACATCAAGTCAAACAAGGCAGTGGTTAGCGAGCCAATTGAATGATGAATTTCCATTTGCTACAGTCAATGTGTGGTACCAGAAACAGTTTGGAATACCCTTAGGCTTTTTTGTTGATCAATCCGCTGTACCAGTGACTAATCAGCAAGTATTACCTGTAAATGGCGTGATTAATGAATCATTTGATACGAATGGACAAGGTGTAATCTTTAAAACGATAGACCAGCAGGATGTATTTTCAATTGACCAGGGTACTGTTTTATTTGCGGGTAATGATCGGGAAACAGGGAAGACTGTAGTTATCCAGCACCCTAATCAAACTAAATCGACTTATGGTTTTTTAACTGAGATCAATGTAAGACCCTATCAATTTGTCCAAGCAAGCCAGCAAATTGGAACATCATCAAATTCAAAGACTGAAGGATCTAATCTGTATTTCTCAATCCAAAAAGGTAATCAATTTTTAGATCCATTTGAGGTTATTACGGTTAATGATCCTAAATAAGAACCATTTTATTTACTTACATCCATCCATTTGGTTTATTTTTATTCTCTCGATCATGACAGGGATGTTCTTTGAAATTACAATTATTTTTTTGATTGTTAGCTGGCATGAATTTGGTCACTACCTTATGGCAAAGCATTTTAAGTGGGATATTCGCAGGATTACACTATGGATTTTTGGTGGCGTAATGGAAACAGAAGAGCATTTGAATAAGCCCATGAAAGAACAACTATTTGTTACGGTTTCAGGTCCATTGCAACATCTATTTATCTTCATTATATTACTCCTGATTCAAACATTTGATAGCGTAGATCCCGACTTAATTAACTTTGCTTTCCGGTATAATAGTTTAATTTTGTGTTTTAATTTAATTCCCGTTTGGCCACTCGATGGTGGTAAGTTATTAAATATTAGTTTGAATTATTTTTTTCCTTTTAAAAAAGCTTACCAAGAAACCATTATAATTTCGTTATCCTGTTTGACCCTTCTTTTTATGGTAATGATACATTTTGATCAAGCAATCATAAACTTATTTGTTCTGTTTACTTTTCTTATTTGGGAAAATCTATTAGAATGGAAACGACGATTATATGTTTATCAACGTTTTTTATTAACTAGAATGAATCAAAAAAAGCGTTCTGACCACTTGATGCCATTGACATTTACAAGTCAAACCCTTCTAAAAGATGTCTTCACACAATTATACTTGAATCGTTATCATCCAATTTTAATACGTGATCGGCAGATGGTAACAAGTGAATCGGATTGTCTTTCCTACTATTTTAAAAAAGGACAACATCATGCTCGTTTAGACGATTTGATTGAGCATGGAACGAAATGAGGTTTATTATGCTTGATTTAATCATATCAACAAAAGCAACCGAGAAACTTGGGATGGCTGTAAAAGATAATCAACTCATTGAACTAGCGGTTGACCGACCCGATGCACCGCAACTTGTCGGTTCAATTTTCCTTGGTAAAATTATCAATGTTGATCAAGGTTTACAGGCAGCCTTTGTAGACATCGGTTTATCACAATTAGCTTATTTGGAAAAAGGCCAAATCCCTGATTCAAGAAAAGATGGGAAAAAGTCAATAGAGTCTTGGCTATATGAAGGTCAAACTGTTATTGTCCAAGTCATAAAAGATGCCTACCAGGATAAAGGGGCAAGATTAACGATGAATATAGCCATTGCTAATCAAGTGCTCGTTTATCTCCCTTTCGGTAATTATTTAGCTGCATCTAAAAAGTTAACACATGAAGAAGAAAAAACGTTAAAGTCTGAATTAGGACACGTTTGTCAGGGTGAAGAAGGTTTAATTATTCGGACCCAAGCGAAGCAGTTTTCTGTTGATGCTCTTATTCATCAAGTGGAACAATTGCGAGCGATTTGGCGTGAACTCTTGCTAGATGGAAAGAAAATGCAACCACCTAAGATTCTCCGGCTTGACCATACAGTGACTGATCGCTTTATTCGGCGTTTCCCATTTTGTGATATTAATCATATTGTCTGTGACCAAGTTTCAACGGTAAAACAAATTAAAAAGCGTTATCCAGAACTTGAAACAAAGGTAAAATGGAATCAACAATTAGCTAAGGACATGCCTATTCCTATTGAAGAATCTATTCAACAACTTTTGAATCCGGTTGTTCATTGTGAACACGGTGTCACAATTGTGATAGATCAAACAGAAGCACTAACTGTGATTGATGTGAATTCGTCGGGCTTCACTGGTAAAACAAATCAACAAAACTTTGCTTATAAAGTAAATTGCATTGCAGTTGATGAAATCGCAAAGCAAATTCGCCTACGAAATCTCTCTGGTATGATTGTGATTGACTTTATAAGAATGAAAAATAAAAATCACAAAGCTAAAATAAATGAAAGATTATCAAGAGCATGTCAAATGGATCCAACCCGGGTTGAAATTTACGGTTTTACTCGTTTGGGCTTATTTGAAATAACTCGAAAGCGTGAAACCCCTATACATCACATGGTCTTTGCTAATCCTCGAGCTAAGGAAATCACCTTTTCACAAGTTAGTAAGGTCTATGCTCTAGAACGTGAACTTTTAGCTAGTCAAGATCAAGCTGTTATTGTCGAAGTTACAAGAGGTTTTCATCAAGAGTGGGATCAGTGGATAGATCGGGAGTGTTTTTTAAATAACAGTAGAGTGGAAGTGTATTTTATCGAAACAAAAGGTGTAAGAGATTACCAAATTAGACGTTCTGGTACCGAACAATTAATTGCTGAATACCTAGAAGAAAATAAACAACTTAGCATTGACAAGATTAATTAGTTCATGGTATTATCTTAATGTTATGCAAGTCAGGTAGCACCCGTTGCTACAACCGCACTGATCAGGTTTTTAATAAAGTGATGTCTATTCACACCTGTAAAGGCGAGTCTGAGTTATTTTAAGGAGGTGCAAATAGGATGTACGCAATTATTGAAACTGGTGGTAAACAAATTAAAGTTGAAGAAGGTCAATCAATCTATATAGAGAAATTGGCTGCTGAAGCCGGAGATTCTGTTACTTTCGACAAGGTTCTTTTTGTAAGTGGCGATGACGTAAAAGTTGGCGCTCCATTTGTAGAAGGTGCTTCTGTTTCAGCGAAAGTCGACAAACAAGGTCGTCAGAAAAAAATCACAGTTTATAAATTCAAACGTAGAAAAAATTATCACCGTAAACAAGGTCATCGTCAACCTTATACAAAAGTTACGATTGAAAAAATTAATGCTTAAGGTTAGGTAAAGATGATAAAGGTGAGTATCTATCGAAATAAATCCGGATATATTACGGCTTTTGAACTGAGTGGACATGCTGACAGTGGGCCACATGGACATGACTTAGTCTGTGCAGCTGTTTCAGCAGTTGCGTTTGGAATGACAAATGCAGTGATGAAGCTAAGTGGAATCGAGCCAATCATTGATCAAGGCGGTCAAGGTGGTTATTTAAAAGTTGTTCTTCCTAGCGAAGTAGAAGATGAGCCATTTAAAAAAGCAACCCTACTACTTGAAGGAATGTTAATCAGCTTGATAACGATTGAACGTGATTATGGTCAATATATATCCATCTCTGAAAAATAGGGAGGTGCAAATCAATGTTACGTTTAGATTTACAATTCTTCGCATCTAAAAAAGGTGTGGGTAGTTCAAGAAATGGTCGTGACTCTAAAGCAAAACGTCTTGGCACAAAGCGTGCGGATGGACAAATGGTAACAGGTGGATCTATTCTTTATCGCCAACGTGGAACAAAAGTATATCCAGGTGTCAATGTTGGCCGTGGTGGGGATGATACATTGTATGCAAAGACTGACGGTATCGTACGTTTTGAACGAGTTGGTCGTGATCGTAAGCGTGTAAGTGTGTACCCAGTTGCGCAAGAAGCTTAATTGATCAGAATAAATGAAAGCTTATCTTGAAAGATGATTCTTTTTAAGATAAGCTTTTTTGTTTGGTGAAATTGATTAGATAATATATGAAGTTTCATTCAAATGTAGAATGGTAATTTGAATTGGCTTTTACGAAAGGGAAAATATTTGCTATAATTTCCTTATTATTAAATAGGTGGTGCAAAGATGACTGAACAAGAAGCAATTGATCTATTGAGGCATTATCGGCATGCATTTTCAAACCATATCCAATTAATGATAAGTTATGCACAAATGGGAAAGCTAGATCATGTTCAAGAAAAAGGGGCGGAATTGATCGATCAAATGACCCGTGACCAACAGTTTCAAAGTATGCCTTTACCAAGAACAATCGTATCCTTGTTACAATTAAATCATGCGAATTCTGGAATGCAATGGGCTCCAATCGTTCACCTAGATGCCAAACCGAAAGTAGACGACCAGGTCCTTTCTAGCTTGATTCAATCTATTCATCAACTCATTATTGAACAATCAATGAATTTATTACTTTATCATGGTACAATAAAATTTCATCAACCAATAGATCAGCCATTTCAACTTAAAATCATATGTCATGGAACATTTAATGAAATTGATCAATTTAAATTTGCTTTATTAAAACTAGATAATAAAATTCAAATAGAGAGCGCAACAAAAGAGGGTGTAGTTTTTAATTGGACTGCACAAGATTAAAGGGGTGACAACATGTTTGTTGATCAGGTAAAAGTTTATGTTAAAGCGGGAGATGGCGGAAATGGGTTAGTGTCTTTTCGTAGGGAAAAATATATTCCGTTTGGTGGTCCATCAGGTGGTGATGGTGGTGACGGTGCAGATATCGTTTTTGAAGTCGATGAAGGTTTGAATACTTTAATGGATTTTCGTTATCAACGTCATTTTAAAGCGAAGCGTGGGGAAAATGGAATGAGCAAAGGCCAGCATGGTAAAAATGCTCATCCAATGGTTCTATCTGTTCCGCCTGGGACAATTGTTAAGGATGCTCTGACAGGTGAATTTTTGGCAGATCTAACTGAGCATGGTCAACGTGCATTAATAGCAAAAGGTGGCCGTGGTGGAAGAGGAAATATCCGATTTGCAAGTCCAAAGAATCCCGCTCCTGAGATAGCTGAGAAAGGAGAACCAGGTACAGAACGTGATATTATTATCGAATTAAAATTAATTGCTGATGTCGGACTTGTTGGTTTTCCTAGTGTAGGTAAATCAACGCTATTATCAGTTGTTAGTGCAGCTCGACCTAAAATAGCCGATTACCACTTTACAACACTTGCCCCAAATCTAGGTGTTGTTGAAACAGGAGATAATCGAAGTTTTGTAATGGCTGATTTACCTGGTTTAATCGAAGGCGCGCATACAGGCATTGGATTAGGCCATCAATTTTTACGTCATGTGGAAAGAACACGTATTATTATACATGTTATTGATATGGCAGCTACAGAAGGACGGGACCCATATCAAGACTATTTAGCAATCAATGAGGAATTACAAGCTTATGATCCAACCATTTTAGAACGACCACAAATTATAGTTGCTAATAAAATGGATATGCCAGATGCAGAAGATCAGCTTGTCGCCTTTAAGGAGCAGTTAAAAGAACCCCATCCTATTTTCCCGATTTCCGCCTTAACAAAAGAAGGATTAGCTAACTTGCTCTTTTTTATTGCCGACCAATTAGAGAAAATACCAAAAAACACAAAACCTATTGAAGAAAAATCAGAACATATTATTTACAAACATCAAGAAGAACAAGCACCGTTTCAAATTACACGGGACCCGGATGGTGCCTTTGTCTTATATGGTGATAAACTGGAGAAACTCTTTAAAATGACTGATTTAACTCGTGAAGAATCGATCCAACGATTTTCACGTCAGATGCGAACGATGGGTGTTGACCAAGCGCTTCGTGAGAGGGGCGCCAAGGATGGCGATACTGTCCGACTATTAAAGTATGAATTTGAATTTGTTGAATAAGGTACAATAAGATAATTCTCACGGTATGGGGGAATGTAACGGTGAAAAGAGAGGATAAAACATTTTATTTAGTGCGTGGTGATTTTCTTCCAGAAGCAATGCGGAAGACGCTTGATGTGAAGGAACAGTTAGAACGTGGCAAAGCAAATTCAGTTTATGAAGCAGTTAAAAACGTTAATCTTTCACGAAGTGCTTTCTATAAGTACCGTGACGCAATTTTTCCATTGCAATCGATCCAGCATACGCAAATTATTACGCTATTTTTCCATTTAGAAGATCAATCAGGGACATTATCATATTTATTAAATACAGTAGCCAAAGCTGGTGGAAATATTTTAACGATTCATCAAACGATACCCATTCACGGTAAAGCAAATGTGACATTATCTTTGGATGTTGAGCACTTAAAAATTGATTTGGATGAATTAATTATGCAATTAAAAAACCAAAAGCACATTGAACGGGTCGATATATTAAGTTCAGGAATGTAAAAAGTAAAAAAAGGGGGGAAGGGGATGTCATATTCAGTAGCTTACCTTGGTCCCAAAGGCACATTTACTCAAAAAGCAGTTGATGCGCTTTTTCCTAATCAATCATTGATTAGCTATCAGACAATTCCAGCGTGTATAGATGCGGTTAAGTATGGTCATGTAAAATACAGTGTTGTTCCTCTTGAAAATACATTAGAAGGGACAGTAAATTTAACGATTGATTATTTAATCAATGAAAAATCATTAAAAATTGTTAGTGAAATTGTTGTACCAGTTGAACAGCATTTTATGGTGCACCCAAATCATAAAGAGCATTGGAAAGAGATCGAAGTAATCTACTCTCATCCACATGCTTTAGCGCAATGTCATCAATTTTTAAATCAAGAAATGAGGCAGGCGGAAGTTGAAACATATGCTTCTACTGGTGCAGCAGCAAAGTTTGTTAGTGAAAATCCAGAAAAGCTGGTCGGGGCAATTGCAAATGATCAAGCTGCAAAAGAGTACGGTTTAGAAATTGTTAAAGCTAATATCCATGACTTTGCCAATAATGAAACACGATTTGTTGTGTTACATAAAAACGATTCTGCTTTAAGAATCAATCGGTTATCGATGAAAGGGTTTAAAACCAAAGTGATGATTTCTCTTCCAACCGATCATGCGGGGGCTCTTCATCAGGTCCTTTCAGCTTTCGCTTGGAGGCGAATTAATTTATCAAAGATTGAATCACGTCCGATGAAAATAGGACTTGGTCATTATTACTTTTTGATTGATATTGATCAAAAGATGGATGATATTTTAATCCCTAATACGATTGCGGAAATAGAGGCAATTGGCTGTCATGTCGAATTGCTTGGTAGTTATCCTTATTATTCAACAGAACAATTAAAAAACGATTAAAACCACAGTAACAAGCCACACTGTGGTTTTAATCGTTCACGATAAACCCCTTTTCTTTCAGACTATGATAGGCAGCGTTGAGCTTAGCTTCACTTTCAGCCTCTAATGTATGAAGGTGGACGCCACCTGTTAATTCTAATAGATAAGAGGCTTGGTTTCTTGTGATATTCTCAATAAATTGTTTTACATCATGTCGATCACTGACCATAATCATTGCATTTATTTCTCCATAAACAGGATGTTCGACAATGACATCCTTAACTGTTACTCCATGATCAACAAGACAATCTAATTCCTCTTTTGTCTGGTTTGACTCGTGTTTAACGGCAACAATTCTTTGATATAGATTGACATCTTTATTTTCTTTCATTAATAAGTAGCCCTGACTTGTTGAGAAAATTGGTTCGTTTTTTGCTTTTAACAGAGAAATATCTTGAACGATGACTTGGCGACTAACACCAGCACGCTTGGCAAGTTCGCTTCCTGTTAACGGTACATCATTATTCTCCAACCAGTTCATAATCGCTTGACGGCGATCTTCACCAATTAATTTATCTTTTCCAGTCATTTTATATCACTCCAATTCATATAACAACTTGATAAAGAAACTTAGCTTTCTCGATATTTGTGATCTTATGAGGCGACTAATCTATGTTTGTAGTCATAAGCCCATTGTCAAAATGCATAAATTTGATTCGCCGTCAGTCTTAGATCAACAATCTACAAGGTCTACCGCAACAATAAATAGGGACTAAAAGGCGGGTACAGCTTTAATTCGTCTTTTTGCAATATTTACAGGGACTTGATTATCTCCGTGTTACTCCAAAGCTATTTCCATTTTCTCATATTTTGTATCGTATGACTAGTTAAGATACTCTCCTTTTAAGATATGATTATGAAATTCGAGCAACAGTTGAATAAAGTGAAACTTCAATCAGTGGAGCGGTAGGTCTACAGGATATTATTGTCAGTTGATCTCCCGCTTACATTTTTTGGTTTCCTGAAAATGCCTAAAGTAGGAGTCTTACTGATAGCCGCTCTACGAAAAAAAAGAACGATAGGACCTGTTAAGTTCTAATAGGTACAATTATTAAGGTTTTCGGGTGGATCTGTAACTACACATAGGAATGAGATGGGTAACCATATCAGAAAACTTGTGATTTTTATCGTAGATTAACAAACTGTAAGATCTCCACTGGGTGAAGATTCACTTAATTTTATCATTTCTAACAAATCACTAAGTGTTTTTTAAAAAAACATTCAACATTTTTGGGTGATTGCATATGTTGTTAAGGAATAAGCCTGCTAAATGCCTATATTTATTATTATTTCATGTTATTTCATTAAGACAATGAACAGAAAATAAAGGGCAAGCGAAATAACGATTTGTTAAGAGGTCTTCAGGTCTTTAAGGTAAAAGTCAATCTGAGCCAAATCAAAAAAGCTCAATTGATTGAGGAGTTACTATATTTATTTTTTACCGGCTGTTGCATCTCCAATGTAAAATCATAAAGGCCAAAATGATTAGTTGGAATAACAGCCATTCAAGGCCAGATTGTTTTATCTAACATTTAGTGGCTGATGAAATGTCGTCTACTAAATGATGATTTATTTAATTATGGAAAGGAGTTAAGCAAGTGAAAATTCATGTTGTTCAAAAAGGGGATACACTTTGGAATTTATCCAAAAAATACAATGTCGATTTTCAAGAGCTAAAAGCAGTAAATTCACAATTAGCAAACCCGGATTTAGTGATGCCAGGAATGAAAATAAAGATTCCTATCGAGAAAAAGCAAGTGACTAAACAAGGTTCAAGCCAGGCACCTGCACCTAAGGAAAAGATGATGACGCCATTTAAACAAATGCCACAAAAAGCCCAACCCGTTATTAAGGAAGATGATCAAAAACCTAAGCAACAAGTTCAGAAAAAAATGCCGTTTCCTAAATTGCCACCCGTTTCTATTCAGATGCCGAAGTTACCAAATATTCATGCGAACCAGTACAATGTCGATGTGGATGTTGATATTGATGATTACGATACAACATTGAAGAATAAAGTAAATTACCAACACCATCAGCACCATCACCCTATTCAAGAACAGAAAAAGGAAGAAGTTAAGCAGCCGACAGAAGATGTTCACACCTTACCATGGTCATTTCCATCACCGAATTATATGTGGATGCCATGTATGCCGTGTTCTATGGTCTTTTACCCACAACAACCTTATTATCCGACATTACCAGGAAATATGTGCTGTACCTATCAAGATCCATCGGTTTTTTGTAAAAAGCAAACCTGTGAACAACCACAGTGGACTGCCCCAATGCAACAGTCTTGTTCCCATGATTCAAAATGGGGTGAGCTAGATCTAAATGCCGAGGTAGAAGGAGAACAGACCGGGATGATGACGGAGCACTTTACTCAAATGAACACTCATCAACAGGCTATCCAGGCTAATCATCTACAACCCTATCCATACATTTATCCGATGTATGGACCAACACACTATCCATTTTATCCAACGGGTTCCACATGTGGAATGCAACGTGAATCAATGGATGAAACAGAACAAGCCGAATAAAAGAATGAACAACGAGTTAAACTAATTCATCACAATTAGTTAACTCGTTGTTTTTGTTCCAATCCTTTTAACGATTTTCAAAATACTCTTGAATGTTAAATGACCACGCTGAGAGAAGATAAAATATTGCAAGTTACATCATTTTAAGCAATAATAATATTTAAGGAGTTACAGTTTTTCAGAAAAAGGAGTTAAAAAAATGCAGAAAAAAGTCGACTATTTAGTAGACTGGTTACGAGATCAAGTTGCGAAGACAAATACAAGGGGATTAGTTGTCGGATTGAGCGGAGGAATTGATTCCGCTGTTGTTGCCTATCTAATAAAACAAGCTCTACCCAATCATTCTTTAGCAGTTATTATGCCTTGTCAAAGTTCTAAAGAAGACCTAAAGGATGCGCAAGCTGTCGTTGAAGGGGCTAATATTAAAGCAATGACCATTGATTTAACTCTAACCCATCAACAATTACTTGATACCATTAAACATGAGTTAATACAAAAAGAGGTATACCAACCAAACCATGATCAGCTAGCCAGTGCAAATCTTAAAGCACGCTTACGAATGTCAACACTTTATACCATTGCGACAAATCATCAATATTTAGTAGTAGGGACTGATAATGCAGCAGAATGGTATACTGGATACTTTACTAAATATGGTGATGGTGGTGTTGATATTAATCCTTTAGTTCATTTGACAAAGGGAGAAGTAAGAGAAATGGCTCAGTATTTAAATGTAGCTGAAGAAATTATTTTAAAACAACCAAGTGCGGGGCTCTGGGATGGGCAAACAGATGAGAATGAAATGGGTACGACTTATGACTATATTGACGGTTATTTAAAAGGTGAAGAAATACCAGAACAAGATCGAAAAGTGATTGAAGCGATGCATCAACGTTCAAAACATAAAAGAAGCATTGTGATAACACCGGCTCCTTTTGATGAAGCATAATTTTAACTCAATTATTTTGTTACATGGGTTGACGACTTGTGATAAAATGGAGTACAGTAGTTATTTGATTTTTTAAAGGTGAAAGGAGTAAATTTTATGGCTGGACATTCGAAATGGAAAAACATTCAAAGACGTAAAAATGCTCAAGATGCGAAACGCGGAAAAGCATTTATGAAAGCCGCTAAAGATATTTATATAGCTGCAAAGGAAGGCGGACCCGACCCGGATATGAACCCTGCCTTACGTGTAGCAATTGATAAAGCAAAAGCTAATAATATGCCAAATGAAAATATTGATCGAAATATAAAAAAAGCAACCGGAACCTTAGATGGTGTGAGTTATGAAGAAGTAATTTATGAGGGCTATGGACCAGGGGGTTCTGCAGTAATGGTTGAGCTTTTAACAGATAATAAAAACCGTTCTGCTGCGGAAGTTAGACATGCTTTCTCAAAAAGTGGTGGTAATCTTGGTGAAAATGGTTGTGTAGCTTTTATGTTTAACCGAAAGGGCTACCTCACTATTGACCGTTCAGCAACAGATGCAGATGAGGATACAGTTATGCTCGCTGCTATTGAAGCAGGTGCTGAAGAGATGGAAACAACTGATGAACTATATGAAATTTATACTGAACCTGAAGCATATAATGAAGTGAAAGCAGCACTAGCAGAAGAAGGTTTTGAATTTGAAACAGCTGAGGTAACATTAATTCCAACGACTTATACTGATTTAGCGGAAAAAGACCAAGAGAAAATGGAAAAGCTAATTGATCGACTTGAGGAGTTAGAAGATGTTCAGGAAGTCTACCATAATGCTAATTAAATCGTTAGCAAACTAGCTATTTAAATACTGAAATAAGCAAACATGATCAACAGTAAAGACAAACTATCCACGATAGGAAATTAGTGACAAATCAATGAACTGTGACGTGAATTAATCGCTTTAACCCCTTTTTATCACTTTTTTCAATGCCAAGTCTTAATTTTAACTTATTTTTAATGATAAAAAGTGTAAAAAAATTTTTTTTGTCCATCCTATAAAGTAAATACACACTTTATATGAGGTGGATGAAATGAAATATTTAATAACATTGAATATAGTTTTGATGCTAGGGATTTTTATCTATAATGTCCAGGTTGAAGATAGGACTAATGATATGAATCAGGAGCGTGCGATTGAAGTCAGCAAATCTGAAACTAACTTTGAAGATTATCCAGATGATTTAGCAACAATTGAAGTTATTATACAAAAACAATATTTAGATGGTCGTATGGATAGCGAATCCATTGAAGAAACAATTACTGCTATGGAAGATTTCTGGTATAAGTATGAGAACTATCAACTAATTGATCAAAAAGTGGGCCAAATGGTTTTTCGTGACTATATCGATGATATTTCGCCTTATTTAAAGGAAGTTGGTTACTTCGGCTTAGCCGATGAACAACTTGTCATCTTTGAAGGTGAGCCGCAATACGAACAAAATATACAAATTGTATTTGAATTGGATCCTGATCAACTAACTGAAGATGAACGAAAACGGTTAAATGAAGGGATAAAAATTGATTCGAAAAAAACTTATCAAGAAGTCATCGATGTATTTAGGCATCAATTACCTAGTAAACAAGTACATGGAGAGTCGGATTAACTCGACTCTCTTTTTAATGGTTTTATATGGAGGAGTCGGTCGTTTCACTTTATTTGCTTTGAATGCTAATAAACAACTAACAGAATTGTCTTTTTTAAAAAGATAACTTCTTAATAATAGTTGTGAATGACAAGGGTGTGAATACGGTATACGAACATACGATTGTGTGGTAAAATAGCATTTATACGGATATAGTGAATAGTTAGGAGCGGATTGAGAGTGATTGCTTATATTAAAGGGGAGCTAGTAGAGCTAACGGATTCATTAGCCATAATCGATGTTAATGGAATTGGCTATCAAGTAGTTTGTGCTAACCCATTTTATTTTCAAGAAAAATTAAACCAAACGATAAAGATTCATACATACCACCATGTTCGTGAGGATGCACAAATTTTATATGGGTTTAAAAATTATGATGAAAAATTATTATTTTCACACATTATTACAGTTTCAGGTATAGGACCTAAAAGTGGATTATCTATTGTTGGGCATACATCAGTTGATCAATTTGTCATGGCAATTGAGGAAGAAGATGAAAAATACTTAACTCAGTTTCCAGGTGTCGGAAAGAAGACGGCCCGGCAAATGATTTTAGACTTGAAAGGGAAACTGCCTTTTGAAGTTAAACAAATGGCTGACTCCTCAAAAGAGATGTCTGGAAAAATTAATGGAGCTATTAATGATAAAACAATTAATGAAGCGATTGAAGCACTAAAAGTGTTAGGTTATAATGATCGGGAAGTAAATAGAATTGTCCCGCAACTGAGACAATCGAACTTAGTCAATACAGATGAATTAGTTAAATATGGTTTATCCTTATTACTGAAAGCATAAGTGGGGTGTGAAATGTGGATGAACGTATGGTGACAGGAGAACAGTTTGATGAAGAGGAAGAAGTCGAGCTTAGTTTAAGACCGCAGATGTTGGCTCAATATATTGGGCAGACTACTGCAAAAGATAATTTAGCTATTTTTATTGAAGCTGCCAAACTTAGAAACGAGCCACTCGATCATGTTTTGCTGTATGGCCCCCCTGGACTTGGAAAAACAACAATGGCTTCTATAATTGCCAATGAAATGAATGTTGAATTTCGGACAACCTCTGGACCTGCCATTGAAAGAGCTGGCGACTTGGCGGCTATACTATCGTCACTTGAAGTTGGGGATGTTTTGTTTATTGACGAAATCCACCGATTACCAAGGGCAGTTGAAGAAATTCTGTATCCCGCAATGGAAGACTTTTGTTTAGATATTGTGATTGGTACCGGTTCAACTGCACGTTCTGTTCGACTTGATTTACCGCCATTTACTTTGATCGGAGCAACAACGCGAGCAGGTCTTTTAACTGCACCACTTAGAGACCGCTTTGGTGTGTTAAGTCGTTTAGAGTATTATGAGATAGAAGATTTAACGGAAATTGTTGAACGAACAGCAAATATTTTTGATGTATCGATCAATCAAGAAGCAGCTTTAGAAATTGCTCGGCGTTCTAGAGGAACACCCCGAATTGCTAATCGTTTATTAAAAAGGGTTCGAGATATTTCACAAGTTAAAGGTGAGTATGAGATATCATTGGAGACGACTCAACAGGCTTTAGAAATGCTACAAGTGGATAAAACAGGGTTAGATCACATTGATCATAAACTTCTCTTATCTATTTTGGATGCTTTTCAAGGTGGTCCTGTAGGATTAGATACTTTAGCCGCAACGATTGGTGAAGAGTCACAAACAATCGAGGACGTGTATGAACCTTTTTTATTACAAAAAGGTTTTATTCAACGCACACCTCGAGGAAGAATCGCTACAGAGAAAACATATCAACATTTTAATCGGGCTCTGCCGAAAGCCAAGGAATAATTAATGATCATTTTAACTAGGTTTTAGCTAATGTTAGGAGTATATTATGAAAATAACAGATTTTGATTTTGACTTACCAGAGAACTTAATTGCACAAACACCATTGGAAAACCGAACGGATTCCAAATTATTGGTTATCAACCGTGATGATCAGTCAATTGCTCATCGTCATTTTAATGATGTGTTGGAATATTTAAATCCTGGTGATTGTTTAGTGCTTAATAATACAAAAGTTTTACCGGCAAGATTATATGGTATAAAGGAAGATACGGGTGCGAAAGTAGAATTGCTTTTACTTCATCAGCGTGAATTAGATGAGTGGGAAGTACTTGTGAAACCAGCGAAGAAAGTAAAGATAGGTACTAAGCTCAACTTTGGTGACGGAAAGTTAATCGCGACTTGTGTTGAACTGCAGGATCATGGTGGACGAGTTGTTCGATTTGAATACCAAGGGATATTCCTGGAGCTGTTAACAGAATTAGGTGAAATGCCTTTACCACCTTATATTAAGGAACAATTATCAGATCAAAGTCGCTACCAAACGGTTTATGCAGAAGCAGAAGGATCTGCTGCTGCACCTACTGCTGGCCTCCACTTTACTAAGGAGCTATTAGCAGAGGCTAGGGAAAAAGGAATTGAAATCGCCTTTGTAACACTTCATGTTGGGCTTGGTACCTTTCGACCGGTAAGTGTTGATCAAATAGAAGCGCATGATATGCATAGTGAGTATTATTATCTTTCAAGTACAGAAGCAGAAAAAATGAATCGAGTAAAAGAAAAAGGCGGACGACTGATAGCGGTTGGAACAACATCAACTCGAACGTTAGAAACGATTGCTGCCGAACATAATGGAGCGATCCAGGCTGCGAGTGGCTGGACTTCAATCTTTATTTATCCGCCATATGAATTCAAAGCGATTGACGGTATGATAACTAACTTCCATTTACCAAAATCTACACTCGTCATGCTAGTTAGTGCATTAGCAGGCCGAGATTTCATCCTCAAGGCTTATCAAACAGCTATTGAAAACAATTACCGATTCTTTAGCTTCGGTGATGCAATGTTAATCTTATGATTTTTATAAAGAAAGAAGTGAGAAAATGGTTGCAGTAACATATGAATTGATTAAGACATGTAAACAAACAGGTGCACGACTAGGACGTGTCCACACACCGCACGGTTCATTTGATACACCGGTCTTTATGCCTGTTGGTACTTTGGCAACTGTGAAAACGATGAGTCCAGAAGAATTGGAAGAAATCGGCGCCAATATTATTTTATCAAACACTTATCATTTGTGGTTAAGACCAGGCCAAGATATAATAAAAGAGGCTGGTGGTCTTCATAAATTTATGAATTGGAAGCACTCTATTTTAACAGACTCTGGTGGTTTTCAAGTTTTTAGTCTTACTGATTTACGTAAGATTGAGGAAAGGGGCGTTCATTTTAGAAGTCACATTAGTGGTGAAAAATTGTTCCTTTCCCCAGAAAAGTCAATGGAAATACAAAATGCACTTGGCTCAGATATTATGATGGCATTTGATGAGTGTCCACCATATCCTGCTGATTATAAATATATGAAAAACTCAGTGGAACGAACTAGTCGTTGGGCAGAACGCTGTTTATCTGCTCATAAGCGGCCAGACGATCAAGGTTTATTTGGGATCATTCAAGGTGGAGAGTATGAGGATCTCCGCAAGCAGAGTGCTAAAGATCTATCTTCTTTAGACTTTCCAGGTTATGCGATTGGTGGACTATCTGTTGGAGAACCAAAAGAGGTTATGAATCACATATTGGAATACACAACTCCATTACTAGATACAGGAAAACCACGTTACTTAATGGGCGTTGGTTCCCCAGATTCTTTAATAGATGGGGTCATCCGTGGAATCGATATGTTTGACTGTGTTTTACCAACCCGAATTGCACGCAATGGGACTTGTATGACATCGAGTGGACGATTAGTTGTTCGTAATGCTAAATTCGCTCGAGACTTTTCACCATTAGATCCAAATTGTGATTGTCATACCTGTCGTAATTATTCTAGAGCTTACCTTCGTCACTTAATTAAAGCTGATGAAATTTTAGGATTGAGACTTTGTTCTTATCATAATCTCTATTTTCTGTTAAACTTGATGGAGCAAGTACGAGAAGCCATTAAAGCAGATCGACTTGGTGACTTCAGAGAAGAATTCTTTGAAAATTATGGTTTTAATAAACCAAACGCAAAAAATTTCTAAATGAAAGGAAGGTGAAATAATTATGGCAGAGATGATTAGCTTACTATTACCATTTATTTTAATGGGCTTAGTATTCTACTTCTTACTTATTAGACCACAACAAAAACGACAAAAAGCGATTAATCAAATGCAAGCTGATTTGAAGAAGGGCGATAAAATCGTTACTATTGGAGGTTTACAAGGTGTTGTTCATTCACTTGATGAAGATGCGATTCATATTGATGTAGGTGGCGGTCAGAAACTTACATATGAACGGTCAGCAGTAAAACACGTTGTTGAACCAGTTCAGACAGAAGAACAAGATAATAATTAGGATAAGAAAAGAAGATGGACAGCATTTGCTGGCCATCTTTTTTTAAAGGATTAACCCTGGTCAAATAAAGTGTCAAGCGATATTAAATTCGCTATAATAGTGAATCTTTATTTTTTATGATTCCCTCCTTAACAGACAGAGATTAGAGACCACCATCCTTGAGCATGAAAAATGGTTTTGTTTATTACAAAAAGGATAAACATAACCGTTTCTATCTTTATTTGCTTGACTAACCACAAAATGATTGAGTAAAAGAATCAAGTTAAATTAAAAATACTGACTAGGAATTAAAACTAGGGTTGAAAGGATATTTGAATTAACTATTTTCTTGTTTTCCGCCACCAATATTTACACCAAGAACTGCACCAAATACAGCAACAAGTAAGAATCCAAGATGGTAAAGGATTTGTTTTAATGTAAACTGTTGATTATAGCCTAAATATTGATAAAGATAAATGATTAAACTATAACTTAAACTTAAGGTTAGACCAATCATCCAGCCTTTTTGCTTTGCTTTAAGGCCACTTATTAACCCACTAAGCCAGAGTATGATAAAGGCGGCAATTATAGCCAAGTTGTCTAGTAATGGATTCGTTAATGAGGTAAAACGTAATAAAATGGCAAGTGCCAAGCTTGATATAATAAGCAAGATAATAATAGATAGCCAACCGTACATGAGTGCTTCTAGACGTTGCTTCACTTACTTTTCCTCCTTTTAATGTCCTTGTCCAAAGTATCACTAATAATATATGAATTCTCATAATGAAATAGACTTTTTACCCCGAATAGAATAGACCATAAGTTTAACTAAAGGTAAAATTCCTAACGCATTCATTTAATTATAAATGTATCAAAACATTTATAGGGATTATATTTAATTGGATGAAAGCTAGGTAGGGATCTCTAAATGTGGTGATCAAGGTTCATATTATTTATTTAGATGGGAAACTTAACTGTAATAAAACAAAAGCGAGTGATCATGAATGTGGATTATAATTAGCCGAACAATTATAACTTATTGTTTTATTGCTTTTTTCTTTCGTTTAATGGGAAAACGGGAAATTGGGGAATTGAGCTTGTTAGATATTGTTATTTCGATTATGATGGCAGAAATTGCGGTGATTGTTATAGAAGATACGGATAAAGGAATATTAACTTCACTTATTCCCATGCTCGTTCTTGTTATTATTCAACGTACAACAGCTTTAATCTCTCTTAAGAGTAAGCGTTTTAGAGATTGGTTTGAAGGGAAACCTTCACTTATCATTTTAAATGGTAGGATTAATAAAGATGAAATGAGAAAACACAGATATAATTTTGATGATTTAATTCAACAACTTCATGAAAAAAGTGTTAAGAGTGTTCAAGATGTTGAATATGCCATTCTTGAACCATCAGGGAAACTATCTGTTTTTGCAAAGGAGAGAGCTGTCTCTGTTGGATTTGTTCATTTACTTATTGCAGATGGTAAAATTCAAGATCATACTCTTGATGTATTAAAAAAGTCACGAGATTGGTTGATGGAGGAGCTCGGTAAGCAGGGCTATTACAAACTTGAAGATATTTTATACTGCACGATTGATTCAGCAGATCAATGGTATATTGATTTAGAAAAGAAACGCTGATCAGGAGATCAGCGTTTTCTAAACAGCGGTTTTAATTCACTTAAGGTTATAATTCTTAAAATAAATAAATAGCAAAGATACAAACAACTTAAAATAGTCAGAAGGATTAATAAGTGACCCAAATCCGTTTGATAGCTTGGTATCCATCTGATCAATCCTTTAGCTGTTAAATAAGTAATCGAAAGTAAACCAATCATTTTCCAGATGGTGAGAAAATTTAAGCGATAATTAATTAATTTCCTTAAACTACTGTAATGAAGACATGTTGTTAGTATCGATGTGACAGCTAAGGCAAGTACAGTTCCAAAAATACCTAGTGACGGTTGACTTGTCAATACGACTAAAATTGTATATTTTACAAAAGTCGCTATTAAGGTGTTCCACATGGCAACCTTTGCGAAATCCAATGCTTGTAAACTTGCGTTTAAAGGGAATTGAACGTATGCAAATAAGTAAAATGGTGCCATAAATTGAGTGATATAGCTTGCCTGTGTATTATTGTACATAAAATTCAAGATCGGACCAGGGAATAATATTAGAACAATTGTAGCAATTGCACCCGACGCAAATGAGATGCGGATAGCTTGATCAATTCGATAATGGACTGTATGATGTTGACGTTTCGCCTCAGCTTCACTAATATTTGGAATAAGAGCAACTCCTAATGCGTGGGTAATAAACATAGGGAATAGCAATAATGGAATGGCATAACCTGTTAAAAGTCCATATTGTTTTGTTGCGGCTATTGAAGAAAAACCGGCATAAGCAAGACTTTGTGCAACTAAAATTGGCTCAAGAAAATTCGATAAAGAACTGATGAGTCGGCTACCAGTACTCGGAATTGCGATTGAGAACAATGATTGAGCAGTTTCTTTGCAATTTTTAATTGATAAGAAAAGTCGATTTCTAATTCTTGGCCTTTTACTTGACTTAAAATAGCTTAAAAGAAAAAGCAAGGAAATGAGTTCACCAATAGTACCAGATATCATTGCACCAACTGTAGCATATTCAAGACCATAAGGTAGTAAAAGTTTAACGAAGAATGTAAGTGTACCTAATCTAACGATTTGTTCGAGGACTTGGGCATAACTTTGAGGTTTCATATTTTGAAATCCCTGAAAATAACCTCGTAATACAGAGGCGAAGCTCGTGATTGGAATCATTGGTGTCATTGCTAATAAAGGATACAATGTTCGTTGATCTGTTAGTAAATGTTGAGCAATAAAAGGTGAAATGAAGATTAATAGGCCCACAAACATGAAACTAAGGATCCCTGTAATACTTAAAGATACGATTAGAATTTTTTTTATTTTATGTTGATCATTCTGTGCGTTTGCTTCTGCAATTCGTTTTGAAATAGCAATTGGGAGACCAACCTGTGATAAGGTATACACTAAAAATAAAGTAGGTATTGCCATGTTATATAACCCAATTCCTTCTTCACCCATTAATCTTGCCATAATGATGCGGTTAAAGAATCCCAGTAACCGAGAGATGAGACCAGCAACTATCAGAATAACTGTCCCTTTTAAAAATGATTGCTTTGGCATAATTTATAAATCCTACCTTCTCAAAGTTATAAATTTCATATACAATGAATTATATGCATGAAGAGTGTACAAGCATGACAAATTGATGAAGATTAACAATGCTCAAGGAGGTATTTTCATGACGGAAAGGCATGTTGAAGACTGGAAACCAGTAATCAGAAGTGTGATTGAAAGTAAAGCTGAAGAACTTACTTTACTGGGCTATGGTGATGTAACATCCGATATGGTTTGGGATTGTTTATTAGCGAAAGTATGGCGTAAAAACAAGAAACTAAGGTTATACCAAGTAGTCGAAGATGTATTTCATTTAAGTGGCCATGTGTTCATGACTTATTTAACAATGGAAACATATCAGTCAGATGATTTAATGGCTTCAATAGCTGCATTAACTGATATGTAGTTATACATTTGTCTAACAGTGAAATCAAGACGAATTAACATACATAAACGATCTGATGAAGTGCCTTTGTTTTTTTTTGTGGTCATTAAAGGGAGGAAATGGACGATATGATTAAGAAAAACCGATTGATCAGTTTCGGCATTATTGTAATAACTTTAGCGATTGTGATTGGGACAACAGTAATGGATGCTGCTCATGATTTGAAATTAGGCCTTGATTTACAGGGTGGTGTTGAAATTCTATATGAAGTGGAACCGATTGATGAAGAACAGGAGATTAACATCGATGTTTTGGAAGCAACTGTTCAATCACTAAGACAACGTGTCGATGTATTAGGTGTAAGTGAACCGAATTTTATGATTGAAGAACCAAATCGAATTCGTGTCCAACTTGCGGGTATTGATAATGAAGAAGAGGCTAGGGAATTACTTGCAACATCTGCACGACTTTCCTTTCGTGATGTAGAAGGAAAAGAGTATTTAGATGGATCCGATTTAGTCGAGGGTGGGGCACGCCAGGACTATAATCCACAGTCAAATCAACCAGTCGTTTCATTACAATTAAAAGATGGTGATAAATTTGGTGAGGTAACCCGAACAATTTTAGAGGATTCCTCAATCCCAGATTATTTGGTTATTTGGTTAGACTACGAGGAAGGGGATTCTTTTTATGAAGAAGTAGAAAAGGAAGACCCTAAATTTATCTCTGCTCCAATGATTCAAGGTGTGTTAAATGAAACTACTGTTCAAATTGATGGGAACTTTACCGTGCAATCGGCACAACAACTTGCTGATATCTTAAATGCTGGCTCATTACCTGTCAATTTAAATGAAGAATATTCAACTTCTGTTAGCGCACAATTTGGGCTGGATGCTATGAATGAAACTGTTTTTGCTGGTGCACTTGGGATATTATTTGTTTTTATTTTTATGATTGTTGTCTATCGTTTTCCTGGTGTCATTTCAGTTATTACGCTAAGTTTGTATATTTATTTAGTTATATTAGTATTTGGATGGATGAATGGTGTTCTAACTCTTCCAGGTATAGCAGCCCTAATTCTAGGAGTTGGTATGGCAGTTGATGCCAATATCATTACTTATGAACGAATGAAAGAAGAATTAAAGTTGGGTAAAACAACAATTGCTGCCTTCGAGGCTGCCAACAAAAACTCCTTTTCATCTATTCTCGATGCCAATTTGACCACTTTGATTGCAACAGGTGTCTTATTTATATTTGGAACGAGTTCTGTCAAAGGTTTTGCAACATTACTCATCGTAAGTATCTTGCTGAGCTTTCTGACCTCAGTCTTTATTTCTCGTTTCTTATTAGGGTTATGGGTGAAGAGTAGATTTTTAAATAAACGTTATGCATGGTTTGGTCTAAAACCATCACAAATTCGTGATATTAGAGATTCATCACCAGTTGAGACATCATTTTTTGGTAGAAAGTTTGATTTTGTTAAGCATTGGAAGGCTTTTTTAGGTGTATCACTTGTGATTATTGTCATTGGGGTTATATCATTGACTGTTTTTGGGTTGAACTTAAGTGTTGATTTTACTTCTGGATCACGGGTAGAAATAACAACAAGTGAAGAAATAGCAGAAGAACAGATTATTGAAGAACTTGAAAGATTTGATTTAGAGGCCCATTCTATCTCTTATTCTGGAAATCAAAATGAAATTGCAGTGGTACGTTTTGATCAACCTTTGGATCAAGATATTGTATCTGATATTCGAGAACATTTTACAGAATCTTACCAAGCTGATGTTAATGTCAGTACAGTATCACCGGTAGTTGGACAAGAGTTAGCCCGTAATGCATTATTAGCTGTTCTATTTGCAGCAGTCTTCATTGTTATTTATGTGACAATCCGATTTGAATATTATTTTGCTGTCACAGCAATTACGGCATTGCTACATGATGCTCTGGTAATGTTAACCTTCTTTAGCTTATTTCAAATTGAATTTGATGTTACAATTATTGCGGCAATTCTTACAATAGTTGGTTATTCAATTAATGATACAATCGTTACTTTTGATCGAATCAGGGAGAACTTAAAAGTGAAACAACGCGTTCGTTCGTATGAAGAGTTAAAAGTGATTGTTAATGATAGCTTAATGCAAACCTTGACAAGAAGTATTAATACGGGCTTAACAATTATCGTTGCTGCTGTTCTCTTATACCTTTTTGGGGCAGATGCGATCACGAATTTCTCATTTGCATTAGTTGTTGGTCTATTAGCTGGGATGTATTCTTCAATGTTTATCGCTGCCCAATTATGGTTAATTTGGCGTGGTAGAAATATTAAGGAAAAACCGATTACCTATCTTAAAAAGAAAAAAGTTACAGGACCACAAGTATAATGAAAAGTGTGATAACTTTGAAGTCGATATAGGTGTCGACTTCAAAGTTTGTGTTTGGATTAGATTGAGAAGTGGTAGATTAGAATAAAGTGAAACTTCAATCAGTGAGGTTTGGTTTTACAGGATCTAGGTGATACAGACCTTACCACAGGACCTGGTGAGTTTAGTCTGTCTCCTCCTGTCCCCCCGAAAACATTTGTGACTACCAAAAGGGTATGATCTAAAGGTCCTTGAACCAATCGGGTCTTTACTGACACTTGCACTGCGGTAAAACTATATTTATAAGAGGTGATCGATTTGAAAGGTCAAGTATACATTATTTCTGCTTTAATATTTGCTCTTATTGTTGCGATATTTGCTGTTATAAATGTAGAAGCGGTAGAAGTCAATTATTTATTTACAACTACTGAATCACCATTAATCTTGGTCATTTTAACTTCTACTCTATTTGGGGGCCTGATCACAGCTAGTTTTAGCATTTATCATTTGATCAGTATTCGTAAAGAAATGCGTCATTTAGTATCAGAAAATGAGCAATTACGTATGAATCAAGCATCTGAGCAAGAACAAGCTATTGAAACAGTAGAAGTAGAAGTCATTGATGAAAACAATCAGAATGATAATTAAATATATTTGAACCCCTTGGTTGACTCTAGTATAATGATGAGTTAGTCAGGGGTGAATTTATGTTACAAAGTCAAATGAATTGGAATTTTACATATAAAGATAATCAAAAAGTGAAACAAACAGACGAAGCATTAGATATATTGAGTCTGTTATTAACAAATAGGGGTTTTACTGAATCATTTGAAATGGAGCAATTTCTTAATCCAAATTTGGATCACTTATATGATCCTAAACAATTAGATGGATTAGAAAAGACTAAACAAAGAATTGATTTGGCTATTGAACAAGGTGAAAGTATCTTAGTCTTTGGGGATTATGATGCAGACGGAGTGACTGCTACAACCCTTTTAGTTGAAACCCTGCATGAACTTGGTGCGATGTGTGACTATTATATTCCTAATCGCTTTACAGAGGGCTATGGCCCGAATCCGCAAGCTTTTAGGGAAGCGAAGCGACAAGGATTTGACCTCATCATTACAGTAGATACAGGAATCGCTGCATTTGAATCGGCTAAAGTAGCCAAAGAACTTAATATGGATTTGATTATTACTGATCATCATGAGGTTCAAGATAAGCTACCAGAGGCATATGCAATTATCCATCCAAAATTATCAAAAGACTATCCGTTTAAAGAGTTAGCTGGAGTTGGTGTTGCATTTAAAATAGCACATTATTTATTGGGATACTTGCCTAAGCAGTTTCTAGATTTGGTTGCTATTGGTACAGTAGCTGACTTAGTGCCACTCATCGATGAGAATCGAATTCTAGTTAAGTTTGGTTTAGAATCACTTGCAAACAGTAAGCGCCCAGGTATTGTAGCACTTAAAGAAGTTGCTGCGATTAAAGGAATCGTTGATGAACAGGATGTCGGCTTTGCAATCGGCCCACGATTGAATGCTGCTGGTCGTCTAGAGAGTGCTTACCCTGCTGTCGAGCTTTTGTTAACCAGTGAGATGGAAGAAGGACAACGATTAGCAACAGAAATTGATTTAATTAATCAAGAGCGTCAGCGAATTGTAAATCAAATTGTTGAAGAGGCGATTGAATTAGTCAATTTAAATGAAAAAGATAATCAATTTGTAATTGTTGTAGCCAAGGAAGGCTGGAATGAAGGGGTTCTTGGTATAGTTGCCTCAAAATTAGTTAGAATCTATCAGAGACCAGCAATATGTCTTACCCTAAAGCAGGATGAACAAATTGCTAAGGGCTCGGGACGAAGTATAGCAGCCTTTGATTTATTTGGAAATGGCATGGAGCTTCATGATCAATTTATTCAATTTGGTGGCCATGCTCAGGCCATTGGTATGACTCTAAAGATCGATCGAGTTGATAGAGTAAGAGAATCCTTGAATCAATTAGCTAATCAAAAACTTCAATCTGAGGACTACAAAGAACAAGTAAACCTTGAACTTGAACTTAATTTAAAAGATTTAAAACTAGAAACGATTAAAAAAATAAATCAACTTGCTCCCTTCGGCATGGCTAATCCTAAGCCTATTTTTTATGTCAAGGGTAAACCGCTTGATTTAAAGCAGATCGGTACTGAAAAAAATCATTTGAAATTTAATCTTGAACAAGATGACTATCAATTAGCTTCAGTCGGTTTTGGTTTTGGAGATCAAATCAATCGAATGACTTCAAATGATCATCTTGAAGTTATTGGGCATTTGCAAATAAATGAGTGGAATGGAAAACAGTCACCACAATTAATCATTAAAGATTTTCGAATTAAAGAACGGCAACTTTTTGACTATAGGGGCTCTAAATTCTGGCATAAGCAGGTTCAACATTTAATGGATAAAGAATACCTTGCTGTAAGCTTTCAAAAGCTAACAGCAAGGGATGATCTAGATATAACACCAATTGCTCAGACTAAAGAACAAAATCTAGGTCAAATAACAGAATTGCTTTTAATTGATTTGCCCAGTCAGCTGTCTGATTTATCAGCTTTACTATCGAAAACTAAGCCGAATAATATTTATGCCTGCTATAGCTTGGACGAGAAAAACAATTGGCCAACTTTGCCAACTAGAGATGATTTCAAATGGTTTTATGGATATCTAATTAAGTATGGTAAATATGATCACAAACATGAACAGAATAAAATCATTAATTATAAAGGGTGGAATAATAAAAAAATTGAGTTTATAATTAATGTGTTTTATGAGCTAAAGTTTGTTAAAATAGATAATAAGGTTATCTATCTCAATGAAGAAGCGGAAAAGCGAGATTTATCGGAATCAATATTTTATCAAAATAGATTAAAACAAAGAGAAATTCAAGAGTTACTCTATTATACAAATTATCAAGAATTAAAAACATGGATGATGAATCAAATAGAATAAGTACTCTTAGTCGAGGAGGAATAAGTTTATGGATTATAAACAATATATTACAGAGGTAGAAGACTGGCCCAAAGAAGGTATCCAATTTATAGATATTACTACATTAATGGATAACGGCAAGGCATACAAGTCAGCGGTTGATGAGATTGTTCAGTATGCAAGAGATAAAAAAGTTGATATCGTTGTTGGACCAGAGGCTCGTGGTTTTATCGTTGGTTGCCCTGTTTCCTATGCGCTAGAAATAGGATTTGCACCTGTTCGTAAAGAAGGTAAGTTGCCACGTGAGGTCATTAAGGTTGATTATGGATTAGAGTATGGAAAGGATGTCCTAACCATCCATAAAGATGCGATTAAACCGGGTCAACGAGTTTTAATTACCGATGATTTGCTAGCAACTGGTGGTACAATCGAAGCGACTGTGAAGCTTGTTGAAGAACTCGGTGGTATTGTGGTTGGTTGTGCTTTTCTCATAGAATTAACTTACTTGAATGGACGAGATAAGTTAACGGACTATGATGTCTTAACGTTAATGGAATATTAATTAGATTGAAGTCAGCGTACCTCTACCAGGTGCGCTTTCGTTATATTATAAAATCACTTGATCTGATTATAAAAATAAAGTGAAACCTCAATCAGTGGGGGGGGACATACAAAACCCAGGTCATATAGACCTTACCATAGGATCTGATGAGTTTATTCCGAGGCCTCCTATCCCCACTGATTGTTAGTACCACAAGGGTATGACCTAAAGGCCCTTGAACCAATCGGGCCGTTACTGTCAGTTGATCTCTCACCTACAATTATTATTCTCTCTCGAATTCTTGAAGTGAGAGTCTTACTGACAGTTGCACTGCGGTAAAATAAAGTGATAGCTAATCTTTTTTGCGAATTTTGTTGAAATTAATTTCTAATATGTTATAGAATATAAAGAACTAATAATTTAACCTATAAACAAGAGAGAAGCAGATTCATATGAGGGTTAAACGGATGTTCAGAATTCCAGGTTACTTTTTTGGGAACTACTAAATTATTATCTTTATGTGTGGTACTTGAACGAATACTTATAAATGAAGAATTAGGGTGATCATAAATGTCGAAAGAAAAAGTTTTGACAGTGGAAGATGTTATAGAGCGGGCTTCGTATCTTTCAGACAAAGATATCGAGTTAATTCGTCGTGCCTACGATTATGCTTATGATGCACATAAGAATCAATTCAGACGGTCAGGTGAACCTTACATTATTCACCCTGTTCAAGTGGCAGGCATACTAGCCAATTTAGGGTTGGATGCGGAAACAATCGCAGGGGGCTTTTTACACGATGTAGTGGAAGATACAAGCGTGACTTTGGAAGATATTGAAGAGGAATTTGGTGGAGAAATCGCCATGCTTGTTGATGGGGTAACAAAGCTAGGGAAAATTCAATATAAATCACAAGAAGCGCAACAAGCTGAGAACCATCGAAAAATGTTCATTGCTATGTCTAAAGATATTCGAGTGATTCTTATAAAATTGGCGGATCGAATGCATAATATGCGAACATTGAAGTTCCTTCCATCTGAGAAACAACGACGAATTGCTAATGAGACATTAGAAATTTTTGCTCCATTGGCTCATCGTTTAGGTATTTCAGCAATTAAATGGGAGTTAGAAGATGTATCCTTAAGATATTTAAATCCTCAACAATTTTATCGAATTGTTAATTTAATGAAACAAAAACGTGAAGAACGTGAAGATTATATTGAAGAAGTAATGAAGGAAGTTCAACAACAATTAGAAGGTGTCCAAATCGAGGCTGAATTTTCTGGACGACCAAAACATATCTATAGTATTTATCGTAAAATGATTTTGCAAAATAAACAATTTGATGAAATTTATGATTTATTAGCAGTAAGAATAATTGTTGATAGTATTAAAGATTGTTATGCAGTATTAGGTATTATTCATACGTGTTGGAAACCAATGCCTGGCCGTTTTAAAGATTATATTGCTATGCCTAAGCCTAATCTATATCAATCTCTGCATACGACTGTTATTGGGCCAAAGGGTGCTCCGCTGGAAGTGCAGATTAGGACTAAAGAGATGCATAAAATAGCTGAGTATGGTATTGCAGCTCACTGGGCATATAAAGAAGGAAAAAAGGTTCAACCAGGTAAGGATAGTTCGGAGATGAAACTAGCTTGGTTTAGGGAAATTCTCGAATCACAAAGTGAAACAAATGATGCTGAAGAATTTATGGAATCTCTCAAGGTCGAATTATTCGCCGATATGGTCTATGTATTTACTCCTAAAGGAGATGTAATTGAATTACCTAAAGGATCTATTCCAATTGATTTTGCCTATAAGATTCATACGGAAGTGGGGAACCAAACAATTGGGACGCGCGTTAACGGAAAAATGGAACCGTTAGATTTTCAATTAAAGAATGGTGATATTGTTGAAATTTTAACTTCAAAACATTCATATGGGCCATCACGGGATTGGAAAAATATGGCACAAACCTCCCAAGCTAAAAATAAAATTAAGCAATTTTTCAAAAAACAACAGCGTGAAGAAAATGTTATCAAAGGTAAAGAATTGATTGATAAAGAGGTTAGGAATACGGAATACGATCCGAAAGAAGTTCTTACTGAAGATAATCTTCAACGTGTAGCAGATCGCTTTAATTTTATAAGCATTGAAGACATGTATGCTGCAGTTGGTTATCAGGGAATCACTGCATCACAAATCACGATGCGCTTAACGGATAAAATGCGCGAACAAAAGAAAGATCTAGAAACGACACTAGATAAAGTACAAAAAAAACCGACTGGTAGAAAACAACGTCGAAGAGATTCTGGTGTTAAAGTAGAAGGCGTTGATAATTTACTGGTTAGATTGGCGAAATGTTGTAATCCTGTACCCGGGGATGAAATTGTTGGTTATATTACGAAGGGGCGTGGTGTGTCAGTCCATCGTAAAAACTGTCCGAACATGGATGCGGAAGGGATAAAAGATCGCATGCTTGATGTCAGATGGGAATGTGATGAAACAGATACAAAACAATATCATGTTGATTTAGAGATTTCAGGATATGATCGTCGTGGTTTATTAAATGATATCTTACAGTCAATCAATGAATTAGGTACAAATATTATCGGTGTAAATGGTAAAACTGACCGTAATAAAATAGCACTTATTCATTTAACTATATTAATAAGTGATGTTAGTCACTTGAGAAAAACCGTTGAACAATTAAAACAAATTAAAGATGTTTACACTGTTGAACGTGTTGTACAGTAAATTTAATTTTTTTGAAAACAGATATAAAATTTGCCGACGTCGGTGATAACATAAGTTTTAGTAATGGGCCAATAAGGCTGTGAGTTTTTACAAGACAGGAATAAGCATTTTTGTCTTTGATTAACTAACTATTAGCTCTTTACTAAGCGAGGAATCACTTTATTATTCTAAATCTTGTCTTGTCATGCGTAAGGATGATTGGACAGCTGGGTTGGGAGAAAGTTAAAGGAGCTATTGTATGCGAGCGATTATTCAAAGAGTCAGTAAAGCAAGTGTGAGTGTTTCAAATCAAACAATTGGTCAAATCAACCAAGGTTTAGTAGTTTTACTAGGTGTTACTCATAACGATTCTGAAGAGGATGCAGACTATTTAGCTAAAAAAATTTGTCAGTTAAGAATTTTTGAAGATGATAAGGGGAAGATGAATTTATCTTTATTGGATATAGGCGGGGCAATTCTATCTATTTCCCAATTCACTTTATATAGTGACACACGAAAGGGACGGCGACCAAACTTTATGAATGCAGCTAAGCCGGATCAAGCAAATGAACTTTATCAATATTTTAATACCCAATTACACTCATTTGACGTAAAGGTTGAAACAGGCGAATTTGGAGCTTTGATGGATGTTTCCTTAGTGAATAATGGGCCTGTAACGATTATTCTAGATAGTGATCAAAGAAAATAATGAATATTAGTTCAGTTAAGATAGATACTTTTAATAGTATCTATTTTTTTATTGAAAAATTAACATACAGTTTACAAATGCTTAACGTTAGCTTCAAATTCATTCGTTATGATGAACTTAAAGAGATAAAGGCAATTAGTATTTTATAACAACTCAGGGGTTGAAGTTATTGAAACGAAGAATGATGGGATTTTTAATGTTCTTTTTACTTTTAATATTCATAGTTGCATGTAGCGGGAGGAATGATGATCCGAATGCTTTATCTGGTCGAGTTGCCATTGATGGATCAGGAACTGTTTATCCACTGATGGCGAGGGTTGCTGAAGAATATATGTCCGTTGCGCAACAAGGTGTATCAGTTGAGGTCTCTCGATCAGGAACGAGTGCTGGTTTTCAAAAATTTATTGTTCCAAATGGGACGGATTTTAACAATGCTTCCCGGGAGATTAATAAAGATGAACTTAGAACAGCTTTTGAATCAGAAGTTGATATTAAGGAATTAAAAGTTGCACTTGATGGATTGACCTTTGTTATCCATCCTGATAATGATTGGGCGACAGAATTAACCAATCAGGAAGTTGCAAATATATTTAGGGCTGATAGTGAGATTAATTACTGGTCAGACATCAATTCAGACTGGCCAAAAGAAAGAATTAATACGTATGGACCTAATGAGAACCATGGGACTTATGAATTTTTTTATGAAAGTATATTAGAAGAAGCGGATTTAAAAGAAGACGTTAATTTACAGCAAGATTATTCAACCTTGCTTACGCTTATAAGTGAAGATAAAAATGCAATTGGTTTTTTTGGTTTTGGCTACTATATAAATAATCAAGAGAAAATTACAGCTATTCATATTGATTTTGGTGATGGTCCTATAGAACCAAGCTTTGAGACGATTTCTGAAGACGGTGATTATGCCGAATTCACTAGACCTGTCTTCACATATCTTAATTTAGATTCGGCAAGAACTAAACCGGAAGTGCTCGATTTTTCAATTTTTTTAATGGAACACGTCAATACTTTTGCTGGTGCTAGAGGATTTGCTCCCTTACCTGATGAAGAAATTGAAGCAGAAGTTGAGTTCTTAAAGGGTTTATAATTGTGTTCAAGATGAGAGGGGCTCAAAGCTCTTTTCTTTATAGGAAAAGGTGGGTAATTCATGAGGTCATATAATATAAATAAAGAGAAGGAAATCGTGCAAACAAGAAATTTAATAAGTGCAAATATGAATTCAAATCGTTTAATGATCTATATTGAAAAAGCAATGCCTAAGATTCTATTTGTAATTGCACTCTTATCAATCCTAACGACAATTGGAATAGTATTTGTTTTAATCACTGAAACCGTAGATTTTTTTCAACGCATTTCAGTAGTTCAATTTTTTACTGGGAAAACATTAAAACCACTAAGTCAAAATCCTGAGTTCGGTGTATTACCGTTAATCAATGGAACGATTATTTCATCAGTAATTGCAATGCTTGTTGCTGGGCCGATCGGAATGATGACGGCTATATTTTTGAGTGAATATGCTAGTGATCAAGTCCGACGAGTGATGAAGCCAATCTTAGAATTGCTTGCAGGCATTCCAACAATTGTTTATGGTTTTTTTGCCTTCACTTTTGTTACACCATTATTAAGAGAATTTATTCCAGAGCTAGGAGCAACCAATATATTAAGCCCTGGTTTAGTTATGGGTGTGATGATTATTCCGATGATTGCATCGCTCTCTGAGGACGCAATGAGCTCCGTGCCTAATGCGATACGTGAAGGGGCATTAGGCTTGGGGGCAACAAAGCTTGAAGTGACATTTAAAGTTGTTATCCCAGCTGCTTTTTCTGGGATTGTTGCCTCATTTGTATTAGGTATTTCACGTGCTGTAGGAGAAACGATGATAGTCGCTATTGCGAGTGGAAGTTCAAAGAATTTCACATTTGATTTAACTCAATCTATGCAGACAATGACTGCATATGTTGTTGAGGTGGCTAGTGGTGATGCTCCGGCTGGATCAACACTATACTATAGTCTATACGCTGTGGCGATGACCTTATTTATTTTCACTTTATGTATGAATATTTTAGCACGTTACGTTTCTCGTCGGTTTAGGGAGGAATACTAATTGAAGTATATTGAACATGAATTAGTTTATAAAAGAATGAAAAAAAGAATATTATTAAATTACTTATTAAAAATACTGTTCTTTATTGCAACACTATTTGGTGTATTCGTCTTAGCTGTTTTAATATACCGTGTATTAGCTGACGGAATAGGTTATTTAAATGTTGATTTTCTAACTAATCGATTATCGACAGAGCCAGATCGTGCTGGAATTATGGGAGCAATACTTGGCACACTGTGGTTAATGGCCGTTGTTATTCCAATTACAATGGTTTTAGGGGTAGGTACTGCGATTTATAATGAACTTTACGCTAAAAAAGGAAAACTACAATCAATTATTGAAACAAATATTTCAAATCTATCTGGGGTTCCATCTATTGTTTATGGTATTTTAGGTATGACTATATTTGTAAAGACCCTTAGCTTTGGTAATGTTGTCTTAGCAGGTGGATTAACGATGTCTTTGTTGGTTCTTCCAATTGTGATTGTTTCGAGTCAAGAAGCTATTCGTGCTGTTCCAAATGATTTAAGTGAAGGTTCTTACGGACTTGGTTCAACAAAATGGCAGACGGTAAAAAATATTATCTTACCAGCGGCGATTCCAGGAATTTTGACTGGGTCAATCCTTGCTTTATCCCGTGCAATCGGTGAAACGGCTCCACTCGTTGTACTTGGGATTCCTGCATTATTAATTCCATTTCCAAGCAGCTTATTTGATCGATTTACTGTTTTGCCTATGCAAATATATTATTGGACATTAGATTCATCCTTAGTGAGTGAGTATGCGAATCTTGCTGCTGCAACAATTATTGTGCTTCTTGTCATGTTATTTGCGTTAAACTCTGTTGCCATCGTAATCAGAAATAAATTCCAACGAAGATATTAATTAAGGGAGAGTAAAATATGGATTTTAAAATACTTACAGGTTTAGATAAAGAAAAAGAGGCTATAGATAGACAACTGGTTTTTACAACACAGGATTTAAATTTATGGTATGGTGAAACCCATGCTTTAAAAAACATTAATCTACCAATTTATGAACGAGAGGTTACAGCGATTATTGGACCTTCAGGTTGTGGTAAATCAACTTTTTTGAAAACATTAAATCGAATGGTAGAGCTTGTTCAAGGTGTTCATACATCAGGAAGGATTGAATATCGTAATCGAAATATCTTTGATAAAAACTTTCGAGTAGAGGAACTAAGAACAAAAGTTGGAATGGTTTTTCAGAAACCAAATCCATTCCCTAAATCTATTTACGATAATATTGCCTATGGACCACGTATTCATGGAATAAAAAACAAAGAAATTCTTGATCAGATTGTTGAAAAGAGTTTACGGGGAGCGGCAATATGGGATGAGGTTAAAGATCGTTTGAAAGAGAGTGCTTATGGTCTCTCAGGTGGGCAACAACAACGTTTGTGTATTGCGAGAGCTTTAGCGATTGAGCCAGATGTTATTTTAATGGATGAACCCACGTCAGCACTGGATCCGAAATCAACATTAAAAGTCGAGCAATTAATTCAGGAATTAAAAGCAGACTACTCAATTGTCATTGTCACACATAATATGCAACAAGCCGCTCGAATTTCTGACCGCACAGCATTTATGTTGAATGGAGAATTAATTGAATATAGTGATACAGATAGCTTATTTTCTACACCAGCAGATCAACGCACAGAAGATTACATTACCGGCCGATTTGGCTAAAGAGGGGAGAATTTTTAGATGTCAATACGTAAACAGTTTGATCTTGAACTTCAGGCTTTAAAAAATGAATTGGTAAAAATGGCTGAGTCCTCACGCTCACAGCTTGAGCACGCTGTTAAATCCCTTTATGAGAGGGATGTTGAATTGGCAGAGCAAGTGATGAAGGAAGATGAGAAAATTGATGAACTTGATTTAGCAATCAATGAAGCTGCTATCCTACTGATTGCTAAACAACAGCCTGTCGCAACTGATTTAAGAAAGTTAATCGTAGCTATTAGAATTTCAACGGATATTGAAAGAATGGCGGATAATGCAAAGAATATTGCACGTTCAACCATTCACCTGGGTGAAGACCATCAATTAGAAATTGATTCTTCTTTAAAGGATATGTGTGATGTTGCTTATGAAATGGTTGATTTAGCTATTAAGAGTTATCGTGATGAGGATTATAAATTAGCGAAGAAATTATCGGAACTTGATGATTCGATTGATCGCATTTTTGGTCAAGTCCTTGCACGTCAACTTACTATGTCAGCGACGAATCCTCAAAAGATTCAACTCATTATGCAAGTGGCTTATGTTGCTCGATATATTGAACGCTTTGGAGACCATTTGACAAATATTGCAGAGAGCATACTGTATTTAGTAAAAGGGGAAAACCGTGATTTAAATGAATAGTGAAATAGGCAATCTAATTTTATAGCGGAAATTGTAAGAATAGATGTTGATCAATCACAGCCTTCAACATCTATTTTTTTACCACAAAGGTATGACCAAAAGGCCCTTGAACCAATCGGGCCCATACTTTCAGTTGATCTTCCGCTTACAATTCTTAGATTCCTTTGAATGCTTGAAGTGGGAGTCTTACTGATAGTTGCACTGCGACAAAGCTTAATAAAGTGAACTTTTACTAAGTGGGTGTTTTCCCCATCCCTCAATGAATGTATGATAAATGATTCGGGCTATTATTTGACTGTGATCCCAACTTATCATCCGATGCTTTATCTTGTATGCTTAAAGGAGGGTCAACTAGTCAGTTAAACTTGTGATAAAAAAAGAATGGCATTACATAAAGGTCGATAATGCTCCGTTATTTAAAAAGTTAGTGATTAGAAAAGTAATTTTCTAATCCTTCAACAATTCCTTCACTAATTTTAAGTTGATAATCAGGTGATTGAATTTCTTTTTCCTCATGATCATTTGATAAAAAGCCTAGTTCTAATAATAAACCCGGGCGTTTTGAAAGGCGTAAAACAAGATAGTCTCCTGTCGCTATACCGCGGTCATTTGCCCCTGTGTTATCAATTAATCCTTGATGAACATAGCTAGCTAAGTCTTGATCCGCATCTTTTAAATGGTAAGTGTTTATTCCGCTAGCAGATGGATGTTGTGGTTCACTATTATAATGTATACTTAAAAAGACATCAGCAGCTAAATAATTGGCTAACAGTGGTCTGGGAGTCAGTGCATAATAAAAGTCATCTTCTCTAGTAAAATAGACCTTTGCGCCAAGAAGTTCTAATTGATTCTTTAATATTTGTGAAGTGTACAGTGTATATTTCTTTTCATAATTATCTGTAATACTAATGGTACCGACATCATCTCCACCATGTCCAGGGTCAATGACGATTACTTTATCCTTTAGCGATGAATTTAATTTGTTCACTTTATTAGACTTATAATCGATAAGCCAGGATGGAATAAAGCCACTTTTATCCTGCCAATTCACTTTAATCCAATCATCATTTGTCTTTTCGACAATTGTCACCTTTTGGCCTTGGCTTAAGACAGCTAGAATCTCGGACTGAGTAGTGGCTTCTGAACGTAGGTGTACCCGGTCAACAGGAAGCTTAAAAGTATCTATATTTGAGAGGTCTCCAGTTGATGTATCAATAGAGCTACTTTCATTATCTAATAGATTTTTGTTAGTTACCGTTTCTTGATCAATAATCGATACATATTGTCTACTGACCCAACCTGTTTGTCCATCGTAATCAATGGCGATCCAATCATCAGTTTCATCGAGCAGTGGATAACTTTCATCTTGGTTAACATGACCAATCGGCTCATATGTCGTAGCTGGGCCTTTTCGTACTAAAAGGTCATCGGCTTCAATAGTGACTGTCTGCGCAAATACATTATGATGCATAAATCCAAAAAAGAGGATAACAGCAAGTGAGAATAATATAAATTGTTGGTTTATTTTCATAACTTTGTAAAGGTCGCAGTTGATTATCTAAATAATAATAGAAGCGACCTAATCTCCTTTCAAGATCTCATAATATAAACTACTTGTATCATAAGCAATTTGCCTAGGAAAAGTCAAAAAATAATTTTTTTAAATATCTTTTGAACATGTACTTTAAAACAGCTTGACATTGGGAAAGGTAAACAGTAATATTATAAACAATTCAAACAATTTAACTAAATTAAAATTTGAGAAGGAAAAAGTAGTTAAATAAGGCGGATAAAAGAGAAGGGATCTATTAGCTGAGAAGATTCCAATCAAGCCCTTTAATGAAAGACGATCTGGAGATGCTTTGTTGAACAATAGTAAGCAAAGCCGTGTACAAGCGTTAATTGTTCAAGTGGGATTAAATATTGTTTAATTCAACTAGGGTGGCAACACGGGTATACGCTCGTCCCTTATTCTGGGAAGCGTATTTTTTGTTGTCAATTTTTTTATAAAATGAACCTTTACTTAGTGAGGTTTTTAAGGTCAGCTAATCCGCATTAAATAAATACTAAATTGGTGATAATGGAGGAAATTGTGATGATTAATTTACCGAGAGGAACACAGGATATTTTACCTGGCGAGTCAGAAAAATGGCAGTATCTTGAACGAAGATTTATTGAACTTTGCACCCGTTATAATTACAAGGAGATTCGAACACCGATTTTCGAGCATACTGAGGTTTTTCAACGTGGAGTCGGTGATACGACGGATATTGTTCAAAAGGAAATGTATACCTTTACTGATCGTGGAAATCGTCAATTAACGTTACGGCCTGAGGGCACAGCATCTGTTGCGAGAGCTTATGTTCAACATAAATTATATGGCCAAGTTAAGCAACCACAAAAGTTATTTTACTATGGACCTATGTTTCGTTATGAACGCCCGCAAGCAGGAAGAATGCGTCAGTTTATACAGTTTGGGATTGAGGCATTAGGCAGTGCTGACCCAGCTATTGATGCTGAAGTGATTGACTTGGCGATGACATTTTATCAAAGCTTGGGTTTGAAATCCTTGCGTCTTGTTTTGAATACCTTAGGTGATCAAGAAAGTCGTATGGCTCACCGTAATGCGTTAATTAATCATTTTACTCCAATCAAAGATGAACTATGTTCAGATTGCCAAGTTCGTCTTGAGAAAAATCCGTTACGTGTGCTTGATTGTAAAAAGGATTGTGATCATGAAGCGATGGCATCAGCACCAAAAATTCTTGATTACTTAACGGAAGATTCACGTCACTATTTCGAACAAGTAAAAAAATATTTAGATGAGCTTGGAATTGAATATGTTATTGATCCAACCCTTGTTCGTGGTTTAGATTATTACAACCACACTGCATTTGAAATTATGAGCGAAGCAGAGGGCTTTGGTGCAATTACGACACTATCTGGCGGAGGACGTTATAATGGTTTAGTCGAAGATTTAGATGGACCTAACACACCTGGAATTGGTTTTGCCTTAAGTGTTGAACGGTTGTTGTTAGCCTTAGATGCTGAAAGGATTGTTTTACCTGTCGAACAAGCGTTAGATTGTTACCTTATTGCACTTGGTGAAGAAGCTGAATTGAAAGCAAGTGGATTAATGAAGACTTTGCGTCTAGCGGGCTTGCAAGTCGATAAAGATTTTTTAGCTAAAAAAATGAAAGCACAGCTTAAAACAGCTGATCGGGAGAAGGCAAAATTTGTTCTCATTATGGGTGATCAAGAGTTGGAAGAAGAAGCTGTTCTTGTCAAAGATATGGCAAATGGGACACAGGAAACCGTATCATTTGATTCAATAGTAAATTATCTGAAAGAACGTCTATAGGAGGGATAATCATGATTGAAACACGTCATTTAGCAGGTGAATTAACAAAGACAAATGTTGGCCAACGGGTCACTTTAAAAGGTTGGGTTCAGAAACGTCGAGATTTAGGCGGGTTGATTTTTATTGATTTGAGGGATCGAACAGGGATTGTTCAGGTTGTCTTTAATCCAACGCTGTCTGAAGAAGCACTCGCAATTGCTGAGACTGTCCGAAATGAATATGTTTTGCATATTGAAGGAACCGTCGTTGAGCGTGATCCTAGTACGGTCAATAATAAAATGAAAACTGGCGAAATAGAAGTGACAGCAAATAGAATTTCAATTTTGAACGAAGCAAAAACACCACCAATTAATGTCTTTGAAGATAAAGAAATTGCAGAAGATACGAGACTAAAGTATCGTTATATTGATTTACGTCGTGAATCTATGCAAAATACAATTAAGCTTCGTCATCAGACGGCCCAAGTGATTCGTCAGTTTTTAAATGATGAGAGTTATATAGAGATGGAGACACCTATGTTAACTAAAAGCACACCGGAAGGGGCACGGGATTATTTAGTACCAAGCCGTGTGCATCAAGGTCACTTTTACGCTTTACCACAATCACCACAGCTATTTAAACAATTAATTATGGTTGCGGGTTTTGAGCGTTATTATCAATTTGCTCGATGTTTTCGAGATGAAGACTTACGAGCTGATCGGCAACCAGAATTTACCCAAATTGATATAGAGACTTCATTTATGACAAGTGATCAAATTATGGCGTTGACTGAAAGAATGATGCAAACTGTTATGAAAGAAATAAAAGGGCTTGAATTGACTTTACCCCTTCAAAGAATAACTTATGATGAAGCCATGGCACGTTATGGATCTGATAAACCAGATACCCGTTTTGGTTTGGAATTGGTTGATCTATCGGATCAGGTGAAGGATTCTAATTTTAAAGTCTTTGCAAGTACAGTGAGTAACGAAGGTAAAGTATGTGCAATAAACGTTGAAGGACAAGCTAAGGCATTTTCTAGGAAAGAGCTAGATAAACTAACTGATTTCGTTAAAGTTTATGGCGCTAAAGGATTAGCGTGGATTAAGATTGAAGATAATCATTTTAAAGGGCCGATTGCTAAGTTCTTTAGTGAAGATGAACAAACGCATTTGATGGAAAGAATGAATGTAAGTGATGGGGATCTCCTATTGTTTGTTGCTGATCAAAAGCAGGTTGTTTACGATAGTCTTGGAGCGTTACGACAAAAGTTAGCGCGTGATCTTGATCTAATCGATGAACAACAATTTAATTTCCTTTGGGTGACAGATTGGCCATTATTAGAATATGATAATGATGCAGAACGCTATGTAGCCGCACATCATCCTTTTACCCTACCAGTGGATACTGATATAGATAAGCTAGAGGTTAAACCTGAAGAGGTGAAAGCTTCAGCATATGATCTCGTATTAAATGGTTTTGAATTAGGTGGTGGGTCATTACGTATTTATCAAAAAGAGCTTCAAGAAAAAATGTTTTCTGTTTTAGGATTTTCTAAAGAAGAGGCAAATCAGCAATTCGGCTTTTTATTGCAAGCTCTTGAATATGGAACACCGCCACATGGGGGAATTGCTTTAGGCTTCGATCGATTAGTGATGCTACTAGCAGGGAAGAAAAATTTACGAGATACAATTTTATTCCCTAAAACCGCTTCTGCTTCTGATCCTTTAACACAAGCACCTAGTGAAGTCAGTCAGGTACAATTAGATGACTTACACTTAATGTTAAAAGAGACAAAAAATAAAGACTCATAATTGAGCAAACCAATGATCAAAAGCTTGATTATTAAAAAAACATATGCTAGTATAAGTTCATAAGTTAATCATGAATTTATCAATCGATCCTGATGTGTCCGTTGAATTTATTATGTTTTGACCGAACATTTTAAATTTGGGAGTCTGCCGTTTTCTTATGGATTACATGCCTAATTTTATAGGAAGTAAAAAGTAAGGAATAAGACACCCACCTGCTAAGAGCGGGTTCAAAACTTTTTCTGGAGACGGCACGATCGGGATTGATATATATTTATCAAAATAAAAAACTCATTCCAATTGTGAAATGAGTTTTTTAGTCTGTTAAGTTCCTAATTAAAATTCTGAATACTTTGCCAAGATTAATAATATATTAACTTTTAATCCTGGCTTAACCACCTTTGAGCTCTACTATACTCCAAGTTCAAATCACAAGCACAGTCAGCTGGGTTAGAATCTTAATGATGTGAATTTCACTTTATCGAGCGACTTGCTCAAGGTTACCGTTTTTATCCATCACAAAGGTCGGTAGCTTTTTTTCATCTTCATCTTCAAAAACAACCATCTTCCTAGCCCGTTCCATAATTTGCAGGAAAGCTTGGTAATCTTCTTGAATGACTTCTACTTGTTTTTCCAGTGATTTGATTTGTTTATTTAATCGGGCATTTTCTTTTAATAGTTGTTGGTTCTCGCTATCTAGCTTGTTATAATTAGCAATCTGTTGATTTGATTGATCATTTTGATGTTTTAATCCTATTAAAAAGTGAATAACCTGATCTAAATCTATTGATTGTTGGTCATACTGATTTGTTATTTGAGTATTTTCTGGTTTTTGTTGAATTGATTCTTGTGCTTGATATCGTTTAGATATTGTATCCTTTTGCTGTTGCTTTAATTGCTCCCGTTTATTCTGCTTACGCTGGCGTTTAGCAATTGTCACAGCTTGTTCATAACTTTGGCGAACTTCTGCATTCCATCTAAATCCACAAGCTGCAGAGGTACGATTAAGTTTATCACCAACCTCTTCGAATGCATTTAATTGTGTACTCCCTTGTCGAATATGTCTTAGAACTGTTTCTGCCAGTAATAAATCATCCTCTTGTGACCAAGCATCTTGTCTAATTTTTGCCATACTTTATCACTCCTTATCTCAATAGTCTTGTTTTATTATTTATTAGATCGATAGCTTATCTATAAGGAAAGTATGGTCAAAAACGACTTTATTTATTCATAATTATTAATTTGGTCATACATTTGTTTTAATGCACGTTCAAATTTGCCAGTTTCCAACGGCTGATAGTATTTTTTATTTTTTAACGGATCGGGTAAATAATCTTGTTTTACCCATCCTCCCGGATAGTCATGTGGATATTTATAATCTATCCCATGCCCTAATTGGCTAGCTCCACTATAGTGACTATCTTTTAAATGTTTCGGTACTTCACCAATATCTTGATGTTTTACATCATAAAGTGCTTGGTCAAGTGCTTTATAGGCGGAATTTGATTTAGGTGAAAGACACAATTCAATTAAGGCAACAGATAATGGGATTCGAGCCTCTGGGAATCCAATTCGTTCTGCAGCTTCAATTGCCGCAAGTGTTCTGGGACCTGCTTGGGGATTTGCAAGACCAATGTCCTCATAAGCAATAACAGTCATTCGACGTGCAATACTTTCCAAGTCTCCTGCTTCAATTAGACGTGCAAGATAGTGGAGGGCGGCATTGACGTCGCTTCCTCTAATAGATTTTTGGAAAGCTGATAAGACGTCATAATGGGCGTCGCCTCCTTTGTCGTGTGAGAAGCTCTTTTTCTGCATACAAGCTTCAGCGACGGTTAGGTCAATCTGGATAGTTTGATCTTTCCCTTGTTTTGTTGAAAAGGCAGCAAGCTCCAAACCATTTAGTGCTGCACGTAAGTCACCGCCAGAAGCATTGGCGAAATGCTCTAGTGCTTCTTTTGTTATATCAATAGCAAGGTTCCCCAAGCCTTCATCCTTGTCATTGAGTGCTCTTAGTAAAGCTTCTTCAACCTCACTTGCTGTTAATCGATAAAGTTCAAATAGATGAACCCGACTTCGAATGGCGGGATTAATGGAATGATAAGGATTACTTGTTGTGCAACCAATTAGAGTAATCAAATTACTTTCAATATGTGGTAACAAAAAGTCTTGCTTAGCTTTATCAAGACGGTGGACTTCATCTAAAATAATAACTAATGTTCCTGACATCTTTGCTTCTTCAACTGCAATTTCCAGATCTTTTTTCTTATCTATCACAGCATTTAATAATTTGTAACGTAAACCAATTGACTTGGCTAAGGCAATTGCAAGTGATGTTTTACCTGTTCCAGGTGGGCCGAATAATATCATTGAAGCTAAACGTTCAGCACTTACCATTCGTTCAAGCATTTTTCCATCACCAACAAGGTGTTTTTGTCCTATTATTTGATCGATATGTTGTGGACGTAGACGAAAAGCAAGTGGTTGTTTTGACATAAAAAAACTCCTTTATCTGTTTTAATGAAGTGGTCTTACTTGACTTTAATAGATTATATCATTTAAAATATTATACATTTGCAAAAGATAAAGTGAAACTTCAATCAGCGGGGGGACCTACAGAAGCTAGGTCATGCAGACCTTACTACAGGATGTGGTGGGTTTAGTCTGAGTCTTCCTATCCCCACTGATTGGTACTGGGACTGGGACTGCGTTTACTCGTCCCATCGAAGGGATTTGCGTTTACTCGTCCCATCGAAAAAAATTGCGGTTGCTTGTCCGTCGAAAACATATGTTAGCACCACAAAGGGTATGACCTAAAGGCCCTTGAGCCAATCGGGACGTTATTGTCAGTTACACGGCGACAAATTTACTTAACTAATTGTTATCATCGTACGAATTTTAAAGATGAAAAGCAAGTAATAATAGTGATTAATGCTATAATTAATGAAACAACCGTGATATTCGTGGTAAGATTATGATAGAGAAGGGAAGCGAATAAATAGTGAAAATTTCAACTAAAGGTCGTTATGGTTTAACGATTATGATTGCCTTAGCTAAATGTAAAGATCAAAAACCTCTTTCGTTAAAAAGTATTGCTCAAAGTCATGACTTATCAGAGCATTATTTAGAACAGCTTGTACCTGCATTAAGAAATGCTGGTTTAGTAAGAAGTGTTCGGGGGGCATACGGTGGTTATAAATTAGCTAAACCAGCAGATCAAATAACCGCTGGTGATATTATTCGAACATTAGAAGGTCCAATTACACCGGTTGAAGGGATTGAAGATGAGGAACCAGCCCAACAATCATTATGGATTAGAATTCGTGATGCAGTAAAAGATGTGCTTGATACAACTACTTTGGAAGAATTATCAAATTATGATGAAGATCAAGAAAATGAACCATATATGTTCTATATTTAAGCTAGAATAGAAGGAAGGGACAAGTTGTGGAACCAATATATCTAGATCATGCTGCTACAACCCCAATGCACCCTAATGTCATTAAAAAAATGAACGATACGATGAGAGATGTATTTGGTAATCCCTCTAGTATTCATCATTTTGGTCGTAGTGCACGAGCAATTCTTGATGACAATAGACGCTATTTAGCCCAGACTATCGGGGCTGATGAAAAGGAGCTTTATTTCACAAGTGGGGGAACAGAGGCGGATAACTTAGCCTTGATTGGTGTTGCTTTAGCGAATCAGAATAAGGGTAAACATATTATTACAACAGAAATTGAACATCACGCAAATCTTCACGCGGCCGAATACCTAGAATCTATCGGATTTAATGTAACGTATTTGCCTGTTGATGAAGCGGGCTATGTCAATCCGTCTGATCTACTTAATTATTTATGTGATGATACGATCCTAGTATCAATTATGTTGATCAATAATGAAGTTGGAGCCATTCAACCAATTAAAGATATCGCTAAGTTGCTCAATGGTCATCAAGCCTATCTTCATACGGATGCCGTCCAAGCATACGGTTTATTAAATATTGATGTGAATGAACTAGGTGTTGATTTATTATCAGTCTCTGCTCATAAATTAAATGGTCCCAAAGGAATCGGCTTTTTGTATGCGCAAAAGGATGTTAAGTTTAATGCTTTACAATATGGGGGACATCAAGAGCGCCTAAAACGTCCAGGAACAGAAAGTCTCCCTAGTATTGTTGGCTTACGGACAGCTATTCAGCAAATTGAAGATAATAAATATAGTAATTTCAAGTTATATAGTCGCTATCGTGATTTATTTTATCAACGGCTTAAGGAGTCGGAAATTGAATTTATGGTTAATGGAAATATCGATCAACTAGCTCCAACAATTTTAAACCTAAGCTTTGCCAATACAAAGGTTGAATCACTACTCATGAGCTTAGACTTAGAAGGGATCGCCGCATCAAGCGGAAGTGCTTGTACAGCCGGATCAATTGAACCCTCACATGTCTTAACAGCGATGTATGGTGCTGATCATCCAAATACTAAAAATTCAATTCGTTTTAGTTTTGGGTTAGCAAATAATGAAGACCAAATGATTGAAGCAGCTGAACGTGTGATTAAAGTTGTTAAACGGTTGACTGGAAACTGAAGGGAGTGAACAGGAATGAATGAAAATAAAAACATCCGTGTTGTTGTTGGAATGAGTGGTGGTGTAGACTCATCTGTGACTGCCTTATTATTAAAACAACAAGGCTATGAAGTCATCGGGATTTTTATGAAGAACTGGGATGATACAGATGATGATGGGTTTTGTACAGCGACAGAGGATTATGATGACGTTATCCGGGTTGCTAATCAACTTGATATTCCTTATTTTGCAGTAAATTTTGAAAAGCAATATTGGGATAAAGTTTTCACCTATTTTCTTGAGGAATATAAAGCTGGTCGAACACCTAACCCTGATGTGATGTGTAATAAGGAAATTAAATTCAAAGCTTTTTTAGATCATGCTATGTCATTAGGTGCAGATTATGTGGCGACAGGTCATTACGCACAAACGCGTGTTAACGGAGATAAAGTAGAACTCTTACGCGGATTTGATCAAAATAAAGATCAAACCTATTTTTTAAATCAACTATCAAGTGATGTATTGAAAAAAGTGATGTTTCCACTCGGTCATTTAGACAAAAGTGATGTGCGGAGAATTGCCCGAGAACACGGTTTAGTGACAGCTAATAAAAAAGATAGTACAGGTATTTGTTTTATAGGTGAACGTGATTTTAAATCATTTCTAAGTGAATACTTACCTGCTCAACCTGGACGAATGGAAACAATGAGTGGTGAAGATAAAGGGTCACATGATGGCTTAATGTATTATACAATTGGCCAACGCCAGGGCCTAGGTATTGGTGGTTCAGGTGGACCATGGTTTGTAGTTGGGAAAGATTTAGATCGTAATGTACTATTAGTTGAATCAGGGGATGACAATATTTATTTAAAATCTGATCAACTTATTGCGGAAGATGTTAACTGGATCAATGAACCGGAAAGTGAGACTTTTGACTGTACAGCGAAGTTTAGATACCGTCAAAAGGATAGTCATGTCAAAGTAACAATACTTTCAGATCGAAGAGTCCGCGTTGATTTCAAAGAAAAGGAATCAGCGATTACACCAGGTCAGTCAGTAGTCTTCTATTCAGGTGATGTTTGTTTAGGTGGCGGAACAATTAATGAAATATATCGTGATCAAAAACAATTAGATTATGTAGGATAAGGAGTGCTGATTAGGCTATCAGCTACTTATCCTTTTTTATAACCATTAAGAAACGGAAATAAATCATCTATTAAGTGCTAGGTGGATGATCACTAACGCTTTAATTTGTAATTATACACGGACGGGGAATCGGTTTGAAATCCAAGAGAACATTATCGAATATAAGTGGGGATCAATAGTCAGTAAAGGACAGTTTCGTTTATTTAACGCTCAGTGAGGTTGAAAGGAACCCCCACTGAGTGAAGGTTCTTTACTTTTTATTTAGTTCAACTGTTTCGTTAATATCTATTGACTTGGAACTTTGTCCAGTCATTCGCTTATATAGAAAAGCAATATTTTTAGTAATACTTCCTGTTTCCCAATATTCAGCTGCTTCAGCTATAATCTTTATTAATACAAGGTCCGGATCATCATAGGTTGTTTGCATGATTTTCTCATGAGCTTTGCTCCAATATTCCTTTTTCTTAGCTAAATCTTCAACGATTTCAGTTTTTCCACGAACGGAAACGTAAGATTTGCCAACATAGGCGACATTAACATCTGAATCATGTGAAATTTCCTCATATTTACTTGTCTGTTTTTTAGTGAAAAACCATAAGTCGCCATCAAATTCGACTTCTTGAGTTTTCATCGGACGTGATACAAGCCCTTCCTCACTTTTTGTTGTAAGCATAGCTATGTCAATATTTTTGATCAACTCTCTTAACGTTTCTATTTCTTCTTGTTTCAGTTTGTTAGACATCCTAATCACCTTTATCTTTAGTTATAAAAATATATTCTCCTGAGACTAACTTTTTATTCAGTTCCAGAGTCAGTTTGGGTAAATCTCAAAGTTAATAGCGATAGGTGTTCTATTTTTAAAATTGTATGGTAAAATTAAAATTTAACAAAGCTTATTCAGAAGGATATAAGGAGGTTAGACTGGTGGATCATTTAAGTAAAGGGATCAATCAGATGAAAAATCAAGACTATCAAGGTGCTGCAATTAGCTTTCAGCAAGCAATTGAAGAAAATCCCAACGATCCAGTTGGTTATATAAATTTTGGGAATTTGCTACTATATATGAATGATTTCAATAGAGCCGAGCAATTTTTTAATCGTGCAATTGAATTAGATGATCGAGCTGCGACAGCCTATTATGGTTTGGGACATTTGTATTTTGAGCAGGAAGATTATCAAGAAGCAGCGAAGTATTATCTCCAGTCGATTGGTTTAGGTTTAGATGAAGCGGATGCTTTTTTTATGCTCGGTTTATCATGGCAAAATCAGAACAATTCCAAACGCGCTTTACCTTATCTTCAACGTGCCTATGAATTGAATCCAGAAGATATTGAAGTGATGTTTCAGTATGGCCTAGCACTGGCTGCGACAGATCAGATTGCTCAAGCTCAAATCATCTTTGAAGAAGTTTTAGTAAAAGATCCTACTCATGCAGATGCCCGCTATAATCTGGCTGTAGCACTTCTATTTGAAGAAGAAACTAAAAAGGCAATTGGTCATTTAGAAAAGCTTCGGAAAAATAATCCTGATTATTATATGGCGGATCAGTTATTGGCCCAGATTGAGGGCATAAATGCGCAAGAAGAATCGGATTGATAAAGGAGTTATTTGTGTTGGAAGAGCAGATGGTTAATCACTCAGATAAATACATAAAGGGAGAACTAATATATACGATATATTCAAATCCGACGGAGCACTTTTCCATTGCCAAAATAAAAGTGCTAGAAACTGATGAAGCATATGAAGAGCCGGATATCGTTGTCAAAGGTTATTTTAGCGAATTGTTGCCAGGAGAAGTCTATCTATTTAATGGTGATTTAGTTGAGCATAAACGATTTGGCTTACAGTATGATGTTAAAAGATACAAACGATATTTACCAGATACGAAGGAAGGTTTAGTTGCTTACTTATCTAGTGATCTTTTTTATGGAATTGGTGAGAAAACAGCACTTAAAATAGTTGATCAATTAGGAGAAACAGCGATTACAAAGGTGATGAATGATCCAAGTGAACTGGATCAGATAGCTGGCTTAACCAAAGAAAGGAAAGAAAAGCTAGTTGAACAATTGAGAGAGCATCAAGGTTTTGATTATGTCGTTGTCCATTTATCCAAATATGGAATTGGCTTGAAAATGGCACAAAAAATCTATGAAGCTTATCGAGATCAAGCGATCGATATTTTATTATCCAATCCATATCAATATGTCTTCGATATCCATGGTTTTGGTTTTCACCGTGCGGATTTAATCGCTGTACAAAATGAGTTAGCGTTAAATCATCCGTCCCGGATTCGCGCAGGCTGTTTGTATGTATTGAATGAATCAATGGCAGATGGTCATGTGTTTCTAACTATAGACGAACTCCTTCCGCTAGTTGAACAATTATTAGAAGCTCATCTCCATCAAATAACCGAAGAAGAAATTAAGCAACAAGTGCTTGAGTTATCAGAAGAGGAGTTACTTGTACTTGATGATGATAAGGTTTATCTTCCTTTTTTGTATTATGCAGAAGCTGGCTTTGCCACCCATCTAAAGCGAGTTTTGCACCAAGATGAGGTTGATCAAATTCCAGAGGCAGAATTATTAAAGCTGGTCGGTAAGATCGAAGAGGAAGAAACTTTGAGTTACGGTAAAGAACAATATGATGCAATTAAACGGGCATTACAAGAAAAAGTCATGATTTTGACAGGTGGTCCAGGTACAGGAAAGACAACAGTTATCAAGGGGATTTTACGTGCTTTTAGCTCATTCCATGACCTATCTTTAAATCTTGCAGATTATAGTCAACGATCTGAATTTCCATTTGTATTAACAGCCCCAACTGGTCGAGCAGCAAAGCGATTATCGGAATCAACAGGTATTCAAGCTGTTACGATCCATCGCTTATTAGGTTGGGATGGACAAGCTGGCTTTGAAAAGAATGAAGAAAATCAATTGGGTGGACGTCTTCTTGTAGTTGATGAATTCTCTATGGTTGATATTTTCCTTGCTAATCAGTTATTCAAAGCGATTCCCACTGATATGCATGTTTTGTTAGTAGGGGATGAGGATCAACTTCCTTCTGTTGGTCCAGGCCACGTATTGGCAGATTTATTAGCATCGAAACAAATAGAATCTGTTAAACTAGAAGAGGTTTATCGGCAACAGGAAGGTTCTAAGATCATTGAGCTTGCTCACCAGATCAAACATAATCAAGTTGAACAAGGGTCGTTAGTAAAAGCAAGTGATTTTAACTTTATTAAATGTCAAACTTGGGAAATTATCGATGCACTAAAACAGATTGTTCAGAAAGCGATCGATAAAAATTTTGATATAAAACAAATGCAAATATTAGCCCCGATGTACAAAACTGAAATTGGTATTCATCGAATTAATCAAGAAATACAACAAATCGTTAATCCGAAACGTAAAGGTGTTCGTGAGTTAAAAACCAAGGATGCTATTTTTCGAACGGGGGACAAGGTTATTCAACTTATAAATCAACCTGAGGATGGGGTCTTTAATGGAGATATTGGCCAAATAACAGCCATTTTCAAAGCAAATGAAAATGTAGAAAAAGAAGATCAGGTTGTTGTCACCTATGATGATATTGATGTGGTCTATAATCGTAAAGATTTATTAAATATCATGCATGCTTACTGTATATCAATTCATAAGTCACAAGGTAGCGAGTTCCCAATTATCATTTTGCCAATTGATCAAAGTTTTCGTCGTATGCTTCGGAAAAATCTTTTGTATACAGCAATAACTCGTGCAAAGCAATCGCTGATTATTTGTGGTAATGAGCAATCTTTTTTAGCTGGAATTAAAGAAGAAGATACAAATAAACGGAATACGACATTACAAGAAAAATTGACTAGAGTATTAAATGATGACGAATATGCTAGACAGTTGGCAGAAGAATCAGAGGAAGAAAGAAATTTATCACCATTCGACTTTTTAACTTAAATATTTTTACAAATCATGTTTAAAATTCACTTTTCCATACCATAATATGAGTAACAATTGTATGGAAGGGTGTTTTTATTGCAATGCATTAATTGTCAGTCAAAGAATCTCGGTAAAATAGCCCCGGATCACTATTATTGCTGGAACTGCTATATTGAACTACGAAAAAAGCAAGATATCTTTCATGTCCATGAAGTAGATTTAGACGGAAGTTTATTATCTTTAGATGATTTGTTTACTGAAGCTGAGCGCCGTGTCCAGTGAAGTTAATAGTGAAAATAGGTCCTTAATATTCAACAAGCTAGTACGCTTTGGTGTCCTAGCTATTCTCTTTTTAATTATTCTATTTCTAATTGTAAGGATATTTCCAAATTATCATCTCTTTCTAAATAGTCTCTATAAGATTGTGTTTCCATTTGTACTAGCTATTTTGCTCACATATCTCCTAAACCCGATTGTGGGGAAATTAACTAGACGCTTTATCCCAAGATGGCTTGCGATTTTAATTATTTATTTTACTTTTGTGACTGGGTTAGCACTATTGATTTATTTTACTTACCCCATTTTTATGGAACAACTTAAAAAGTTTATTGATCAGCTACCACTATTGTTGGAGAATTATCGAAATTGGATTAATCAACTCGATCAAATGATTCATGTCTTACCTGAACCTATTCATGGTGAACTTGATGAATTGATTAATAAAGTATCAAGATTTAGCGCAACATGGTTGGAAAATAAAATAATGAGCTTGAGTGTACTTAGTGAATTTTTTGTAAGTTTAGTTGTTGTTCCTGTATTACTTTATTACTTTTTACTTGATCGAAGTATAATGAAGAGTCAACTGATGAACATAATTCCCAAGCGGTATCAGAAACAATCTAAACAGTTTATTTTTCATCTGAATCAGGACTTGGCCGACTATATAAGGGCACAACTTATAATTAGTCTTTTTGTTGGGGGAACAACCTATATTGTTTATTTGATTTTAAAAATTGAATTTTCTTTATTGCTAGCAATCTTCATGGCTGTAATGAATATCATACCTTATTTTGGTCCTATTCTCGGGGCTATACCAGCTGTTCTCATTGCTCTAACAACATCAACAAGTTCCACAATTTATTTGATTATCGGTATTTTTCTTGTTCAAATCATTGAAAGTAATATCCTTTCACCCTTTATATTTAGCTATAGTCTCCGTACGCATCCGGTGTTAGTTATTTTAGCCCTATTAATTGGTAGCGAGCTAGCAGGGATTGTCGGAATGATTATTGCTATCCCTGCGTTAGTTGTCATTCGCAGCGTGATTACCTATTATCCTTTCCAGAAATAATTGACAGATGTCACGATATTCATTATAATGTCAGCAGAAGATATATGTGAAAACAATGATCAACACTAGTATGTAACAGTCCATTTTAAGAGAGGTTTATTCAAGGCTGAGAGATAGACTAAATGAAGGGTTACAGAAGCTCGTTAGAAGTGCAAGCTAATCACTTGTCGGTTCACACCGTTATTTGTGAATGAAGATGGTAGCTATTCTTAGCTATAATCAGGGTGGTACCGCGAAGCTAGCTCTCGCCCCTGCAAAACTGCAGGAGCGAGAGCTTTTTAATATGGAAAATAAATAGGAGGAATGCAAGGTGAAACAGTTAACATCATCAGAAATAAGACAGCTTTTTTTAACCTTTTTCAAAACGAAAGGGCATGAAATAGAAGCAAGTGCATCACTGATACCGGTTGATGACCCGACATTATTATGGATCAATAGTGGGGTAGCTACATTGAAAAAATATTTTGATGGCCGAATTGTTCCGGATAACCCAAGACTAGCTAATGTACAGAAGTCTATTCGAACAAATGATATTGAAAATGTTGGCTACACACCACGTCACCACACTTTCTTTGAAATGCTTGGTAATTTTTCAATAGGGGATTATTTTAAAAAGGAAGCAATTGAATGGGCTTGGGAGTTTCTAACCGACGATCAGTGGTTAGGGCTTGATCAAGAAAAATTATCCGTTACCGTTCATCCTGAAGATGATGAAGCATTTCAGATATGGAAGAACGATATTCGACTACCTGAAGAAAGAATTATTCGTTTAGAGGAAAACTTTTGGGATATTGGTGAGGGACCAAGTGGACCCAATACAGAAATTTTTTATGATCGAGGTGAGGCCTATGGAAATAATCCAGCCGATCCTGAATTATACCCAGGTGGAGAAAACGATCGCTATTTAGAAATTTGGAATTTAGTCTTTTCACAATTTAACCATAATCCAGATGGAAGTTATTCACCCTTACCTAAACGAAATATTGATACCGGTATGGGCCTAGAACGTGTTGTCTCAGTATTGCAAGAAACTGAAACAAACTTTGAAACGGATTTATTTTTGCCAATCATTAAACAAATTGAAAAGATGACGATATTTAATTATGGGGAAACACCAGAGGTAGATACTGCATTTAAAGTTATTGCTGATCATATTCGTACGGTTTCCTTCGCTGTTTCAGATGGGGCATTACCTTCAAATGAAGGGCGAGGTTATGTTCTACGTCGTTTAATCCGACGCGCTGTTCGCTTTGCTAAACAGTTAGACATTGAAAAACCATTTATGTATCAATTGGTTGATGTTGTTGCTCAAATTATGGAATCATATTATCCAGAGATAAAAGAGAAACAAGATTTTATCGTTAATGTGGTGCGAACAGAAGAAGAACGTTTTCATGAAACATTACATGATGGTCTATTAATTCTTGAAACAATTATTAAACAGGAACAAGCAAATCAGTCGAATGTTTTTCCAGGTAAAGAGGTCTTCCGTCTTTATGATACTTATGGTTTTCCTAAAGAATTAACAGAAGAGTATGTAGCCGAAGCTGGCTTTACGATTGATGAAGAGGGCTTTGAAGAAGAAATGAAGCTTCAAAGAGATCGAGCAAGAAAGGCTAGACAAAAAGTAGATTCAATGCAAGTACAAGATGATGTTTATCGTGAGCTTTCGGTTACAAGTGAGTTTATCGGTTATGAAACTAGCCAAATATCAACAACGATTGAGGCTATCATTGAAGACAAGAAATCTGTCCAAGAAGCATCAGAAGGAAAAGAAGTTTACCTTATATTTGCTAAGACCCCATTCTATGCAGAAAGCGGTGGGCAAATTGCAGACCAAGGTACAATAAGTAATAAACAAGCTGAAGCTAATGTAATAGATGTTCAAAAAGCACCACAAGGTCAACATTTACATCGTGTTAAGATTATTAAAGGACAACTAAAAGTCGGTGATTTGATCAATGCTGAAATTGATCAACAAAGACGTCAACTCATTGAAAAGAATCATACAGCAACACATCTATTGCATCAGGCCTTAAAAGATGTCCTAGGAGATCATGTTAATCAAGCAGGATCATTGGTGACACAGGACCGACTACGCTTTGATTTCTCTCATTTTAATGCTGTTGATGAGGAAAAGTTAAACCAAATTGAGCAAATCATCAATGATAAAATTTGGTGTGCAATCCCTGTTAAAACAGGCAATTATCCAATCGAAGAAGCAAAACAAATGGGAGCGACAGCCCTATTTGGTGAGAAATATGGTGATCTTGTTCGCGTTGTTCAAATCGATGACTATAGTCTTGAATTTTGTGGTGGTTGTCACGTCAATAACACAGCTGAGATTGGTTTATTCAAGCTAGTCAGTGAATCCGGTATTGGTGCAGGTATTCGGAGGATTGAGGCAGTAACTGGAAAAGGTGCGTATTTATATACAAATGAGCAAGAGAAAGTCCTACAATCAACGGCAAAATTGTTAAAGGCCAATCCTGATCAGCTTATAGAAAAGGTTGAGGGCTTATTTCTAGACATGAGACAATTAAAGCGGGAAAATGAGTCTTTATTAAAGAAATTATCAAATAACGAGGCTGTAACCATTCTAGAAAAAGTTGAGCAGATTAATGGAATTTCAGTTTTAATTGAAAAAGTAAATGTAACGGACATGAATCAATTGCGGACAATGGTAGACGATCTCAAACAAAAGCTTGAATCAGGTATAATTTTGTTAGCAGCTGTTAATGATGGGAAAGTACAATTAGCAGCAGGTATATCAGCTGATTTAGTCAAACAAGGTTACCATGCAGGAAAGCTAATTAAAGAAGCTGCTACTGTTTGTGGTGGTGGTGGCGGTGGACGCCCAGATATGGCACAAGCCGGTGGCAAGCAACCAGAAAAAGTTATGGAAGCACTTAGCCAGGCCAAAAAGTTTATTTATACAATAAACTAACTTGTTATTTGAAATAAAATAAAGGTATAATAGACATAGGTAGCGAATTATTATTAAGAAGAGATTAAATTTAATCATAAGATGGGGTGTTATGCATGGATTCAATGGATAAAACCATGAAATTTGACTTTTCAGAAGAACCTATTGAAGAAAATGTTAAAGATGTGTTATTAACGGTTAATAAATCGTTACAGGAAAAAGGTTATCATCCAATAAATCAAATTGTCGGTTATTTGTTATCAGGTGATCCAGCCTACATTCCACGATATAAAGATGCAAGAAATAAGATTCGTCGCCTTGACCGGGATGAATTAATAGAGGAACTTGTTCATTTTTATATTGAGCATAACAAAGAGGATTAGTATGAAGAAAATGGGGTTAGATGTCGGATCGAAGACAATTGGTGTCGCAATAAGTGATGCATTCGGTTGGACTGCACAAGGCCTAACAACGCTTAAATGGACTGATAAACAGTTTTCTAGTGCTGATCAAGATATAGAGTCGATCATTAAAGAACATGATATTACAGAAATTGTTATTGGACTCCCAAAGCATATGAATGGTTCTATTGGTGAACGCGGAGAAATTTCTCAAGCCTATGCAGATTACTTAGCTGATAAATTTAAAGTTAAAACAACGCTGTGGGATGAGCGATTGTCTACTATGGCAGCTGAACGAGTATTGCTAGAGGCAGATGTCAGTAGAAATAAGCGAAAGAAAGTTATAGATAAAATGGCTGCAGTTATGATACTACAAGGGTACTTAGATGCCCAATAAGAATGGAGGTATTTATTATGTCACTATCTGAGGAAGAACGAATTATTATTCCTGATGAGAATGGTGAAGAACATTTATTTGAGGTCTTGTTTACATTTGATGTTGAGGAAAACAACCAATCCTATATTGCTGTTGTTGCAGTAGAAGATTCAGAAGAAGAAGAGCAAGAAGTTTTTGCTTTTCGATATGAAGAAAGAGATAATGAAGATGATTTAGCCTTATTCGCTATTGAGACAGATGAAGAATGGGACTTAGTTGAAGAAATGTTAAATACATTGATTGATGAGAACTTTTAACTGGTAAAAAATGAACGAATAGATAAGTTTAATAAAAGAGGCTGGGGCAAAACTCAGCTAAAAATGAAAAAGGAATTCAGTTGATACTGGATTCCTTTTTCTTAGTGTGCCTGGCATGGATGTAATCTCTAGGGTGAGAGTCCCGAGCCATGAAGGCAGAAGTAGTGGTTAGCCTAACGCAAGGGTGTCCGTGGTGACGCGGAATCTGAAGGAAGCGAGCGGCAAACTTCCGGTTCGAGGAACACGAACTTCATATAAGGCTAGGTATCATTGGATGAGTTTGCTAAACAAAACAAAATCCTTTCTGCCAAAGATGATACAGAGTAAATGAAGCGGATAGATGGAAGGAAAGATTACATTCTTACCCAGGGAGGCCTGGTGGATACGTGAAATACCCTTCATAACCTACTTAGCGATAAGTAACTGAACCACCAGGAGTCAGCAGAAGTCATAGT